>NZ_LBGU01000038.1:0-198611 GCF_000988325.1 Sphingobacterium sp. Ag1 | reverse complement strand
CCTTTTCTATATGAAGTTTTTAGCACTATGGTCTAGGAGAATCAAATTTGATCTGAAGATCAAGAATTTCTCTCTTATTCGTTGTTTGTGCCCAGTCAAAATTTAATGTAAACGTTTTGGTTGCTGGATCATATTTATTGACTTTACCTGCAATATTTCTTAGGGTCGGCGAACCTAAAGCAAACATAGTTACTTCATTGGTAGCAGGGTTAATTGTTGCACGCAAGTTGTCGATACCTGCAATTCCAGAAGTACCACCTGCCCATTTCATATTGGTAATTTCAACAGTGTTTCCATCAATCGATTTAAGTGTGACCTTTGGATTACCAGCCAAACTTCCGTTCAATGCATCACCAATATTTAAAGCACCGCCAGTATAACGTTGTACAAGTCCCTTTTCAACGGTGTAAACACCGTCATATAAGTTTTTCGGTACAACACCTAAGACTATTGCTCCAAAATTACCAGAGATTGTCCCCTCACTTACAGATTTGATTTTTAATCCCAAAGCGTAGCTTTCTTTAAAATCAAATTTTTCAGGAAAAAACTTGATGTTTAAGTTTCCAATTTTTTGACCTTTCGGAATTGTAACCTCATAAGTTGAAACGGTATAATTCGCTGTTTGCAATGGTTGATATTTTGATCCATTCTGTGCATTATAAGCCGTAAGTATACTATTATCCAATTCTAGAGTAACTTTAACATCCGCTTTCGGATTATACACGCCTGCTATTTGAACAGGAATTGCAAAATCCGTTGTTGGAACCATATCAAAAGCCTGAATATAGAGCGGATATTTACTAGATGTCCCCGAAGATGGTGCTACAAAGTTTTTAAACTCTATGATATTTTCAACATTCCCTGCTGCATCAGGACCGATGATTGCATCGTCCTTCAAACAACTTGTGAACATAAACGGTAACAACAGTACCGAAATATAATTTATAATCTTTTTCATTTCAAATTAATTTACGTTTACCCAAATATTTATCAGTGTTTTTATTCACCGTTGGGATATTTCCACTGTTATTTCTGATCTATTACTTTTGCCCAGAACAATTTATCCGTGTATTTATTTACCGTCGGGATATTTGCACCATTATAACTGAACTCACTTGCTGGATAAGGCAGTCTAGCAAGATTTTTATCAGGAGCTGTCGAGCGTGATTCAGTAGAAATAAAATTAAACTTACCGTTACCAATCACATTGCCGCCAACAATTTTTGGATAACCGATTCGACGGTACTCATTATAGGCCTCGTGACCGAATAAGAAGTTTAATGCAATATATTTCTGTGTAATAATAGCCTCTAATTTTTCATCCTTTGTCTGTGCAGCTGACCAATCCGCCAAGTATTTACCCGCATTAGCAGAGACATAACTTGTCAGATAATTATTCGCATTTGCACCATTTGCGACAACATCAGATTCATTTTTATTTAAGTAGGTGAATGAAGCTTTAATACCATTTTCAAAAAAAGTTTTAGCATCACCTGAAAGTAATCCTTCAACGACCGCTTCTGCCCCAAGGAAATTTCCTTCTGCACCAAGCATTAAAGGTTGACCAGCAGATGGGCCTTTAATAACACCATACCCTCTATAATTTGTTGCACTGATTGTTCCTGAAGCTGGTTTCATAACCCAAGCAGAGGGAGAAATTCCCACTGGCGGATTGTTTGTATTTCCCAACTGGTTTACGTTCGTTGAAATACCATTGGCAAAAAACAAGTTTGCACGTGCTTCATCATTTAGTTTAGAACCATCAAAAAATGCCATTATAAATGGGGTAGGAATAAATTGCGTTCCCCATGTACCTACAGCGGCCCCGTCGGCACCATATGCCCAGGTATTCCACATTGGATTCTGCTTACCTGCAATTTTGGTAAATCCAGGTTGTACAATCACGTCATCTGTGATTACACCAATAGGATCTATCGTCTTATTGGTAAACGCCGCTTTACTGCCCGCGCGCAATACCAATCTTAATTTAAGTGTATTAGCAAATTTGGCCCAAGAGGTATTATCTCCTTTAAAAATAATATCCGATTTTTTAAAGACATCAGAAGGACCGTTTGCTTTAAAATAAGCCACCGCTCCATCAAGCTTTTTAGCCAAATCGACATAAATATCACTTGCTTTATCGTATTTTGGTGTTAAGAATGCCGCTCCTTGCAAAGCCTCAGAATAAGGAATGTCATTGTAGGTATCTACTAAATTAGCATAGTTGTAGGCCATCAACACTACAGCAGCTTGATTTAAATCCTGATAACCTGCATTTCCAGCAGTATTTTTAACAACATAGTCCAAATCCGTTAGTGTATTATAAACCCCGCTCCATAAACCACCAAACGCACTTGTTGCATAATCGTAGGTCAAGATATCTCCCCAACCCGAGACCCCACCAGATGTTGCATAGTAGCCTACAAAGCGTGCTCCATATGTATTAAAACCTGGAACTTGCTGAGCAGTCGCGACCATAGCCTGTGGTAACACCAACTCAGGTGTAGAATAAGTTGGTGAATTTGGGTTGGTATTTATATCTAACGCTTTATTACAGGATTGTAAACCTTGTGTACCAAATGCGGCTACCAATCCCAACATTATATATTTAATATTTCGTTTCATTTGTATTAAGATTAAAAAGTTAAACTAACAGAGAATCCAAGGTATCTCGATGGTGGCGTTTGGCTCAATCCAGTTAAACCAATCGCATTTCCGTTTGAAGAACCATTTCCGTCAGAGTATTCTGGATCGGTGTAAACGTTCGTCGCTGGAGTCCATAAAAATAAGTTACGCCCTTGGGCACTTACTCGAGCTCTCTTAATTACTTTTTGTCCAGCCAACCAACTTTTTGGAATGTTATAGGTTACCGACATTTCACGAATCTTCCAAAATGCAGCTGATGTCACATAAGTTTCATCGATATCCCTTCTTCCTGTTCCCATTGTCCAATAATCTGAACCGCCATCATACACTGTTATATTCGTATTAGCAACATAAGATTGCGTTGCATCATCCCAATAAGATGAGTTAGGGATAACAAACCGCTCTCTATCATAACCTACAGTATTGATTCCTGATCCTGAGAAATCAAAAGTGCTCGCTCCTCTGTGGTAAATATAATTACCTGTACGGTACTCAGCACTCGTATAAAAAGTCAGGTCTTTCCACGACAAACTAAGATTCAAACCAAGCGTATGCGTCGGCATTGCAGGCCCCATGTTGATCAAACTTTCAGTTTTTGTTGGATATCCCGTATTTTTATCCACAATAATCCGTCCTTGTGGATCTCTATTATAACCATAACCCATGATCACAGGAAACTTCTCTCCTGCAATTGCGTAAGATCCCGTACTTCCACCATAGGTGCCCAATGCCAATTGTGTTAAACCGGCTCCTACTGCTTCTACTCTATTATCAATATAGGTAAAGTTACCCCCTACCGTTAAATCCCAATCCTGTGTTCTGATCGGTGTAACCGTCAATTTAGATTCAATACCCTTACCCGTTGTAATACCTGCATTGACAAGGTAATTGCTGTATCCAGTTGCCCATGATATGATAGCCGGAACGGTATTATCTGTTGTTCTATTATTAAAATAAGTTGCATTGGCAGTAATCCGATTATTCCACCATTGTGACTCAAAGCCTAACTCAATTGAGCGAGTCATTTCAGGCTTTAATCCAGGCTGAACAATCTGATTTCCGATCGTAAAACCGCCGACACCGTTATATGGATATCCCGAACCTTGACTGAAAGTCGGAACTGTCGCATAAGCACCAAATGTAGATGTACTACCCACGTTAACTTGTCCCACCTTTGACCAGTTGGCAATCAGCTTCAAGAAATTTAATGATTCAAAATCTTTCAGTCCGTCAATAGCATCAGTCGCTACAAAAGACAATGCTACACCTGGATAAAAGAAGGATCTATGATCTGGATCAAGAATGGAAACCCAGTCATTACGTCCAGTCAAACTCAAGTAAAGATAATTTTTGTAAGCAACATCCACTTTTCCTGACAAGCCAAATGTACGGGCGAGGTATGAAGATTGACCCGCGCTTGGATTGTTCAATGAGTTCCCAAGATTATAAATATCAGGAATGACCAAGCCACTTACAGAAGCATTCATACCAGAATATTGATTTTGCAAAAATTGGAAGAGTACAGTGTAATCAAACTTAAAATCGCCATTGGTATGTGTTGCATGCGAGATAAAGTCTGTTGCAATATTTGTTGTATAATTAAATGCATCAGACACGCTGCCTGTAATATTATTACCCTTATAGGAACCATGAAGCCCTGCTGCATAAGGTGTGAATGAATATTTACCTGTGGTATATTTATAAGACTGATTGGCGGTTGTCATACCCACACGCCCCGTAAAATCTAACCATTGTAATGGTTTGAAACTTAAGTCAATGTTACCCATAAAATAGTCATTACGAATATTTTGACGATTATTTGCTGCTACAAAATAAGGATTATTATAATAGGCATTGTAATAACCGCTAGGGTCAGCAAATGGATTATTTTTCCAGTCTTTATAGCTTAACAAAGGGATTTGTCCAGGTTGGTTCAAAACTGCATCATAAATGGAAGAATTCGCCGATGTCTGATCGTATCGATTTTGTGCATAGTAAGAAGAATACGAAATATTCAGCTTATCACTTAATTCCCTAGCACCATTTACACGAGCTGAAGCTCTTGTGTATTTATCTCCAGGAACCGTACCTGTGGAATTTAAATACTGACCAGAAAAACGGAATGAGCTTTTATCCAGCTTTGATGCAACAGACAAGTTCGTCATATTGGTAACTCCGGTTTCCCAGAATTTATCTTTATCGCCGCTATATGAATATGGTGTATATTGCGTGCTTCCATCTTGGAGTGGATCCCCAATTAACACATTTGAACCGTCAAATTTAGGTCCATATTGTTGGTTTTCATAAGGTGTATAAATCTGAACATATTTATCCGCACCAGACCCGAATAACTTCTGCATCTTAGGTAAGAAAACAGAATTTTCAAAAGTTGTTGTGTTATCGATTGTCACTTCTAGTCCTTGAGAAGCAGCACCTTTTTTTGTTTTTATAATCAAGGCACCATTTGATGCTTGTGATCCATAAAGCGCCGCCGCAGAAGCACCATTCAGTACGGTGATATCTTCCACATCATCAGGGTTTAGATTACCTAACATAGCTGATGGAGAAATAATATTATCAATAACAATTAAGGCCTGGTTATTACCCGTTAAAGAGCGCATTCCCCGCAATACTACGCGGTAATTGGGATTTACACCACTACCAACTCCTTGTACTGTTAGACCCGCAACTTTTCCAGTCAGACCGGTCACAATGTTGGTCGGTTTTGCCTTTTGTAGATCATCTGCTTTAATGGTTGTTTGAGTAACACCAATAGAACGACGACTCGCCTGAAGACCGGCACCGGTTACCACGACTTCATCCAAAACAGACTCATTGTCGTTCAGTTGTACGTTGTATAAACTTGAACCTTGTGCAACTGTGATTGTTTTGTCTGAATAGCCGACAGAACGAAAGACTAAAATTTTTCCCGTAGGAACATTGATGGAATAATTACCGTTTGCGTCGGTTTGTGTGGCTTGGTTAGTGCCCTGAATAACAATAGTAACTCCTGGCAACCCCTCGCCATTATTACCTGTTACGCGTCCACTAACCTTCTTTTCTTGAGCGAATGCTACCGAAGTCAAGATAGCACCACCCAATAAAAAACTGAGTAGTTTGTGTTTCATATGTTTATGTTTAATTAAGTATGTTTATTTCTGCTTTTTGGCATTAAATACCACGGTTAGGAATCTTTCCTCTAATTATCGTTAGTTAGTTAGTTAGTTAGTTAGTTAGTTAGTTAACAAAAGCTATTTCATAGGAACGTACCAGCATATAAATACTTGAAAAACTTTTCATATTTCCCATTATGCGTATAAATGGGTGAATATTGGTCAAATCAAAACTTTAATTAAAGTGTTAAAGTTTTGTTAAAAACAAAGATATAATAAACTTTTAAATTTGCAATATTCTATTAATAATTTCGCTGCAAAAGAAACGCAAAAAGACATAAAAACCAATATATCAACAAAATAAATAACAGTCCAAGGATATTTAAAAAGAGACAATAAAAAAGGATTATCTAATTTCTAGATAATCCTTTTTTATAAATCGAGGATGTTTAAAGCTATCTGTTAATCATTATCCTCTAGTCCCGAATATCTTACACCTGAAATCCTATAATGATCATATCCCACTGGATTATCATTACTAAATTTCACTTCAAAGACGATACTATCGGCTACAGTACCATTTGGATACCTACCTACACCTTTTAACACTTTACCATTGGTAATATCAAACGTAATTTTAGCATCACCTCGTGTAGAAGCATTTTGAATATTCTTTCCTGAAAACGACATATTTGCTAAATCCAAGTCAACTTTACCTTTGAATTTCCAGAAATTGTTGTAGTCATCCACCCACATTTTATCGGAGGTATTCTGAACTGTATTATAAGTACCTATCTTAAAATGTCCCAATTTACGAACATCTTTCGTTACCAACGAGCCATCCGCCTTTACAGCATCAGCAATAACGTACCACTCTCCTGCAGTATCTCGTGTAGCAGTGCCACCTACTTCATCTTTCTTACACGAGTAAAAACCGACTGCTATTGTAAGGAACGAGGTCAAAAATTTATTTATTAATTTCATAAAGCTCTCTAATTTATTTTATTCAATTCTATTTTGCCCAAAAAACTGGCTCGGTATCCGGTTTAACAGCAGGAGCATTACTATTTGCATTTGTAGAACTCTGCGCATAACGGATACGTTGTAAAAGTTGGTTTTTACTTAATGTATTAAATACATCAATTGGTGTATATAATGTACCTGCCGCCAATAACTCCGGCTTAAATACATCATTAGCAACATTATAAATATCAGCACCAGTAACTGTACCAAATGTTGGGTATTTAAGACGTCGTAACTCACACCATGCTTCAAAGTTATTCGTACCAGACAAAGCCACCCATTTTTGAATACCAATCAACTTTGTGGAATTCGAATTATTATAGGCATAAGTACCTGTAATTATATTTTGCGCATCGGACGCTTGTAAACCAGCTGAAAGAAATGATTCAGTAATAGCATTGTTATAATGAGTTTTAGCGTCAGCGGCAGAACCATTTTTCGCATAGTATTCAGCCAAGAAAAACTCTACTTCTGATTTAGTAATTAAATATACTGGCGAGTCATACCTCATTGCAGGTCGGTTAAAGTTTTCAGCCTTGTACAATTTTGACGTTGAATAATTAGTACCAGACACACCGCCTAAATATTTACCATCCTTATTTTTGTCAAAAAATGCAACTAACCTTGCATCATTAGAATTCTCCATCACAGACAATAATGCTAAATTCAAAGTAACATTTTTTTGATTTGAACCAAAATAAGCGGCAAATTCTTCTTGAAAATAAGGATTTGCTTTACCCGTTTCATTTGCCCAAATTCCATCCCAAGCAACGTCTTTTGTGGGAAATTTATTTTGTGCTATTAATGCTGACAGTTCGCTTTTCACATCTTGTACGTTACTCATCCGCATTAGAATTTTCAGTTTTAGAGCATTTGCAAATCTAATCCACTCTGCAGAAGTTGATTTTCCGAACAACATTGACTCAATTACAGGTGTGTCATCAGACACTTTTGACAATGCCTCATTTAATTCAGCCAAAATACCTTTATAGACCACATCTCCGTTATCATACTTTGGAGCAAGAATCTCCTTTTTCCATGCTTCCGAATAAGGCGTCTCTCCATATGCGTCAACCAATGCTTCTAGAGCAAAAGCTCTCAATGTGGTCGCGGCCAGGTTATCTCCCCAATTACTTGTTGAAACAGATTTTGTACGGATTGTCTCCAAATTATTTAACACACGAGTATTTAACTGCGTATATGTACCGCTAGAACGTGTTTGAGAAGTTGTAAATTGTGAATAATCTAAATAGTTACTTGTCCCAAATAACTGCGCATATTGTTCGGAATAATATCCCCCAAGAATACGGAAAAAGTTTCCATAACTTGTTGCTAAGTTCATTTCAACGCCAGGAAGTATCAAATTACTTGTCACATTTTCTGGCACAGGAGCGGTTGGATCAGTATTTATATCCAAATATTTATTACACGATGTAACTCCTATTGCTATTGCCACTAATGGCAGTATAATTTTTTTCATTTTGCTCAATTTTAAAACTTCAGACTTACATTAAAACCATAAATTCTAGTTGCAGGATTTATGTACAATTCACCGAACTGTCCATCTAATCCAATACCACCTGTAGAACCTTCTGGATCAATAAATTTGTTGCTTTTTGGTGTCCATACAAATGGATTATTTACAAAAGCTGTAACAGCAATATCGCTTAATTTTACAGAGCTTACCCAATTTTTTGGAAAATTATATGTCAGGGATAGATTACGGATTTTTCTAAATGACCTATCTAGCAGATAATATTCTCCACCAGCACCGCCTCCTTTTTTATCCCAATAGTTTTGAAGCCCACTGGTAGACATTTTAACAGGAGTATTATTATCCGTATACGCTCCATTTCCACTACTAACTACGGAATTAGGAATAATGAATGGGTTACGCTCGTTATACAGAGTTTCAATACCATTACCTGTAAATTGCATTAAATTCTTGGTTCGTGAAAACATATAACCACCTTCACGTACATCTAATGCAGCACTTAATGTAAAACCATACGCACTCAACGATGTGGTTGCACCACCGACCCATTTTGGTTGAATGTTTTTTCCTGTACTTTGAACGTTAGACGTCAAAACAGGTAAACCGTCTGCCCCTACAATTAACTTACCATAGTGTTCACTACTTTGATCTTGTACATATTGCGGGAGATAGGTATAGAATGTTCCAAGCGGCTTTCCTTCCTCAGCATACATATATACGGCATCATTTCCTGCCGAGAAACTATTAACTTGGTATTTTCCTCCCAGTTCTTTTGGTAATGAGATAACTTTATTTTTATTAACCGTAAAATTCAAATCCAAATCCCAACGAAATTTCTCTGTTTTTACAGGAGTTGTGCTCAATAACAATTCAATACCTCTATTACGCACATTTCCGACATTGGTGACCATGGTAGCGAATCCGGTAGCTGGATCAATTGACAAAGGAAAAATTTGATCTGTTCGTTTGCGGTTATAATAAGCTGCATCCAATCCAATGCGATTGTTTAAGAACTTTAAGTTAACACCTGCTTCAAATTCTTGATTCATTTCAGGTTTCAACGTGTTACTGCCATTTCTAGTATCTAATAAAAATGAATTTTTATTATTGAAAGGGAAAGTCGCAATATTACTGCCATAATAACCATTGGCAAAAGCTTGAATATATTTAGCCGATGTCTGATAAACGCCAGCATCGTTACCTGTCTTACCATAAGCAAAACGTACTTTACCAAAATTCAAAATGCTGCTTTTTGGTAGGTTATTCGTAAATATCCAACTTAATGTGGCACCAGGGTAAAAATAATGGTTCTTATTGATAGGTAGTGTAGACGACCAATCGTTACGCGCTGTTAAATTCAAAAATACGGTTTCGTCATAACCTAAAGTCACATCCCCGAATACACCTACCAATCTGCGTTTAGTTTGCGATTCTCCCAAAGCAGATCTAGTGGAACCATTACTCAATTGCCAAAAATCTGTGTATACAGCAAGACTTTCTGTTGTTCCATTCATACTCGTTGCATACCTTTCGTTCAAGTTCATCCCCAAAATTCCTGTGAAAGAAAATTTGTCAAAACTTTTATCATAGGTTGCCAAGAAATCATGATTTAGCTCATAATTACGTCCGTAAGATACAGCTACAGCACCAGACTGATTCATAGCTGATGGTGGGTATCCCTTATCATCCGTAATAAACTTATCATCTAAATTAATTTCGGGAGTACCAACTTTGCGGTCGTAGTCAATATGGTCAAATCCAAAACGGTAAGTCAAATTTAATTCTTTAATTGGTCTAATATCTAACTGTAACTTACCATTAAACTGCTTTGAATTTAATCTATTATAATTATTTGCTAAAGCCCAATAAGGATTTGTAATACCATAAGGAGTGAAATAAGCTTCAGGAGTATTGAATGGGCTAGTTAAATCTTTCTTATCGGCGAGTGAAATGTCCCTCGGCAATTCTAACAGACCGTCAATAATAGAAGTACCTTGGTAATTACCCGCGACATCAGTTTTACTTGTATTAAAATTTAAATTCGAAGATATTTTCAACCAATCAGCAGCTTGATAAGATGTACGGTACGCAATTGTATTTCTTTTATACGAATCTGCATCAGTTGGCATAATACCATTATCTTTGACATTTGAATAAGATAAATAATAATTCATCTTTCTATCTTCGGATATACCATTAAAAGAAACACTGTTATTAAATGACTTACCTGTTTCAAAAAAGTCCTTTACATTATTTTTTTGAGCAGCGTAAATATGCGAAAGTTGCTGATCTTTCCAAATTGGCCCATATTTCTGTTCAGTTCCATCGAAACGAGGCCCCCAAGAAGCATTTTCAATAAAGGTCTGTTGCCCGTTCCAACCCTGCCCAAATTCATTTTGCATGATAGGAAAGACAGAATTCTGCCGAAATTGGATACCACCATTATAAGCAATAGAAAAATTCCGTCCATTTCCAGCTTTTCCAGATTTAGTTGTAATAACAATGACCCCATTGGCAGCGCGACTTCCATATAGAGCGGTTGCAGCAGCGCCTTTAAGAACAGTCATTGATTCAATGTCATCAGAAGATAAAGCAGAAATACCGCCACCTTGGATTGTATTACCTTGTGTATTGAATGTTGTTGATTGTAAAGGAACCCCATCTACTACATATAATGGTTCATTACTACCAGTCATTGATCCATAACCGCGAATTGTAATAGAAGATGCCGAACCGGGAGCTGGACCCGTTGAATTAACTGTAACACCGGCCACTTTGCCTGCTAACGAACTCAATACATTGGTATTTCTGGCAGCTGCAAGCTGTTCACCACCAATTTTTGTTGCAGAATAACCTAGCGATTTTTCTGAACGCGTAATACCCATAGCTGTTACAACAACTTCTTCAAGTGCATTGTTAGAGTTATCTAGTGTTACGTTAAAGGCAGATTGTCCTTCTTTAACAATTAACGTCTTATCTGCAAAGCCTACTGAGCGAAATACGATAATTTTACCATTAGGCACTGACAATGAATAATTACCATTTGCATCTGTTTGAGTAGCTACATTCGACCCTTGGACAACGATAGTTACACCTGCCAATGGCTTACCATCCGCTCCAGTAACATGACCACTGACCTTTCTCTCCTGCGCGAACGCAATAGAGGTCAGAATCATACTACCCACGAATAAACTGAGTAATCTGTGTTTCATATGTTTACGTTTATAAAAATGTTATTTTATTAAATACTATGGTTAGTACTATATACTTTCCAATAATCTATATATGTCCTAGTTAGCACCTATTTTTTAACATATTGTAGAGCTGTTAAAAAATGTTTAACACAAAATTATAATTTTTTTTATTTTTTACAATGCAAGCATAACTCCTAAACAACAATTAACCAAACGATTAATGCAACAGACTGATTAACAGTCGTTTATTTTTCTAAAAAATTCACTTGAAAGTAACAGTGTTTTACTGAAAAACAAAAAATGCTTTATTACTAATAAATTTCATTAAAACATACTAATTTGACCTAAAAAATAATCATATTTTACTTGTATTTACTCACAGACATACGACATGTCATATTCTACAGACATATAAACTCATATCGTCATCACACAAATATTATCTATCAGCCTTATTATATCAAAAACATATCGTCATTTTTAATAAGATTTTCATCGATTGAGAAAATAAAAAGAGATCTCGCAGCGTTCTTCATCTCCAGTTGGATCAAAATCTCTAAATAAAGTCAAACGGCAAGCATTTAATCATTCATATAATCAAATCTGACAAATTTTCTTAGATCTGTTACACACGAAAATAATGTATTCTATATCATTAAACACTTGATAATGATTCAAAATTTTTTATGAATACACTCTCATTTCTTTCCTAACTCGCAAAAAAGATCAAACATTAATGCAGAACAGAAGTTGAAGCAGTAAAAGATTTTATCCCCCTTAATCAAAGGGAAATTAGAGCATAATTTTCGGTTATTTACAGTCCTATTTTAGCACGGACAATGTATATCGTTCTTTATACATTGTGAATACTATAACTATACTGCATCTATACTATAACTGTGCTTCTTTGACAGATCAAACCTGCTCATAAAACATAATTGTATTTAGCAGCCTACTTACCGCTTAGAGAAGCAAAAAATTTTTTAGAAGACGGATTGCATCTTGTACCGATGTATTACAATCGTATCGGGATGGTATAACTTATTGCAACAGGCTCTCCTTGAAGTCTCCCCGGCTTCCAAGGACCAACACGTTGAATAGCAGTTGTTATTTCTCTTTTAACCCCACTAGGAATATCACTGTCATATTTAAAATCACTTAGCCTCCCATCCTTGTTGACTATAAATCGTACATTAATTATGGAAGACTTCAATTGAGCAATTAAATGGTCTGGTAGGTCTATCTGCCGAGAAATAGCTTTCATAAATTGGTCCATTTTAAGCGAAGGAATAGGAGCTGACTCCCTTGTATCCGCGTCGTAGGAAATCAATTCGCCATTGGCACGAAACCTTTTTCCGTTTTGAAGAACGCCAGCTAAATAGTGCTCCTCATAACGGCTTTCCATATTCCAGCCCGTCCATTTCCCTTCTCTTTCATTATCTTTTAACTCACCTTCAATATAATCACCATTGTCATAATCGAAGCGAATAAATCCATTCCCCCGCTTCAAAAGATAATTCCCCAAAGAATCCAAGTACAATAGGTAATATGGTTTGGTTATAGGGCTACCAGTAAATGGATTTTGTCCTGATTCCACTTGTGTAATTAACATTTTCAGTTTGCCCGTGGGATAGTAATAATAAGATGAATCAATGGCTGAACCATTGATATCGAATTTCTCCAAGCTTTTTAACTGTCCATTCGGATGGTAGGTAGTCGATTCGCCAACATACTTCCAGCCAAAGACCCCAGCTGTGCTATCACGGCTATAAGCGAAAGATTTCATGGAATCAGTTGCTGTATAATAGCTAACTATATTAAAAAATCTATTCGGTTCATCTCCTACAGGAACAATACATTCATAAGAGTGAGACGCTAGTTTTGTCCCTACTGAATTTCCTGATTTATCAAAGTAATTCACTATCGTATCGCCAATAAACACTTTCCCCCTTGCTTTAGAAGAAAAAGCTTCCGTATTCGCTCCTATAAAAACAAGCACCATTAAAACTAAAATCGATCTTTTCATAAAATATACCAGCGTTAATAAGGACGAAAATACAGCTTTTTTCATAATATAATACCAAAATAAAAGCGGCAACTTCTTTCGAAATTGCCGCTCCTATAAACATATAAATCTAAGAGATTACTTAACGTCCCACCACACCGGTGTATAGATTACCACGTTACCTGGATAATTTACATTCGAGGTCGCTTCACTGTTGGCGTAAGGCATACGCAATGGCATTCTTCCTGCACCTAAAGTTGATGCGATAGAAGTCGTAAAGAAAGTTGGATAACCTGTTCTTCTCCACTCAGTCCATGATTCAAAACCTTGAAAACCACACATCGCATAATATTTCTGTGTAATGATAGCTTTGACTTTTGCTTCAACATCACCTGCGAATTTCGCATCTGGTGCTTCCGCTATGTATTTAGCCGCATCATTAGCATTACCCGTAGCTGTAAAACTTGTTATAATACCAGATTCAAACAATGCTTTCGCATCACCTGTTCCCCAACCTTTCACTGCAGCCTCAGCTTGCAAGAATTTGCTTTCTGCAGCTGAAAATAATTTCACAGGCGCGGTTGCTGATGTAGGATCAACAGCACGACCACCAACAAGAGGTGAAGGAGAAGAAACTAATTTTGCTGAATTTGCATTAAAATCACCTTGAAGGATAAATGCAATTGTATCTTGTCCGCTCACTTTATT
Organism: Sphingobacterium sp. Ag1; assembly: GCF_000988325.1. Classification (NCBI taxonomy): domain Bacteria; kingdom Pseudomonadati; phylum Bacteroidota; class Sphingobacteriia; order Sphingobacteriales; family Sphingobacteriaceae; genus Sphingobacterium; species Sphingobacterium sp. Ag1. The sequence goes on along the minus strand of NZ_LBGU01000038.1, from coordinate 184,427 downwards.
GAAGAAAGAAAATCTTCTTGGATCACTGTTCTTTACGAATGCTTGAACCACAGTTCCGCTCGCCACAACATTTTGTGTTTTACCTAAACCTACCATCTCATTGTAGAATGGGTTCTCGTTACCACCTGTCGTTGTGTAAGTTATTGAAGCGTCTTGATCCAAAAATTTAGCATTTTTTGCGTAAAGTGCTTTAATACCTGCTGCAGCTTTATTCGCATCCACATTTGAAATGCGCAAATACGCTCTCAATTTCAATGTATTTGCAAAAGCTTTCCATTTATCTAGGTCGCCGTTGAAAATCATATCCTGGGTCGAAACAGGAACAGCTTGTGGCGTTGCCAATAAAGCCAAGCCTTTATCAATATAATTGAATACTGAATCGTATACAACAGCTTGAGCTTCGTATTTAGGATTAAGATTTCCGTTCGCTTTTAACGCCTCTGACAATGGAATATCTCCAAAAGCATCTGTTGCTACTTGAAATGTATAAGCCTTTAATAAGTAAGCAATACCTTTATAATTATCGTTCGCCGCTACATTTGAATTAATGATCAATTCCGCATTGTTCAATGCGCTACGGTACAAAATCAACCACGATCTATCCATGGCTGTATTCAATACTTGATATCTGTCGATAGAACGATATTGAGAAGATGTAGGATTTTGCGTCCAATATTGTCCCCAGATATTACCATATACCTGAAAACCGTTCCCTACAACTTGGCTGATCGCAGCTTCTACTGTAGGTAGTAATAAACTAGGAGTAGCTGTTTCTGGATTGTTTGGGTTTTCATTCACATCCAAAAATTTATTACAGCTAGTCAACCCTAGTGTGCCAACTAAAGCTAAAACTAAAAGCTTCTTAGCATTTTTAAAATTTATAGTTTTCATACTTTACTTGCTCTTAAAATGAAACTTTAACATTGATACCATAATTTCGTAATGAAGGTTGAGCTGTAAAGTCAAAACCTTGTGCATTACCAGCACCAGATGAATTCACCTCTGGATCAGCGTATTTATTTTCGCTTGGCGTCCAAATAAACAGATTATTTCCAAACACTCCGATAGAAGCCGCTCCAAATGGTGTGTTTTTCAACATGTTTTTTGAGAATTTATACGTGAATGTAAGGTTACGCAATTTGATATATGTCGCATCAACAACATTTACCCCCGCTTCCATATTTGGATAATAATCGATCTTATCATAAGTCGCAGATGTATTAACGACTGAATTTCCTGAAGCGTCCAAATAAACAGAATTTGGGAAAATCTGACCTATACGATCGCCACCTGACTCAGCTGAGGTACCAACAAATCCCATGATGTCTTTTGTTCTAGAGTAGAACACACCACCTTGTTTCGTATCAAATAACGCGCTCATTGACCAGTTTTTATAGCTCAAACTTGTACCCAATGAAGCTTGGAAATCTGGATTATACGTACCTAAATATTCTGGTTTAGAAGAAGCAATGGGTAAGCCTGTTTTTTGATCAACAATAGTACGGCCTTGTGCATCTGTCGCATTTGTAACACCATAAAACTCTCCATAAGGGCGTCCTACGGCAGCTACGATACTCATTCCCGAGAAGCCTCCAACTGATACTTGTTGTACTCCATCCATCAATTCAACAACTTTACTGTTGTTCTTAGTGAATGTTCCAAACAATTCCCATGTCAAGTTTTCTGTTTTCACAGGAGTTCCTCTTAATGTTAATTCCACACCATTATTTTGGACCTTACCTGCATTTACCAAACTAAGCCCGTAACCCGTAGAAAGTGGAATAGGAATGCTTAATATTTGATTTTTCGAATTATTCTTGTAGTAAGTAAAATCAGCAGATAAACGATTATTGAAGAAGCCCAATTCAGTTCCAACCTCAAACGAAGTTGTGATCTCAGGCTTTAAGTTCAAATTTCCGATAGTATTACCCGACATTAATGCGGATACGTTTCCGAAAGGGAAAGTAGTAGAACCGAACCCTCCAGCAATTGTACTTCTAGAAAAAGTTGAAATCAATTGATAAGGATCTGTATCAGAACCTACTTGCGCCCAGTTAGCGCGGATTTTTGCATAACTGAACTTACTCTTCAATTCAGGAGAGAATAATTCTGATGCAACAAATGATCCACTAACACTTGGATAAAAGAATGAATTATTTTTCTTAGGTAATGTCGATGACCAATCGTTACGTGCTGTAGCTTGTAAATATGCTATGTTTTTATAAGAAACATTTAAATCACCATAAACACCAACCAAACGACGGTTTGTCCAAGTATCTTCAATCAGGTCCAAGGGACCGTTAGAATTCGCAAGATTATACCATCCTGGTACAACAAGCCCACCGCTTGAATTTGTCGCTGTGCTATTCGAAGTCGTTTTGCGTTGACGAATGTTATTTCCAACCATGAATGACGCTTCCCAATCTTCATTGAAGGTATGCTTAGCTGTCGCCATGAAATCGTGTACAATTTCATTCACGTTAAATTGGTCGATACGGTATTGTCCTGGATCAGTCTGAATATTACCATCAGAATAATTACCAGTGGTATTATCTATTGGCAAGTAGCTGTATTTGGGAGATTCCGAACGTCTGCGGTCACTGTAGTTATCCAATCCAATGCGTTCTTGGAAAGTCAACCATTCTGTAGGCTTATAATTCACATTGAAGTTCCCCATAATACGGTTCACATCATTGAAATTATTATAGTTAGCCAATACCCAATATGGATTCATGGTATAAGCTCCGTAATAACCATAAACATCATTATGAGCTACACCATTTTCATCTATATAACCATATCCGTTATAAGGATTGGACAAGTCTTTTAAACCGACTACATCGATATCTCTCGGCGTTTGTAATAAGTTGTTATAAACAGAGCCGCCCCCTTGTCCACCACCAACATTATTACTGTTGATTCGACTATAATTTACAGCAATACCAGCACTAAATTTATTTGAGAACTCTGTTGTTCCATTAAATCTAACACCGTATTTGTTGTAGTTATCTTTTTTACCAGGATAAACACCATTGGAATTCAACGCGTTCAATCCTAAATAAAAAGTGGATTTATCCGAACCACCGGAAAAGCTAAGATTGTTGTCAGAAGCAATACCAAGGTCAAAGAAATCACGTACGTTGTCTTTCACAGCAGAATATGCTTTTTTCTGACGAACGCCATTTACTGCTTGTCCCCATTCTTGTACCTCTCCAGTGAATGGTGCTCCCCAAGACCAGTTTTCTTTCGGATCGTTTGTATAAATCAAATCACCTGCTTTATTGTAGCCAGATGCACCTTGCCCATATTGATTTTGAAATTCTGGCAATTTCAAAATTGATGACAATGTGTTCGTCGAGCTAAATGTGATTTCATTTTTTGCTCCTTTTTTACCACTCTTCGTTGTAATGATTAATGCACCATTGGATGCTCTTGACCCATACAATGCAGCAGCAGCAGGTCCTTTCAGAACGGTTACAGAAGCGATATCATCTGGATTAATATCATTACCACGGTTACCAAAATCTACACTTGATAAATCACTGGCTCCCCCCATTTTACTTGTGTTATCAATCGGAGTACCATCAACAACGATCAACGCTTGATTATTACCTGAAATAGATGAACCACCACGCAATACGACACGAGATGAACTACCTGGAGAATTAGATGTAGAGGTAATGTTTACCCCCGCTACTTTACCAGCTAAAGAGTTGATCGCGCTCGAATTACGGCCTTCTGTCAATTCATCGCTCTTAATTGTAGGCGCAGAATATCCCAAAGAACGTTTTTCTCTCTTAATTGCATTTGCTGTAACAACAACTTCTTCCAAAGCATTGTCATGATTTACTAAAGAGACATTGAATACAGAACTGTTGTTGTTAACAATAATAGTTTTATCATCAAAACCAACGGAACGGAATACGACAACCTTACCTGCCGGCACATTCAATGAATAATTACCATCAGTATCAGTCTGCGTTGCCTGATTAGTACCTTGTACAACTACTGTCACCCCTGGTATTGCTTTACCGTCAGCAGATGTAACACGACCACTAATCTTTTTTTCTTGAGCGAATGCAACCGAAGTCAGAATCATACCGCCAACAAGAAAACTTAGTAATGTTTGTTTCATGTTTTAGTTAGTTAATTTTATTATTTTTCTAATCCTATATATTGATATAAATTATATCCGTTATCATAACCGTCTAAACATAAATTGCTTAGACAATAAACAGCAAAAAAGCATAACATGCTATTGCAGTTCATTTAGAAACAGTTGAAAATATTATTGGAAAAGCGGGCCCTAGGTAGATATAGGGTCAGTCCTTAGATAAATATCCAGCTGTAAAATTTGCTCTTTTCAGCATTTACAGTAAATAATAGTTAGTGCGATTTTTATTAGCGGTGTCAAATATAGAAAGCCAAAGTTGCTTTTACAAGTTTTTTAACATAATCTATCGATAGCAGGAAATACCGCAATAATAAGTTCACAATTTTACAAATTGTTACAAAAGAAGCATTATAGAATAAAAAGTCATCAAACAATTTCCATACAGAATTTTATACGGAATGAACCATAATTAACAAAACATTAACAATGTTATAAGAAAACGTTAACATGCTATTCTATTATTTTTTCATAGGAAAATTATAGTCAATTTATAATCATTCTAAACATCTAAAAATCGAGTTATAACAAAAAAAGACGCTCTACCTTCTCAGGCTGAGCGTCTTTCATGATGATATTAAATAAGTCTAAAGATGACTTATTTATTGAAACTTAATCGATATACTCAAATTTTGTGTACGGTACCAAAACCGCGGGAACCTTAATTCCTTTTTCTGTTTGGTTATTCTCCAATATCGCTGCGACGATACGCGGTAAAGCCAATGCAGAACCGTTCAACGTATGTGCCAGTTGCATCTTGCCGTCAGCATTCTTAAAACGTACTTTCAAACGATTCGCCTGATAAGTTTCAAAATTGGAAACAGAAGATACCTCCAACCAACGTTTCTGAGCAGAGCTATATACTTCCATATCATAGGTCAATGCAGAAGTGAAACTCATATCTCCACCACAAAGGCGCAATACACGATAAGGCAGCTCCAATTTCTGCAACAGCCCTTGTACATATAAACTCATTTCTTCCAGCACATCATAGGACTTTTCAGGATGTACAATCTGCACCGTCTCTACTTTGTCAAATTGATGTAGTCTATTTAATCCGCGTACATGTGCCCCATAAGAGCCTGCTTCACGACGGAAACATGGTGTATAAGCGCAATGTTTGATTGGAAACTGCGCTTCTTTCACAATCTCGTCTCTATAAATATTGGTGACCGGAACTTCAGCTGTAGGAATCAAATACAGGTTGTCGTTACCCACATAGTACATTTGTCCTTCTTTATCCGGTAATTGTCCCGTAGCAAATGCAGAATCTTCATTGACCAAAATGGGCACCTGTACTTCTTCGTATCCTTCTTCTGCAGCCTGATCCAAAAAGAAATTGATCAAGGCGCGTTGCAATTTAGCTCCTTTACCTTTATAGATAGGAAAACCTGCACCAGCAACCTTTACGCCAAGCTCTAAATCAACAATATCATATTTGTTCAACAATTCCCAATGCGGCAATGCGTCGTCCGACAAAGCCGGGATTTCGCCATGGCTCAAAACAACTTCGTTGTCCTCAGCACTTACACCCGCTGGAACCGATTGATGCGGTAAATTAGGTAATTGTACGATTTTATCGTTCAGTTCTGCCTCAATTGTACCCAATTGATCCAAAAGTTGCTTCACTTGCTCTTTATATCCCGAGGATTTGGATTTAACGGTTTCAGCTTCTTCTTTTTTACCTTGGCGCATCAGATCTCCAATCTGTTTTGCTGCCGCATTAGCCTCTGCCGAAAGTGCGTCCGATTCCGACTGGATCTTACGGCGATCTTCATCTAAACTGATGATTTCGTCGACCAATCCAATTTCCTTGAAATGCTTGACAGCCAATCTTTCGATTACCGTATCCCTGTTCTCACGGATATAATTCAATTGCAACATAATAATGTGTTATTTAAAATAGTGAACAAACTTAGATAAATTTGCCTTTATTTACAAGCTATTTTATTCCTATACCACTATCCAAAAGGCTTTTTGACTGCTTTACGACGCGCTATTTCCATCGCACCCGGTTAACATTCATCAATCCATTGAAGGTCTGTCTTCAATGGAATAGATCTTTACAAACCCTTATCCATAGAAAGAGCGTATCGATTAAATGCATAATCGATACGCTCTACAATTTGATTTATACTTGCAAACCCTATGCTGAGACTCAACCTGATGAACTCAGGAGTCGCGCATTTGCTAAGCTATGCTTACTTCGTCGCATAAATAAACATCCTGAATAGCATGTAATAATGCAACACCTTCATTCATTGGTTTTTGAAAAGCCTTACGGCCGGAGATCAAACCTGTTCCACCTGCCCGCTTGTTGATAACCGCTGTTTTTACAGCTTCTTGTATGTCATTCTGCCCCGAAGCCCCGCCAGAATTGATCAAGCCTGCCCTACCGGCAAAGCAATTGAGTACCTGGTAGCGGCACAGATCAATAGGATGATCGGAAGAAAGCTCGGTATACATGCGTTCATCCAGCTTTCCATAACTACTTTTACCCATATTCAGTGCTTTAAAGCCGCCATTCAATTCGGGTAGTTTTTGTTTAATAATATCCGCTTTGATCGTTACGCCCAAATGATTGGCCTGCCCTGTCAGATCCGCTGCTAAATGATAGTCTTTATCACCCTCTTTAAAAGCAGAGTTGCGCAGGTAACACCACAATACTGTTGCCATCCCTAAAGAATGCGCTTCTTCAAATGCTTTTGCCACCTCTATAATCTGACGGTCGGATTCCTCAGACCCAAAGTAAATCGTTGCTCCTACCGCAAGAGCCCCCATGTTCCAAGCTTCGCGAATTGTTCCGTACAAGATTTGATCGGCTCGATTAGGATAGGTCAATAGTTCATTATGATTTATTTTTACCAAAAACGGAATCTTATGTGCATACTTTCGGGCAACAGCGCCCAAAACACCAAAAGTAGAAGCCACAGCATTACAATTTCCCTCCAGAGCCAGTTTGACAATATTTTCTGGATCAAAATACTGTGGATTTGGCGCAAAAGAAGCTCCTGCACTGTGTTCGATTCCCTGATCAACAGGCAATATCGAAAGATACCCGGTATTGGCTAATCGACCCGTTCCAAAAAGCTGCCCTAGACTCCGTAAAACCTGAGGACTACGGTCACTCGAACTGTATACTTGGTCAATAAATGCGGCTTGTGGAAGATGAAGCATTGTTTTGGAAACTGCGGGTTGATCAAATTCTAACAAATAACTCGCTTCAGCACCTAGATGTGCCTGTATTTTTTCAATGTATTGCATAATTTATTTAAAATAAAGTGATGGAGTTTACCATAATCTTTAAAATAAAACTCCAAAAAGCACAGAATGTTTTAGCGCATATTATATAGTAAAAAAAACTTAACTTTGACCATGTTATATTTAGTTCCAACACCTATTGGCAATCTGGAGGACATGACGTTCCGTGCGATCAATGTCCTGAAAGAAGTGGACCTCATCTTGGCAGAGGACACAAGGACCAGCGCTCCGCTTTTGAAGCATTTTGGAATCGACAAAAAAGTATTTGCGCATCATCAGCACAATGAACATAAAGCGGTATCAGAAATCATTAAATTCTTGAAAGAAGGGCAAAACATTGCATTGATTTCGGACGCAGGGACACCGGCGATCTCAGATCCGGGTTTTTTATTGGTACGTGAGGCGATCAAAGAAGGACTCGAAGTGCAGTGCTTACCAGGCGCAACAGCATTCGTACCCGCGCTTGTCAATTCGGGGCTTCCCAACGACCGTTTTTGCTTTGAAGGCTTTCTACCCGTAAAAAAAGGGAGACAAACACGCTTAAAAGCTTTGGCAGAAGAAAAAAGAACGATGATCTTCTACGAGTCGCCACATCGTATTCTCAAAACCATCGAAGAATTTATCACCGTTTTTGGAGCTGAAAGACAAGCTTCGATATCGCGAGAACTAAGCAAACTTTATGAAGAAAATGTTCGCGGGACATTAACTGATTTAAAATTACACTTTGAAAACAATCCGATTAAAGGAGAATTTGTATTTTGTGTAGCGGGATTGGAATAAATTTTGACAATCTTTAGGTATTAAAAAGTATTTGACATGAACATGGAACAATTTGCACAGGACGGGCAGGACATAAAAATCATTGAAAAATTGGTGACTAAAGTCCAGGATATGCTTACTCCAGGAGAAAAAATAGATTATATTGCAGTTCAAAAGAAACCTGCTGTAACCATTTTACCGGATAGTATCACGATTAGTAATAAACGCATTTTTATGTGCGAATTTACCAAACTGGGCTTGGCGACTGATTTTGAAATCTTTGGCTGGCAAGACATCAAGGATATTGCTTTTAAGGAAGAAATATTTGGTTCAAAAGTGACTGTTATCCCTTTTACAGGAGAAAATCTGAGCATAGATTATATCCCAAAAGTTCAGGCGCGAAAGCTTTATCAATATATTAAAGCTGCACTTGAAAATTATAAAAAAGCCGAACTGGCCGCCGAAAAAGAAAAAATAGTCATTGCTCCTACAGTTGCAAAGGAAGTGATCATTGAGCGACAAGAAAGTAATACAGCGGTTCAGCCAGCAGTTACAGCGCCTGCTCCGTCGGCACCACAGTCTTACGTATCGGGCCAGCCAACTCCACCGGCGCCAATTCAGACACAGCAACCGACCGGATCAACCCCTGCTGTTCCTCCAGTTCCGGCAGTCCCTATCGTCCCACCTGCTCCCGCCAAAGAAGAGGAAGATGATGAAATTACCTTAAAGCTCAAAAAATTAAAAACACTCTTCGACAAACAATTGATTACCCAAGAGGAATACGAGAGTAAAAAGAGAGAAGTTTTATCCAGTTTATAATCATAAATGGGAGAAAATATATAGTGAAAAACAACTATTTACTGGCACTTTTAAGTGCCTTTTTATTGTGGTTGGGCTGGCCTCCAATCCCTTATTCCAGTCCGTTGTTATTTATTGGGTTTGTACCACTATTAATTGCAGTGGAAAACATTATCCGCAGTGAAACACGCCAAAGAAAAGGTCTTAAAGTATTTCTTACAGCAGGACTCACGGCAGTTATTTGGAATACGGCCTCTATTTATTGGGTATACAACTCCATTTCGGCAGTTATGCCGCCTTTTGCAGCCGTTATCATCAGTCTGATCCCTTTTTGCCTTGGCGCCGCTTTAATGGCGCTGGCGCTCAGGCTATATATGCAATTACGACGTAAAACGAACATCCTGTTATCCCTTTTCGGATTAATGGGATTCTGGATAAGCTATGAATTTCTACACGAATCCTGGGATTTAGCCTTTCCCTGGATGACTTTGGGCAATGGTTTCGCCAGTTTTCATCAATTGATTCAATGGTATGATATCACAGGGGTTTATGGCGGAACAATATGGGTCTGGCTGGTCAATATCTTAGTATTTACACTTTACCTCAATCGAAAAGGACTTTATCCGATCAAACGTAAAATTGTCTCGATTGCTTCTTTGGCTGCAGTATTGTTAGTTCCCAGCACCTACTCGCTGGTACGCTACTTCAACTATGAAGAACACCAGAATCCGGCACAGATTGTTGTTGTACAGCCTAATATTGACCCTTACCTTAAATTCCATATTAGTCCTGAAGAACAATTAAACACCTTATTCTCCTTATCAAATTCGGTCGCCAAACCCAATACAGAGTTTTTTATCTGGCCTGAAACTGCGCTTTCACAGAACGGCGATTTTGATGAGGAAAACTTTAGGGAAACTTATTCTTACCAGCGCATTTTAAAATTTTTAGATCAATATAAAAATGGCAATGTACTTTCAGGTATTGAAAGTTATCAGCTGTACAACTATGCAAAAACACCTACTGCGCGTGAAATAGCTCCTAATGTATACCAAGATAATTTCAATGCTGCAACATTGATCGATTATTCCTCCAAACTACAGTTTTACCATAAGTCCAAACTCGTTCCGGGCGTAGAGCAAATGCCTTTTGGGGCAGCGATGAACTTCCTTAAACCTTTATTTAAAGCATTCGGCGGTACGACAGGTGGCTACGGAAAACAGGCTGAACCTTCGGTATTCTATGCCCAGAGCGGTATTGGTGCCGCACCCGTTATCTGTTACGAATCCATCTGGGGAAATTATGTTTCCAAGTACGTCAAGAAAGGCGCTCAGTTTATAGCGATCATCACCAACGATGGCTGGTGGGGCAATACTTCGGGTAAAGACCAGCATTTACAGTATGCCAAACTGCGCGCGATTGAAAACAGGCGCTGGGTTGCCCGATCAGCAAATACAGGGATTTCAGGCTTTATCAATCAACGTGGTGATATTGTACAACAGACCAAATGGTGGCAGCCTGCAGCCCTAAATCAGGAAATTAATTTAAATGAAGAAATTACGTTCTACACGAAAGCGGGTGATATCGCTGCCCACTTGGGTTTGGCGCTCGCACTAGGAGGAATGATGATACTCATCTTCGTCAGACCAAAAAAGAACTTATCTAAATAGAAACGTGGCGCCAAACTGAAATAATAGATTGGCGCTATTTTTTTCATCATAACTGAAAAATACGCATCTTATTCCTTTCCAGGCAAAAAGAGCCTAATTCTGATGAGCCCCCGCTATGCCAGCACTATCACCTATAATTAGGAAAATAAAATGATAAAAATAAGTCATTTAATACCTTCAATTTACTTGAGAGATTTGTAATTTTGCAGCATGCAAGTATATTTTGATAATGCAGCGACTACAGCCTTAGATCCTGAAGTAATAAAAGTAATGGTCGATGTGATGGACAATAACTTTGGAAATCCATCTTCTATCCATAGTCACGGACGACAAGTAAAAACAATTGTAGAAAAAGCACGTAAAACGATTGCCAATCTACTTCATGTATCTCCGGCAGAGATATTCTTCACATCGGGTGGAACCGAGGCGGACAATATGGCCATCGTTCGGTCAATCGCCGACTTTGGGATAACCCATGCCATCACCTCACCGATAGAGCACCATGCTGTATTACATACGTTAGAGGAGCTTGAAAAAGCCGGTAAGGTGCACCTCGACTTATTGGAAGTTGACGAAAAAGGTAATTTAAATCTCAACCAGCTGGAAGAACTTTTAAGTACCAATCCGCGTACCTTCGTTTCCATTATGCATGCCAATAATGAGATCGGAAATCTCAACGATATTCAACGTATCTCCGAGTTATGCCAAAAGTATAATGCGATATTCCATTCGGACACTGTACAGACCATGGGGCATTATCCACATGATCTTGGTAGCCTCAAAATAGATTTTATAACAGGGGCTGCCCATAAATTCCATGGCCCGAAAGGAGTTGGTTTTCTTTACATCAATGCGAATAACAAGATTAAACCGTTAATCTATGGTGGAGCACAAGAGCGCAACATGCGTGGTGGAACAGAAAATGTCTATGGAATAGCGGGTCTTGCCAAAGCTTTAGAACTTGCCTATGAGCACATGGAAGAACACCACGCTTATATTCAAGGACTCAAATCTTATATGATCGACGAGTTGCAAAAAGCAATTCCTGAGATTGATTTTAACGGTGTTATTGAACCTGATAAATCACTGTATACCGTACTAAATGTTTCTTTCCCTTGTAGTGACCTTGCCGACATGCTTTTATTCAACCTGGATATTGCGGGTATATCCTGCTCTGGTGGCAGTGCATGCAGTTCAGGAACAGATATAGGCTCGCATGTATTGGGTGCAATCAAATCAAGCTCGGAACGACCTTCAGTTCGTTTTTCATTCTGCAAGCATAACACCAAAGAAGAAGTTGACTTCGTCGTAGCAACGTTAAAAGAACTTTGCACTAAAAACAACTAATATTTTGATAGTTGACAACAGACAACGAATAAAATCGCTCAATGTAGAGCTAATTAAAAATTCAAGCAAAAATTCTTAATTAGCTCTACATTGAGTTAGATAAGTTTAATCTTGCTCCAGCGCGCTATTAGAGCAGCAAGCTGGAGTAAGAGGACTTCCTCATCCAACAGCAAGTTACACTGCATATTTGTATCCGCTAAACCGTTCTGGATACGTCCTCCCCCATTTTCGACAACTACCCTAATTACCTGAACTTATCCATCATACCAACTGATGTCTAATAACAATTTTCAATCAGTTTTTAGACAGTGATCAGTCACTCATTATTCAGTTCATACTGAGCAAGCACTGTATGAGCACTGAACAAGCACTGAACAATCACTGAACAAGCACTGTTAAAAGAGCCTATTTGATCCTAACTTGATGCGATTAAAAATTAAAGAGAAGAAGGGAAGAAAACTTTCTGTATAATCCCAATTAAAGATTGTAATACTGGAAAAAGTGAATAATTTCAAAAAAATAAAAAAGCCGAAAATAGATTCGGCTTTTTTATTCTTCATACATCTTTTATGCTAGATTCAATTTTTTGTCAAGACATAATATCTGGAAATATCTCCCGTAATGTCATTTCCGGAAAGATCCAATTGACTCAGTATTCGATTTCCTAATTTAAACTTATAGTCGACGCCGTCCAGTGTAATGATGTTGCCATCCAATTTCCATTTTCCTTCACGCATAAACACATCATCACTTTTATTAAGGTATTTAGATGAATATTGGTAGGTGTTGTCCGCATGCAATGAAATAAGTGTTTCTATACCATCACAATCCGCACAAGGCATCACACCTTTGTATTCACCAATCACTACTTCCGCCTTATCCCTACCTTTTAGGTCCTGTAAATTATCTTTATAGACCGCAACACTTTGTTTGGGATTATCACATCCCACCATTCCAATTGTCAATAACAAACCCACAATCCAAATATACCTTTTCATCTCATTCCAAATTCAAAAAAATCAGCATCTAACAGTTACACCAATAAATTCATAACAAATTAAATACCAAAAATTTAGAAAAGATTAAAAATCATCTTCATCATCGTCTGTCAAGAATGACAGTGCACCTTGTAACTCGCCCAAAGCATGGAAATTACGCGTCTTGCGAGCGATCTCAATCCCGGATCTATAGGTATTAATCGCGGACTCCTGTCTATTCAGTTTTTCGTACAATTTACCCAAATGATAATACGTTCCTACATAATCTGGATTCGTATGTACTAAATTCTCAAATCTTACCATGGCCTCTTGTTCATCTTCCTGCTTGAGATATTCAGCTGCAATCGCGTATTTTAAAAATGGATCTTCGGGGCTCTCTTTCAAAAATTCATTCAGTTGATCCAATCGTGTCGACATATCTTTTTTATTTCAAACTTAGACAAATTGCATATTATATGCAATTTAATTGTATATCCATTAAAACAATTCCCCGCTTCTCCATATCACACGAAAGGTTTTTGTAAACAGGAACCCCGAATGAGGTGCGATGTTATATAAAATTACTATGCTAGCATATAAAATGACAATTTACTGACGTAATAAATCTATTGTCAAGAACCGGCTATTTAAAATAAAAAATTACAAAAAAGACAACAAAACACCTCAATATTATATCACATCAAAAAAAATACAAGAAAACAACTGGTAAAATTGCAAATTCATCAAAATCGCAAGACTACTTTTTAACAGCATTTAAAACGCCTTAGCACTTTTTAATTGAAAGAAAATATGGTAAGTTTGAGTAAAACCAATCGTATATGAAAATATTAGTTTGTATAAGTAATGTCCCTGACACTACATCCAAAATCACTTTTACAAATGACAACACTGCATTTAATACAGCTGGTGTACAATTCATTATAAACCCTTATGATGAAATTGCTTTATCCAAAGCAGTTGAGTTGGCCGAAGGTGGAAAAGGAACCGTAACTGTCATCAATGTGGGCGATGCATCTACTGATGCAACCATTCGAAAAGCATTGGCAATTGGTGCAGACAATGCTGTACGGATTAACGCCGTTCCGCGCGATGCTTGGTTTGTTGCGAATCAGATAGCACAATATGCCAAAGACAATGCATTTGATTTGATCTTAACCGGCCGCGAATCAATCGACTATAACGGTGCTCAAGTGGGAGCAATCGTAGGTGAACTGCTGCATATCCCTTCTGTTTCCATTGCCAAAAAAGTTGACATTGCGGGCGACGCAGTCACAGTTGAGCGCGAGATTGAAGGAGGAAAAGAAGTATTGACAGCAAAGCTACCCATCGTCATTGGCACTGCCGAAGGTGTTGCCGACCCCAAAATACCGAATATGCGTGGTATTATGAGCGCACGGACCAAACCATTGGATGTGCTGGAACCTTCCGCAATAGACGTTCTTGAACACATTGTCAGCTATGAGACGCCTGCTCCACGGGGTACGGTCAAACTTGTTGACGCTTCCGAGGTAGAAAAATTAGTCTCCCTTCTTCATGATGAAGCTAAAGTTATTTAATCTTTAAACGCTAAAACACTATGTCTATACTCGTATATGTAGAAAATACCGATGGAAAATTCAAAAAATCTGCTTTTGAAGTTGTTTCTTATGCAAAATCCATCGCCGATAACATACAGACTGATCTTGTGGCTATTTCAATCGGAAATGTCGCTGAAGACGAACTTGCTGGTTTGGGCAAGTACGGTGCTTCCAAAGTATTAAATGTCAATAATGAACAACTTGCTTCTTTTATAAACCAAGCGTATGCAAGCATCATTGCTGAAGCCGTAAAAAGTACCGGTTCAAAAATACTTGTGCTGTCCAACTCATTCTCAGGTAAGGGACTCGCTCCCCGTATTGCAGCCAAATTGGAGGCTGGTCTGGCCGATGGCGCACTCGAATTGCCCACAATCAATGGCGACAAACTGACTGTCAAAAAAACAGCGTTCTCCAATAAAGCGTTCGCTACGCTCGAACTAACCTCGGATATAAAAGTCATCGCACTTAGTCCAAATGCATATGAAACAAAAGAGACCGGTGGTAGCGCAAATGTCGAAACTTTTGCTCCGAATATTGACCAAACAGATTTTACAACTATGGTCAAAGAGATTGTTCGTGCAACAGACAAAATATCCCTACCGGAAGCTGAAATCGTCGTCTCTGCCGGCCGTGGTCTAAAAGGACCTGAAAACTGGGGGATAATTGAAGAACTCGCCGATGTGCTTGGCGCAGCTACAGCCTGTTCAAAACCAGTATCCGATGCTGGCTGGCGCCCGCATTCGGAACACGTAGGCCAAACAGGTATTGTAGTGAGTCCCAATCTCTATATCGCAATTGGTATCTCCGGAGCGATCCAGCATTTGGCGGGGGTAAGCTCTTCTAAAACAATCGTTGTCATCAACAAAGATCCAGAAGCGCCCTTTTTCAAGGTGGCCGACTATGGAATTGTAGGCGATGCCTTCGACGTCGTTCCGAAATTAACGCACGCATTGAAGGCTTACAAAGGTATTTAAAGCTTTCATCCGATATATTCTCCCCATTTATCCAAAATGAATGGGGAGTTTTTAGTTGTTATAATTGCATATAAAAGCAAATTTATCTAAGTTTGTAGACCGCTTTGGAATTAAAATGAAGAAAATCAGATTAGATATCGTTGGTTTATCCTATAGTCAAACACAGTCTGGGGCTTACGCCCTTGTATTGGGAGAAGTGGAGGGCAACAGAAGATTGCCCATCATTATCGGCAGCCACGAGGCTCAGGCTATTGCTATTCGGATAGAGAAAATGATTCCTAGTCGTCCGCTCACACACGACCTATTTCAATCTTTTGCAGATTCTTTTGGTATTAAACTCATTGAAGTACTGATCTATAATTTGATTGAAGGTATATTTTATGCTAAAATTATCTGTTCTGACGGCAATAAGATTGTAGAGATTGATGCCCGCACATCCGATGCCGTTGCACTGGCTGTACGGTTTGAAGCTCCGATCTATGCCTATGAATTTATTATGTCCTCTGCTGGAATCATCATTGAAGGACATGAGTTTGCATTTTTGGAAAACCTGGACAAATCCAACAAAGTTCAGGATCCAAGTGTTGTTGAGGTCGAAGAAAAAACTCCTTCAAAATCCCCACAAAACCCTTTCTCCTCGTTGACAGATGAGCAACTGGAGCAAGCACTTAATCAGGCTTTGACCGAAGAAAACTACGAGCAGGCTGCCTTGATTAGGGATGAGATTTCCAAAAGAAAATAACTCCTTTCATTAAAGCGAAATAAAAATTTTAAATAACATCGATTTATGTCTATTAAATTAAGATTGACCATTATGAGCTTCTTTCAGTTCTTTGTCTGGGGAGCATGGTTGATTACAATAGCAAACTATTGGTTTGGCACAAAACAATGGGATGGTACACAATTTGGAGCTATTTTCGCAACCATGGGGATCGCTTCTTTATTTATGCCTACTCTGATGGGAATTATCGCCGATCGTTGGATAAATGCCGAAAGATTATATTTTATCCTTCACTTATGTTATGCGGGTGTTTTATTCTATTTACCGCAGGTAAATGATCCAAACACTTTTTTTTATGCAATGCTAGCGGCGATGTGTTTTTATATGCCCACTTTGGCCCTATCCAACTCCATTGCGTATACGGCATTGAATGAAAATAACTACGATTTGGTCAAGGCATTCCCCCCTATCCGGGTATTCGGAACGATAGGCTTTATCGTCGCCATGTGGATCACCAATTTAACCGGCAACAAGGCTACAGCTTATCAATTTTATATCGCCGGAACCGCAGCGCTGGCTTTAAGTCTCTATGCTTTTACGCTACCTAAATGTCCGCCAAAAAAGTTACAACAGGAAGACGCTTCCTGGACACAACTATTAGGCTTAGAGGCATTTAAACTTTTCGGAAATTATAAAATGGCTTTATTTTTTATTTTTTCCATGTTCTTGGGGGCCGCACTCCAATTGACCAATGCCTACGGTGATGTATTCTTGGATGAATTTAAATTCTATCCTAAATTTGCAGAATCTTTCGTTGTGAAATATTCGACCATCATTATGTCGATTTCCCAGATATCCGAGACACTATTTATTTTGGCTATTCCATTTTTTCTTAAAAGATTCGGTATAAAAAAGGTCATGCTGATTTCGATGTTAGCCTGGGTATTACGTTTTGGATTATTCTCCTTTGGTGACCCTGCTGGCGGGCTTTGGATGATTGTATTATCATGCATCGTTTATGGTATGGCATTTGATTTTTTTAATATTTCAGGTTCATTATTTGTCGAAACCTCGACAACATCAAGCATACGCAGCTCGGCACAAGGTTTGTTTATGATGATGACAAATGGTTTTGGTGCCGTTGTAGGCAGTTTTGCATCGGGTTGGATCATTGACCACTACTTTACCAAAAGTTTTCAAAACAGCAAAGATCTCGCACAATATTTAGATACAACAATCGACAACACCCACTTCCTACATTTTCTGCAGGAAAAGAGTATCTCAATCTTACCTGACGGCATGTTAAGTGGTAACCTCATGCTAAAAGACTGGCATGACATCTGGCTAGCTTTTGCCATCTACACCTTGGTTATAGCAGTCCTTTTTGCAGTCTTCTTTAGACATAAACACGAGCGTGAACCGCTCAATTCAAAATAACAAAAAGCCGCTAATTGCGGCTTTTTGTATATTTGTAACATGCAAAGCACAGCAACGGAATTATTCAAAGATTCTCAATCCCACATCTATAATTGGACATTTCAATGGATTAAACAACTTGGCCTTGATAATCAGGGCAGTCATTTTGTTAACTCGATCCTTTTACTCCTACTGGTTGTCTTGTTTTTGATCATCATTGACTATTTCACCAAAAGAACATTACTCCTGTTAACAATCAAAGCCATTAGACGCAGCACAAATCGCTTTGATGATCTATTGATCCGCAATAAAACACTGAAACTTGTTGCTCATTTTGTCCCGATCTTAGTGGCACAATATATCATGCCCATTATCTTCATGGGGTTTCCAACCTGGAAAGAAAATAGCAATAAAGTACTTGACATCGCGACGACTGCCGTCAGTTTGCTGATTATTCATTCGCTTCTGAAGAGTTTACGGGATATGCTGCGCATGAAAAAATCTTTTGCCGACAAACCCCTGGAGAGTTATTTACAGGTCTGTCAAATCATCCTATTATTTATCGGTGGGACGATCTGTTTCTCCATACTGACAGGAAAATCTCCCTGGTCCTTCTTATTATCCTTAGGTGCTGCGTCAGCGATATTGATGTTGGTATTCAAAGACACTATACTGGGATTTGTTGCTAGTATACAAGTTTCGGCCAACGACTCCATCCGTGTCGGAGATTGGATAGAGATGCCCAAATATGGCGCCGATGGAACGGTCAAAGAGATTAACCTCAATAATGTAAAAGTACAGAACTTTGATAAGACCATTACGACGATACCGACACATACGCTATTGTCGGATTCGTTCAAAAATTACAGGGGCATGCAGCAGTCGGGCGGTAGGCGCTTAAAGCGGGCCATAAATATCAAAATTTCCACGATTCGATTTTTAGAAAATGAAGAAATTGAAAAACTCAAAAATATACAGATCCTGCGGCCTTATATCGAAGAGCGCGCCAAGACAATTGACCAATTCAACACCGAACAACAGATAGATCAGTCAAGCCCCATAAACGGCCGCAAAATGACCAATTTAGGGATGTTCAGAGCTTATACGCTCACCTATTTGCGTCAAAACCCCAATATCCACAAGACCATGCCCCTGATGGTGCGTCAGCTTGCTTCAACCGAACACGGTGTTCCAGTCGAACTTTATTTCTTTGTAAACGATATCCGCTGGGAATATTACGAAGGAATTGTTTCAGATGTATTCGACCACCTATTTGCCGCCACAAAATACTTCGACCTGGAGATCTTTGAAAATCCGGCATCGGATGATTTCCGTCATGTTATGCGGCAACAAAGCCTACATGACTTCGCAGACCGACAACGATAAAAGCGAACGGAATGTTCTTTCTGGCCAATAACATCAGACACTTTCAGAAGAAATACCACGGCCCAACTAAGTGTTCATCTACTAACTAAAGTTCATATACCAAACGAATTGCCCTACAAAACCTTGTCTGTACAAATCGAATGAACTGTAAGAACAGGCCACCCAAAAGCATTTAAATACTGGCGCCGTAATTTAGTCTGAACGTTCCAAAAACAGTGAAAGGTAATCTGGGGAGATTACCTTCACTTTAAAAACAAACTAAATTTTCAGACGTGTTTCACAACAGATCTACACATTAACCCTAACTCTTTATGAATCAAAAATTACTCTACACAAATATAGGATGGTTATGTTAAGTGCATCTTAAGCTATCTTTAAACTTAAAACAACTCTACAAATGGTTATTTATCTCACCTCAATAGTCTTCGTTGCCAGGTGTACTCTATTGAAAAGATCAACCGCCTGAACCTCAATCTGATATTTACCAGCTTTAAGTTTTGGCAAATTAGCCATCCACAAGTGGCTGGATTTTTCAGGGTTTGAAGGTCTACGCGTATTCTTTAATTCAGTTGCTGTATCGTACTTAGCCAGAGAATTTAGAAATGCTGGATCGTTTTCATTGACAAAATCCATTTCCTTCCATTCGCCCTGATTAATTCTATACGTTACCTTGTCACCTTCCTTTCCAATGAAAAAATTAGCGTATATCGGATATCTCTTTGTGTATTTTTCTGGGACTACCGTAGCGCCATATAAATCGATCTGATACGTTGCTGGCTTACCGACAACCTTATAATCAAAACTGTATTGGTTGCCCTCTATTTTTAAAATGGCATACCCTTTTGGTGTACCATCGCGCATTGTAGAAACAGGAATTCCTTTGTCATTCAACTCCCCCGAATACCAGTCGCCAGAGGTTGTACCTACGTTATATTCGTGATGTGGCTTTTCTTGTTTCCATCCGTCTTTTTGTCCATAAAAATATTGACGCTGAAAGTGTGTATGTGCCGATAAAGACAAGCTGTGCTTAAAGGGAGCCAAAATATCGAACAGACGTTGTCTATCTTCGTTACGAAAGACATCCGAGTTTTGATGATATAAAGGAATGTGAAATGCCAACACAATCAATTTGTCTTTAGCAACGTTTCTTAAGTCATTTTCCACAAAATCAAGCTGATCTTTACGGAATCCGCCTAAATAACCTTTACCTGTCCGTGGATTCGGATAAATGATATTATCAAGAATGATAAAATGCGTATTTCCATAGTTGAACGCATAATTATTGGGGCCAAACGTCCGCTCGAACGATTCATCGGAGAGGCTATCCACTTTAGCATCATAGTTCATATCGTGGTTTCCCATGACATTATACCATGGCAGGCCCATCGTGGAAATCACCGATTTATACTTTGGCTGAAGTGAAAGATCGTCACCTACCAAGTCGCCCAAGCTTATTCCGAATTTCGCAATTGTCTTATCGGAAATTTCATTGATCACACCATTTTTGAAATAGGCCAGTTCTTCCTCCGTGTAAGCCTGTGGATCACCAAAAACAAAAGCTGAAAAATTAGGATCCTCATCTTGTTGATACAATGCAAAATTTACAGCAGCAGGGAGTTTTCCTGTAGCAGCAACAGCAGGGTATTTTGAAACTGGACTACCGTTCAGTTTATGGATGTAATAGAATTTTGGATGGTTATTTTCATCCAAAGGTAAGGTATAACCTGTTGGTTTGACTACGAAAATGATATTGTCATTTCCAACGGGTAATTGATAATCACCATCTTTATCCGTTGTTGTCACCTCCCGCCCGTTACTAACAGAAACAGACGCAATGCCTTTTTCATTTTTATCTAATTTTCCGTTTTTGTTTACGTCCAGATAAACTTTTCCTTTCGCAACATCTTGTGCCTGCACAGCGTTTACGCATGCCCAGGAAATTGCTAATGCCAAAAATGCTTTCATATGAAATTTGTTTTGGCGCTAAAGTATCCGATTCAGGTTAACGGAGTATAAAGAGAATATAAAGAATTTATCAAAAAAACAAAGGCAACAATTTAATATTTCCGTATTAATTAACCCATATTTAATATTATCGTTATAGGGACTTTATCCATGTTTTATTCGCATTCATCCGAATGAGGTCCCTGTCAGGTCCCTATTAGCTCCTATAAAATCCCTATTAGAAATAATATTGTTAGCTACTTAAATCCTTCTTCCACCCTTTGTTTTCAGACGGATATTTGGCACAAAAAAGGAGAAACCATTGCTTGATTTCTCTCTTTACCCTTAGGGTTTATTTCTTAACTATCTGGCTTGTGCTGTCGCCAACATGCGGTTGACTTCATCGATCATTGATTTTGCAGCGTCGTGCATACGAGGGTTACCTGCAAAATCTGCATCCAAAGTAATATGCTTGGACTTATCTTTATAGTTGAATTCCAAATAAAAACGTGGGACTTTGGAATTTGTTGAATCCTGCTGCCATTCGGGTCCGGTCATATCGGTGTCCAGGTTCCAAAAGCCGAGTTCCATTGCTTTGCGGTGGAGGTATAATAAATCGTCTTTTGTAAATTTTACAGTATCGGTAATTAGAGAATCTTTTTTGTCTAAATATTTATAGATACGTGTTTTTGAATCGTATTCGTTGACCATGTGGTTCGGCTCGCCGTATTTGAATTCAATGGATTCAAAATCGGCAAAACGAAAAGGGGCATTTTTGATCATATTACTATAGTAATAAACACAATACATCAAAAACGGCACAATAATACAAAGGCCCAAAAAAATCTTCTTACTCTTGATTGTCATTTCTATAAAATTTTGACAAAAATAAGGATTTATACAGGGTATAAAAGTTTATATCAAGATATGACATAAAACCTACATGAAAGTCACGCATTTAGATATTGGGAGAGCCCGCGTCAACAAAGGTCTTCGCATACCAGCTGTCAGAAAGATCAGAGATAATAACACCTTTGCGGGTCGAAACATGAACAAACTTGTTATTATGCAGGTATACACCAACATGATCTATTCCGTTTCGTCCGAAAGAAAAAAACACGAGATCCCCTTCTTCGAGTTTATCGACCTTTTTTCTTTTTACTATTCCTTCCATGTCACGGGAAGTCCGCGGCAAATTCCCTTTGTATACTTCAATATAGAGCAAATTAACAAATCCCGAGCAATCTACCCCCGATTTGGTCTGTCCACCCATACGATGCGGTATCCCCATCCAATCGTCAATAAAGGAATAAAGGTGCGGATTTAGTTTTTTGGTACTCACATTGAGTAAGTCTGCATAATTGTCAAGTTTGGATCCCGAAAAAGTTTTTCCACGCGCTGAGCTCGCATCTGTCAAAACCGAACCATTGGAAGAATGTGTTTTGGAGCTAAGTACCTTTTTCTTCGTTGAACAACTGCTCAAAAATAGAACTGCACCTAAAAAGAAGATAAAATAAGATCTGACACCCATGCTGTTCGATTTACGTTCTTGCTTAACAAACTTACTTGCATAACAAACTTAATTAAATTGCTGTTGATATCCAATAAATTTGCCTACTGCTAAAAAACAATTTACTCCGATGACTTCTGCTATAAAACTGTCCTCCGCAACGTACTACGACGAACAATACAGTTTCCAGCCTGTAAATTTCCCTTGTTGGACGCATTTAAGCAGTACTGTTAAGCTTGCCCCCGGAGATTGCTTTTCTTGATAAGAACGTCAGATAAGAAAAAGAATTGTTCAGAAATCGTAACTTTGACGCCTAATTTATTTGAGAATGGAAAAATTAAAAGGTGCATTAGCTGTCTTTTTAGGTGCGAGTAGTTTTGGGATACTATCAACGTTTGTTAAAAAAGCCTATGGTAAAGGGTTGAATTTAGGAGAGGTAACGGGAATTCAGGTATTGTTTGGCATGCTTATCCTTTGGCTTATCTATATCATCATCAAACTCTTTTCAGCAAAGTCATTTCACTCTTCAAGCAAGAAATCTTCATGGATCAAGATATTAATCAGTGGTACTTCGACCGGTTTGGTGAGCATTCTCTATTACAAATGTGTACAGCTCGTCCCGGCTTCGTTGGCCATCGTACTGCTCATGCAGTATATCTGGATCGGTGTGGTAATCGAATTTATCTTTTTCAAGGCAAAACCTTCAAAAAACAATCTGATTGGTATCGGCATTGTACTCATTGCAACATTATTAGCGACTGGACTTATTGAAAAAGGCTTACAACACCTCAACCTAACAGGTGTCTTATTTGGTCTATTAGCGGCGACGGCCTATTCGGTCTTCATGATCGTGAATGGGCGTGTCGGCAATGACTATCACCCCATTCAAAAAAGTGCTATTATGGTAACGGGGGCCTGTATACTGGTCTTCACCTTGTTTCCACCTGCTTATTTATGGAATGGTCAATTTGATGGTAACTTTCTCTATTTCGGCTTGATCCTCTCGCTATTTGGCACGGTCATCCCGCCTTTATTATTTGCCTATGGCCTACCGAAAACGGGCTTCTCCTTAGGCGGAATATTAAGTTCGGCGGAGCTACCCGTAGCCACCTGTATGTCGTTTTTTATACTTCATGAAAGTGTATCCACGATACAATGGCTCGGGGTACTTTTGATCTTGGGTACCGTCATCTGGTTAAATGCAGCAAAGAGCAATACGCATTAGGCGACCGATCCACTTCCGGTCAGAATACTGCAGTCAATTTGATCAGGAACACAACTGTATGCTGCAATCAATAGGGAAATTATGGAATTCCCTTTAACGAAAAAAAGGCAATCTTCTCTAATAAGATTGCCTTTTTTGTATATTATAAAATCTAAATATGGTATAACCCTACAAAGATTAATGTGTCAGTGTCTCCGGAATTTCTTCTACTTCCACTTCACAGGAATCCGTTACTTCCATAAATTTAACCGGCACAACCTCATTCACCAATAATGGATCGTATAAGGTCCGTACTTTGACATAGTTTTTAGAAAAACCATGCATATAACCATCTTTTTCGTCTGCTTCAAACAAAACATCACCAGTCTCACCAAGCTGTGACTCATAAAACGCACGGCGCTTCTTCTCCGAAAGGATGTGCAACATTTTGCTACGATCGCTGCGTTGAGCTCCCGGTACAGCACCGTCCATTTGAGCAGCAATCGTATTCTCCCTTTCTGAATAGGTAAAGACATGCAGGTAAGAAATATCCAAATCATTCAAGAAATTGTATGTATCGATAAAGTCTTCACGTGTTTCTCCCGGAAATCCGACAATAACGTCAACACCGATACAGCAATTAGGCATCAATGACTTGATAAAAGCGACGCGCTCTGTGTAAAGCTCTCTTTTGTACCTTCTGCGCATTAAACTCAGAATTTTATTGCTTCCAGACTGCAATGGCATATGGAAATGTGGAACAAAACGTTTTGATTGGGCCACAAACTCAATAATATCATTGGAAAGAAGATTGGGTTCTATCGAGGAAATACGAATTCTATCAATCCCTTCGACTTCATCCAGTGCTTGTACCAAATCCAAGAACCGGTCTTCGCGCTTACCATCCCGAATACCAAAATCGCCAATATTTACGCCTGTCAACACGATTTCTTTGACGCCTGAAGCTGCAATTTCTTCTGCTTGACGCACAATATCTTCGATCTTGCCCGAGCGGCTTCCACCACGTGCCAAAGGAATCGTACAAAATGTACATGAATAATCGCACCCGTCCTGTACTTTTAGGAACGTACGCGTACGATCGCCAATCGAATAAGCCGAGACAAATTGATTGGTCTCATCGATTGGACCATTATAAACGATCGTTTTTTCCTGTTTCGTCAAATCATTGATATGCTCAATAATATTAAACTTTTCAGCTGCACCTAAGACCATGTCCACTCCGGGAATCTCTGCAATCTCTTTCGGTTTTAGCTGCGCATAACAGCCAACAATCGTAATATAGGCGTTGGGAGAGTGCTTTAAAGCTTCCTTCACTACTTTTCTACACTTCTTGTCAGCATTATCCGTTACCGAACATGTATTGATTACATAAACGTCTGCACGGCTATTGAACGCTGTGGTATCATAGCCTGCATCTTTAAATAAACGACCAATGGATGATGTCTCCGAATAATTCAGTTTACATCCAAGTGTATAAAAAGCTACTTTCTTATTCTCCATAATATTTTGCAAAATTACATTTTTTTTCAGTAACCCCTCTTATCATTTTAAGTTTTGACTTTCTCGTTATAAGGATTTTCCTTAGTTTTGACTATCTTGAAAGGTTGAATGCACCGGCGGCTTAATACGGACAAACTAAATTAGAGCCGGACATGATGTATTCAAATATTCCCCGATTGAGAATCAGACACATAAAAGTGCTATTCGTTCTATCCAGTTCGATTAAAGCATTGATATTTGGTATTTAATAATTACTTTTTACAGATGAAACAATATTTAGATTTACTCAGACATGTATATACGAATGGTGTTGTAAAGACAGATCGTACGGGCACAGGTACCAAAAGTGTCTTTGGATATCAGATGCGTTTCAACCTTCAGGAAGGTTTCCCTTTGGTAACGACGAAGAAATTACACCTGCGGTCCATTATCCATGAATTGATCTGGTTTCTTAAAGGTGAAACCAATATTCAGTATCTCAAAGAAAATGGCGTAAGCATTTGGGACGAGTGGGCTGACGAACAAGGAAATTTGGGCCCTGTATACGGATCACAATGGCGCTCCTGGCCAACACCTGATGGCCGTCATATCGATCAGATCACACAGGTTATCAACCAGCTAAAAAATTCACCGGATTCACGCCGTATTATTGTATCGGCATGGAATGTTGCCGAAATAGAGCATATGGCATTACCTCCTTGTCATGCCTTTTTTCAGTTTTATGTCGCTCCGGCACAACCTGAAAAAGGTATCTTAAAGCCGCAATTGTCCTGTCAACTCTATCAACGTAGTGCCGATATATTCTTGGGCGTTCCTTTCAACATTGCGTCTTATGCTTTATTGACGATGATGGTCGCACAGGTTTGCGACATGGAAGCCGCAGAGTTTATCCACACCCTGGGCGATGCACATATCTACAGTAATCACTTCGAGCAAACGGAGCTCCAATTGAGCCGCAAGCCAAAAGCGCTACCCCAGATGAAAATAAACCCAGAAGTAAAAGATATCTTTAATTTTAAGTTTGAAGATTTTGAATTGTTAAACTACGAATCCCATCCACATATCAAAGCTCCGGTGGCCGTTTAACAAGGAAGGTACCTGATTTTGTAACATATTTTAGCGAACGAATAATCACCTTATATCAAAAATGAGCAACCCAACGATCACATTAATCGTAGCTGCGTCGGAAAACAATGCCATCGGAATCGACAATCAGATGCCTTGGCATTTACCCAACGACTTTAAATATTTTAAGAGAAATACCATTGAGCACTCTGTCCTAATGGGTAGAAAGACTTTTGAGGCTATAGGCAAAGCATTACCAGACAGAAGGAATATTGTCATTACACGTAACGCGAATTTCCAGGGAGAAGATATTGATGTTGCCAACAGCATCCAAGAGGCACTCTTGTATTGCCGGGATGAACGTGAGGTATTCATCATTGGTGGCGCAAACATTTATCAGCAAGCGCTACCCTTGGCAAATAAAGTGCTTCTGACGCGCGTACATACCACCATCAAAGGTGACGCTTTCTTTCCTGAATTACCGTCAGAAGAATGGGAATTAGTTGCTTCAGATTCGCATCAAGCCGATGAGAAACATGCATTTGCTTATACCTTTGAAGTTTATACGAAAAAATAAATCCATGGGTATTAAAACCAACAGGCAAACATACACTGGAACGCCCAAGTATATGCTGCCTATTTTATGCTTCGGACTTGTTATGCTGGGTAATTTGTCGCAAGTTTTTGCGCAATTCCGCGCACCGTATACGATACGTACGCCAGGTGGTAATATTACAATACCAGGATCGTATGCGCCGATCCTCTATTCTTTCGACCGCGAACCGATCAGCAGTAGGTATAAATTTTATATTGTTTTAAAAAATGACAGTACTGTCGTTTCAAAAACCAAAATAAAATTGAGAACGGCAACCAAACCCAGTGAGATATCTTGGCGGGAAAAAGGCAAAAAATACACTGTAACACCAGATCAAACAAAAGAAATTTATCGGATAGATTATTGGAATAAGAAAATTAAAGGCATTCCACAAGATAGCTGCTGGTTATTCCTGGTGGACACTGTTAGTTATGAAAGACGAATCCGTCGCTATAGCATGACCGCTGATATTAATCAGCCTGCGATATCGCATTTCAAGATGGAAAAGGCGAATGAAATTTTACCAATGAAAAAAGAAACCCTGGAGCCTTATGTGGAGGGAAATGAAAAAGCCAAAAAACTGTTATCAAAAAACCAGCTGTTAAAAGCCATAGAGGAGTTTAACCGATAGTAAATAAACACGATACTTGGATATGCGCAAATACCTCACCCTATTTCTCACCCTATTTATGTCAGATCTATACGCTCAAAAGGTAGATACCATATACCTGGAAAAGTTACTCCAAAGCCATCCAGATCTATTTCAGAAAATATTAAGTCACCCTACTAAAAACGAGGTACAGATCCTTTACACGCAGATCGATCGTGATAAATCCAATATTCCACATTTCAGGTCGTATAGCTATCGCCTTAATCCACATTGGTATTTTTATCCGGCAAGCACCGTAAAACTTCCGACCGCAATTTTGGCTTTGGAAAAAATCAATGACCTCCATATTGCCGGTTTAACCAAAGATACTCCGCTCCGCATTGATTCTGCTTTTGAAAAGCAGACTAAGGTTCTTGTGGACGAATCGGCCGCCAATGGTCTTCCCTCTGTTGCACAATACGTAAAAAAGATACTATTGACCAGCGATAATGATGCACAAAATAGGCTCTTTGAATTTATTGGTCGTGGAGAACTGAATGCGAAACTTAAAAGATACGGCACTAAATATAGCCGCATTGTCAACCGTCTTGCTATTGGCGACAAAGGCATATGGGCCAAACATACCAACCCCGTCACCTTTTATAAGGGGAAGGATATTATCTATAAACAAGAAGCACAGTTCGATCCCAAGGATTATACCATCAAGCTGTCCAATACGCTTCAGGGGAAAGGTTACATAAACGATAAAGATGAACTTGTTCATGAGCCTTGGAGTTTTGAAGGATTAAATGTATACGCTTTGCAAGATCAACAGCTGATATTGAAGAAATTGTTATTTCCCGAAACATTTCGGCCTAAGGAACGATTTAATCTGAAAAAAGATGATTACGCGCTCCTCTATGACTATATGTCACGCTATCCCTTTGAATCAGATTTCCCAAAATATGATCCAGCAGAATTCTGGCCAACGTATAGCAAGCTCCTTTTTTATGGTCGTGAAAAAAACGCGACCTTAAATCCCAACATCCGGATTTTCAACAAGTATGGCGATTCTTACGGCTATAATATTGATAATGCCTATATCGTCGACTTTGAACATGGGGTGGAATTTATGCTCGCCGTTGTTGTGCAGTCCAATGAAAATGGCATCTATAACGATGGACGCTATGAATATGAAACAGTAACCTATCCTTTTTTAAAAAATATTGGTCAGGTAATTTATCAGGAGGAGCTGAAAAGAGCTAAAAAGTTTAGACCTGATCTATCCAAATTTGATTTCAGAAAATAAAACATAAAAAACGGCTTTCAAGTTATGAAAGCCGTTTGCCTGCGTCGCTATCGCGGTATATTTTTATCCGCCTTGTCCTGAAGGCTGCTTGCTTCAAGGTATTTTTGAAATAGAACTATTTCGATTGTAAGGCTGTTTCGATCAATTCGCCGTAAAAATCTCCCTCCTTCATCCCAAAAGCCCGTACTTGCTGCGGAATAAAGCTTTGCGCAGTCTGTCCAGGAACAGTATTAATCTCGATAAAATAAAATTTATCGGTACCAGTTTCCAAAAAGAAGTCTACACGAACCATACCCTTACAGTTCAATCTCACATAAATTTCCCTTAAAATACGTGCAGCACGCGCCTGCTCTTCTGTCGTCAGCGCTGCCGGTGTAATCTCTTCGGTCAATCCGGGCACATATTTGGCTTCATAATCAAAAAATTCACGTGTAGTACGAACTTCTGTAGCAGGTAAAACAACGAGCTCGCCTTTTGAATTGCGAAAAATTCCCTCGGAAAATTCGCGTCCAGTCACAAATTCTTCAACAATCACCTGTTTCCCCGTATTTTCCGCATCAAAAGCTTTATCAATCGCTTCCTGTAATTGTGCAGATTCCTTTACCTTGGTCATTCCGATACTACTACCACCGGCATTAGGTTTCACAAAATAAGGGAGTGAAAGATTGCTTTCGACGATTTTGATCGCTTCTGGGCGTTGCGATTCAAACAATAAGACCGATTTTGCCAAATGCAATTCCGGAATATCCGATAAGATCGCTTTTGTATACCCTTTATTCATGGTCAATGCGGAGGTCAAGGCATCACATGAGGTATAAGGAATGTCCAATAAATCAAAATAGCTCTGAAGTCTTCCGTCTTCCCCAGGCACACCATGCACCATAATAAATGCTAAGTCAAAGCTTAAGGTATCTCCGTTCAATGGAAGCGTAAAATCTGCTTTTGAAATCGGATGCCGTTTACCTGCTAAATCTTCGTAGTACCATGCTTCTTTGGTCACGGTAATCAAATACACATCATATTTGTTGTGATCAAGTTGAGAATTGACGAAGGCAGAACTTTTAAAAGAAACTTCAGCTTCTCCTGTATAACCTCCAGTTATTAATGCTATTTTTGCTTTCATAAATTTTAGCGATTCGAATAGCAAATATAATTTGCTATACACGGAAAAACGAATAATTTTGTGAGGAATAATTTTATTTAATCATTCTGCAAACTTGGCTTTAATATTGCGGTTCTATGCAGAATTAATTTTTATCAAACAGAGAAATGTCCAAAGTCGTACAATATCTTCAGACCCCCACTTTTAGGAAAAATCTTATTGCCGCTCTTATCGCGATAGTATGTGTATTCCTTTTCGTATACGTTGGACTGAAAATATATACCAAACATGATGAATCTATAGCCGTCCCTAAAGTGAAAGGTCTTCATATCAGTGCTGCTATCCAGGCGCTGGAGAACGCTGGGCTCGAATATCAAATCGATTCCGTTTATCAGATGGATGCCAAACCCGGCATGGTCATCGAGCAGGATCCCGAACAAGGCTTCCATGTAAAATCAGGCCGGACGATCTATTTGACCATTATCACGCAAGTAGCTCCTGAGGTTGCTTTTCCGAATATAAAAGACAAAACATTGATCGAGGCAACAGCAATCTTGAAAAACCATAATCTTAGAATCGGAGACACTTCCTATGTGGCAGATATTGCCAGGGATATCGTGTTGGACGCTCAATTTGCGGGACAATCAATCCGTAACGGGCGCATGATCCCTAAAGGTTCGCGTATAGACCTAGTTTTGGGAAATGGACTCGGTGCTAATGAAGTGGAAATCCCCAACTTAATAGGCCTTCCGCTAAACGAAGCGAAGTTTGCCTTGTCGGGAGCTGGGCTAGGACTAGGTACCGTGACCTACGATCCAAATGTAACGGATACAGCTACAGCAGTCATTAGTGTACAGTCGCCCGGAATAGAAAAGGGCTTAACCAGCTTAGGCGCTAAAATAGACGTAACACTCTCGCTCACGGCACCGACACCATCAACGGGAGCGACAACTGGAGGTGTCACAACAGCTAAACCACAGGCAAACCAACCACAGGGGAATCCGCCAGCGGCAAAACCTCCGGTTCAATCCAAGCCTGTTGCTCCAGCGAAAAGTACGACAACAAATACCCCGGCAGCTAAACCGACAACGACAAATCCGGCTGCAGGACAGAAAAAGGAAAAAGAGAATAAAGGGAATAGTCTCGGCTTTTAAGTTTATTGACTCAAAAATAAAGCTGCATGGCATGTTCTCCATAATCATGGATTAGCGTTCTCGGCAGATTCAGAAATCATATAAAATCATGATGAAACCGATCTACATGTGCGCGATTTCATCAACCATTGACCGCTAAAGGCTGTATGAATACCCTAAATAGCGAACAACAAATGAAAAAAAAATTTTAGCATGGAAAATAAAAAAGGAATACCAAGTTGGTTAAAAATCATTGCTCTGATCGTTATTGTTGTTGGAGGTTATTTTGCTTGGACATTTTATAAAGCATTTTATGCTTCGAATGTATCTGGAGAGAAAAAGTACCTGTACATACACGAAGGTGAAAAATATGAAGATGTGCTGAAATCAATCAAGGATTCAAATTTAGTGGATGATATTGCTTCATTTGAGCGTGCCGCACAATATAAAAAATATGATCAAAGTGTAAAACCTGGACGTTATCTGTTAACTCCAGGAATGAACAATAGACGCTTAATTGGCAATTTGATTGGTGGCTACCAAGAACCTGTAAAATTCAGATTTTCCAATGTGCGATTGAAAGAGAATATGGCCGCACTGCTTGGAAAAAGTTTTGAGGCAGATTCTGCACAATTTATCGCTGTACTGAATGATGAGGCTACAGCACAGAAATATGGATTTACAAAAGAAAATCTGGTTTCGGTGTTCATCCCCAATACGTACGAAATTTATTGGAACACCAATCCCGAAAAAGTAATTGCCCGTTTTGATGACGAATGGAAAAAGTTTTGGAATGCGGATCGTATTGCGAAAGCAAAAGCGCTCAATTTGACGCCACAACAGGTTAGCACATTGGCTTCTATCGTCAAGGGGGAAGCCTTACATCAGGATGAAATGCCCATGATAGCCGGATTATATTTAAACCGCCTCAAAAAAGGGATGTTATTACAGGCAGATCCTACTGTGATCTTTGCAAACAATGACTTTACAATCAGAAGGGTATTGAATAAGCACCTCCGAACAGACAATCCTTACAATACTTACATCTATAGAGGCTTGCCCCCAGGTCCTATTTCAATTCCAAGCATTGCTGCAATTGATGCGGTCTTAAACTTTAAGCAACATGATTATATTTACATGTGTGCCAAAGATGATTTTTCAGGGTATCATAATTTTGCAAAAACAGAGGCTGAGCATTTGATCAATGCACGTAAATTCCAACAGGCATTGGACGCCAGAAATATTAAAAAATAATGTTTGTATTTGACCATCAGATTCGTGTCCGCTATGCAGAAACAGACCAAATGGGTTATGTTTATTATGGAAATTATGCTGCATTTTACGAAATAGCGCGGACTGAAATGCTGCGGAGTACGGGGATATCGTATAAGGAGCTGGAAGAAATGGGGGTCATGCTCCCCGTTACGGAGATGAAAACAAAATACCTGAAACCGGGCAAATACGATGATTTGATCACAATACGGGTAACAATCCGCCAGAAACCTGCCATCCGTATTATTTTCGAATATGAGCTGTTCAATGAAAGCGGAGAACTACTCAACCAGGGCGAGACAACTTTGGTCTTTGTCAACATGGAAAAAAATAGACCTTGTATGCCGCCACAGGTTTTCTTGGATAAGATGAGTAACTATTTTAATTGATATGGGGAAAATCCACCAATGGCTATTAAATATTGAACCTTATTTTAGATTAATCGAATGGAGTAAACGTGTCGTACTACCTGGCTTTGGCTCGCTACCACTCTATACTGTGGCTGTATTTTTCTTTCAGGAGCTATCGAGAGATTCCATTGTCAGCAAGGCTTCTTCCCTTTCCTATAGCTTTTTATTGGCCATTTTTCCGGGTATCATTTTTTTATTTACATTGATCCCTTATATTCCGATCAATAATTTTCAGGAACAGTTGCTGGACTTTCTGGCCGTGGTTATTCCCAAAAATGCTTTTCTGGTTGTTGAAACAACTTTGGAGGATATTATTAAAAACCAAAATGGTGGATTACTTTCTTTCGGTTTTTTATTTGCGGCCTATTTTGCAACCAATGGTATGGCCTCTCTGATGAATGCCTTCAATAAGGCTTCCCTCATGACGGAAAGAAGACCATGGGTCAGAAAACGTTTGCTTGCCTTAGCCTTGGCTTTCCTAATTATTTTTGCGTTAACAGTTGGGATGACAATATTTACCCTAGCTGGCATTACCATAGACTACCTCAAGGAAACCACAGGTATAAAGTCGAGCTTCTGGGCTATACTACTTAAAGTAGCCCGATGGTTGATTATATTTGCTATTTACTTTTTCACGGTAAGCTGTATTTACAAATTTGGTCCTTCCAACTCCAATAAATGGAAACTCTTCAGTCCCGGAGCTTCTATGGCGACCATTTTAGCGATATTGACGTTTTCCATATTTACCTTTTATATCAATCATTTCGGCGCATATAACAAACTTTATGGATCCATCGGGACATTGATTGTCATCATGCTCTGGATTTACCTGAATACACTTATTTTATTATTGGGCTATGAGCTTAATGCGGCAATAGCTCTGTCTAAACAAACCATTGTTATTGCCAAACTACGCATTTTCAACTCTTTTAAGAAAGACGAATAGGTGTATTACAATGGTTTAAAAGCCTAATTTACCCATCAGTCTTGCAACATATGAACGGTAAAAGGTGCCAAACGACCGTTCCAACAGTCAGTTTCGTCATCTTACTCAAAAGGCCCGTATAACTGAAAGTCTTTCAATAAAATAAGAAAAATAAAATTTTGCATTTAAAGTTTTTTTGTACCTTTGCAACTCCTACAAAGTAGGAAAAAGGAGAAAATTAATTAATGGCAAAAAAACAAGAAGCAGAAAAAGAATTAGCAGCGAAAAACGCAGAGCTACAAGGTGCTGACACTAAAGTAGTGAAAGACACTGAAAAAATTGAATCAGAAGCTGATTCAAACTTAATCGACGAAATCAAATCAAACACTTGGATCACACCAGAAGGTGAATTTGACTGGGATGCAAATGATAAAGGTTTCGGAAATTATAGCGAAGCTGAACGCGCTAAACTTGAAGCACAATACGCAGATACTTTCAACCAAGTTAACCAAGGTGAAATTATTGAAGGTACTGTAGTTTCTATCAACAACAAAGACGTAGTCTTAAATGTTGGTTTCAAATCTGACGGTTTAGTTTCTTTATCAGAATTCCGTGACTTACCAGAATTAAAAGTTGGTGACAAAGTTGACGTATTCGTTGAGTCTCAAGAAGATGCTAACGGTCAATTAGTACTTTCTCGCAAACGTGCTAAAACTCAAAAATCTTGGGAAGCTATCAATGAGGCATTGGAAAATGATGCAATCATTACTGGTTTCGTTAAGAGCCGTACTAAAGGTGGTCTTATCGTTGATATCAAAGGTGTTGAAGCATTCTTACCTGGATCTCAAATCGATATCAAACCTATCCGTGACTACGATGTATACGTAGGTAAAACAATGGAATTTAAAGTTGTGAAAATCAACCACGAATTCAAAAACGTTGTCGTATCTCACAAAGTGTTAATTGAAAACGATTTAGAAAACCAAAAATCTGAAATCGTTGCTAAATTAGAAAAAGGTCAGGTATTAGAAGGAACAGTTAAAAATATCACTGACTTCGGTGTGTTCATCGACTTAGGTGGTGTTGACGGTTTATTGCATATCACAGATATTTCTTGGGGTCGTATCGATCATCCAAAAGAAGTTTTGTCATTAGATCAAACAATCAACGTTGTTGTATTAGACTTTGATGATGAGAAAAAACGTATTGCTTTAGGCTTGAAACAATTATCTGAGCATCCTTGGGAATCTTTAGATACTGCATTAGAAGTTGGTTCTAAAGTGAAAGGTAAAATCGTAACAGTTGCTGATTACGGTGCTTTCCTAGAAATCATCCCTGGTGTTGAAGGTTTGATCCACGTTTCCGAAATGTCTTGGTCACAAAACTTACGTTCTCCACAAGAGTTCTTGAAAGTTGGTGACGAGATCGAAGCGCAAATCTTAACGTTAGACCGCGATGAGCGTAAAATGAGCTTAGGTATCAAACAATTGACTCCAGATCCTTGGAAAAACATCACTGAGCGTTACCCTGTAGGTTCTAAACAAACAGCTGTTGTTAAAAACATGACTAACTTCGGTGTATTTGTTGAGTTAGAAGAAGGTATCGACGGTTTGATCCACATCTCTGATTTATCTTGGTCTAAAAAAATCAACCACCCTAACGAATTCACTAAAGTTGGTGAAACATTAGACGTAGTTGTTTTAGAATTAGATGAAGAAAACCGTAAATTATCTTTAGGTCACAAACAATTGGAAGAAAACCCTTGGGATACTTTCGAAACGATCTTTACTGAAGGTTCTATCCACGAAGGTACAGTAATCAAAGTTGGTGACAAAGGTGATATCGTAGCTTTACAATACGGTGTTGAAGGTTTCTGTCCTTCTAAACACTCTGTTAAAGAAGACGGTTCTTCATTGAAAGTTGATGAAGTTACTTCATTCAAAATCATCGAGTTCAATAAAGAGAACAAACGTTTGGTAATTTCTCACTCTCGTATCTGGGAAGAAGAGAAAGAAGAAGCTCGCAAAGAAGAGTCTAACAACCGTAAAAAAGACGCTAAAGCTGAGTCTTCAGCTGTGAAAAAAGTAAAAGATTCTGTTGAAAAATCTACTTTAGGCGACTTAGACGTGTTAGCTCAATTGAAAGAGCAAATGGAAAATGATAAAAACGCTAAGTAATTAGCAATTTGAATCCATAAAAAGCGGCTGTTCCAAAAGAACAGCCGCTTTGCTTTTATAGGGATGCTTTTGTAATTTTGTAGCAATAAACGTTATTGTTATGTCATTCAATTCAGCCTTAATTAGCCCCACCGAACTTCAGGAATCATTGGGACAGCATACAGACATTGTCCTCCTTGATTGCACCATCGACAAAGTTGGCCAATCCATCAAGGAAGCCAAGTTCGAAGTACTACCTCATTCTCAATTTTTTGACATCGAAGGGAAACTTTCCGATGCTACTTCTAAATTACCGCATACCCTTGTATCGGCAGAAGTATTCGAAAAGGAAATGCAACGCCTAGGAATCAATCAGGATAGTACCGTCGTATTATATGACAGATGGGGTGTTTATTCGAGCCCAAGAGCCTGGTGGATGTTTAAGGTTATGGGTTTCGAACAGGTATTTATTCTAGATGGTGGTGTTCCCGCTTGGAAAAAAAGCAAATTACCACTGGTAGACCAGTATACAGCTGCCGTAAAACCCGGCAACTTTAAAGCCCAGTTTCAAGCAAACCGTTATGCTGATAAAGCGTATATCTTAACACATTATCGGGATGCTGACGTAAATATTTTTGACGCCAGAAGTAAAGGTCGATTTAGTGGTTTAGTCGCTGAACCGCGGAAAGGCCTTCTTGGTGGACATATTCCTCATTCCAAAAACCTCCCTTTCGACGAGTTATTTGATGGAATAAGTTATAAACCCGTCGATGAATTGAAACAGCAATTTGATCATTTTAATGCGACCGGAAATGAATATGTCTTCTCCTGTGGGTCGGGGATCACGGCCTCAATCTTAGCATTTGCTTGTCATCTTGCTGGTCACGAGCGAATCCGTGTATACGATGGTTCTTGGTCAGAATGGGGGCGCGAAGAGCTTAATCTTCCCATCGAAAAATAGTTTAAAACAAGGTATTCCAAGAATAGAGATTATCCTCCAAGCGGATTTTTTCCGCATCTAAGAGATCACGGATGATTTCTATTCTTTTCTTTTCGGTACCTATCGTTAAGCTACCAATCAAATCGTGGATATTTTTAGCTCCAGCGAGCAAACTGCTTTTGATTTCTGCTTTAATATCTGCCCGCTGCTTTTCCTGATGATTGCGGATCAGACACAAATCGCATACTTCACAGAACCCCGCATTTTTCTCGCCAAAATATAACAATAGTGACTGACTGCGGCAATTGCTATGTTCAATGTAACCGATCATGCCATTGACTTCTTCTTCTTTCACCTGATGGCGATCGCGAATAAAAATATGATCGATATGCAGGTGTTTGTAATCGACGCGGTTCTGCAAAAAGGTCAATTGTGGCGCATCTGTAGAAGGTAGATAACTCGCTATTTCCAACAACTCTAACGACTTCAACAGCTCGACAACACGATCATAAGGCAGACCCAACTTACGCGCAAATTCATATTCATTGATGAGAATATAGTTTTCAAATACGCCTCCATAGCTACGCAAAATAGCCTTAATGAGCTTATCATATTTGACATACTGCACCTGAACTTTATACAATTCGGCGCTATCAATTTCAAACTTAAAGCGTGAGGGTATTGTTATAGCTTCTGACAAAACCAACCAAGTGTCCCGTTCCAGAAACTTCAGCGCATTCATAACGGGAACCAATGGCAGCTGATATTTTTTGGCAAAAGCAACAACATCAAAATCTACAGTCACTCCTTCTCCAGCACCATAGGGAATCTGAAAATGATTACAAAGGTAATGATAGGTCTGTTGAATAAATGGAATATCAGGAAAACTAGCTTGCAAATTATCGACAAGTTTTTGCTCATCTGTCTTTTGATAAAGAATAACGGGATACGCCTTCTTGCCATCTCGTCCTGCCCTACCGGCTTCTTGATAATAGGCCTCCAACGAATCGGGCAAATCGAGATGAATCACAAAACGCACGTCGGGTTTATCAATTCCCATCCCAAAGGCATTTGTAGCTACAATTACGCGAACAACATTTGTCATCCACCCGTGCTGTTTCTGATCCCGTTCCTGCCCCGAAAGTCCGGCATGGTAATAATCTGCCGAAATGCCGTTATTGACCAAAATACGGGCTATCTCCTGCGTTTCTCGCCGGTTTCTGACGTAGACAATCCCGGATCCGCCCAACTTATGTATAATCCGCACCATACGTCCCATCTTATCCTCTTCTTCAATGGCCATATAAGCCAGATTTTCGCGAAGAAAGCTTTTGACAAATACATTTTCTTTCGGAAAATTCAGTTTCTGCTGAATATCACTGATGACACGCTCCGTTGCGGTCGCCGTAAGAGCTAGAAAAGGAACCTGGGGATGCAGTTCCCGCAACTTAGCGAGTTCTAAATAGGGCGGCCTAAAATCATATCCCCATTGAGAAATACAATGTGCTTCGTCTATGGCAAATAGATTTACATTCATAAACCGTATGCGCTCCCTTACCATATCATTGTACAATCTTTCCGGAGAAAGATAGAGAAATTTTATTTGCCCATAGACGCAATTATCCAGGGTAATATCCACTTCCCTCTTCCGCATTCCAGCATAAATTGCGACCGCCTGAATTCCATTTTTTTTCAAATGCTCAACCTGATCTTTCATCAATGCAATAAGCGGTGTTACGACAATACAAATCCCTTCTCGCATCAAGGCAGGTACTTGAAAACAGATCGACTTTCCGCCGCCAGTCGGCAATAAAGCCAAGGTATCTTTACCTGAAATGACCGATTGAATAATTTCTTCCTGCAAGGGTCTAAATGATTCGAATCCCCAGTATTGCCTTAAGATTGATATACTATCTTGCGTCATAAATTCTCCTTATCCCAAACATACGCAAAATTATCTTTCATGAGATAATTCTGTACACCCAAACTATCTAACATGTGTTGAGTTTGCAGCGATTGTTCCATTGAATTGGATCCATCCATTATAACAAGTTTTGGCCTAATTTGCTTCAATAATCGGGGTAAACCATCTAATATATTTTTCCTAACGATAACGAGGTCAGCATGTGGCATTTTCCCTTGCGTATGTGATAGAATAGCTATTTTACCCAAGGGGAGCGTAACAAGATAGTTTTTACGCTCCCGGCCATTCAAAGCCACAAACTGAACTTCTTTTTTCGTCAATAATTGAATTTCTCTTCCACATGCATATTGCAAGCCCCGGGCTTGCAAAGAATCAAATGTGCTGTAAATGATACCGCGCCCACCTTTGAAATAACCGATCGTCAACTCTTGTTTCGTATTATAGACCCGAAATCGTTCTGCATCTTTATTTTCTAAGCGTTTTTGCACAGTGATCAATAGCATTCCAATTGCACAGCATCCCCCTAACCAAACGTATTTTTTATCTTTCCACTGAAAAGCATATAAACAAGAAAACAGTGCAAAATAGGTCAAAAATAGGAGCTCCAGCCCCATAGGATAAACTTTTATTGTTGAAAAAGCCCAATGGTCAATATGTTTCAATCCGTATAAGATGAAGGCAATGAGATGCTCCAAGAGGAAACCCATTAAATCGTTAAGCCCTTCCATTGGACTAATTGTCATGATAAAACCGAGATACATCGCTAGGGTTGAAGGAAAATCGACTAATAAGTTAGCTACCAGAAAATAAGTTGGAAACTGTCCAAAATAATAAAGGCTCAGTGGCGTTGTCAGGATTTGCGCGGCGATAGACACCGCCAGTGTATCTCTCAAAAGCCGCAATATCGGTCTTTTGACAGGAAGAAGTTCCTCGACAAGCGGCGAACATACAATCATACCTAAAACCGCTAGAAAAGACAGTTGAAATCCCACATCAGCAACCGCCCTTGGAACGACCAGCAGAATCAATACTGCGGCAATAATAAGCGAATTGAGCGTTGAAAAGCCTCGTTTAAAATGCTTTGCACAGAGTACAAAACTAATCATAATAGCCGCCCGCGTAATGGGCGGATCAAGACCTGCAATAAAAGCATATATCCAGATCATACTCCATAACAAAATTAGTGGCAACCATCTGAGATAGGAAGGCCAAGCAATTCGTTTGAAAATAAGGGATAAAAACCCGAATAAAACAGCAACATGCATTCCCGATACACTTAACACATGTATCGTTCCCGTATTAGTGAAGGCCTGTATGCTTTCGGCACTGATATCGCTCCGGGAACCATATAATAAAGCTGACGCAATCGCAAAGTTCTCATCCCCTTTAATATGGGGTCGAAGCTTGAGCAAAAAATATCTTCTCATTTGTAAAGCGAGCGCAATCAACGAAAAAGTCGTTGTTTCTTGCCGGCTGATCAGCTTATACTGACCAGAGACTGCGAAAAGTTCATGGTAGACATGCTGCCTTTTCAAATACGCCCTATAATCAAACTCCATTGGATTGAATGGCGGAGCTATTTCTTGGGGCTGACCTTTTAACCACAGTAGGTCACCAAACTGCAGCGCATTCTTCTGGCTGGATTTTAGGGATAACATAAGTCTACCTGTCGTTTCTATAAATTCACCTTTTTGGTAAGCCCCTATTACCTCTGTAGAAAAACGAACGATATCACGCTTCACTTTGGGCTCTTCAATAATTTTGACCACAAAACGATCTGTCATTATATGGGAGAAATGACCGATTGCAACCAAAGGGTCCTCGCGCCAAAATTGGAAAATCCCCAATAATACAACAGACACATAATATCCGCAGGTATACCCGTATTTGCGAATCGTACCTTTAAAAAAATAACTAAACATCGTTAACAGAGTCATCACAACCAATCCCTGCTGTATATAGTGAAATAAGGAAAGCGACATCGGTAATTTAGGGGTGAAGAGAAGCGTCACAATATATACGACAGCTATCTTAAGAATAGGCAGCCGCTCTAATCTTTGTGTAAAACTCAGCTCTTTCATAACTGCCACCGCAACTGCACCTTAACCTCGGATTTTCTATTGCCCTCAATTTGGTCCAATCCAGTCCCAATACGCTCTCGCCCCGGATAATAATAGACCGCATATTTGGCCCATACCTGAAGATGGCGACTTAACCGATATTGCAGATTCAAGTACATTCTCCATCCTCGTGTATTGTACATTCCAAAACCCGAAGCATATAATACATCCCGCTCATAAGCATAGATCCGATTATCATAACTTGCCGCATCGAAATACGCGATCCGCATATTCGACTGGAACCTTCCAGTGGTAGACTTCCGGAGTATATCTTGATAAAACATGTATCCGAAACTATTTTCCTGATACTCTTTTTGAAATAAATTGGCTTCTATACGGGAGCGAATAGTCCACATTGAACCTAAGCGATAATGAAATTCCAGCCTTAACTGCTGTTTACCGGTATTCACAAGCCCATTCTCGGTTTGCCCCTCTCCCTGGTAGTTCACTTGTTTCAATCGGTTACGATAGCGCAACGAAAGTTGGCCTTTCTTGTGCCACATGTAACTCAGCTGACTAAAGAAATCGGCCCCAGTAGATTGGGTATCAGCCTGATACTTTGCTCCGGGAAAACGAAATATATCGGCATAATTGGACCAGAGCAATTTTCTTCCCAATTGATATGTTAACCCCACATAAGCCCCCTGCTCGTTGGAGGTATTATCCGATTCACCAAATCCCTGTCCATAAAAAGTATGAAAATTCTTCTTGTAGTCCCGAAGCAATATTACCGATGATAAACGTGGATGTAAGCTTATGATAGCTCCTGCCACCAATGCCGAACCGCCGTCGATACTATTCACATATTCACCAAATAAATAAGCATTTCGAATCGTATAGTTTACATATAAACTTATATTTCGCAGCAAATCCCCTTCAAAGTCCGCTTTTTGCCGTATTGCTTTGCCTCTCGTTTTAAAGGCATCCAATTGAGTCTGATTGAAATGAATCCCTATTTTTATCCGTTTATAGCGCCACAATAGATTCAATCCATAGGCTAGTTGAGATGCGGCATGACGGTATTGCTGTTCGGTTGCGGTCCGATGCAGTCCGGTACTCGCGATTGTTGAAATCGTTGCAGGAGAATCGATAAGGTTAACTTTTCCATCAATGGATTGGTAGGAGATATAGGGTGTAATCTCAAATTGACCGATCTGTAGTGTCCCGGCAATACCCCGCATAAAATTTGCTTCATTTAAGGAAGTATATGACTTTACTCCAATCCCTTGTCTTGCTGTATGCTGTACCAGTCCTCCTTTTCCAAAATTCAAACCGTTCCACATGCTGAGCCCTTGTCCAAATTGCAAAGCATAGTCGCCGATTACGATATTCCTGAAACGGCCAAAATTCTTTATCGATATGCTTAGGCTATAGAAATCGAATCCCATTTTTTGTTTATCCCTAAAAAAGGGTTCCCCAGCATCTTTCTCCATATTGACTGCGAGGTGGACTGCATCGTTCAATTGGGCTCTATACCTAAAAGCATAACGATTGGCATCGCCGAGATAATGGGACTTCGTCGTATCGACTATACGGTACCCTTTTGCTTTCTGGAGTGTCCGGGCATATCGTACCGTAAATTCCTGTTTAAAATTTCTCGATTTCAGGGTCTCAAGAGAAGATCCCGCGCCTACCCTCACGA
Source organism: Sphingobacterium sp. Ag1 (assembly GCF_000988325.1). Classification (NCBI taxonomy): domain Bacteria; kingdom Pseudomonadati; phylum Bacteroidota; class Sphingobacteriia; order Sphingobacteriales; family Sphingobacteriaceae; genus Sphingobacterium; species Sphingobacterium sp. Ag1. The sequence continues at coordinate 141,988 of NZ_LBGU01000038.1, read as the reverse complement.
AAGGTAACAATAAACTGATCACACGATCATTAAACCCTTCAATAGACTGTAGTTCGAGTACGTCAATAAAATTTCCTGAAATGGTTCTATGGTCCAGTAGATGCTCGATTAATAAAGGGTCTAAAAACTGTAATTCTGTGAGTTCTCTTCCATCTGTTTTGTTGAGATCGATCGGGTGTTTGAGATAATGATACCACTTTTCAGTGAATTCACTCAAATCAGCGTCCGCTGGGAACTCTTCCGATAAGCTTTCAAATAAATCTTGGAAATCGATTTTTTCATTTGTTTGCGCCTGGCAGGTTATTCCAATAAAACAACCTATAAAGAGCAAAATTTTGCTACAATATTTCATAATAGGTTTTAATTAATATTGGCTAATTGCTAGGCGATGAACCCTTTATCCCGGCAGAAAAACGATTCACTGGTATGAAATTAAGAAATATAACAGAATAAAAAAAGCCTGATAAAAAATTTTATCAGGCTTTTTTATTCTGTTATGATAAGATCAATTAAATATCAATCTTAGCGTAACGTGCATTTTTCTCAATAAATTCACGACGTGGTGCAACTTCGTCCCCCATTAGCATAGAGAAAATACGGTCACATTCCGCAGCGTTTTCAATCGTCACCTGTCTTAAAGTACGCGTCTCGGGGTTCATGGTGGTATCCCATAACTGTTCAGCATTCATCTCTCCAAGACCTTTATAACGTTGTACGTGTACACTATCTTCTTTACCTGACCCTTTCAAACGCTGAATCGCATTGATACGTTGATCTTCATTCCAAGCATATTCATGTTCTTTTCCTTTCTTAACCAAATATAATGGCGGCGTAGCGATATAGACATATCCTCTTTCAATCAATTCCTTCATGTACCTGAAATAGAACGTCAGGATCAATGTTGTAATGTGGGACCCATCCACATCGGCATCGGTCATGATAATGATGCGGTGATAACGTAATTTCTCAAGATTCAATGCCTTAGCATCTTCGGCAGTACCGACACTCACTCCCAAAGCTGTAAACATGTTCTTGATCTCCTCATTTTCGTAGATCTTATGTTCCATTGCTTTTTCGACGTTAAGGATCTTACCACGTAAAGGCATGATTGCCTGATGTTTTCTATCACGACCAGACTTTGCAGTACCACCCGCAGAATCCCCCTCGACGAAATAGATCTCACACTTTGTCGGATCATTGTCTTGGCAATCGGCCAATTTACCTGGAAGTCCGGAGCCTCCCATAACGGTTTTACGTTGCACCAGATCACGGGCTTTACGCGCAGCAGCACGTGCTTGAGCCGCAATGACAACCTTTTGAACGATAGATTTAGCTTCGCGTGGATTCTCTTCCAAATAGACGCCTAAGATCTCACCTACGGCAACATCTACAGCCCCCATAACTTCAGAGTTTCCTAATTTTGTTTTTGTTTGTCCTTCAAATTGAGGTTCTGCAACCTTGACTGAAATAACGGCTGTTAATCCTTCACGGAAGTCATCACCGGTAATTTCCACTTTTAAGTTCTTAAGCAAACCGGACTTGTCCGCATACGCTTTCAAGGTACGTGTCAAACCACGACGGAAACCGGCAACATGAGAGCCGCCTTCAATCGTATTGATGTTATTCACATAAGAATGGACATTCTCCGAATAGGTATCGTTATATTGTAAAGCCAGTTCAACAGGGATACCTTGTTTTACACCTTCAACATAAATTGGTTCAGGGATCAACGACTGACGGTTACCGTCCAAAAATTTCACAAATTCTTTAAGACCGCCCTCCGAATAGAATGTTTCTTTCTTTTCAGAACCGTCTTCATTTGTTTCACGCTCATCATTCAACGTCAAACTTACACCTTTATTTAAAAATGCTAGCTCACGAAGACGATTTGCCAATGTATCGTAATTATAAACAGTTGTCTGCGTGAAAATTGTCGCATCCGGATGGAACGTTACAATAGTACCCGTCTTATCCGAAACACCAACTTCCTTTACATCATATAAAGGCTTACCAATTTGGTATTCTTGCTGGAAAATTTTTCCATCGCGGTGAACCTCAGCCTTCAAAAGGGTGGACAACGCATTCACACAGGAAACACCGACACCATGCAGACCACCAGAAACCTTGTATGTATCCTTATCAAATTTACCTCCAGCATGCAATACTGTCATTACAAGCTCTAAGGCCGATTTATTCTCTTTTTTGTTGATTCCTGTGGGAATACCACGACCGTTATCGCGGACAGAAATCGAATTATCTTTATGGATAGTAACGAAGATATCTGTACAATATCCCGCTACAGCTTCATCGATTGAATTGTCAACTACCTCGTATACCAAATGGTGCAATCCTTTTACACCGGTGTCACCAATATACATGGATGGACGCTTACGAACCGCCTCTAAACCCTCTAATACCTGAATATTATCGGCCGAATAGGTGGATGCATTTTTATTTTCTTCGCTCATTGAAAACCTCTTAAATGTAATATTCAAAAATACGAAATTTCGGCCGATTTATCAAGTCTATAAGGAAGTATTGACCCGATATTCGGAATTAATGATACATAGGATAATTTTACTTTTTTAATACTAAAAACTAGAATTTCGATTTTTTTATGTTAGGTTTGTTTTCAGTAATAACTTGCAAATAACAAAAAAATGAATACTATATTTTCAATTGTATCGAAAGTTTCCTTTGGCCTTTTATTGGTTGGAACTATTGCATCATGTAATCAAGGTGCAAAAACAGCAAACGAACCTGCAAAAAATGACTCTAATACGGTAAGCAAGGAAAGTCAGGGAAGTAACAAAGATAAAATCGTCTATTTAAACTCGGATTCACTTTCTGAAAAATATCAATATTTTAAGGACATTAAGTCAAAGCTTGAAAACAAAGTAAAGAAAGCACAAACAGATCTGCAATCTAAAAGTACTGCCTTCCAACGCGAAGTTGCCGAATATCAAAAAAATGCAGCCACAATGTCTGCTCCTGATAGACAAGCTACGGAACAAAAACTGGCGCGTAAACAAGATGAGCTTGCACGTTTAGACCAAACAGCTTCTTCTTCCATTGCAAAGGACGAGTCTGAAGAATTCAACAATGTTTATAACAAAATTACCGAATTCCTGAAAAAACATGCTGCTGAAAATGGCTACAAACTGGTGCTGACCTATTCGAAGACCAACCCAACAGTATTGTATGCAGACCCATCTTTGGAAATCACGAATGAAGTAATTAAACAGTTAAATGAAGAATATAAATCTTCAAATAAATAGAAGATCATCCTAATTTAAGAAAGCCATCAACTGAGTTGATGGCTTTTTTTATTTTCTTTCTTATCTTGTCCTTACTAAAATTAGATTTATGGTCAGAACGATTGTTGAAAAAGAAATCGCGAACTACGAATGGATAGATATAGCTGAGCCAACCTCAGAAGACTTCGCCTTCATCAAAGAGCGCTTCAATTTGAATGAAGCATCGATCAAGGATTCCAAAGAACCAGAACATCTACCTAAAATTGAAGAATTTGAGAATTATACTTTTGTCATTCTTCGTGTCATGTCGGACAATTTTAAAGAAAATTCAGACAGTATCGGAGAAATCACCGATCGCTTGACCATCTTCTATGGAAGTGATTTTGTGATTACGGTACACAAACGTCGCATCGAGTTTTTAGAAAAACTTAAAAATATTGAATTCACGTCTATCAAGACAAAAAATAGTCGTAAACTGGCTGTATTTATCACGACTGCGGCTGTATTTACCTTTAGCCAAACGTTAGAACAACTTTCAACACGAATCGATGCTTACGAAGAATTGATATTCCTCAAACGCATGAAACAACAGCCGATACTGAAAAATCTTTATTTTATCAAAAGGCAGATTGATGTTGCGCGAAAGGTCATCTTTCTCTACAGGGAGGTCGTCGAGCATTTCCATTCTTCGTCAAAAAAAGATGTCTATACCCGGGATTTAAAAGACCTGCAGGTCCGGACATCAACCTTGTACGAAAACTTATCGGAAAATGTAGCTCAACTGCTTAATGTGTATTTCAACATCTCATCTAATCACACCAATGAGATTATGCGTATCCTGACAATTTTCTCCGTATTTTTTATGCCCATCACTTTTGTGGCAGGAATTTATGGAATGAATTTCAAAAATATGCCCGAACTGGAATGGTACTATGGATATCCAGTGGCCATGGGGATCATGGTCGCCATATCCCTTGCCATTTATCTGTGGTTCAAAAGAAAAGGTTGGCTATAATAAGCCAACCTTTTTCTTTGCCGTGGTAACCACAAAATCTTTAAGATAGAATGGCTCAAAATACGCAACATCCTCAAACTCTTGCCGCTGAAATTTATCAAAGGCCAACGTCGATAGAAAAGTTGCGGAAACATTAAACCTGCTAAGCACATTCACCCGATCCGATGCGCTGAACAAATCTTCGAATTTATCGGCTCCCGAACCAAATAAATGGACACGATGGTAGTTCTGTAATAATTCATTGAAATAATCGACATCGATAATTTCTGCTGATGTCGCTTTCACCAATGCAGCATTATGGTCATAAACTGCCGTATACACTTCCATACGGCGGGCATCGATCATAGGAAGATAAGCATCACCTGCTGTTGAACCAAATTGTCCCTTATACCCTAGAAACAACGCTTCTAACGTATTAATAGCGATTAAAGGTATATCTAACGCATAACAGAGACCTTTAGCCGTAGATACCCCTATTCGTAAACCAGTATAAGAGCCCGGTCCCATGCTCACCGCTACAGCACTTAAATCCTGCATCGTTCGGTTTGTCTGTTTAAGGACTTTCGCGATCAAAATAGTCAATTTAGCCGCATGAGCATTAGGTTCATCGAGATCGATAACCCGTAGCGTTTGACCATTTTCACTCAAAGCAACCGAGCAAATCGTGGTTGAAGTATCAATTTGTAAAATTAAATTATTCATCGTCATTATTGAAATCAAGGCACAGGATCATGTCCGTGCCCACCCCAGGGGTTACAACGTGCGATTCGTTTCAAAGCCATCCATCCACCTTTAAAAGGACCATATTTCAGAATGGCGTCCTTCCCGTACTGAGAACAGGTAGGCGTGTATCTACAATTGGCGCCTAAAAATGGTGAGATAAAAACTTGGTAGAAACGGATAATAGCCAAGAAAATAAAACTAAACAGGGGCTTAATCCCCTTTTTCCAAATAAGCTTCAGCACATTCATCCTGCAATTTTTTTAGCATTTTATTCATTGCGGCACTAAACATATCATACGCTAAGATTTGCTTGCCTACATATTGAATAGCTAAATACAAAGTTACATTATGTTCCAACAAAAATGGAATCAAATCATTCGATTTTTGTAAACGGTAACTCTCACGCATCATTCGCTTAATCGAATTGCGATCAACTGCTCTTTTGAACCTACGTTTGGATACAGAAATAATAGACTGACTGGAGGGGATATCGTCAGCCGCAGTGTTTTTCTCGAAGATAAAAACAACTCTAAACGGATACAAGACAAAAGAAGAACCGCTTTTAAAAAGCGTATCAATACGCCTTTTCGCACATAACCGTTCTTCTTTTGTAAATGTATTTTTCATACGATGACTTAATCTTATTAGAAAAAGCTCTTATAAGCGGCCACCGATCCTTGTCAAAGATTAACCTTTGTGACGGTATTCGTCAGACACTGTAAGACGTTTTCTACCTTTAGCTCTACGTGAAGCTAATACTCTTCTACCGTTTGCAGAGCTCATACGCTCTCTAAAACCGTGTTTGTTTCTTCTTTTTCTTTGCGATGGCTGAAATGTTCTTTTCATGACGCTATTATGCTAATTTGTTCTTACTTCAATTAATACAAAACTCCCCAAGAGGAATGCAAAAGTAAAGTTTATTTTAGAGAAAAACAAACAATATTACGAACATTTAAAGTTAATGTGAAGCGGACAAGCTAATTTATTCAGCTACAGCTTCAAAAAACAATTTTCCATGTACCATAAAATAAAAATCAGCACAGCTTGGCTGTACTGATTTTTATAAAATGCAGTATCTATCCTACCCTATTTATTTTTCAGGATATCTCTGATCTCAGTCAAAAGTGTTTCCTCTTTCGTCGGTGCTGCCGGTGCCGCCGGAGCTGCTTCCTCTTTACGTTTCAATGAATTTAATGCCTTAATAACACAAAAAATACAGAATGCTACAATTAAAAATTGTATAACTACATTAATAAAGTTTCCATAATTAATAGATACTTCAGCTTGTTTAGTAGCTTCATCAGCAGCTTTCAAGATCAATTTCTTGGATGAAAAATCAACGCCACCTGTTAAATAACCAATGGGCGGCATGATAATATCATCAACCAATGAGGTAACAATTTTACCAAAAGCTCCACCGATGACAACACCGACAGCTAGATCAACCACGCTGCCGCGCATTGCAAACTCTTTAAACTCTTTTAAAAATCCCATATTTAAATTTTTTAGTCCATGAATTATGACAAAACTAATAATTGTCACATAAATCTAATTAAAATATGCTAATTTTTTATCGTTAAACTCATATTGTGCGCTATTTTCTAGCTTTTGCCCTATTTTATAAAAAAGACGTGTACCCCGTACTCCACTAATTTTTGTTAACTTAATTTCTTATATTTGGCCGTTAACTAGTAAAATATCAAGATATATTGTATATTGTTAGTACTTTATTTCATACAGTAATTAAAGCCAAGCATCAGATAGCGTATCTATGAAAAAGATTCTTATAGCAGACGACCACGGCATTGTACGATTAGGAGCCTCCGTTATTATTAAAGAAACTCTTCAAAAAGCAGAAATATTCCAAGCTGAAACCTTTGACGAGGTTCTTGAAAAAATAAAGGTAGAGGATTTCGACCTATTATTATTGGACATTAATATGCCGGGAGGAAATAATATACGTGTCGTGGAGGAAATCCTTCAAATTCGACCAAGCGTTAAAATTTTGATTTTCTCATCTTATGACGAATCACTTTACGCTTTACGTTATATCGAAGCCGGAGCAGTAGGGTATCTCAATAAAACAACAGCAATGGCTGAACTTTCCAATGCTATTTTGGCTATTCAGGATAGAGGGAGTACATGTCGAGCAATGTACAGGACTTATACATTCAAAAATTGACGCAGAGCAAGTCTGAACTGACGAAACTAAATCCGTTGGCACGTTTGTCAAATAGAGAGGTGGACGTCGCCAAGCAATTGATAAAGGGACTGGGCATTATTGAAGTATCCAGCTTGTTGGAGTTAAGCCCTTCGACAGTGAGCACATATAAAAGTAGAATCTTTGAAAAGCTCAATGTTTCTAATATTCCAGAACTTATCGAACTTTTTAGAATACACTCCAACAACTAATCATTTTTGTTGGAGTGTATTTTTATCATACTAAATTAACTCATCCATCGTAACAACAGGAACATCTTTTACGTTCAGGTCTTTTAAAGGTTGAGATTTCTTATAAGAATACCCCACCTCTGCTTCTAAATCCCATAACATCGGTGCCAAAAAGTTAAGACAGGTTGTAAAGCCTTGAACCGTTGCAGAAAAATCACCCGTGTCTTTCGAATTTTTAGCTTCATTTTCAATCTCAAAAGGTCCACTGAAACCACGTTCTTGCAATAAGTCAACAAACCCGCGCCAATCCATACTGTCAGATCCGCCAAAGCCTGGCAACATAGCTTCGTAATGATGTCTATCCCAGTCGTGGCCCGGTATACTTACATTCGCTTTTTTAGCCAATTCGGCGTCAACATGCTGCATGGGATACATACCACCCCAATCAATACGTGCAGCAGTCTGTAGATTACGCGTAGTCTTCACATGTATACGTTGTAAGCGCGTGATGTCCGTATTACGAATAACGTCTATGGGGTTTGTATTTTGCCAGACATCATGTGAAGGATCATAGATCTCACCATGAGCCTTACTTGGTATCATCGCATACATTAATTTACGAGCAGCAAGCACTGCTGGAAGATTGTTATAGGTAGAGCTATAACGTGATGAGCGCCATCCTTCCATTGGGCAGTTCTCATAAAGGATCGTTACACCTAAACTCTCTGCATAATTAATAATGGGCGCAAATACACGCTTGTATTCTTCAAGATTTTTCTGAAATCCGTCAATTTGATTGCCCAATTCATGATTGTACCCCACAAATGTCCCTACCTTAACGTTATTTGCATCACCTCCCAGCAAATGTGCAATACGGATCAATTTCAATAAATGATTTTGATTCTTCACTCGTTGCTCAGGATCTCCGCCAATCATATTTTCAAAAGCACCAAGCGAAAGTTTTAAATCAGCCTGATTGAACAGCTCAATGATTTCCCTCGCTTTTGCAGGAGTAAAATCATCATAATCCAAATGCGTTGCGGTATGATCTTCACGGGTCCCATCTTTTCTAAACACACAAAGGTCTATCCCCCCTGCTCCGATTCTTTTGGTCGTCTGAATCAACTCCGGTAAGGATAATTTATCAAATGCAGAACTCATTACCCATACAGGGTTATTTAATTTTGTCGTCATAGCTTGTATAATTGTCTTATTTCGGTATTTAAAGATACTAAAAAAGCCATCCGATCGGATGGCTTTTTGTTATTTTATGGTGAATCAATTAGTCTACATTATCATGTAGAAAAGAATTGTTCGGTCTAATTTCAGTATTTCCGTCTTCAAAGGAAAGTGTAAAACGAGACACCTGAGATTGTGAAGAATGCGGTGTATCTTCCAATGACATTTGTTTCCGCTTATAAGCAGGCTCGTTTTCCAACTCATGTAGACCATTAGAAGATTTTAGTTTCATGCTCAATTCTTTAAGACGCAAGATGCGTTCTTTTGTACGAACCAGCTGATCTTCAAACGAAACTTGCTCTTCTTCTACCTGAGGGACTTCTACTTGCTCATTTGTTGTACTTGATGAAAATGTAGGTTTCTCCTCATATCCTGACGCAGAAGGAGCTGTGTAAGAATCAAACACTGTTGGCATCTGGAATTGAAACACTGACGGCGAGGTTTTCAATTGAAAATCACTATCTCCAAATGAAGTTTCCTCTTCATAACCACCATCAAAACCCAAATCATGACGTATTACTTGTGGTTCCTCAACAGCTACCTGTTGTTGTACCGCATTTCTGGGAGAAGTGAACAAGTCAGATTGCAAATTATTTGGAGTAGAAGTATTTGTAGAAGGTGCTGGTGTATCCACACGTTGAACCGGAGTTACGAAACTATTCGTAGCTGGAACTTCTCTTGGCGCTACCTGAGAAACAGGTTTGATAAAAGAATTAGCCGGTTCAGCAGTTAAGGGCATAGACACCTTTGTATTTTCACGTTCTTTATCACGTTCTTCAGATGTTTGAAAACCAGTGGCAATAATTGTTACTGACAATTCGTCTTCAAAATTCTCATCAATACAGTTACCCCAGATTAAATCTGCTGACAAACCAGCTTTTTCCTGAATGTAATCCGTAATGATCGCAACTTCATCCATAGTTACTTCTTTCGTTCCAGAAGTAATATTCAATAAAATATAGCGAGCACCTTCAATCTCATTGTCTTTCAACAATGGAGAAGCTAAGGCACCTTCCACTGCACGTAATGCACGATCTTCACCTTCGGCAACAGCATTCCCCATAATGGCAACACCACTATCGTTCATAACAGTGCGAACATCTTTAAAATCGACGTTTACATAACCAGGGATAGTTATAATTTCGGCGATACCTTTTGCCGCGGTAGTCAATATATCGTCGGCTTTTGCAAAAGCCGCAGTCATCGTCAAATTACCAAAAATCTCACGAAGGCGGTCATTTGAAATCACAAGATAAGAATCTACATATTTACGTAACTCAGATAAACCTTCTTCCGCCTGTGAACGACGGCGTTTACCTTCAAACGTAAAGGGTGTAGTTACAATCGCAACAGTTAAAATACCCAATTCTTTGGCAGCTTTCGCCAATACTGGACTAGCACCAGTACCAGTACCACCGCCCATACCAGCTGTAATAAACAACATCTTGGTATTGGTACCCAACATACGTTTGATATCTTCAATACTTTCGATCGCTGAATTTTCACCTACATCAGGATCTGCTCCTGCCCCCATTCCTTCGGTCAGACTTATCCCCAATTGAACTTTATTTGGGATCGGGCTCAATTCCAATGCTTGCGCATCAGTATTACACACGATAAAATCTACCCCACTAATTCCTTGTTTATACATGTGGTTTACGGCATTGCCGCCACCACCACCAACCCCAATAACTTTGATTATTGAAGATTGTTCTTTTAACATTTCAAACTGTATTGACATAACTTATCCCTATTTAACTTACAATGAAGATGATATCAAAACGAATCAAACCCACTATATGTAATGTAATAATAATATAATTTCAACAAAAGTTTTCCACATTTGTTAAATTGTGGAAAACTTCAACTATTGTGGAAAACTTACTTCTTATCTAAAAAACTTGCGTCATCGATTTCATTACCGTCTTTGATAAAACGTTTGAACCATGACAATAATCCTTGCTCCTTTTGTTGCTGTTCAGAAACCTCTTTTGTCGTCACTGTAGCGGCCTGCACTTTTTTAGATGGGGTGTGCATTTCTCTACGGCTATCTTCCTCTTCCTCGTGTGACTGGATTCCCTTGATCAACAAGCCGATACTCGTTGCATACAACGGACTTTTCAATTCTTCAAACAACGGTTTTGGCAAAACCTCATTCTTAGAAAGATATTCATTCGGAAATCCGATACGACAATCTATTCCAGTAATATATTCAACAAGTTGTACCAGATGTTTTAATTGAGCACCACCACCGGTAATTACAATACCACCGATCAGTTTATTTTCATATCCAGAAGATTTGATTTCATAATATACATGCTCAATAATTTCCTCCATTCTAGCTTGGATGATATAAGCTAGGTTTTTAACAGAAATTTCTTTTGGTTCACGACCTTTTAATCCGGGCACGCAAATCACCTCATTTTCTTTGTTTTCATCGGCTAAAGCTGATCCAAAGCGAGTTTTCAACAATTCAGCTTGGGAACGCAAAACAGAACATCCCTGACGGATATCTTCTGTGACGATATTACCGCCTAAAGGAATCACGGCTGTGTGACGAATAATTCCTTCATGGAAGATGGCAACATCTGTGGTTCCACCACCGATATCTACTAATACAACACCAGCATTTTTTTCGTCTTCATCCAATACAGCTTCTGAAGACGCTAAAGGTTCGAGAATTAATTCAGCAACTTCCAGATTGGAATTATCAATACATTTTTTGATGTTTTTAATATCAGTTACACGTCCCGATATAATATGGAAATTTGCTTCAATACGACGCCCTGCCATACCGATTGGTTCGCGAATACCAGGCTCGTTATCTACCGTAAACTCCTGTGGTAAAACATGTATAATTTCTTCTCCTGGAGGCAGTACCAGTTTATACATATCCGAAATCAGTCGTTCGATATCGCGTCGAATAATTTCGTCGTCACCATCAGTTTTGGTAAATATTCCGCGGTGTTGAATACTTTTGATGTGTTGGCCAGCAATCCCTACGTTCACCACTTTAATATCCACATTGGACTGTGCTTCGGCTATCTCAACAGCCTCTAAAATACTCCCCACAGTTTTCTGGATATTAGCAACTACTCCGCGGCTTACACCGGCAGAGTCCGCTTTCCCCACACCTAATAATTCAATTTTGTTTCCTGAGCTACGTCTCCCAACCGTAACACAAATTTTGGTAGTACCAATATCGAGTCCCACGATAATTGGGTTTTCTCTTTCAATTTCTGCTGCCTTTGAGTTCATAATTTCCTGTATTGTTGCTGTATTACTATAATGTATTATTTGCTACTTTTTTTGTTTGATCATCTGAAAAACTCCAGTTTCCTCGCTTTTCACAGATGATCTGACCTCCATATTTCACGTTGACAACACCATAAGCATTTATACCTACCTTTGGCATGATCTGCGTATAAAAGGTCTTTAATAATTCAAATTTTTGTTCCAATGAATCTGCCGATCCAACAATCAATTGCTGTGTCCCTACACGAGGTACAAGTTCAATATCCTTATCCGGATTCACATATATCTGCACCACCTGGTTATTCCATAATTCGTCATTTTTGATAAATTCAACAACCTTGACCAAATCTTTAACCAATGGTGTTGCGATGGTATCCAATGCTTCATTATATCCTTCTGCAATATTACCTGTAGCAACCATGATGTGCGGTATATACTTCAACGTTGTCGGTATCTTCAATCCTTTGGGGTCTACATAAAATTCCTTGCCATTTTTGTTGATGACCCGCATGACAGCCTCGCGCTGATTAATGTTAATTCTGATCGTACCATCCATATCGGCATGTATACTGGCATCGGAAACATACGGTAATTTGCGCAAGGTTTTTTCAACCTTCTGAAAGGGGATTCCATTGACTTTCTTCCCCACGAAACTACCATAGTTCTGTTCGATCAATTTGGAGATATCAGCCTGATCAATAAAAGCTTCTGTGCCTTCAATGACAATCTTAATATCTTTACAAACCTGCTGCTCATCACGTTTCCCAACAATACTCATAATCACGACGACGACTATTACGCCGATAAAAAACAGCGTAAAGTAGAGGACACGATTCCATTGTATGTTACGTAATTTTTTAAGCATGCTCTAAAATCGCCTGTAACGGTTTAACCAATTTGTCAATATCACCTGCCCCAACTGTAACAATTAGTTCCGGCTTTTCATCGCGTGCGAATTCCAGGACTTCTTCTGCTGTTACAAGCTGTTTTTCCGTTGCCGTAATTTTATCCAATAACCAACTCGAATTGATCCCTTCAATGGGGAGCTCCCGTGCTGGATAAATTTCCATTAACAACAGATTGTCTGCCATGGACAATACCTCGGCAAAACCATCCACAAAATCCCGCGTACGCGTAAATAAATGCGGCTGAAACACCACATTTAGTTTTTTTGTGGGATACAATTTACGCATCGAAGTTAAAAATGCACGCAATTCCTCTGGATGGTGTGCATAGTCATCAATATACACCGCTCCAGGTTTACGGACAATATATTCAAACCTTCTTTTCACTCCTTTGAATGTCGTCAACGCTTTCTTGATCGCTTCGTTCTCAATCCCAAGTAAACGGGCCACTGCAATTGCAGCCACCGCATTTTCAACATTATGGATACCAGGAATCCCCAAATGGATATCATCGATCTTTCCATTGGTATCTTGATAATCAAAAAAGAACTCTCCATCGCGTACATGCACATTGGAAGCATATGCATCAGCGATTTCATGGCCTGAATAACTGATTTGCCCCTTAAACTCAAGGCCCTTTTTTATAATACGTGTACCTCCTTCAACCACTTTATCCAAGAACATTTGAAACGATTCAAGCAAATGGCTACGGTCGCCATAAATATCCAAATGATCCGCATCAGAAGAAGTTACTATTGCGATATTGGGGTGAAGCGTCAGAAATGAACGATCAAATTCATCAGCCTCAACCACAACTGTATTATTATTACCATAAAGCACATTTGTACCGTAGTTAGAACTAATTCCTCCCAAAAAGGCAGAGCAGTCGTAACCCGAATCCTTCAATACATGTGCCACCATAGTAGAAGTTGTTGTTTTACCATGTGTACCAGCGACAGCTACTGTAAATCTACTCTCGCTAATGATCCCCAAAACCTGAGACCGTTTATAAAGCGTATGTCCATGTGATTCGAAAAAGGCCTTAATCTTCGAATCTTTAGGAATAGCAGGTGTAAAAATGACTAGTGTCTCTGCTGTTGGGGCATGAAAAATACCATCAATCGTATTGATATCATCCTGATAGGAGATCACAATTCCTTCCTCGACTAAGGTTTTAGTCAGCTCAGTTTCTGTACGGTCATATCCATTCACCTCACAGCCCAAATGCTTAAAATAGCGTGCAAGACCACTCATGCCTATACCACCTATTCCGATCAAGTAAACTTGTTTTATTGCATCTAGATTCATACTTCGTCTATTTTTTATTAACCAATTTATACACCTCCTCGGCAATCTGCACGTCAGCATCCAACCTACCGAGTTTTTTGATATTTTCACTTAATTGTGCGACCTGATCAACCTCTTTTAATAAATTTAAAGCAGCAGGTATTAAGTCTCTTTTTGCCTCACTATCCTTCACCAATAATGCAGCACCTTTATTGACCAACGCCATTGCATTTTTGGTCTGATGATCTTCAGCAACATTAGGTGAAGGTACAAGAACAACAGGTTTTCCAACCACACAGAGCTCAGAAATAGTACCAGCTCCGGCACGGCTAATAATTAAATCTGCCGCAGCATAAGCATAATCCATACGCTGAAGAAAGGCTAACATCTTAATATTACCTGGAAGCTTTCCTGCAAGCTCTTGCTGTAACTGTTCAACGTAGAAACTGCCGCATTGCCAAATCACCTGCACTTCTTCTGCTTTCAGCTCATTCAGATAGGCAACGACACTTTCGTTTAATGTTTTGGCCCCCAGACTACCTCCAAGTACCAAAATTGTTTTTTTGTGTGGATCTAACGCAAAGAACGTTAAGGCCTCTTCTCTTTTTCCTGCTATCGCAATAGACTCGCGTCTTATTGGATTGCCCGTAAGCAATATTTTCTCAGCAGGGAAAAATTGCTCCATCCCCTCATATGCCACACATATTTTTGCTGCCTTAGCGCCAACTTTTTTGTTGGTTACCCCCGCATAGGAATTTTGCTCCTGCACCACTGTTGGCACCCCCAGTTTATTAGCCATCATTAACAATGGACCAGAAGCAAAACCGCCTACACCTACAGCCACATCCGGTCTAAAATCCTTGATTATGCTTTTTGCTTTACTTAAACTTTTCATAAGCTTAAACGGCAAAAAGATATTTTTCCACAGCTGCTTTCTATTGATTCCCTGAATGTCGAGTCCAACAATCTTATATCCTGCAGCCGGCACCTTATCCATTTCCATCCGGCCATTGGCACCCACAAATAGAACTTCATTTGCAGGATCCATTGCCTTCAACGCATTTGCAATTGAAATCGCCGGAAAGATATGTCCTCCGGTCCCACCACCACTGATAATTACGCGAATTGCCATGCTTAATTTATTATTATGCAGGAATAGATCCTATAACCACTTTTTTCGGTTTAGGCTTTTCATCCAGCTCTTCTTTACCTTTTAATTCTTCAATATTTCTACTCACGCTCAGGATGATTCCCAAGGCGACACTCGTAAATAAAATCGAGGTTCCCCCCATACTCACTAGTGGAAGCGGAACCCCCGTTACCGGTCCTAATCCTACTGCCACAGCCATATTAGCCAAGGCCTGAATCGTCAAACTAAATCCCAAACCCGCAGCCAGAAAAGTACCAAAAGCTTTGGGACTCATCGTGACAATACGTATACATCGATACATAAATGCCAAATACAGAAATAGCAGAATCACCCCCCCGACTGTTCCATATTCTTCGATGATAATCGCGTAAATAAAATCGGAATAAGGGTGCGGCAACACATTACGTTGCACACTATTTCCCGGTCCTTTTCCAAAAAGCCCACCAGTTGCTATAGCAATTTTCGCATTGTTTGCCTGATAATTTTTATCATCCTGGAAGGATACCGTTTTATCCACTTTTTCAGTATGAAAAAAAGATTTTACCCGACTGATATAAGTCGTTCTACGGGGACCAAAGAAGATAACCATCATGAGAAGCACCCCTCCGCCACAACAAACAATGGCTATCTGCTTAAAACTAATCCGTCCGATCAAGAGCAATAAAACACTCACGCCAAACAGCATCAATGCGGTAGATAGATTGGCCAAGGCAATCAGAATAAACACACCACACACCGACCCCATAATGGGTAAGAACGATTTTTTCACATCTTTGATCTCTTCCTGCTTCCGGGATAACATCCTTGCAAGAAAGACGATAAGTGACAACTTTGCTAAATCCGATGTTTGAAAGGTCAAACCTATACCAGGGATAGTCAACCAACGACTAGCTTCATTAACTTTACTTCCGAACAACAGCGTAAACAACAATAAAGGGATTGTAATACCCATCATTATTTTGGATATACCCGCATAATACCGATAATCTAACTTGTGAGAAAGATACATCAGGACAAAGCCTATGGCAATAATAGAGAAATGCTTTAACAGATACATTTCAGTCCCTTTCCCTTCTTTATAAGCCAACGTACCCACCGAACTGTATACAGCCAAAAGTGACCATCCCGATAAGATAATCACAATGATCCATATCCATCGATCACCCTTCAATTTAGACATTATATTCTGTAGCATATCCTTCCTCCTCTTATTGGGTTACACCATTTATAATTCCATTACAGCAGCCTTAAATTTATCGCCACGATCTTCATAATTCTTAAACCAATCAAAACTAGCGCAAGCAGGAGACAATAAGACGGTGTCACCTTTTTGAGCCAAGTGAGACGACAATACCACGGCATCTTGCATGGAGGTACTGTTGACAATAATCTCTACATCTTGTTCAAATGCTTTATGAATTGCAGCCGTATCTTTTCCTAAACAAACGATAGCGCGCACCTTGTCTCTGACCAAATCAGCAAGCATACTGTAATCGTTTCCTTTATCCACGCCACCCAATAACAACACGATTGGTGTAGAGAAACTTTCCAAAGCATACCATACCGAATTTACATTCGTCGCCTTTGAATCATTAATGTAATTTACACCGCCGATACAGGCTACATGTTCAAGGCGATGCGGAATATTCACATACGACCCCATACTTTCTTTCATCACTTGATTTCTCAATTCCTGCACTTTCGCAATTAATCCAGAAGCCATGCTATTATAAATATTATGCTTCCCCTGCAATGACAATTCCTCAGCTCTCATAGTGAATGTATCGTTATTTGGTGTATTAATAATTATTGTTTTGTTGGCATTTAAATAAGCCCCCAATTCAACAAGTTGTTCTTGTGTAAAAGGCAAATAGGTCCCTTTACTATGATGTCTTTCCAATCCCTTAACTGTTTCCGGATCGTCCAGGCAGTATATAAAATAATCCTTCTCCGTTTGATTCTGAATCATTCTGAATTTTGAATCCACATAATTTTCCATTTTATGGTCATAGCGATCCAAATGATCAGGAGTAATATTCAGTATAACAGCAACATCTGCTCTAAAATGGTACATATCGTCCAGCATAAAGCTCGATATTTCCAATACATAGCAATCGAACTGTTCTTTAGCCACCTGCAATGCAAAGCTTTTCCCGATATTACCTGCCAATCCGACGTTTAAACCGCCATGCTTAAGCATTTCATAAGTCAACATCGTCGTGGTAGACTTTCCGTTTGACCCTGTAATACAGATTAACTTTGCATCCGTATATTGCGCCGCAAATTCAATTTCTGCAATCACAGGTATATTCTTTGCTCTCAATGCAACGACCAATGGTACGGTCGCTGGAATACCAGGGCTTTTTACAACCAGTGCAGCATTCAAGATACGGCCTTCGTCATGTTGACCTTCTTCGAAAGCTATTCCTTCCGCTTTTAGTTGTTCCTTATAGTGGTCTGCAATAAGCCCTTTATCTGACACAAATACATCAAATCCCTTTTCTTTTCCCAGAATTGCCGTTCCAACACCGCTTTCGCCAGCACCTAAAATGACCAAACTTCCAGATTGAGGATAATATGTTGTTGCAATATTTGACATCATTATCTAATTTTCAATGTTACAATAGTAAGAATGGCCAATATAATTCCTACGATAACAAAACGTGTTACAATTTTTGCCTCGTGATACCCCTTCTTCTGAAAGTGATGATGTAATGGCGACATCAAAAAAATCCGTCTACCCTCACCGTATTTCTTTTTAGTGTATTTGAAATACGACACTTGAAGAATTACCGAAAGGTTTTCCAACAGAAATACACCACATAGAATCGGTATCAATAATTCTTTCCGGATCAGGATCGCGAAAGCAGCAATAATACCACCGATCGCCAAACTTCCCGTATCCCCCATAAAAACTTGAGCAGGATACGTGTTATACCATAGGAAACCCACGCAGGCCCCCACAAATGCTCCAGCGAAAATCACGAGTTCTCCGGAATTGGGGATATACATAATATTGAGGTAATCTGAAAAGATCACGTTACCCGACACGTAAGCTAAAATGGCTAAAGTAACACCAATGATAGCGGATGTACTCGTAGCTAAACCATCGATACCGTCCGTAATATTTGCGCCGTTTGAAACTGCCGTAACGATAAAAATAACAACAACTAAAAAGACGATAAAAGTCAGATAATCACTTTGTAGTCCGAATATCTTAAACACCTTAGCATAATCAAACTCGTTATTTTTATAAAATGGAATATTTGTCTTCGATGATTTCACGTTTTCAGCGTAGGTTTTCTCACCTGTACCTTCATTGATAACCACTTCAACGGGTTTAGTGGAGGTCGGTTTATCCACCCCTTTTCGGACAACGATATCTGGATGAAAGTACATCGTACAAGCAATAATCGCTCCCAAGCCAACTTGCCCAACAACTTTAAACTTACCAGCTAAACCTTCTTTGTTATGTCTAAAGACCTTTATGTAATCATCTAAAAATCCAATTGCGCCCATCCAAAGTGTTGTCACGATCATGATAATCACATAGATATTCGTCAATTTCGCAAATAACAAGGTCGGTATAAGGATACCTGCAATGATGATGATCCCACCCATTGTCGGCGTACCAGCTTTCTTTTTTTCTCCTTCAAGCCCCAAATCACGAATTGTCTCTCCAACTTGCTTATTATGCAAGAATTGAATCAATTTTCCCCCAAAAACCGTGGTAATAATCAATGAAGCGATTACAGCCATAGATGTCCGAAAGGAGATGTATTGAAACAAACCTCCTCCAGGTATATGAATATATTCGCTAAGCCACGTAAAAAGATGGTACAACATATTTCTATTGTTCGTTAAATGTATTCTCTAAAACTTCTTTATCATCAAAATGATGCTTTACACCCTGTATATCTTGATATTTCTCATGCCCTTTTCCTGCCACTAGGATAATATCTCCAGGACTAGCCAGCTGATAGGCTGTCCTTATTGCTTCCTTACGATCAGCTATAGAGAGCGTCTTCACCTTCTGGTCTGCCGCCACACCCGCCTCAATATCTCTAATAATCTGGTAAGGATCTTCTGTACGCGGATTATCGGACGTAATCAAAAAACGATCACTATAACGCAGCGCTGCCGCTGCCATTTCAGGTCTTTTGGTCTTATCCCGGTCTCCTCCGCATCCCAACACAGTGATGATTTTTTGTTCTGGACGTCGCAATGAACTTATGGTCTTCAACACATTTTCAACCGCATCAGGTGTATGCGCGTAGTCTACGATTCCAAAAACACCCGAAGCTGATTTCATCGTTTCAAACCGCCCCTCTGCTCCCTTCAATGTACTGAGCGCGGTTAGCACTTTCACCGTTTCCTGCTCTAGCAAAATAGCGGCAGCATAAACCGCTAAAAGATTATAAGCATTGAAATCGCCGATCAATTTTACCCACACTTCCTGCCCGTCCACGCTCATCAACATACCATCGAAATGGCTTTCGATCACCTTTGCTTTAAAATCCGCTCCAGAACGTAAGCCATAGCTTTTCCGATGTGCCACTGTATTTTGAAGCATGACCTGACCATTTCTATCGTCAGCATTCGTCAAAGCAAAAGCATTCGCATCCAAATCATCAAAAAACTTTTTTTTCGCTTTAATATAGTTATCAAAAGTTTTATGAAAATCCAGGTGATCATGGGTAATATTCGTAAATATTGCGCCCGCAAACACCAAGCCTGCAATACGTTTCTGAACGACAGCATGTGAACTAACCTCCATAAACGCATAATCACAGCCATCATCAACCATATCCCGTAACAATTTATTCAATTGAATAGGGTCTGGCGTTGTGTGCGTTGCGGGTATAACCTTCGTTCCAATCTGGTTTTGTACCGTAGATAATAAGCCAACATGGTAGCCCAACTCAGTAAACAGCTGAAACAACAATGTTGCGACTGTCGTTTTACCATTTGTACCGGTTACACCGACAAGTTTCAACTGCTCAGCAGGATTGCCATAGAAATTAGCAGCAGCGACACCTAAAGCATAAGCAGAGTCCGCCACCAAGATATAGACGACAGAATCCAACGTTTCTTTTGGCAACTCTTCCACAATAACGGCTCTAGCTCCCGAGGTAATTGCCTTGTCCACAAACAAGTGACCATCTGTCTGAACACCTCGCACTGCGATAAACAAACTTCCCAACTCCACTTTTCTGGAATCAAAGCACAAAGAGTGCACATCGACCTCTTCGAGGTTCCCTACAACCTGCTGTACAGGGATAGCATGCAATACTTTTTTTAAATCCATCATTTACTTAAGTTCTAAATTTATCGCCGTTCCAAAAGGCAGTTTCTGCCCCGCAGCTAACGACTGCATTCCAACTCTTCCTTTTCCCGTCACGTGCGCCTTAAATCCGGCATTCTCCACAACATATAAAGCATCCATCAACCCCATGCCAACCACATTCGGAACAATTCCTTCTTTATATTTTAAATCCATGAATGGTACGCCTCGTGTAGAGCTATCCACCTCTCCCCGCGCGATCGTATCCCAATTCACGGTATTAATCCCCAATCTATCGTACACTTTTTTACTAGCTTCCTTCGAACCCTGCAAAGTCAATGGCATTCTTCCGCCTACATTGACTGCTTTAAACGTCTTTTTCCCCTCCATTTCCATATCGTTTGCATATACCATGTCTGCAAGCTCTTTAAACACGGGTCCAGCAATCGATGCACCATAGTATCCATTTCTCGGGTTACGAATTACCACAATAATGGAATATTTTGGATCTTCAGCCGGAAAATATCCAGCGAATGAAGATTGATATCGTCTAGCACCGTATCCTCTCGAGCCGTCAGCCATCTGTGCTGTACCTGTTTTACCACCAGAGCTATACAACGGACTAGCAACACTTCTACCTGTCCCTTCAGTCATAACACCTTCCATCATTCCCCGCACCTCTGCTAAAGCATGATCCGAAGCGATCTTTTCGTTAATCACTTTCGCTTGAAACGTTTGAATTGTATTTCCTAAATGCCGAATTTCCTTAACAAATAGCGGCGCTATCAACTTCCCGTTATTTGCGACAGCATTATAAAATGTCAACGTTTGCAATGGCGTAATTTTCATTTCATAGCCGTAAGCCATCTGTACCAGCGACAACCCGCTCCAGCTTTTACTTTTCGACGTTTTCACCAAGGGTATACCTTCCCCCGGAATCTGTAGATCGAGCGTCTTACCAAAACCAAAAGAATGTAGCTTTGATGTAAACTGATCCGGGTTATCCTTATAGGCTTGATATACAAACTTCGTAACACCGACATTGGACGACTCCTCAAAAGCCCTTTTCGCTGAAATTATAGACTTCTTAGGCGCATGTGAATCACGAATCGTATGCTTATAAATTGGCCAATTACCATTACCAATATTCACTGTTGTACTCGAGTCTATTTTCTTATCATCAATCAAAGCCAAATAAGAAGCCAACTTAAACGTTGAACCTGGATCTGCACTTTGCGCAATCGCAAGATTGAACTTTTCACGATAGACTCCATCTTTATCGCGCATAAAATTGGCTACCGCACGCACCTCCCCTGTTTTCACTTCCATCATCACCACACAGCCCTCATCCGCATTACTCGTAATCATTTGCTTCTCCAGCGCCCTTTGAGCCATATCCTGCATATTTACATCAATGGTAGAAATAATATCAGACCCATCAACCGGAGCAACCTCAATATCTTTGTTAACAGGAATCCATACCCCACCAGCAATACGTTGCATCAACCTCTTCCCACTTTTTCCGTCGATATATTCTCCATATGCCCCTTCCAATCCAACATGAATATTTTCTTTCACATTTTTATAACCGATGGTTCTTGCAGCAAGATTGACAAAAGGTAAAATACGCTTATTCTGCCTATCTGTAATCAAACAACTTGGAAACCGTTCCTTATTGACACGAGCAGATTTAAGTAGAGGAAATTGTTTTACCCGTTTTAAATCCTGATGTGACACATTGCGTTTGAGCAACAAGTAGCGCTGTTTTTTGTTCCGCGCCTGTTTTAATAATGTCAAATACTGTCGAGATGATTTATCTTTAAAAAAATCAGCAAGTTTAATAGCCAAGGAGTCAACTTTCAAATTGAAATACTCCTCATCCTCTTCGGAAATCGCCATTGCATCAAAACGAAGTTCATATTCAGGCACTGAAGTAGCCAATAAGCTTCCGTCGTTTGAATAAATATTACCACGAGCAGCTTCCACCTCTCGTTCCTGAATAGAAAGGCTATCCGCTAAAGCTTTCCAATGCTCTCCATCGACATACTGCAACTTGGTCATTTTTCCAAATACCAAAAACGCAAGTAGCACGATAAGCCCAAAAGCAAAGTAGACACGAACAAGAATCGTATTTCTGATACTCATAACTCTTCCTATTTATCTTCTTTATTCTCTATAACTTCAACCTTGATCGGTGGCTCCACACGCTCTTTCAACCCCAAAGAATCCACACGTTTGGCAATTTCTGTCTGTGTAGACATTTTCATCAGCTCAGCAGAGAGGGACTTATGATCCCAGCCCAATTCCTTTACCTCTTTACTCACTTTATCAATACTCCGGATAGTTCGCTCGGCAAAATGACGATTGGAAATATATAACAACATCAGAAAAGCGATAAAGGCACCAAAAGGCAAGTACTGCAATATTTTATTTAACGAA
Organism: Sphingobacterium sp. Ag1; assembly: GCF_000988325.1. Taxonomy (NCBI): domain Bacteria; kingdom Pseudomonadati; phylum Bacteroidota; class Sphingobacteriia; order Sphingobacteriales; family Sphingobacteriaceae; genus Sphingobacterium; species Sphingobacterium sp. Ag1. Next base: position 119,043 of record NZ_LBGU01000038.1, on the reverse strand, counting down.
AGGTCTCCAACGGTAAAAAGCGTTTTAATAAACGCTTCTGTTTCTTCCGCCTTTTCTTCGACAGTTTCTTGTAGTTCCTCCTGAACTTCTTCACTCAATTCTTTCTGTCTTATCGTATTTCTGCTCATCCTCTCGCTCCATTTTTAAGACAAATCCAACTTTTCAGCAATACGCAGTTTCGCACTGCGCGATCTATTATTTACCGCCAACTCTTGTGCAGATGCCGTAATTGCTTTACGGCTCAATACATGAAATGGCTTAATTTCATTTCCAAAAAAATCCTTTTCAACTTCCCCTTTAAACTTACCTTTGGCCATAAAATTCTTAACCAAACGGTCCTCCAAAGAGTGATAAGACATCACAGCCAATCGGCCCTCAACACGGAGTACATCAACGGTCTGCAACAAAAATTCCTGCAAGGCCTCCAACTCGCGATTCACTTCGATACGAAGAGCCTGAAATACCTGTGCATGATACTTATGTTCTTTACCCTTTGGAACCATACGTTGAATCACCTCTTTCAATTCGGCAACAGTCTGGATCGGCTGTGACAAACGCGCAGTAACAATTGTTTTCGCAAGCGACTTGGCGTTCATGATTTCACCATACATACCAAAAATACGATGCAGATCCTCCTCCGAATAGGTTGCCAACAGCGACTTTGCATCCAAATCGCCCACCTGATCCATACGCATATCCAAGTCTGCATCAAAGCGAATAGAAAAGCCACGATCTGCAGCATCGAATTGATGCGAAGAAACACCTAGATCTGCTAAAATACCATCTACAGAACGTACACCTTCCAAACGAAGGCTATTCTTTAGAAACCTAAAGTTTTGGTGTATCAACGTAAAACGAGGATCGTCAATTGCATTTTCTAATGCATCCGGATCCTGATCAAAAGCAAACAGCCTCCCTTTCGGCCCTAACCTCTTCAGAATCTCCCGAGAATGGCCACCACCACCAAAAGTCACATCTACATAAACACCATCTGGCTTAATAGCCAATGCATCCATGCATTCTTGCAACATTACCGGAACATGATATACATTCTCCATACGCTTATAGTCCAAAATTAATATCTCCCATTACCTCTGCCGCCAAAGATGATATATCCTCAACACCGCCATCACCCATCAATTCATCATACCCCTCTTTTGACCAAACCTCAATTTTATTAAACTGACAAGCCAAAACAAGCTCAGTGCTTATTCCCGCAAATTCCAGCAAACTTTTCGGTAATAAAACACGACCCGCAGCATCCAATGTCAATTCTGTGGCGCCACGCGTAAAAGCACGAACAAACGCCCGAACTTTGGGATCGAACTGATTTAATTTCGCCAGCTTAGCCGTCATTAAATCCCACTCCTCCCTTGGATAAAACACCAAATGCTTCTCAAAACCGCGATTCACTACAAGACCATCCCGCTCTACATGAGGCATTTGCCTCTTGAGCGCAGCTGGCAACACCATTCTTCCTTTGGTGTCTAACTTGCATTCGAATTCTCCGATCAACTGAGTCATGTCGCCAATTATCCTATTCTAATTTAAATGTAAAAGTATACACTTTCTCCCACTTTCCCCCACTTTATCACATAAAAAAGTTTTCCACATCGAAAAATAGCTACAACAAACGGAAGTCGACGTCAAAGAAAAATACCATAAAACCTTATTTACAAACAGTTAAACCCCTATTTACTCACAAAACAAGCTAATACAAGAAACATGATTTTTCGTTCTTTTCTTTGTCAAAACCAATAACGAATTGTAAAAATTCACTCTTTAGAAATCTAATTTCACTCATTTTTTTCCCAAAAAGGGGGAAAAGTGGGAGACATCAAAAACAGCGGCAAAAGATGTGGAAGAAAGTGGGAGAACGCTACTCAAATAACCTGAACAGAATTCGTTATTGTCGAGTAAAACCAATAATTTTGCGTCAAATATAATTTTCATAACGATATGCACAGAACACACACTTGTGGAGAATTAACACTAGCTGACTTAGGGAAAACGGTTACCCTAAGTGGATGGGTTCAAAAATCCCGCGATTTGGGCGGTATGACTTTCATCGATGTTAGAGACCGATATGGTATCACACAATTAACGTTCAATGCAGATGATGATGCTTCCTTGCGCGCAAGTGCCCGTGAGCTCGGAAGAGAATATGTCATCAAGGTAACTGGAGAAGTTATCGAACGCTCTAATAAAAATGCTAAAATCTCCACTGGAGATATTGAAATCAAGGTTTCAAATCTTGAAATATTAAATGCTGCTAAGTTACCTCCTTTTACAATAGAAGATGAAACAGATGGTGGTGATGACATCAGAATGAAGTTCAGATACCTGGATTTACGGCGTAACCCCGTACGTGAAAACTTGATTTTACGTCATAAAACCTCCCAAGAGGTACGTCGTTATCTTGATTCCCAAAACTTCCTGGAAGTAGAAACCCCTTATCTGATTAAATCAACTCCAGAGGGCGCACGCGACTTTGTCGTACCTTCCCGTATGAATCCTGGAGAATTTTATGCGTTACCACAATCCCCACAAACCTTCAAACAATTATTGATGGTTTCGGGCTTTGATCGCTATTTCCAAATTGTAAAATGTTTCCGTGATGAAGATTTACGTGCAGATCGCCAACCAGAATTCACGCAAATAGACTGCGAAATGTCTTTTGTAGAACAGGAAGATGTGTTAAATATCTTCGAAGGTCTTGCAAAACATATCTTCAAAACAATCAAAGGAATTGACCTAGGTACTGTTCCTCGTATGACTTACGCGGATGCGATGCGCCTTTACGGATCAGACAAACCAGATATCCGTTTCGGAATGCAGTTTGTTGAACTAAACGAGGTCGCCAAAGGAAAAGGTTTTCCTGTATTTGATGCCGCAGAATTAGTTGTTGGTATCAACGCTGAAAACTGTGCACATTACACCAGAAAACAATTGGATGCGTTGACAGATTTCATCAAACGTCCACAAATTGGCGCAACAGGATTGGTATATGCACGCGTGAATGAAGATGGTTCAGTGAAGTCCTCTGTAGATAAATTTTTTACACCAGAACAACTAACTGCCATTGCAGCTGCGTTTCACGCGAAACCTGGCGACCTATTGTTAATTATGGCTGGTGGAACAGACAAAGTTCGCAAACAACTCAATGAACTACGCCTTGAAGTTGCATCACAACTTGGTTTCCGCAACAAAGAAACCTTTGCACCATTATGGGTCGTTGATTTTCCCCTATTGGAATGGGACGAAGAAAATGGCCGCTTCCATGCAATGCACCACCCGTTCACTTCACCAAAACCGGAAGACATCCCACTTTTAGATACCAATCCTGGGGAAGTAAGAGCAAATGCTTATGACTTTGTTTTAAACGGTGTAGAAGTCGGTGGTGGATCAATCCGTATCCACGACAGGGAGCTGCAATCGATCATGTTCAAACATCTAGGATTCAGTCCTGAAGAAGCAAAAAAACAATTTGGATTCCTGATGGAGGCCTTTACCTTCGGTGCTCCTCCACATGGCGGATTGGCTTTTGGTTTTGACCGACTCGTATCCTTATTGGCAGGTTTAGATTCCATCCGCGACGTGATTGCCTTCCCAAAAAACAACTCGGGAAGAGATGTTATGATTGACGCACCGTCAACCATTCACCAAGAGCAGCTGGACGAGCTAAGCCTAAATATTGCGGTAAAAGCATAAATTATTTAACTCGATTTTCGAGAAACAATTTATTAACAGTATATTTAAAAGTTGGTAATTTTTACCAACTTTTTTTGTGAAAAATTAGCAGATTAGATGGCAGAGAGTACCGCTAATACGTTTATTAAGGAAAGTGCGCAAAAAGCATTTGACACCAAACACCGCGATATTATCAATTACAATATCGACAAATATAGCATGGCTTTTGAAAAAGGTAAGAGCAAATTTGCAGACCTTGAAAATAGCAAGATAAAAGCGAATCTGATCAAATGGAAGGTCATGGAAAATCTCGATCGCTATTTGTTGCAATTTGAAGCGAATTTCACGGCTCGAGGTGGAAAAGTAATTTGGGCCAATGACGCCACGGAAGCCTTGGACGAAATCTATTCGATCATTGCGCGTAAAAAAGCAAAATCTGTTGTCAAGTCAAAATCCATGGCGACTGAAGAGATCGAGCTTAATCATTTTCTAGCTTCCAAAAATATTGAAGCTGTAGAAACTGATCTTGGCGAGTATATCATTCAGCTGCTGGATCAAAAGCCTTATCATTTTGTTACGCCGGCTATGCATTTGAGCCTGGAAGATATTGCTAATCTTTTTCACGAAAAATTTGACACACCGTTAGATGCATCTGCGGAACAACTTACAATGAAGGCCCGTGAATTACTTCGAGATCGCTATCTATCGGCAGAAATTGGGATTACTGGAGCCAATTTCTTAATTGCTGAAACTGGAAGTATAGCGATAACCGAAAATGAGGGAAACGCCCGGTTGACATCAACCTTCCCCAAAACACATATTGCCGTCGTTGGAATAGAAAAAATAATACCCAACTTACAGGACTTAGACGTATTTTGGCCACTCCTATCCACACATGGTACGGGCCAAAATCTAACAGTATACAATACGCTACTTACTGGACCAAAGCAGTCTTATGAATCAGATGGCCCCGAAGAAATGTATGTTGTACTGCTTGACAATGGCCGCAGCAAGCTCTTAGCACAGAAAGAACAGCGTCAAGGCTTATACTGCATTCGTTGCGGAGCCTGTTTAAATGTATGCCCAATCTATCAGAATATCGGCGGACATACTTATGAGACGACTTATCAAGGTCCAATTGGATCACTGATATCGCCGCATTTAAATGGAATGAAAGAATTCAAACACCTGAGCTATGCCTCCACCTTATGCGGCAAATGTACAGAGGTCTGCCCCGTTGGTATTGACATACAGCGTATGCTTCTCGTCAACAGAAAAGATTCCGTTGATCAGGGTCTGGCAACAAAAACGGAACAAAAAGTATGGCAATGGTTCACCTACGGGATAATGCGCAGAAAACTGATTGATTTCTTTGGTGGAAAATTCAAGAATTTCTTCCTCAAGAAATTCTTTCAGAAAACCTGGGGAGATCAACGAGAGCTACCCAAATTGGCCGATAAATCATTCTCCAAACAATGGAAAGAACATCAAAAAAATAAAGAATAACAAAAAAGAAAGAGGGAACCAATGGTTCCCTCCTCTACTAACACTCACCACTATTTAATATGAAAACTATCCTTTTTTTAAACACTTAACCAGCTTTAACTTCAGCATCATTTGTTTTATTTATCTCAGTCTTTTTAAAGTCCCTTTTCTTTAGCTGTCTGTCTTTTTTCCAATGTTCTTTATGCATTTTACGATTTTCAGCGTAGGAATCCTTTAACGTTTTTTGTTGCTCTGGAGTTAACATTCCCATCATTTTTTCATGTTCTGCCACACGTTGTTTTTTCACTTTTGCTCGATATTCTTTGCGTTCAGCAGCTAATTTCTGATGGTCCTTTGCTTGCTTCAAATTAAAAGCATAGATATCTTTACGCTGTTTATCTGTAAATTTCAACTTTTGGTCCATGCGATCAGTTTTCATTTTAGCAACTTCCTCTGGAGTTTTATTTTGAAAACTATCGTGCATTCTTCCTATTTTATGTTTATGCACCGAAGCTTGCACTTCTTTCATTTCTGGTTTAACATCTTTTTTTTCTTGAGCGAAACCGGCTAACATCAATCCAGATAGCGCCAAACTTAACATCAACTTTTTCATTTCTTTATTTTTTATAAAACCAACAATCATTCTTTTTAATAAGTACTCTTTTTCAACTTATTTATCAGTAAGAGTCGTCTCGGCTATCGAAAGTTTAATTGATGATCTGTTAAATAAAGTTAAGAAGCATTTATTGTGAGACAGCACTTAAACGGATCGGTAAAGTATACGCTACACGCACTTTAAGTCCATTTTGCACCCCAGGTTTCCATTTTTTCGCTTTCTTCAATAAGTTTATAGCAGCATCTCCCGTACCAAATTTCATATCACGTTTAACAGCAATATCTGTCAATGATCCATCTTTCTCAACGACAAAAGAAACCTCTATAACACCCGAAACTCCTTGGTCTAAGGCCTGTTGTGGAAAGTTGTAATTCTCGGCGATCCACTTCATAAAAGCAGGCAGTCCCCCCACAGGTGTTGGCATAATTTCTACTGATGTAAATGTATTGTTAGCATTATCATCAGTTCCGCCTCCCGATAATGAACCATCTTTAGAACCAGTAATATCACCATCTCTTTTTGAAGAACCAAATTCACCGCGCGCAATATATGTTCCCGATGGACTTGCTTTCAATGTGATCCTTGAGGTCATTGTATTGGGGTTTTTCAACTCATCCTGACTCACAAGCTCTTCGGTAACTCTGCTCGCTGCGGTCACTTTTATATCGGGCATCCGAACCAGATCAAATTTGGATACATCTTGGGCAACCTGCTGCGGGGCTTTCTCCTGCATCATAACAGGTTCTTCAGGAACCTGCTCTTTTTCCTCCACCTTCTTTTGAATTTCTTCCAGCATGTCGGGTCCAATATCTTGTACTTCATAAATCACGGCCGGAACAGTTTGCTTAAAATATTTATTATATGCATAGGATCCTGCAATCAGCAAAACTGCAAAAGAAACAACAATTCCCAAACCCATATTTGTTGCTCTATCAGAGAGATTTCGCAACTCGTAAGCTCCGTACATTTTGTTGCGACCAGCAAAAATAACGTCCAGCCATTCTTTGCGGTAGATATTCAATTTAGAGTTCATCATAACATTAAAGTTTAAATCTTTTCATTATGATGAGCGAAAGCCTTATATTTCACAAAAAAATTCAAAATACTTATGAAGTCACTTTTTTCAGCTATTTTTCTACTTACATTGTATGCTTGCGGGAACAATCAAAATCAATCCAAAACTGCAATCAAGCACGAAAACAAGGAAAAGACTATTTCGCCATATTTTGGTTTTTTAAACCAACAAAAAGATTCACTTATCGCTTTACCTATGGATCAAGCGATGGAAGGACCTGAAAAATACAACTATGTGATTGTGGAAAATCAGGTAAGCCCGCTTGAATTTGTTCAGAATAAAATGGACAACAAAGAGAGTAACGGAAGACAGACCGCCCAGAACTTTGCAAATAGTGAAGGTTCGTTATTTAAAATTAGTGACGCGATCAAGTCTGGCGAATTCGGCATGCTTGTCAATAAAGCTTTTATAGACCAGTATAAAATTGAGAACTTTACAAAAGTTCAAAAAGAAACTTCTCCAGAAATTAAGGAGCAGCTTGAAAAGAAATACAATAGGAAGATTAATAAAAGTACGACAGTTGCGATCCTCAGTGATCAGTCCGAGTTTAATCTTACGGTGTTTGAAAATCAACAAGACTCTGCTTTAGCTGTATTTTCCTACGCAAAGGACGAACAGCTGATCAATTTGGATTTCCCGGCCTTATACGATGATATCAGCACTTGGCGTGTTGATGATGGCGGTCAGTTTGACAACGAGGCTTTTCAGATACTAACCGTATTGCGTTCTGAGCAAGGAATTAGTTTTATCAGCATTTTTTGGGGTGCCGAGGGTTACGAACTGAACTTTTACCAGCCAAAGAAAAACTTATTTACCTCTACGGCGCAGGCCTATGGGTATAGTTCCCCCTTATAAATAAACAAGTTTAAGTTTCCTCAGCACAAAAGGACAGTGCCCGAGGAAACTCCTATATCGGTATAAACTACAGATGCATCCTAGCCATAGGAGCAACGTCCTGACCAACGAAATCTTTCTTTAAAAACTTATGATAACCTGCAATAGCAATCATCGCGGCATTATCTGTACAGTATTCAAATTTTGGAATAAACACCCTCCAATTGTATTTCTCGCCCATTTCAATTAAGCTTTGCCTCAGGCCAGAATTAGCCGAAACACCACCCGCGATGGCAATATCCTTAACACCAGTTTCCTTTGCTGCTTTCTTTAATTTATTCAGCAGGATTGATACAATACGCGATTGTACACTAGCACATAAGTCGGCCATATGGTGTGTCAGAAAATCTGGGTTCTGCTTCAATTGATCTTGAACCAAATACAATATCGCAGTTTTTAATCCTGAAAAACTAAAATTAAGACCTGGAATCTGTGGTTCGGGCAGCTTATAAGCGGCTGAATTACCTTCTCTTGCAAATTTATCGATAAGCGGTCCACCGGGATAAGGTAGATTCAGGATTTTAGCTGTTTTATCAAAAGCCTCTCCTGCCGCATCATCCAATGTTTCTCCCAAAAGCTCCATTTCAAAATAATCTTTCACCAATACAATTTGCGTATGACCACCAGAAACAGTAAGACATAAAAACGGAAAATTCGGTTTCGGATCCTCAATAAAATGAGCCAGGATATGCGCCTGCATATGGTTTATATCAATTAAAGGGATATTCTGTGCAAGTGCAAAAGATTTAGCAAATGAGGTTCCTACTAAAAGTGCACCTAATAATCCAGGCCCACGCGTAAAACTCACTGCATCTATTTGATTTTTGCTTACTTTTGCTTGGCGAATGGCTTCTTCCACTGTTGGAATAATATTTTGTTGATGAGCACGTGAAGCGAGCTCGGGAATCACTCCACCATATTTTGCGTGGATTGCCTGAGTTGCAATAACATTTGAATGAATTTCACCGTTAATACAGATAGAAGCGGAGGTTTCATCACAAGAGGATTCAATCCCTAAAATAATAGCCATAGCTTGAGGTAATAAATTTTAATACAAAAGTATCAAAAAAATAATTAAAATAGTGTCAATAGTCCTTGGTAGTATATTCATTATACTGCTTGCATTGGCGTTATCACTACAGTTGAAACCGGTACAAAATTATGTTGCCCAAAAAGCTGTCGACTATTTATCCAACGAACTAAACACCAAAATAAGCCTCAAAAGCATCTATTTCAAACCTTTTAAATCTATTGTAGTAGAAGATTTTCAACTCTATAGTCCAGAGGGAAAAGAAATATTAAAATCAGGAAAGTTAGAAGCCAACGTCAACCTTTCTCAATTCATTGAATTGAACAAAATTGTGATCAACAAACTAACCATTGAAGATACCGAAGGCACTTTTGAGCAATTTCAGGACAGCTCCAATATCTCATTTTTAATCCGTTACTTTAACCCACCTAAAAAAGAAAAAAAGAAAAGTTCAAAAAAAATCATCTTCGATATAAAGGAACTGATTATTAAGAACAATACATTTAGCTATGTTAACCATAGACGTAAGCATTACAATAAAGTGGTCGATTTTGGAGATTTAGGTATTTCCAAACTTAACGCCCATTTTGATAAAATAAAAATAGATTCCAATCAAATTTCGGCGAACATAAAGACATTCAATCTGCGCGAAAAGAAAGGTCTAGTGATCAAAGGCCTTCTTGGACAAACGACAGTAAGCAAGACAAGCATTGAACTCAGCGAGCTTATGCTAGCCACCAACCGTTCTACATTCAAAAATTACATCAAGCTTAGCTACAACAGCTTTGACGATTTTTCGGACTTCATCAATAAAGTTCATGTAAAACTTCGTGCTCGGGACTCCCGTATTCACTCCGAGGATATTGCTTTCTTTTCCTCTCCTATGCACCAAGTCAAATTTGACGTGAATATCAAGCGCGCGAATTTAGAAGGAACGGTATCTTCCATCAACGCATCACAGGTCGATTTAACAATTGGAAAAAAAACCAGTTTGGCAGGTGAGCTGCAGATTATCGGTCTACCAGATATTGACAAAACTAAATTTATTGTTCCCAGTGTAGCAATTTCATCTGAGCATAAAGACTTAAATGCCGTTATTAGCGATCTCGGAAATCTAAAAAATTTTAAACTCCCTGAAATTGTCCAGATATTCGACAAATTTTCATTCAAAGGTAGCCTAAATGGGTTCTACAATAAATTTAAGACCAAAGGAGTATTCACGACTGCGATCGGTAATGTTGAGGCGGACGCCTTATTGGATATCAAGAAGGAAATAAAATATGCAGGCAGTTTTCAATCTAAAAAGTTCGATGTAGGTAGGATAACAAAACTAAAAGATCTGGGAACTACAGGCTTCAACCTACAGGTTGACGGAACAGGTACCGACCCCAAGAAACTGAGCTTAAAGATAAAAGGAGATCTCAGTAATTTCAATTTCAAGAATTACAGCTATCAACGTATACAGATTGAAGGAAATACAGCTAAACAGTTAGTTCTTGCTTCAGGGCAAATATATGATCCAAATGTAAAACTACAGTTTACCACAGATATCGATTGGTCTAACAAACCCAACTATCACCTGGATGCTGATATCCAACAAGCGAATCTAAAAAAACTTAACTTCTTTCAGGGAGATTCCATCAATATTATTAACACAAAATTCCATACCAGTTTAATTGGGGACAACATCAATAATATTACCGGTGAATTTAAATCAGACAGTGTCAATTTCACTTCCTCTAAGGGTCAATTCGTCATTCGCGATATCAATTTCCTTGCCGAAGGAGATGAAAATGCACGCTCCCTTACCTTGCAGTCGGCTATCGGACACATTGATCTTAAAGGAAGAATAGACCTCAATACCATCGTTCCTTATTTTAAAGCTTTAGCTATGCGCTACGCTCCGGCAATCGGGTTTGAAAACAACATTTTTAATCGCCAGGACTTTGACCTGAATATTAATATAACTTCTTTTAAACCGATCGCAACATTCTTCCGAAAGGACATTGCTTTAGACAGCGGCGCTACACTCAATGCAAAATTTGAAAGTGAAAAACAAACGGCCAGTTTTAATTTTTACGCACCCGAATTCAAATACAATGGTATTCGACTAACTCATCTGATTGTGGATCAAAATGCCAATTTGAAAAATATGGAATTGCAGACCTCCATCGATCGCATCAATTTCACCGACAGTACCTATATTAAAAACGTCAATATTTCAAATACCTTGGCAAACGACAGTTTACAATTTAACATCAAAATGTCGGAACTTGAAGCAAGCAATAGTCTGGATCTTAATGGCGTTATACGCTTTGCCCATGCCAAACCTGCTTATATCAATTTCTACCCATCGAATATCTTAATTAATAGAGAGCGGTGGCTTGTCAATAATGATGCGCAATTGAAAATATCGAAAGGAAAATGGTACTTTGAAAAACTGACGCTGAGTCACGACGAACAAAAAGTTCATATCGATGGCATCCTGTCCAACGAAGTCAGTGATCAGATCAATCTCAAATTTCAGGACTTTAATCTGACGTCCTTAAATGGTATTACCAAGCCACATGGCATCAATCTGTCCGGCAACTTAAACGGAAATATTGAAGTTAATTCTGTATTCAAAGCTCCATTTGTTGTAGCCAATATAAAAACTTCACCTATCCTCTATAACAATATTCCAATCGGCTCATTAGTACTGAATGCAAATTACGATCCCGAAAATCAATTGGTTAAACTAGATAGTAAAATAGAAGAAGGCAACAAATTGATTCAGTTACAAGGTTCCTATAACCATCTAAGCGAAAACAATAAGCTTAATCTCAAAGCTAAACTCGTAAACACAGATGTGTTTGTTTTCCAGCCCTTTTTACGAAGCCTGGTATCCAATATTCAGGGCAAGGTCAATGCAGACCTCGATATCGAAGGCGATATCCTGAACCCCAAAATTACAGGTTCCGGAAAATTGGATAATGCTTCGATGGTTATCAATTACCTCAAAACACCCTACCGACTTTCTGACGAAATTGCGGTTACCAATAACCGAATTTTTCTCACAGGGCTAAAAGTATACGATCCCAAAAACAATATAGCAACCATTGATGGCGTTGTAGATCTCAACAAACTGAGTGATCCCGATATCGATGTTACTGCAGAGACGAAGAATTTCCTGGTATTAAATACCACAATAAAGGACAATAATGTATATTATGGCACTGCTTACGCTTCGGGCACTTTTCAGTTTAAAGGACTAACGTCTGCCATGAATATCAATATACGGGCTAAATCCGAAGAAAACACCGTTATTAATATTCCCTTTAATAGTGCCAGTACAATATCAGATACGGACTTTATCTACTTTATTGAGAAAGACTCGACCAAAACGAAGAAAAACGTTAAGAAACGAGATTTCAACGGTCTGACGATGAATATGGACCTTTTGATCAACCCGAATGCAGAAATAAATCTATTCTCCAGTATGGGCGAATTATCGGGAAGGGGAAATAGCAATCTCAATATGCGGATATCTTCTTTGGGAGATTTTGAAATGTTTGGGGATTTTATCATAAACAGCGGAAAATTCAATTTCACCGCTCAAGATTATATCAACAAGATTTTTGATCTCAAAGAAGGCGGAACAGTACGATGGGCGGGAAACCCAACAGAAGCGAATATTAATATCAATGCCATCTACCAACAAAGAACAAGCTTAGCGCCGTTGTATAATGCAGCAGGCCGGGAAGAAAACCCCGAGCGTGTATTGGCACAGGCCGACATGATCCTAAAAGGGCAGTTAAGTCAGCCGGAAATCACGTTTGACATCAACTTTCCACAAAACCCTGGAGTTAAGGATGAACTGCAGGGATACTTTTCAGATGCCAACAATGTCAATCAACAGGCGCTTAGTCTGATCGTGAGACGAAGTTTTACACCTGGCACACAGACAGACTTTGGTAAAGAAGTCAATAACACCTTGCTATCTGCAGGAACTGAAATAGCATTCAACCAAATCAACAACATCATAGCCCAATCGCTCAACATCAATTTCTTTGATATTAATATCAAATCTTTAAATGACGCATCCGCCTCACTTCGTCTATTCAACGACCGACTTGTTTTGACAGGCGGTATCTCCGACCGTAGAAGTCAGGCACTAACAGATTTAAATGTATTTTCAGATCGCGTCTCAACCGATGCCGAGGCTATGTTTTATTTGAGAAAAGATGGACGTTTGGTCCTCCGGGCTTCCAATCGCCTAAATACACGTAACTTTCTTCTTAGCCCCAACGACGGCGAATACATCAGTGCTTTCGGGTTACTCTATCGGCAGGAATTTAACACCTTCTCAGAATTCCTAAAAAGGCTATTCCCTTTTGGTAAGAAGACGATTACAACAGCTCCTGTTGAAACAAAGAAAAGCAAGGTCAATTAACTTTTCCGAATAGTCCCTTTACGATTTCAACAGATCACTTCCAACTCTAGCAGACCGCTTTCAATGCTCGCTTCCACCTCTTATCCCAACCGCATTGTCCCTATCCTGAGCTCCACCTCGATTCTGCCAGTAGACCTTTTCCAGCGTCATATAACTTCCTATACAGGCGATCTGTGGATGAGCTGAACAACTATAAACGAATAGTGTATAATCCGCTACCGGACTGCAATAAAAAAAGTCCCTCCAAATAAATGGAAGGACTCTTTTTTTATTTAAAAAATTCGCTTATGCTAATTTCTCGAATTCTTTGTATTCAATGTCCGTAGCATTCAATTTCACTAAACCTTTCAAGTGATCAAATACTTTTAAAGCTTTAGCTTCTTCGAACAAACGATTACCTTGCTCTCTATCTTGCAACAATTGAATTGCAAATTGGTTCAACTGCTCATCAGAAGGCTCTTCGTTGATGTTATACATCTTGATTTGCGCGTAGATACGTTCTTTTGCTAAATTGATAACTTCATCATATTTAACTTCAAGACCATTTTCAGTAACAACGCGGTTTTCGATGATTGTCCATTTCAAGTTGTTCAAGAAGTCAGCAAAACCTTCGTTCAATTCTTCTTCAGAAATGCTTGGGTTAGTTGCTTTCAACCATCTTTTCAAGAATTCTTCAGGGAAAGAAACATCAACTTTCTCCATACCAAAAGTATACATATCATTACGTAATCTTTGATCTGAATTTTGTTTGAATAAGTTCTCAACTTCTTCTTTCACTTTTTCTGTGAATTGAGCTTCTTCCGTTACTTCACCTTCTGCGAATAATTTATCGAAAAATTCTTGGTTAAGATCAGCTTCCTCTAAACGGTTGATATTCTTAACAGTCAATTCAAATTTAGTAACGTCTAAAGCAGTTGCTTCCTCTTCAGTGATACCTAAGATACGTGCTAAATCTTCAGTTTTGAATGCTTTTTTAACATCAATCTTAACAACATCGTCCTTTTTAAGACCAACCAATGATTTTTTGATCTTAGCATCTTCTACGATATCTGTACGAATAGAAGTTGTTTTTTCTAGACCTTCCTCTTTATCTTGTTTCAATGTTGCATACAATACATCACCTTCTTCAGATACTTCTGGATTAGTCATTTTTCCATAGCTACGACGCAAGTTCTTGATACGATCTGCCAATGTCTCTTCATCAGCTTTGATTTCGTACGAAGTAAATTCAGTCTCAGCAGTAAAAGGTAGTTCAAAAGCAGGAGCAAGACCAATTTCATATTTGAAGTTGAAATTGTCTTTATAATCCCAGCTGTATTGTGCATCATCTTCCAAAGGAAGTGGTTGACCTAAAACTTCTAATTTATTCTCAGCAATATAATTGGTGATTTTCTCATTCACTAATTTATTGATCTCATCAAATAAAATAGATTTACCATAAGTACGTCTGATATGTCCCACTGGAACTTGACCTGGACGGAACCCTGGTAATTTTGCTTTTTTAGCTTGCGCTTTAATCTCTTTGTCGACTTGAGGATTATAATCTTCAGGTGCTAATGCGACGTTGACTACCGCATTGATTGCATCTACATTCTCGTGTGAAATATTCATACTCTTTTTAGCTATATCGCATTCATAAAAAAATCCTCCCGAGGTTTTAAGTTCGGGAGGACATCAAGTGCGGAAGAAGGGACTCGAACCCCCACGCCTTGCGGCGCCAGATCCTAAGTCTGGTGCGGCTACCAATTACGCCACTTCCGCATTAGGATTTCTTTTGATGCCACAAAGATAGAAACCAAACCTATATCCTGCAAGTATTTTCTACTCTTTTTTTTATTTTTTTTCAATATTCTCCCAACCCCTTGCATAATTCATTATTATTCATTTACTTTGAATATCAAAGTACTTTTATGGAACAGAAAGATTTATTTAGAGAACTTGGACAGATCAGATCATTAATGGAAAAATCGTCCAAATTTGTTTCAATAAGCGGATTATCAGGTGTACTCATGGGCTGTTATGCTTTGCTGGGAACGCTATTGGAATACTATATTCTACATCAACCCGAAAGTACCGCGCTACTCTTGGGCGAAAATCTGAATAAGCCCCTACTGTCTTTAATGATTGCGCTCATCGTCCTCTTATCATCCCTGGTGACCGGCTGGCTAATGGCACGTAAAAAGGCGAGAAGAAATAAGCAGTCGATTTGGAACATTACAAGCAAATCTCTTTTATTTGCAGTTTCAATCCCCTTACTAACGGGTGGCATGATATCCTTATTGTTTTTTGTCCAAGGCTACTACCAGCTGATTGCTGCTATGCTGCTGATCTTTTATGGACTAGCACTGACTGCAGGGAGCATCTATACCTTTGCCGAAGCAAAAGGCCTGGGTATACTGGAAATCTGCCTGGGTTTGATTGGCATATGTTTTCCAGAAAACGGATTACTATTGTGGGGATTGGGATTTGGTGTGTTACACATCATCTATGGTTTTATCGTTTACAAAAAGTACGAATCGTGAAATTAGATCTTTCCCTATATGACAAAATATTTGAAAACAGAGTTCGCCTCCAAATTATGAGTGTTCTCGCTGCCAATGAAGAATATGATTTTAATTCATTGAAAGAATTGTTGGATGTAACCGACGGTAACCTTGCTTCCAACCTAAAAACGTTGGAAAAAGAGGAATACATTAGTGTCGAAAAAAGCTTTGTAGACCGGAAGCCGAACACCCGATACAAAAGAACGACAAAAGGACTTAAAGCCTTTGAGAATCACCTTATTGCACTTGAAAATTTAATAAAACAACAATACAAATAATTTTTTTATTCATTTACTTTGAAAATCAAAGTACTTTTAAAACATGATTAAATGAAAGGAATTCGATTAAAACTGATGCTGCACCTCTACAATTGGTCTTCTAAAGTATATGCAGACATCTTTAAATGGAACAAAAAAGCTTGGGGAATATCTAAGGCAGATTTTATGACCTACCCCGTTGGTAGCATCGGCCATAATCTGGGGCTCTTTTATGAAAGTAAGGGTTTTGATGTCATGCCCAAACTGGAAAATCACGATGTATTTCATATCCTGACTGAAACCGGAACAGAGATACAAGATGAAATCGCCATGCAATTCCTCTTACTTGGTAATGGAAAGATCAGCCTCTATCTCATGGCAATGATTTTTATTGGCGGAATCTTATTTCCCGAGCATTTCGGCTATTATAAAAGACATTTTCAGAAAGGTCGATCGCTCCAAAACTTTCATCATTTAGAATTTAAAGAAATCCTTCATTGGCAATTAACGGAGCTTCAAATTGCCTTATACAGTAAAAACATTCAAATAAATTTAAACAACTAAAACCATGGACTACAACAATTCATCACCGATAGAGCAATCCTCATTTTTTGAGAAAATCAGTAATTCCACTGTCCTAAAGTTATTTGTCATTTTCTTTCTTTCCTTGATATTGCTCATTCCACTTTCATTAATAAGCGATCTAATCGAAGAACGGAAAAATAGGGAACAGGAAGTTTCTGGCGGTATTGCATTAAACTGGGGAAAGGAGCAGGTTATTTCCAGTCCCGTGTTAGCTATCCCTTATCGCGAGACTATCTCACTTTCTACCGAAAAAGCCGAAAAATCTAACCTTAGAGAAGAGCTAAAATGGATATTTATCTTACCCAAAACATCCAATATCACAACCGATATAACGCCACAGCATCTCTCTAGAGGTATTTATAATGCTGTAGTTTACAACAGCAGCATCACATTAGATGGTTCTTTTGACAAAATATCCCTAGAAAAACTCGATATTCCGCATGAGCAAATTGACTGGAAAGGCAGCAAGCTTATTTTCGGTATCCAGGACTTTAAAGGTTTAGGCAAGCGTCCATCCTTAAATTGGGATGGAAACGAGTTAACTTTCGACCCAGACTTCAATACTCTCAAATTATTTACGCAAAATTTAGTCTGTCCTGTACCTTTGGATCCGCAGAAAACGGACAATCGTTTCAAGATAAAACTAAGTCTAAAAGGATCCAAATCATTGAATTTTCTTCCGTTGGGTGATCAGACAAATATCCAGGCTAAGGGTAACTGGGCTAATCCAAGTTTCACAGGTGCATTCTTACCGGGGAAACGTAATACCGAAACATCCAATTTTTCGGCTTCCTGGGAAATCCCTTCTTTCAGTCGGAAGCTGCCACAACAATGGACAGGCGATGCCCGTCCGATCTTTCAGTTCGATAACAACCTCGAAAATGGAAATGAGGGCAATGAGCAAAAAGCAGCACAAACCGTCAGCACTACAATTGCCTCTGCAAATAACCTATTGGATAACGCAGACATGATTACAATTAACTTCCTACCAGATATCAACAACTATCAAAAAACAACACGGGTCGCCAAATATGGTATTTTAGTTATCATCTTGACCTTTACTTCGCTCCTATTCACCGAGGTGATCAAGAAAAAACGGATCCATATCATCCAATATATTCTGATTGGAGCAGCGATGGTTCTTTTCTATACATTGCTGCTCGCGCTATCCGAGCATATTGGATTTAATCTAGCTTACTTAACGGCTTCCGTCGCTACAGTTATGCTGATTGGCAGTTTCATTAAATCAATTACCAAAGACCAGAAATCGGCGCTATTGCTGAGTTCTATTCTGGCTTTATTTTATCTTTTTATCTATATCCTCATGCAACTTCGGGATTATTCCCTTATCGCCGGAACAATTGGCATCTTTATCATTTTGGCGATTTTGATGCGCGTTTCAACAAAAATAAACTGGTATCAATTTGATAATAGCCATGTGGATCAATAAACAACATCTTCGACTTTATTGGGTATTAATTCAGATACTATTAAAAAAATAAGGATTTACAATTCTAATAAGCCATTTCTAAATGAAAGAGATGGCTATTTTTTTACTCGACTTAGCATTTATGACCAAATTCTGTAACTTGCGAAGAAATTTTTCAGCGGCATAGATATGTTTAAACAGATGAAAAAACTTACAATACTTACATTAGCGATTATTATGGCGTGTACCCTAAGCAATGCGCAAGAAAGCAAAGACGGAAAAAATAACTCCAAATTAGTGTCGGAATCGCCACAACCGATCAACCCAACTACACTTTGGGACCTTGGCCGTGTTTCGGCCGAAGGACTTTCTGCAGACGGCAAAACATTGGTATACGGTGTTTCCAATTATGATCTGGAGAGCAATTCAAGTGAAAAAAATCTCTATACAGTTTCACTCACAAACGGGACTGGCAGTCAGTTCACAGACCAAAAAGGTGGTGAAACAGTCGTTCAGATCGAACCAAATGGCGACGTCATTTATTTGTTAAAGGGGCAGTTATGGAAGAAGAACCTATCTAAGGGTGAAGCAGTTCAATTGACGAATGGTGATATTGCCTTAGAAAATGTCAAATTTTCGCCCGACGGCAAGCAAATACTCTTCAGCCAGTCCGTGCTCGTAAAAAAATACCACAGCACGGATAAATATCCCGAACTACCAAAGTCGGACGCTTATATCTATGACAACTTAGACTACAGACATTGGGATACCTTCAATGATGGCAAATTCAGTCATCCTTTTGTGGCGAGTTATATTGATGGTAAAGTTGGCGAGCCGGTAGACCTATTAAAGGATCAAGCTTTCTACAGCCCTCAGGCACCATTTGGTGGCGCAGAAGATTTTGCCTGGTCTCCCGATAGCAAGGCAGTGCTCTATGTCTGTAAAAAGAAATTCGGAACAGATTATGCTGTCAGTACCAATACCGATATTTATCGCTATGATCTCGCTAGCGGAACGACGTCTAACCTGACAGAAGGAATGAATGGGTATGATACAGCCCCAACCTATTCTCCCGATGGGAAAAGCCTAACTTGGCTCAGCATGAAGACCGATGGTTATGAATCGGACAAAAATGACATCATGCTATTTGATAAGAATAGCTCGATTCGACTTAACCTAACAGCACATTGGGATGGTACCGTCAATAGTTTTATCTGGAGCAGCGACAACCGGAAAATCTATTTTACAGCTGCAACGAAAGGCACAGTTCAATTATTTGAACTTGAAGTACCGACCAATATCAAAGCTAAAAGTTTACCAAAAATACATCAAATTTCAGAAGGTGACTTTGACATCACTGGTATTGTAGGCCAAGTAGCTGACAAATTAATCGTTAGCTCGACAAAGTTTACCCGTGCAACAGAAATCTTCAGCTTTGATCTAAAAACCAAATCTTTAATTCCGGTCACTAAAGTCAACGATGCAAAATATGCAAGCATCAGCGAAAACAAAATTGAGAAACGTATCACAAAGGCATCCGATGGAGCCAATCTGTTTTCATGGGTAATCTATCCGCCAAGCTTTGACCCTGCAAAAAAATATCCAACCATACTTTACTGTGAAGGCGGCCCTCAATCTGCTCTGACGCAATTTTACTCCTTCCGTTGGAATTTACAATTGATCGCATCACAAGGCTATATTGTCATCGCTCCAAACCGCAGGGGTATGCCTGGCTGGGGCGTTAAATGGAATGAAGCCATTTCTCAGGACTGGGGCGGTCAGCCAATCCGGGATTACTTGGCAGCGATAGACGATATCTCCAAAGAATCCTATGTAGATACAACTCGTCGCGCGGCGATTGGAGCTAGTTATGGTGGGTACTCGGTTTATCAGCTAGCTGGCGTGCATCAAAACCGTTTCAAAACGTTTATTGCGCACAATGGTTTATTCGACATGAGAAGCTGGTACGGCACCACAGAAGAACTCTTTTTCGCCAACCACGAACTGGGTGGAGCGTACTGGGATAGCAAAAATGAGAAATCCTATACCGCATTCAACCCCATTGAAAAAGCAAATAATTGGCACACGCCAATTTTAATCTTTCAAGGCGGAAAAGATTATCGTGTTCCAATCGGACAAGGGTTAGCGGCATTCCAATTGGCTCAACTCAAAAAAATTAAGAGCCGCCTGGTCTACCTACCGGATGAAAATCACTGGGTACTGTCAGGACAAAACGCACAAGTTTGGCAAAGAGAATTCTTTACCTGGCTTAAGGAAACTTTATAACGAGGCGTGCAAAATCCGCTTGTAAAATCATGTATTTTCGCAACTGACAAAGTCGACCTTCACCTGTTTAAATTCCAAAAAGCGTTACTCAGGGAGTGGACATATAAAAACAAAAAGCCTGCAATATGCAGGCTTTTTATGTATCCTATTTGATCTGATTGCTGAAATCTATTTCTCGCCTTTTTTTCCAAAGATGGAAAGTTTGATATATTTCCCAGGTTTCTCTTTCACATCCTTCATCAAATTATCCATTTCCTTTGAAGCATTATTGAGATTATTGTATAACGCTTCGTCATTTAACAATAAACCAATAGATCCTTTACCACTATTGATTTTTCCCGTGATCTCCTGAAAATCATTGACTGCGGCATTTACTTTGTTCATGGTATGTTCAAAATCCAATCGGGCGGCCTTATCGGTAATATTATTCAGATTAGACATGATCGCATTGATTTTCTCGCCATTTTGTGAAAAATTGGATGTAATTGATTCGAGATTGGCCATGATTCGATTGAGCCTCCCCTTTTCATCCCCCACTAGACCTTCGACATCTTTGGTGATGCCTTCTACATTTTTCAAAGAAGTGGAAATACTATGAATACTTCTTTTAAAGTCATCCTGAAACTGTTTGTCTAAGACATTATTGACAACCGATAACGTTGAATCCAGTTTAATGGTAATTGTTTCGATCCGTTTTTGAATAGGTTCAACCTTATCCATAATATTCGGTTGGACACCCGATGCTAAAAAGTCCCCATCCTTTGCCAATTCCTTACTGTTGCCCATTTCGAAAACAATGGCCTTACTGCCCAACAAATCTGTGCTTGAAATCCGCGCAATTGTATTCTTTGGAACATCATAATGGGAATGTATTTTGAACTCTGTCTTAATTTTGCCATCAGGTAGGAGAATCATTTTTGATACACGACCGATTTGATAACCATTTACTAAAACAGGTTTTGATGGAGTTAGGCCATCGACAGCTTCATAAGTTGTGTAATATGTGTTGTCGCTGCTAAAAACATCATTTCCTTTTAGAAAGCTATAGCCAATAAATAATAAAACTATCGCAACTGTTGCTAATATGCCGACTTTTGTCTCGTTTGAAATTTTCACAAATAATCTATTTAGTAATGATCATTAATTTAAGTTTAAAACAGCATAAAAGCAAATCTGTTTAGCGTTCTACAGAATTTTTATAAATTTTCAGAGCCGAAACTAAATTATTGACAATTTCCTGTTGACCTTCATCAGACAATAGGTAGCTCTCTTCTTCTCTATTACTAATAAAGCCAATTTCTGTAAGCACAGCGGGCATACCTGCTTCAGCCAATACAGCTAAGCCTTTCTCCCAGAATCCTCTACTATATCGCCCTGCCTTCACATACTCACCTTCAATCATCTGCGCCAGACGAATACTTTTTTCACGGAATCGGTTTTTCATCAAGGAGAAGATGATAGCACTTTCAGGGTCTTTTGGATCAAATCCTTGATAATTTTCTTTATAGTTTGATTCCAGTAACAAGGACGCATTTTCACGAACTGCAGCATCTTGCTGTCCCAAACGATGCGAGCCAGAGACCAATGTTTCGGTACCATGTGCGCTAGCACCACTGGAATTACAGTGTATTGAAATAAATAAATCTGCTTTATTGGCATTCGCCAAGCGAATACGTTTGTAAAGCTCAACAAATTCATCCGTCGTTCTCGTGTAGATAATCTTGATACCCGGAATATCTTTCTGAATCTGCTTTCCCAATTTTAACGCAACTTCAAGGGCTACATTTTTCTCCAACGATCGCCGCCCTTGTGCTCCGGTATCTTTACCACCATGGCCCGCATCAATTACAATCGTTTTTATTTGGTAGTCTGGAGGCACTGCTTGCCCATTGTTTAATGTGAAAGAATTCAATAAAAAAAATCCCAAAGTAGCGAACACAACGCTACACCATTTTCTAATTCTTAAATCTGATTTCATTGAATAATTATTTGCTCTACTATAAACGAATCAAAATGCGTCAATATTATTTCTTTAATAGATAACGATATTTAACATATTTTCTATTGCTTTTTTGACTAATTTTGTCTCTCGAAGTTTAACATTATTTCACAAAAATAACATTTGTCTTTAATTTTGAAGTCGTTAATCAACATTTTAACACTATTTATCATTCTTGCAATGAGCAATGCTAGCTTTGCTCAAAGTAATATTCCATTAAAACAGAACGGACTTCAAGGTAAAGATCCTATTTCGGCGACCAATAAATCGCAAGATACGAGTAAATCGAAAACTGCAGATACGACCAAATCTGTAAACGATACAACCAAGAAAAAAGGGAGTGGCTTGCAGGCCGAAGTGAGCATTATTGCGGTTGACTCGCAGAAATCTGAAGTTGCCAAGAATATCAGTCACCTTTATCGCGGAGCAAAAGTAAAGTACCAAGATTTTGAACTTTCTGCCGATTATATCCGTCTTGATCGAAACAAGAAACAGATTTTTGCTTCGGGGATCTACGACAAAAGTGGTAAATATGTAGGGCGTCCTATTGTCATCATGGGTAATGGTGAATCACCGAAAACAGTAGATTCACTCTACTACGATTACGAAAAGCAAGAGGGAAATACCTACGGTATTATGACCGAAGTTGATGGTGGATTTATCCAGGCCAATGTTGTTCGAAAGAATATCTACGACGAAATGTCGATTTACAAGGGATTATATAGTACCTGTAATCTACCCTATCCGCATACCCATTTTGGTATTCATATCACCAAAGGAATTGTCACTAAAAACCAGATTATTTCTGGTCCGGCCTACCTTGTCGTGATGGGTGTACCGATGCCCGTGGCATTTCCATTTGCATTTTTCCCAAAACCAGATAAAAGAGCATCCGGGTTTCTCTTCCCTTCTTTTGGAGAAGATTATACCAGAGGATTCTCCATGCGGGATATCGGTTGGTATTTGGCCTTCAACGATTACTGGGACAGTGAGATTAGAGGTTCCTTGTATTCTAAAGGTTCGTGGGAAGCTTCCATCAATACGCGCTATACCGTCAACTATAAATTTAACGGTGGTTTTAATATCCGTTACGCCAATACCAAAACAGGTATTGAAGGAACATCCAATTACGGCTCCAATAAGGATTTTAACGTCACATGGAACCATACCCAACGGCAGGAAGCCAATCCAGGAACATCTTTCTCTGCAAGTGTTAACTTTGGTACAAGTTCTTTCTTTCAAAATACCGGAACCGGAAGTACACAAAATACCTATGAAAATCTTGCCCGTAACCGTATGGGATCGTCCATCAGTTATGGAAAAGTATTTGCCGATGGTAAGGTAAACCTCACGGCCAGCTTAACGCATAACCAGGACATGGCTACACGCAGTATACAGATGAGTTTACCCAACATCAGCTTAAACGTATCCTCTTTCAATCCATTTGACAGCAAAGACCGTGTCGGTGAACAAAAATGGTATCAACGCATCAATGTCGGTTATAGTTTCCAAGCGCAAAACTCGGTCAGTACCATTGATACATTGTTGTTTAAACCAGGAGGTTTCAAAAAATTCCAAAATGGTTTCCAACACAATATTCCAATCAGTCTATCACTCAATGCTTTTAAATATTTCCAGTTCAATACCAGTGTAAACTATACCGAACGTTGGTATTTACAAAGTACACGACAAAGCATCGACAATACCGCTGCAGGTTATAAACAACGTATCGATACCGTTCAGGGATTCAATCGTGCATACGATTACTCGGTATCGACCGGACTTTCGACCAAGGTTTATGGTAATTATTTCCCTAAAATAGGTAACCTTAAGCAGATCAGGCATGTTGTTACACCGTCGATCAACTTGAACTATAGACCCGACTTTTCGGATCCAAAATATGGTTTCTATCAGCATTATAACGATCAATATGGAAACAGAAATGTATACTCAATCTTTAGCCAGGGTGTCTACGGTTCCCCTTCCGCAGGAAAATCTGCGGGGATAGGTTTTTCCATCGACAATAATATCGAAGCAAAGGTCAAAAGTAAATCTGACACCACGGATGGCGGTATGAAGAAAATCCCTATTCTTCAAGGTCTGACGTTCAGCGGAAATTACAACTTTGTAGCCGACTCGCTAAAGTTGTCCCCAATTACTTTCTCTGGCCGTACAGCTTTTTTCGACCAAAAGATGAATGTAAACTTCAACGGTACATTTGATCCCTATTCGGTCAATGAAAATGGTGTCCGTGTCAATCGCTACGCCATTAAAGATGGTAGCCTTGCGCGCCTGACAAACTTTGGTCTTTCCTTTGACTATAGTCTGAATCCTAAGGCTGCGAAATCACGTAATAACAATATTGATTCTTTAAGAAAAGAAATGACAGGAGCGGGTATGACTCCCGAACAGGCACAAGCCTTAGCTCGAATCAGCTCAGATCCAAACGCATTTGTGGACTTTAACATCCCATGGAACCTTGCGGCATCGTTCAGTTTCAATATGGCAAAATCGTTCAACTCCAGTACACGAAGAATGCAGAGCCAGATCACAAGCACATTGAATTTACATGGCGACTTCAGTGTTACGCCAAAATGGAAAGTCACCTTTCAATCGGGGTACGATTTCAAACAGAAGGAAGTGGTCATGACCTCTTTCAATATCTATCGCGATCTGCATTGTTGGGATATGTCATTTGGCTGGATGCCTTTTGGGCGGTACCGAAGCTACAACGTTACTATTCGTGCTAAGGCTTCAATATTACAAGATCTTAAGCTCACCAAAAGAGCCAGTTCAGGAGGCAGTTATTTTTAAAATAGCTGCCTTTTTTTTGAAATGCTGTATCTTTATTGAGCAGCAAAACCTTCAGTTTCTTAAAAAAACTTCTTCCATCAAATAACAATTTAACATTTCGTTGAGCCGCAATTTTATGTAAGTTTATATGCTGAATCTTCGGGTATTGAATGTTCATTTTTTAGGCTCCGGCGCATGGACATCTTAACGCGAAAAGATTGAGAAAATCCAACACGATACATACCAACATGTGTATTTTTCAACGTAGGGATGTGTCGCATAATTATTTTAAAGATGAAAGCAGAGATTATTACCATAGGCGATGAGATTCTCATCGGTCAGATTATTGATACCAATTCAGGCTGGATTGCCAAACAACTGCTCCAATTCGAAGTCGATATCGTTCAAATGACATCGATCCCTGATACAGAAGAGGCTATTTCAACGACATTGAAAGAGGCTTCAACTCGGGCAGATCTTATTTTAATCACTGGAGGTCTGGGCCCGACGAAAGATGATGTGACAAAAAAAACGGCCGCAGCATATTTTGGAACCACCTTGATCCGCGATGAGCATGTACTTCGGCATGTGACAAACATATTTGAATCGCGCAATCTAAAGATGCTCGACATTAATCTACAGCAGGCCGATGTTTTAGCAAATTGTGAGGTCCTATTTAACAACTATGGCACTGCGCCCGGCATGCTGGTCCATCAGGACCAAAAAAGGTTTATTTTTATGCCTGGCGTGCCCTTTGAGATGAAATTTCTGATGGAAAAACATGTGCTACCCTTATTAGCCCAACAGGATCCTGACTTATTTATCTGTCACGAGACCATTTTGGTTGGCGGAATCGGAGAATCTTATTTGGCAGAAGAAATAGAGGATATCGAAGCAGAACTTCCTTCCAGCATAAAATTGGCCTATCTACCAACCCTGGCCTTTATCCGATTGAGACTCTCCGGAAAAAGCAGGAATAAATCTGACATTATGCTCCAGGTTGCCCTTTTTAAAACAAAGCTACTCCATCGTTTACAACACTATGTCATCGCGGACTATGACACAAGCATCGAGCCCTATCTGATTAAAGAGCTTGGCCGCCGAGGTGCGACATTAACGACCGCGGAAAGTTGTACCGGGGGTAGCCTCGCCGCTTCAATAACCGCTGTAGCGGGAAGCAGCACGATATTCCTTGGTGGTACCATCCCCTACTCCAACGCGTTAAAACAACAATTGTTGAACGTCGAGGAAGAAACACTAATCCAATATGGAGCAGTAAGTGAGCAGACTGCTATCGAAATGGCTTCCGGTTCAAAAAAGGCATTTTCTTCCGACTATGCTATTGCGACAACTGGAATAGCGGGGCCAGGTGGTGGAACAGCTGAGAAACCAGTTGGCACTATTTGGGTGGCTGTTGCCGGGAAAAAGGAAATTTTAACCAAGAAGTTTCAATTTGATAACGACAGACTGATCAACATCGAACGTACCCGTATGAATGCTTTATTACTGCTATGGAAGTTGCTTGTAAAAGAAAAAGAACAGGATACACAATAGAGTAAAATAATATTTCAAAAAAAACGTTATTTAAGGAATAATATTTTAAATTGTTGAAAGTAAACCACAATTTATTTAACTTCGTTTTTCTATAACGAGATTGCTAAAAAATATGGCTTTATATAAACTCTTGCTCCCAAAAATGGGAGAAAGTGTATCCGAGGCAACAATCACAAAATGGTTAAAACAACCTGGTGACCTGATTGATGAAGATGACACTTTATTGGAAATTGCAACTGACAAAGTTGATTCAGAGGTACCTTCCCCTGTAAAAGGTGTTTTAAAAGAGCATTGCTATACCGTAGACCAGACTGTCCAAGTTGGTGAAGTCGTTGCAATTATAGAAATTGAAGGCGAAAATGAAGAACCTGCGATTCAAGCACAAGAAAATATCGCTCCTTCAGCGGCAACTCCCGAAGAAATCATAGCATTGAACATCCCAGGTGTAGACCAGCTGCCCAATGTAACGGCTGAAATTCCATCTTCTTCATACGAAAATACCCTTCGCTTCTATTCACCTTTAGTGAAAAATATCGCACGCCACGAAGGATTGTCCCAGGATGAACTTGACCGTATCCAGGGTACCGGAGCAGAGGGAAGAGTGACTAAGGAAGATATTTTAACGTATGTATCGCATCGGGATTCATCCTCAAAATCGACAAAAGCCATTCCGGCAGAGCACACGAATACGAGCACGGGCATGGGTACGGAATCTCCAAAAATAACCTCCAGCGCTCCGTCGCATGTTCACACCGTTGCCAATGGCAGTGATGAAATCATTGAAATGGACCGTATGCGGAGATTGATAGCGGACCATATGGTCAAAAGCGTACAGACCTCTCCCCATGTATGTTCTTTTGTTGAGGCAGATGTTACCAATTTAGTTTTGTGGCGCAATAAAGTTAAAGATGCCTATAAAAAACGCGAAGGAGAAAACATCACGTTTACCCCTTTGTTTATCGAGGCTATTAGCAAGGCACTCAAAGATTTTCCATTGGTCAATATATCGATCGACGGTTACAATATCATCAAGAAGAAAAACATCAATATTGGTATGGCGGCAGCATTGCCTAATGGTAATCTCATCGTTCCGGTCATCAAAAATGCGGACCAATTAAGCTTAGTCGGGTTGAGTAAAAGTGTCAACGACCTCGCACAACGGTCACGGGCGAATAAATTGAAGCCTGACGATACCCAAGATGGTACATTCACATTCACCAATATCGGCGCTTTCGGTAATATTATGGGAACGCCTATCATTAACCAACCGCAAGCTGCAATCTTGGCTGTCGGTACCATTACGAAAAAACCAGCGGTCATAGAAACAGAGTATGGCGATATGATTGGTATTAGACATATGATGTATCTGTCACTCTCTTACGATCACCGTGCAATCGATGGTGCCCTCGGAGGTACTTTCTTAAAACGTGTGGCCGACTACCTGGAAAACTGGGATAGCAATAGAGTAATCTAGCAATCAGAATAAAAAAACGGCTCTTAACAGAGCCGTTTTTTGTATTTAGTATATACGTTTTGTTACTTAAACATACTTTGTTCGAACTGTATTTTTTTCTTCTTAATCACCAATTGAAACCGCAGGTAAAGTAAAAGCGAAGAGCTTAGCAGGCCCAGCGTTAACCCGTACCAAATCCCCTTGATACCCCAGTTAAACAAGACGCCCATGAGGTAGCCGCTTGGTAGCCCAATAATCCAATAAGCGATAAATGTGATTAGGGTTGGTATATTCACATCCCCCATCCCACGTAACACTCCCAGACCGACAACTTGGGTACCATCAAACAATTGGAAAAGGCCCGCAATAATCAACAGCTGAGAAGCAATAATCACCACGGCATGATCTGAGGTAAAGATATAAGGCAAATAATCATTCAACAGCGCGAACAAAGACGCTGTAATCACCATAAAGATCAACACCAATTGATACGACGTGATGGCAAATCGTTCGAGACGAAAAAGATTTCGATTACCATAACTATTCCCCACCTTGATTGTTGCAGCAGCAGCAATACCACTCGCCATCATATACGTCATCGCGGCCAGCTGTATGGCTACTTGATGAGAAGCTTGCGCTGTCGCACTTATGGTACCCGCCAATAAGGATGCCCCTGCAAAAGCCCCAATTTCAAATACATATTGCATAGCCACGGGTGCCCCGATACGCACGATCTTCAGCAATCGCTCCCGATCGACCTTTGTTATCTTAAAGTATTGAATATATCCTTTAAATTTCTGCGATCGCAAGACATAGGTCATCATCACAGACATCATTAACACACGGTCGATCAATGTACTGTATCCGACTCCCTTGACCCCCATTGGACTGATGCCAAACATCCCTTTGACAAAGATGATCGCCAAAATAATGTTCAATACATTCCCCCAAATAGTTACATTCATCGCTTGCTTTGTAAATCCCAGGCCTTCAGCAAATTGCTTAAAGGTGCTAAATACCATCAATGGAAGCATCGATAAACTCAGAATAAGCAAATAAGGCTTTGCCTCCTTCACCACAGCCGGATCTTGGTTGAGGTGATCGATCGCCAACATCGAACCAAAATAGACCAATGCGAATAACAAGAGTCCTGCAATAATATTTAACCAAAAGCTATTAGATAACAAAATGGCACATTCTTTTTTATTATCACGGCCATTCTCTTGCGCAATCAACGGCGTGATGCCATACGCAATCCCCAAACCAATGACCATAACAACCATAAAAACAGCATGTACCAACGAAACTGCCGCCAATGGAATAGTTCCTGCAAAATGTCCAACAATCACACTATCTGCGGTATGCACCAGCGTATGTCCCAACTGTGAGATCACCACTGGCCCCGCCAATACCATCGTACTTTTGTAATACGGTTTAAATGTTTTAAATTTTCCCAACATAATCGATTTCCCAAAAAAATAGCCACAAAAATACGAAGATATTTCCGCCCTATCGTCATATTAAAAAATATTTAGCAAAAATACAACAATTTACACCCATCAAATAACCGCACTTTATTAAGTAATTTTTATGTTTCAAATACCTTAAAATTATCTTAAATTTACTTTTGGGTCTAAGAACTATAGAAATATAAATGTACCTTAGCATCTAGTTAGTAATCAAAAGAAGAGGAAAAAGAGTATGTACAATCCAGTAATAGCATTTCTAAACATCGGAACACAAGAGATGATCTTAATTGTGTTTGCAATCTTGTTACTTTTTGGAGGCAAAAAACTTCCTGAATTGGCGAGAGGTTTAGGAAGAGGAATACGTGAGTTCAAAGATGCATCAGAAGGTATCAAACGTGAAATTTCAGATCAGATCAATAATTTCGAGAAAGACATAGACGTTAAAACAGAAGTAAAAGAAGAAACTGTTCCTAATGATGTTCGTTTGGCTGAAGAGCAAGCTCAAGCAGCACACGAAGAAGGGGCTAAGCCACAGGAAGCCGTAGAAGGTTCAGAAACAGATCAACCAAAGAAAAAATATGAATTCACAACACCTGCCGGTGTCGTCGAACATAACCCACATAAACAACCCGATTACGGCGAAGAGCCATCTCACATCACGTACGGGTATAACGATCATTTTGCTGAAACGAAAAACAACGAGGTAGAAGATAAAAAAGTTCCTGAGCAGGACAATACCAGTAAACCTGCTTAATTTTACTACTTTAGTTTATAATTAGATATACTTAGAGCTGTTGAATCGCCATTCAACAGCTCTACTTTTTAAGATTAAACCGACAATGAACTTATCAACACACGAAATTACCATTGCTAATGAGCTTTCTATTAGCGAAAAACAAGTTCGCACGACTATAGCACTATTAGACGAAGGTGCTACTGTTCCGTTTATCTCACGCTACCGTAAGGAAATGACGGGTAGTTTGGACGAAGTTCAAATCACCACGATCAGAGATCGTTTCCAGCAGCTGCGTGATTTAGATAAACGTAAAGAAGCTGTTCTTAAATCGATCAACGATCAGGGAAAATTGACACCGGAGCTTGAGCAGCAACTTTTGGGTACCGAAACCATGGCCAGTCTCGAAGATATCTATTTACCTTACAAACCCAAGCGTAAAACTCGCGCCAGTGTGGCACGTGAAAAAGGTCTGCAACCTTTAGCGGATCTTATTCTAGCACAAGAAACAGGAGATTTCCTCGCCCTTGCCGACAGTTTAATAGATGAAGAAAAAGGCGTCAAGAATACAGAGGAGGCACTGGCAGGTGCCCGCGATATCATCGCAGAGATCATTGCGGAAGATGCGACAGTGAGAGCCAAAGCGAGAGCGATCTTCCTCGAAAAAAGCACATTTGTTTCACGGGTGGTTCCCGGAAAGGAAGAAGCTGCACTAAAGTATAAAGATTATTACGAATGGTCTGAACCGTTGAAAAATGCACCTTCACATCGTGTGCTGGCCATGCGCCGCGGAGAGAAAGAGGAATTACTCTATTTAGATATCGATATCAATGAAGAAGAAATTCTACCGAGTATCGAATCCATGTATGTTAAGGGTGCCAACGATGCCGCAGCTCAGGTAAAACTTGCCTTGGTCGATAGCTACAAGCGTCTGTTAAAACCTTCTATGGAGACGGAAATTCGTGTATTGACACGTCAAAAAGCCGATGAAGAAGCCATCAAAGTTTTTGCCGACAATGTGCGTCAACTACTTCTAGCCGCTCCACTAGGGCAGAAAAGGCTGCTCGCGATCGACCCAGGATTTCGTACAGGCTGTAAAACGGTTGTTCTGGACGAACAGGGACAGCTCAAAGAAAATACGGCCATCTTTCCACATACAGGCGCCAACGGGCTTGCAGAAGCAAAAAAAACAATTCAGTATCTAGTATCAAAATACGATATCCAAGCCATCGCAATTGGCAATGGAACCGCCGGTCGTGAAACGGAAGAATTTGTACGGAAACTCGGATTAAATAACGTTACCATCGTAATGGTCAATGAAAGTGGAGCCTCTATTTATTCAGCTTCCGAAACTGCCCGTGAAGAATTTCCAGATCAAGATGTTACGGTACGCGGCGCAGTATCTATTGGTAGACGGTTGATGGACCCATTGGCTGAACTGGTTAAGATCGATCCAAAATCGATCGGTGTCGGACAATATCAGCATGATGTAGATCAAAATAAACTCCAGACTTCATTGGATGATACCGTCATCAGTTGCGTAAATGCTGTCGGTGTCGAATTGAATACGGCTTCCAAACAAATTTTATCCTACGTTTCCGGTCTTGGTCCATCCCTGGCACAACAGATCATCAAATACCGGAATGAGAACGGTCCTTTTGCCTCCAGGCGCGAACTGAAAAAAGTTCCTCGCCTTGGCGATAAAGCCTTTGAACAAGCTGCAGGCTTTCTACGCATCCGCCATGCCGCAAACCCACTGGATTCGTCGGCGGTACACCCCGAGCGTTATGCATTGGTCGAACAAATGGCCAAAGACCTTGGCAAAAAAGTAGAAGATCTATTGACTGACGCTGACTTGCGAAAATCGATCCCTTTGAAAAACTATATCTCAGAGGAAGTTGGATTACCGACATTGAATGATATTCTCAATGAATTAGCGAAACCCGGATTAGATCCAAGGGAAAAGTTCGAAGCATTCTCATTCACAGATGGCGTCAATACCATTGGGGATTTAAAAGTGGGCATGAAGCTGCCAGGAATCGTGACGAATATTACAAATTTCGGAGCCTTTGTTGATATTGGCGTACATCAAGATGGCTTGGTACATCTAAGCCAATTATCGAATCGCTATATATCGGATCCCCATGAAGTCGTCAAAGTACAGCAACACGTCATGGTAACAGTAACAGAAGTAGACGAAAAGCGTAGTCGTATCGCATTGTCAATGAAAACAGATGAAAAGCCTGCGCTACCCAAAAACAAAAAAAATGAACCTAAAAAGCAGGCCGAGCCACAAACGGATATGGCCAGCAAGCTCGCTGCATTGGCGAGTAAGTTCAAATAGATAGTTTTAACTTCCTATCGAAAAGCTGACCGTTCGCCGGACTGCCCCTCATAAAAGTGCTTAACATTTTTTGGCGGTACTGCGGCGACTGGTCAGCTTTTTTTTGATTCGATTAAATCCAATGTCCGTCATTCGTATCGCTGTTTATTTTGTATCTTTAGAGGAAACAAGTTTAGACCCGTTATGAAAAATTGTACCCTACTATTCGTCCTATTTTTTGGAATTTATTTTTTTAAAATCCAGGCACAGCAACTTCACGACGGAGCCTATCTATATCAGGATGGCATCAATAAACATCTAATGCTCGTTAAAGATCATTATATCTCATTCATAAGTTACGATGATGTCAGAAAACGTTTTCAACACACCTGGGGTGGGCCACTTGATAAACAGCCTAATCTGATCAATATCGCCATCGAGTATAATTCACAGGATTCATCTGCGATCGGCAAAACAACCCAATTGCAGTATCGGAGTGAAGCAGACTCCCTTCGCCTAAAAATAGCCAATAGCTATCATCTCTATATTAAACAGAAAAAAGTCCCGCAAGACCTGGACGCACTTTGGCGTATCACTGGTCGCCAACAAGGAGAAAAAATGCAGGATATTCCGAAAGCAGACCGCAAAACAATCAAAATATTGGTTGATGGCTATTTTCAATGGATAGCGATTAATCCTGCACAAAAAGGTTTCTATGGTACTGGCGGGGGCAATTATCAATACGATAACAATCGGTATACTGAAAAAATACAGTTCTTTTCGAGAGACAATAATCGAGTTGGGCAAGAACTGGCCTTTGACGGTGAAATTGTAGATGGCAGATGGCAGCATAGAGGAAAAAGCTCGAATGGAGACGATATTTATGAAATTTGGAGCAAAGAAATAACAGAATAAAAAAATATATGACAATAGAAGAATTTCAATCACTTGAAAGTCCACTTCAGCATTGGACAGCGGTACAAAAGTCACTTTGGTATAATCTGAAAGGAAATTGGAAAACCGCGCACGACCTCATCGATCAATTGGGGGGAACCGACGCAGCACATGTTCATGCTTATTTACACCGCAAAGAAGGTGATCAATGGAATGCAGAATATTGGTATCGCCGCGCCAAACAAAATGTATACAGAGGCAATCTGGATGATGAGTGGAAAGAACTCTTCAAGTGTTACGCTGTGTAATCACAATTACCCTATTTTCGGACAGGGGCTGTTCTCTTTTATATACACATGCGGAAAGTTTGCCCAATAAAATAGGCGAAATTTTACCAAAAATTAACTCAATCCTTTTTCAAACTACTTAACATCTTTAAAAACATAAAAATATTACCAAATAAGATATAACATCAACCAAATCAAGTGATATTACGTAACAAAAATAACACAAAGAAAAATAGTATAAAACTAACAAGTAGAATGGCACAGATATTGAATATAGTCTACTATACTTGAGAAAGTATACTTTTCATAAATTTAGGTTAATAATTGGTTAGGTTAAACACTTGAAGTTCCCCACTTCAAGTGTTTTTTTTTTAATCCAATGCTTACCATCTTAACCCCACGCACCGCTTTTCTTTTTTAAGGGTCGTATCGCGTCACTCCCGCCATTTTTTTCCATTAATCTCTACCGGAACAAATGAGTGTAAAAGAGCAATCAAATTCGTCTTTTTCACAGTTCTTGTTCAGTGCTTGTTCAGTGCTCGTTCAGTGATTGTTCAGTGATAGCTCAGTGTAGACTGAATAAGCAATGATTAAATACTGTATAAATACTGATTGAATAGTGGGATTAGGTATACGTTGGTATTTGCATGTATCAAGATTAATATTTACCTTAACTATTTATAATCAATCAATTGCGACGACCATCACAAATAGTTTGAGGCCCAAATTTTCACTCAACGGTCCGACAAAGACGAACACTATGCCGCATAACTTGCTGAAGACCGTTTCCACTTCCTGATCTTGCGGAAATACAGTTGACAGCGAAAGAAATTTCAAGTCTCGTTGGCGAATATAAAAGCGAACAACCGTTGTTTTACAGTTTTTCTAAATAGAAATCATCACCATACACAGTACCGCTCAAGGGTTTATAGAAATAGACCGTAGCCGTAGTATTATTGGCGCCAGTTGTAAAAGTAACCGAATTATTGGAATAGCTGGTCGTACCAATAGTCGCATTGACTGCAGTTCCACCAAAGTTTTTGACGCCGATACTAACAGACTGGCCAGCTGTAGACACTTTGGCGTAGCCACCGAACCGATAGGTCGTATTTGGCGTTAAACCGGTCAGGTATTGTTCAATGGATGTCTCCCCGCCCGTTTCGCGGATGCATCTGCTTCCTGTCCGGGCGTCGGTGGAAACGACCGATGATCCTCCACCCCATGTTGTCCATGGATAGATGGTACCACTTTCGAAATCGCCATTGCTAAATAAAGGTAGCTTATACACACGTACATAATCAACCTGCATAATAAAGGGCAGGTCAGCATTTGTGATCGCTCCTGGCCATCCAGCTCCACCGGCCTGATTTAAAATCAGATAAAAAGGTACGTCAAATGGCCATTGTTGCGTTCCGCCACCAGAAACCCTTGCGTAGGTATACTGCAATACATTGTTGACGTAAAATCGAATGTCGTTAGGACTCCAGATCATCGTATATAAGTTGTAATCTGTCGTATTATAAGTGGCCGCTTTTGAAGCGGTGCTTCCACCATTTGCATTGGTAACCGAGCTATTATGGATCGTATGATACATCACACTTTCGTTGTTGACATGCTCCATAATATCAATTTCACCACAGGCTGGCCAGCCTCCATACGCCGTAGCCGGTTCGGGCATCATCCAAATCGCAGGCCAGGAGCCTCTTCCTTGTGTAAACTTAGCCCTCACTTCAACTTTACCATAAGTCATACTAAATTTTCCCATCGACTTAACTCCACCCGCATGATAGGCAACAGGATCTCCGGCTACAACAGCATTATCCATACGCAATACAAGATTGCTCCCGTCTTGGGATGCATAAACCGGCAAGGAGGTCATATACTTATTCCATGCGACAGTGCCCCTGTCTGCATAAGACCATTTTGTGGAATCAAATCCCCCGTTACTATTAAACTCATCCGACCAGATCAGTTCGTAATCTGTTGTCGCTACGGCAGTAGCATTGAATAGCTTAGTCGAGGCCTTCGCCTTACTGACTTCCGGAATCGAAGTTTTTGTTGTTGTCGAATCTTTTTTGCAGGCAAAAATAGACAGGCTAGTTGCGATTAGGCTCAGCACCAGCCAAAATTTGGTTTTTCTCATTTAGTTTTGGATTATTGGTTTTATTTTAAGTTTATAGCGTTATTTGACAGCCTGTGGAGCAAGCTGCATTAGAAACGAAGATTCATTTTTTTCTTTCATTCCTTCCTGTTTTAACCAAAAGGAAGAAATGAAAGAAAATGTGTATTATTTCCATAACACGATATGCCTGATTATTTAAAATTTACTGGCAGAAAGACAATTTTGCTGTAATTCTCTTTTTCAAATAGAACACCGAGTTTATTTTTATTTAAAAGTACTAAATCGGAATAAGCAGCATAATCCCCTTTCACACCTTCGGGAGCTTTGGCAACGACCTGATTGAAATACCATGTTTTGCCCTGATCTTTACTTAAACGAACGGTTAGATTGTCCCTTCTATGGGTTGATGCAGCATTACAGACAGCCAATACATATTTCCCTTTCTTTTGCCAGGAAAGTACCGAGCCCTGGTTGACTGGATCGGCCAGATTTTTATCATAATAGGTTGTATCCCAACTGACACCACCATCACTGGAATAGGACACAATCCTCGATTTTACGTTACCTTGTTGATTACGGGAATTCATATACAGTCCTGTATGCGATATTTGCGCGGCCATGGTTTCATTTGATCCTTCAAATTTCACGCTCGCCCCTATCTTGAAGGTCTTTCCATGATCGTCCGAATAATACGAATGCGCAAAATAGTCCTTGCCATTTTCTTTTGGATTTCCTTCAGAATGGTTAGCAGGAATATAAATGCGTCCTTTATACTTACCAGAATCAAATTGTAAAGCATGCCCAGGTGTATTCGCATAGGTTCGCCAATCGTTCTTGAAGGTATATTGCGCATTCACTGACGGTTGATTGGGGCGATGTGTCTCGAGCGTAATATTCTGTGGCTTGGACCATGTTTTACCGCCATCGGATGAACTAATTGACCAACATTCCCGCAGGCCATTCCCTTTGCGCACTTCTCCCTCATGATTATTTCCCGTATTGTAAAAAAGTAAGAGACGTCCTTGAGGATATGCTGGATCCAATAGATCAACTACAGGTGCCGGATTTCCGACCTGTAAATTATCGTTGTCCACAGCGACTTGCAATGGCCCCCAGGTCTTTCCATTATCCTTACTGGTTTTATAAACAATATCCACATTACCAAAATCGCCGGCATGATCCACCCGACCTTCGGCAAAAGCAATTAACTGCCCATTTTTATCCTTTACAATGGCAGGTATGCGATAGCTTTTATAGCCCTCTTCGCCTGAAACAAACACATTCACTTCCTGTGCATGGCAGATACTGGCTAACATTGCAAATACCACCATTGTTCCTAATTTCTTCATATCGATATAAGTTTATTGTTACTTTTCTTTAAAAATTTCATCTGCATTCATGCATTGTGATATACGATTTACTGCTCCCTTTCAATCGGGAGGCAGGTAAACATCCATTTTAGTGGATTTTGCCAGTCTTTCCCTTGTAATTTCCCCACGGGCAGTTTGACTACAATGGTATTCCAGCCCTTGCGCAATCGAATCATCGTAGGACTTCGGTAACTGTATCCCTCATCAATTAAGGGGATTTCAAGGTCTCCCCTTTTGCCCGCCTGTTGCCAATTTGGCGGAAGCACTTTATCTCCATTGACCCAAAGTGTGCTCATTCGATCGTCCCAGGTCCCCAAATAGGGTGAATCACTGGCATACGAACGCGAGAGATCATTAAAACCGATCCAAAAACCTTGGTTGCCCCCTTTTTCACTCCACACTTTGCTCAGGGCATACACGGTACTATTTTCAAGTGGACGATCAATCGCCCCCTCGACAACATCAGCCCACCAATGGCGCAATACAATGGTACCTCCGTAAAACTCGCCGATCTTTTTCAAAGCGTTAAAATCTCCCGTAGCTTCATTTTTTAAGGCCATACCCAGATCGCCTTTATTTTCCACAGGCCCGTATAATATCCATTTTTGCCTACTTTGTTGGTGGTAGGGAAAGATAAGACCATTAAAATACAGTTGTTTATGTGCAAGTAAACGCTTTTCAAATTCGACAAAATCAGCCAATCCTTTCACATCCGTTTTGATATTACTACGCCATGCAAAGTCCCCTCCGCCTCGCCAGCTGCGCTCCGCAAATGTCAATAAAGCGGGGTAAACTCCATTTTGACGAAATAGATCGTTTTCATTCTTCACCGCGCGATCGGGCCAAGAACATAGCGTCGCACCCATTAACTTTTCATTTTCTGAAGACTGTCCGCCCAACTGCCTATAGAACAAGGTCGTCACCGTTTCTAAAGGATCCATGTGATTGATGTACAAGTGCTTTGAATCAATGACTTCAAAAGGCGAATCATTGGTAATAGCTTTTGGGCCACCCATCCAAAGCTGCCGGATTGTGTTTGGCTGCAAATTGCCGCCGGGTTCCCAACCAATAGTTTTTAGACCCAAATCCTCCGTCCATGTTGTCATCATCGGTAAAAATTCTTGATTATGAATTTTCACCTCATCCCCCCCAATATGCAGATAAGGTAGTCCCGGATAAGTGTTTGCAAATTCCTTAACCAGTTCCTTGAGGATAGCTATGCCGCTATCGCTCTGCATATCAGTTTTAAAATAACGGCGAAATGCTGCTGAATGTCCCGGCATATCAATTTCGGGTACAAGTTGGATATGCCGATCACGACAATAGCGAATTAGTTCTTGCATTTCCTCAACGGTATAATACTTTCCCTTCCAACGCTTCATATTCGTCGAGTCGGTCAAACCGGGATATTTTTTGCTGATCAGTCGCCAAGCAATATCCTCGGTGAAATGAAAGTGAAAAATATTCAGTTTATAGCGCGCCATGATATTGATCTGCTCCTTTAGCACATCCATTGACTGAAAATTTCGTCCGACGTCTACCAAGTAACCGCGCCAGCGAAAGGAAGGATAATCGGTAATGGAGCAATAGGGCAACTTGCCATCATTGCCTCTGAGTTGACCCAGAGTTTGTAAGGCATAAAAAACACCGGTACTCGTTCTGGCTTCGATCTGTATTCCCTGTTTATCCACGTCGATCCGATAAGCCTCCAATGATGCCGAAGGTAGATCCAATTCCTGATCACAAACAATGGTGATATTTTTATTCTTGAAGTTGTCGAAAATAACCTGAGTTACATTCCAATCTTTCAACAAGAGGCTTAACATCTGCCTATCAGCATTTGCAACCTCCCCTTTGATATGCACATGGACAAGCTCCGGCAAACAATAACGCCCTGTTTTCCAGCTCACAGTATGGGGCATAGGAAGCAAAGGAGGTTTGATTGAATCCGGTAGACAGCGTAAAGAACTGATTAAAATAAGAATAACCAGCAGACCGGATAGCAATGTACATGTAATGGGCTTTTGGTGCTCCATAATCTTCTACTTAAGGGAATTAAATTCCTTTAAAATTTGCATACAATACCATTCTTGGCGAGGGAGATGGAAAGGACCTTTAAACAAATTCCCTTTTGCGGTTTGGGCAATCTTCCCATCACGATGGAGGTAACCATACCACTCACCATTGATTTTATCGTGAAAATGATCATAGGCATACTGATTGATCTGCTGATGCCAATTTTTATATTTCTCATTCCCAGTCATCAGGTAAGCGAGTAATGTTGCGATAATCGTTTCATTCTGCGGCCACCAAAACTTCATGTCTTGCCAATATTCTTGTACTGGCTTTCCATAGACATCTCGAAAATATAGTATACCACCATATTCTTTATCCCAGCCCCGTTCCCACATATAATCCAACATACGACAGCCTAGGTCAATCAAATATTGGTCGTTTCCCCGGGATCTAGCTTCATGCAGGATAAACCAAGCCCCTTCGATGGCATGTCCGGGATTGAGTGTACGACCGTCAATATGATCGACAATTTCACCTTCAGGTCCCACTTGTTCCATCACGCAGCGGATATCATCCTTAACAAAATCACGTTCAATCTGTGCAATACAATCACTGATGACATGATCACAACGCGGATCTCCAATGGTCTCACGAATCTGCTGAGCGGTGTTGATCATAATCATCGGCACACCGATCCCCTTCATTGGCCTTGTGGCTTCATACTTTGGTTCGATCAATTTTTCTCCATTTGCATACGCGAGGCAAATTCCCAGTAGATGTCGTGCTTCATCTGCTATCTCCTCGTCTCCAGTCGCTTTTGCATAGGCGGCAAAGGCGATTGCCGCGAAAGTCTCCGAAAAGAAATAGCGACGCATACGAATAGGATCGCCTAGACGGTCAACATGAAAATACATTTTTCCATTAGCGTCAAAACAATGCTCTTTCAAAAATTCATAGCCGATTCGGGCTCCTTCCAGCCATTCCTCTTTTTGCTCAACCGTATTGTAAAGTGTGGCCAGCAACCAGCATGCCCTTCCCTGTATCCATACGGCTTTATCGGTATCTATCAAAGTCCCATCCTGATCGCGCATGAACAAATACCCGCCACATTCATGGTCAATGGACCGTGGAAACCAAAATGGTACAGTGTCTTTTAAAAGCTGATCACGATAGAATACTTCCAAATCCTTCAAGTAATCCCTGTCTATTATTTTTGCGGTATCTTTTATACTTATCTGTTTCATCTGTTTTACTATTTACATCAATTCATTTCTATTTATTGAATCGTCAAATCGAAAGTGGATACCGGTGTTCCTATTTCATTTTGAAGATTTGCTCTACTGAACGGTTCGAATCCATACAGGATTTTGGTGATTTGGAAATTCGGTTTAATGATCTCGATGGTATTATCCAATAGGATATTTGCGCTTACATTGAAAATCCTTCCTTTATTGTCCATCAGCTGAAATCCTCTTACCGCTGTATTTTCCTGAGTTTTTAATTTTTTACAATGATCAAATATCAATACCAGCTTATCCTCATGAAGTGTACAACTGACCGGATCAGGATGATCGGCATTCAGCTCAACGTTATACAAGTGTTTCTGCACTAAATTTGCCAGGCGCTGGCCTACTGTAATCTTTTCACGGGGATGTACATCCAAAGAATCACCTACATCGAGCGTTACGGCCATGTATGTACCTTTAATACCCTTCTCCAATAAGCGTTGTGCGTTTC
The DNA here is from genome assembly GCF_000988325.1 of Sphingobacterium sp. Ag1. Taxonomy (NCBI): domain Bacteria; kingdom Pseudomonadati; phylum Bacteroidota; class Sphingobacteriia; order Sphingobacteriales; family Sphingobacteriaceae; genus Sphingobacterium; species Sphingobacterium sp. Ag1. Next base: position 77,971 of record NZ_LBGU01000038.1, on the reverse strand, counting down.
TAAAATCTCCCCATGAAGGCCTGTCTATACTGGAGAGCTGCGCGAAGAAAAAGGGCAGTTCTTGGTGAAAATTCTTCCGCCAGGAAGAAACCAATGTTTTAAAAAGACGTTCGTAAAGTTCTATATTATGCGCATTGCTTTCACCTTGATACCACAGTATTCCTTTCAACCCGGTGTTTAACCATTTGCTGACACCAGCTTCAAAATTGTAAGCTGGTTGATACGGATGACGTTGATTTTTAACGTTCGAACCAGCGAGATTCTGACCCGCACGTTCCCGACAGAACTCCTGCACAAAATCAGATTTTTGCCAGTTATGAATATAAGAAGTAAGCAAATCATCGTTTTCCAATGATTTACGGTCAATCCACGACTCCGTATTGGATCCACCGACAGACAGATCAATAATGCCAATAGGAATATGTTGTTCTCTGGCTATTTGTTCAGCAAAAGCATAAGCTACTGCAGAGAACTGTGCTGCTTCATCTTCATTCGCTTGCCTCCAGCTGCCGTTGAAATAGGCCAAATCGTTTACTTTTTTTAAGCTCGCGGTATCCCATGCAACAGCATTGGTCTCCACAAGATTTTGACATTTAAAAAGCCGCAGATGCTGTATTCTGCCGGCATTTCTGATCAACGAATCACTGTTTGTGGCACGGCGAAGTTGAAAAGCCATATTCGATTGTCCCGAAGCGAGATATACATCACCAAAAAGAATATTTTTCAACACTACTTTCTGTCTGCCAGAACTCACTGCGATTTCATAAGGTCCCCCAGCTTCCATTTTGGGTAACTTGATTTCCCAGGAACCATCAGGATTGACTTTAGTCTTATAGCTTTTCTTATTGAAAACGATGTTGATCTCAGCGGCAGCAGTGCCCTTACCAAAGATGCTATTCTCCCAATTACGCTGGAGCACCATATCCGAACCGATGGTTTCGGCCACTTGTAGTTTTTGGCTAAGAGGTACCAGTGCATTAGCCACCTGTCTCGCAATCATTGTTGCTCCTTGCTTATTTGGGTGCAAGTAGTCGTCGAAAAGATCTATTCGATACCGAAGCGGGGTGTTGAGATCAATCAGTCCGACTTGATTGTTTTGAGCAATCTGAGGAATCAATTCCTGAATCTGGTTGTACCAATCGCGGGTTCCTGAGAGAAAACGCGGATGACCGCTAAAAATAGGAGTCAATCGACAGATGTAAATTTGCATTTTGGGATTAACGGATCGTATGGAATCAATCAAATCCGCGTAATCTGATGCAAAGGAGTATTTATAATTTGGCCAGTTTCTCGGATCGGTATCATTGAGTCCCAAATGTATAATGGCAACATCGGGTTTAAAATCCAAGGTCTTCTTGTATTCCTCTGTTTTAAAATAAGGTCTATGCCCCTTACGTAAAAGAGTGGCTCCTGAATGGCCAAAATTACGTACTTCAAACCGCTGGCCCAACAATGACTGAAGCTGCCCTGGATAAGAATCCAGCCTAGGATTGCCGAGGCCATAACCAAAGGTTACGGAGTTACCAATACAAGCTACCTTTGTCCGGGGCTGTCCCAAGGAAATTAAGATGGAAAGGATCAAACAAAAAAGTAGGCCTCCTTTTTTTGAAATACTGATAAGCATTATGTCGATGAAGGGTTTCATATTCATGATCTATTCATTCAAGAGATAGCTGTGGTTACTTTTCCAGTGTTTTCGGTTTAAGAAATAGGATTTGCAAGAGCAGTGCTAACAGTACCGCAGCCCCCAATAATGCAAAGCCTAACCCAAAATGGCCTTCATCCTTAAATCTTCCCAGCCATTGTGTGATGACAGCTCCAGCAAATACACCTACCATATTCATAAAGCCATAAGCGGTTGCCCGCAAATTTTTGGGAACAACCTGACAAAGAATAGGCATATTGTTGGCATCGAAAATACCAAAGCCAATTCCAAAACAGACTGCCGCCCCCACAACCGCAGGTAAGGTCTGACCTAACCCTAAAAACAATAAAGCCGGTATAGTCAGTCCAAGGCCAATGGCACTGGTATAGATGCGACCTCGGATATGCTTTTGCACCCATCGGTCACTGAGTATTCCGCCGACGATAACCCCGATAAAGGATGAGATCGCAATTGTGATTGTCGACAATGGACCTGCACTGGCCATTGGAATATTTAGGCTATCTGCAAACAATGTTGGCAGCCAATTTTTGATAGCCCAGCCAGGTAAGCTTGGAGCGGCGAAATAAAACAATAGAATCCAGAATGCTACATTGGAAAATAGCAGCAGTAAGCTTTTAGAGAGGGGTAATTGATCTTCTGAAGTACGCTCATTAGTTGACGGTTCGTGTTTCTTCTCCAGGAGCAAGACTGCAAGTAGGAAGGCATAACATATTCCGATAATTCCAAACCAATGAAAAGCGGTATGCCATCCTTTTGAAGCGGCCAATGTTGCACCAAAACCGCCCAAAGCCTGCCCCGTATAGAGTCCTGTCATATGTAGCCCAATGGCCAGCGATCGATTTTTTCCAGTATGGTAATCGGCGATCAAGGAAAGGGCTGTCGGGATATACAGCGCTTCACTAAACCCCATAATAGCCCTTAGTACCAATAGTGTTGTGTAATCGTGCGCCATCCCCATACCATAAGTTACCGCTGACCAAACAAAAAGACTACCTACGATCAGCCATTTTCTATTGCTACGATCGGCAACGATACCCGCTATCGGACTCATAAGACCATAGATGTAAAGAAACACGGCCATCAATACACCAAAAGTCTCAGCACGCTGCAACTGTGGAATATCGACCTGCATGGCTTCGCGCATAGTGGATAGCATCTGCCGGTCCATATAATTCAGCAGGGCTACACCCCAAAGGAGTGCTACAACGAGCCACGGGTAAAAAGATTTATGTCGTAAAGAAGAGATCATCTTAAGCTTTATCAGGGTTATATGAATTTTTTATATCTTATTTTTTCAATCCTATTTATTAGAAAATGTCGCTACCAAAATCTTAGGCGTACGAATACCAGCCTTAATTTCGCCGCTAGGCAGAATGATCATGTCGTCCCAGACCACCGCTGTCGTCGTCACCGCCCCATCCGATGGCAGATCCGCCATCCGGCTCCATTTTTTAAGATTCAAATCATAGCGCCATATTGCTCTACCGAAACCAGGATGATTGATTTGCAATTTGTTTTTAGCATCAATAAGTTGCTGTCTCTTCGATGGATTCGCTTCCTTTTTAGCGTCAAAGATCAACGATTCCACCCGATGGAAGGTATCACCCCGATCTGCGCTCAGCAACCATATTCCTTGGTCGGGTAATAAACATGCGGTTCCTGCCGCAGCAGGAAAAGGAACGTCCGCCTGTTTAGACCAGGTACTGCCATCATCGGTAGAGCACCATAATTCATGGTATAACGTTGAAGGACCCTGCGAATTCCCCTTTCTTCCACCCAGTAGATAAAGATTATTTTGGTTATCAGACAACAATTGTACATGGGAGACGGCATAGGGTAATTTCCCCACACAGCCCCATCCTTTTTCAAGATGCGCCAGATCCAATTGCAACACTTGGTCCGATACCGTATCCTGCTTTTCACCACCGACGATGACGAGTTTATTCCCATGAACTACCGCTCCCATATTGGCAAGCGGAAATGGGAGATCCGGAAAGTCTGACAGCGAAATTTTCTTGTTAGAGCCATCATATTTAATTAGTCTACAAGCAGCTGTTTTTCCTTCAGGAGTCTCTCCACCGATAACCAGCAATCCATCGGGTAGACTCAGGCTGGCAGCGTATGCAACCGCCATAGAAAGACTATCCTGCGCTGCTAAGCGTAGTCTTACCCCTTCTTTTCTGTAAATAAATACTTCTTTTTGGATCTCTTTCGCACCACCTTCCCAGGGTGGTAAATGTGGGAAATTCGCTCCACCGGCAATCAGGAGACAATTGCCCGTAACACCAGCTATTGGTCCTGCCAGACCAATATGCGTCTTTCCATCTTGCATAGCCGGCAGCGTAATGCCTTTATGCCATTCCAATTGACCAACTTGCGCATCAACAGCACCTGTAAACAGTATTCCCACGATAACTCCCATCCAATGTTGTTTTGTCATATCTTTTTATTGTTGAACATACACGCCAAGCTATTCTTAGTTATCTCCTGAGGGAAACACGTTAGCCCACAAGAACAAGTGAGCTGACTTAATGTGCGCAAAAACCCTGAAAGCCAACTTTTACCGCATCTTCCGTAAACAGTTCAAACTGCTCAACAGACATATTTTTCACGGGCAGTCTAAAAGCTCCGCAGTCAAGCCCAATTAATTTCATATACGCTTTCCCTACTGAAATACCACCGTACTTCCCTAACAATGTGATCATATCGATAGATTGCTGCTGCAAAGCATTCGCTTTGTCAAGCTCTCCCTTATCATAAGCCTCCATAAGATCAAGGTATAAAGGTGCGGCGTAGTTATAGGTACTTCCGACAGCTCCTTTGTTACCTAATACTAAGGCGGACAGCATATTCTCATCTCTTCCCCATAACATATCATACTTGCGATCTGCGTAATTCATACAGCTTAGAAAATCCATAAAATCTTCGTGTGTATATTTGATTCCCTTAAAATTGGGTATCACCCCATCAATCTGCTTCAACAGGTCGATCATCTGGAAATTTCCGCCGGTCAATACAGGAATATGATAATAATAGAAAGCCGTATTCGGTGCCGCTCGTGCAATTTCAACACAACATTTTGCCAATTGATCCACATTAGCAGGTTTGAAATAAGATGGCGCAGTAAATGACACGACATCGACCCCTGCTTGCTCGGCCAGCCCGGCCAATTGTTGGCATTCTTTGATATTTGTTCCCCCCAGAAGCATCATGAGTGTAAATGCATCATCCTCTTTTGTCAATCTGGCCCAAGCCGTCATCACTGCAACTTTTTCCTCAAAAGTCAACGACACCCCTTCTCCGGTAGAGCCACAAATAAAGGCACCCGTGACGCGGTTGCGCTTTAACATCGCATAGTATTGCGGAATCAGCTCAAGATTCAATTCTCCGTTTTCATCGAAAGGAGTAAATGGCGCTGCAATTAATCCTGAGATTTTTTGATTTAGCATATGGTATTTTATATAAAAAGTTAACAATATCCTGTCTCAGACCTTCGCGTGGGATTAAGACAGGCTATTCGTTTTTAGGTTCCCTTATAACCTGGATTTTGCTGATCATTTAATTTGGGATCTACAGTAAGTGTCCCCAAGTCTATTGGCCATAAGATTTTGTGTTTCTGACCATCAATATTGTTCAATACGCCGACTAAGTTCAAATCTTTACGAAACACCAATGGTTTTCCAGCAGAATCCTGCATGCGTCGCAAATCGAACCATCGCTTGCCCTCGGACACAAATTCCTTTGTACGTTCATAGAAGATCGCTAATTCGTTTGCCTCAAAACTGCTATTTATAAACAAAGGTGCTTTTCCAGCGTAGGCACGATTACGTACAGCCATGATTTCAGCAGTTGGATCCTCTCCCAATTTATTCTTAATTTCCGCCAACAATAAATAGGCTTCCGATAGACGATAAACAGGATAATCATCAGAATAGTTACGAACGCCGTCTATCAAAGTTCCCAAGAATTTTCTAAATACTATGGCAGATGTATTTCCTTTATTAAAATTAAGGAATGTTGCATTTGCCCTCGTATCAGCCTTTTCATATAATCTATAGAGGTCCATTTTATACTCGTAACGGATCAAACCCGTGGATCCAGTCTGAAGAGGATCTTTTGGAATTGCCTGCCCATTATCATCTACATAGCCTGTAATATCATCACTTGCAGCATAAATGAAATTACTGAAAAATGAAGTCGCTTCTCCATTTAGGTAACGAAGTACAAAGATCATTTCAGTATTACCTTTCATCGCTGGTACACTGGCAGATTTAAAGGCCTCTGCAAAATTGCTGACAAGCGTATATTTAGGAATTACTTCTTCTATAGCGGCTTTTGCAAGTTTTAATTCCGCAAGACTATTCTCTGGGGCCTTTCCATCCACATCAACTTTGGCCGACCATAAATATACCTCCGTTTTTAACATTTTTGTTGCCGCCAAAGACCATTGTGCTTTTTGATTTTTAGTCTCGTAGTTTCCTGAAAACGATTTTTCCGATTTATCAACTTCCGATTTGATAAAGTCTAAGGTTTCTTTTTCCGTTTCTGTTCGCGCCTTATATGCTTCTTCTGCCGAGGTCGGGGTATTAATTGCTGCTTGTGGTTCTGTCACCAAAGGCACCCGACCATAAGTTCTAAACAAATAGAAATAATAAAAAGCACGCAGTCCGTAGGCTTGCCCCAAATAGTAGCCCTTTTGCACATCTGTCAAATAATCGGCTTTCTCAACCTGATAAATAAAATTATTTACCTGAAAAATTGGCGCGTACAATCCAGCCCAGCCCGATATGCCAGGAGAGCTTTCACGAATATCCTGTGTAATTATACCTGCTGAGTTCAATGATGCTGTTCCTGTAAAACTGGTACCATCTCGTAAGGTTCCCCCACGCAGTTCACCCAAATTCCATAAGTTTTGCTGTTGTCCACGCAACTGAGTATGAAGTCCCAACATAGCTCCAGCGACCTGCTCGTTGCTTTTCCAGAAACTCCCGCTGGCAAAGTAATCCTCGGGACTAAGGTCCAAGTCAATTTCTTTACAAGAAGAAAACAGAAAAACTACAAGACCTATATATATAAATATCTTTTTCATAATTTGGAATTAAAATGTTAATTGAAGCCCAAGTATAAATGTTTTAGGAAGAGGGTATCCGCCTCCATTTTGTCCCACACTTCCACTTTCAGGGGAGAACAATGTATTTTTTGACCAATAGTGTAAATTTTGGCCTGTGGCGGAGATGCTTAAATCTTCCATTTTTAATCGGTTAGCAATGGATTTAGGCAATCGATAAGCGACATTAATCTCTCTAAAAGCCAGATAATTTCCTTTATTATAAAACATGCTACTTTCCCGACTCGTATTATTTTTAAATAATTGATCTGCCCAATAATAAGTCGGATATTTTGCATTTGGATTTTCAGGTGTCCATGTATCAAATACACTTGTTGTCGTATTGAATGTTCCCTGCATCATTCCAAGAAACCAGGCTCTCGGTCCGTCATAAGCAACATAGCCCAATGCGTAATCAAAACGAGTACTCAAGCTAATATTCTTCCAGCGTAAAGCTGCACCAAATCCACCCGTCCATCTCGGTACTGTATTTCCCATATACACCCTATCATAAGAATTGATTATACCATCTCCGTTTACATCCTTCCACATAACATCGCCTAAAGCTAATGGGTAGTATAAATTCTTCTCACTGCTGGACAATGCATTATAGACATCCGGATGTACCAATGTACGCGCACCGATCAGATCTTTCAATTGCAAGGCGTAGCTATCCAACTGTTCTTTTGTCCGAATGATCCCGATGGCTTCATAGGCATAAGCAACGTTCGGGTCTTGCCCCTCCTGATTGCCCCCTACCCAAATGAGTTCTTTGGATTTTGGATCATAAACCTGTAAACCGCCTTGTCTGTTATTTTCAACGCCATTAAAAGGCAATTTTAAGATCTTGTTCTTATTATACGCCGTATTCCAATTAAAGCTTAGATCCCAATCTTTCCTTCTCAGCATTTGATAATTCACCCCAATTTCGACTCCCTGATTCTGCATATCGCCATTGTTGGTCGTAATTGTAGTAAACCCGGCTGAAGCTGGTAATGATAAACTTGCAATCTTATCTTTAGTCGTCCGATGATAATAGGCAAGACTCAAATCAATCTTATTTAAGATTCTGGATTCAAGTCCGACTTCTTTTGTAATCAAACTCTCCCATTTGAGGTTTGGAATTGAAAGCGTAGACATGGTGTACCCCACCTGCCCATCATACTTGTTTGTGCCATATGAACCTTGAAGTGTATAGGATCCGATTCCACTGACATTCCCATTCCCTCCATAACTAGCGCGTAATTTTAACGTATTTACGACTTTATCAGTGCCTAAATAATCCTTCAGGAAATCTTCACGGTGTAGAGCCCAACCGACTGAAACTCCAGGAAAGGTTCCCCATCGATTATTTAGCAATGTCGAATAACCATCTCTACGTGCAGTCAATGTCAAAAGGTATTTTTCTTTATAGTCATAGTTTACGCGTCCAAAATAGGACATGATACGTTGTCGATCATGGTATGAATCGATACTTCTTTTATTGGCCTCTGGACTCGTTAATCCAAGATCCATAAAGTCGTCTGTTGGAGCTCCACTTCCCGCAGCTGTAAATCCATTGTTATACGTATCGAAAAATTCCGACCCCAACATCGCGTCAATATGATGCGAACTCGCGATTTCAGTTCTGTAATTTAAAACTGCGTTATAGGTTTGATTATATATTTTATCATAGGAAGCCGAGGAATTTCTTGTGCGAACATAATTTCCTGGGCTGGCTATATAATCCTTATTAAAGGACTCGGAAGTAGACTGGTTAAAAAACCAGTTACCACTGACGCGTAAGCTAAGATTCTCCAAAAAATTAATTGTAAAAGCTTGGGTAAGCGTAAGCTTCTGATTTAGATTTTTACGTATGAACTTATCATCATTTACCAGAGGGTTCCCATCTTGATAATCACGACCAACGAGCAGATCTCCATTGGCATTTGTACCACGCATTGTTGGAGGGGCCCCCAGTGCCCGCGTCATATAGTTTGCTTCTCCGTTAATAGCGTCACGCCATTTCGTATACGCGAAATTCACCCCTGACAATGAATGTAGCCAAGGTTTAACTTTATATTCGCCATTTAACACAAAAGTTGTACGATCATAAAAAGTATTGATTGGCATCCCTTTCTCGTTATACTTCCCCACGCTTCCATAATATTTACCTTTATCGTTCCCACCTTGTAAAGCGATATTATAATCTTGCGTCAAACTAGCATCACGAAGTGCATATTTAGCATAGTCAAAATCCTTAAAAATTAGTTCTTTTCCAGTTACAGGATCAATCATGGTCTGCCATCCCTGTTGCAACAATTCACGATTGGTATCATCGAGCAACATGGTACTCCACACGGCATTGCTGGTAAGATTACCATCTAGGATATTTCCCTTATCATCCTTATATTTATTTCCTGTACCAAAGGGCCCCACACTTGTTAATTGATTCAACTGAGACGGTTGATATTGCCCCGATACCTGAACACCTTTTCTACTCCAGTTTAAGTAATCTTTGGCACTTAGGAAATCAAAAGGGTTGTTCAATTTATTGACACCAACTTTAGACGACAATGTAATATTGGAAACACCTTCTTTTCCCCTTTTTGTGGTTATCAATATCACACCGTTTGCAGCCCTAGCACCATAAATTGCTGTAGCAGAAGCATCTTTTAAGACATCGATCGATTCAATGTCATTTTGATTAATGTCATTAAATCCATTTCTAATCAAGCCGTCAACAATAACCAATGGTGTGCCACCGCCGCCATACGTAGTCCCGCCTCGAAGCACAACCGTGGGTACCGCTCCCGGTCTTCCTGAAGTTTGCTGCACTCGAATACCCGGTATCGTACCCGCCAAAGCAGAAGCTGGGTTCGAACGAACTCCAGTTTCAAGCACTTTTTTATCCAAGCTGCTTACAGAACCCGTTAAATTCGACTTCTTCATTTTTCCATATCCCACCACCACAACTTCATCCATTTGCTCAACCTTGGACTCGAGTTTGATATCCAATTGATTTAATTGTCCAACTTTTACTTCATACGGTCTATACCCCGTAGACGTGATGATTAATACCGTATTGGGATTCGTACTGATCGAGAACGTTCCATCAGCGTTTGTCTGCAAAGATTGGCTGGATCCTTTGACTTTTACAGTCACATTGCCAAGCAATTCCCCTGTCTTTGCATCGGTAATTTTTCCCCGCACGGCATGGTCTTGTGCTTGCGCTAGGAGCATGTTGCCCATCAAAATAGACAGGCTGAGAAGGGTTCGCAATTTTAGGTTTGAATACATATTGGTTTGTATTAAGTATTACATATATGCAAATATATAAATTACAAAATGTAAAAAACAAATTTTAATTAAATTATGTATAACATATTAATCGCTTTTATTAATTATCTTTGCCTTAACGCGCCTAATGCGCTATTATGTAATATATATGGAACCGAATTCTTCGCTCATAGAACATCTGAACACAATTGATACTTCTTCACTTGTAGATCGTGCAGAAAAAGAAATCATCAATCTTTTTGTCAATCAAGGCTTAAAGGTTGGAGATGCTTTACCTAAGGAAATTGAACTGGCAGAAACCCTTGGTGTAAGTCGTACGGTTGTTCGCGAGGCCATGTTGCGGTTGCGTATGGTCGGATTGATCGAGTCCAAAAAACATCGCGGAGCTGTTTTAACGAGTCCAGATCTTATAAAGCCCCTACGCAAATCGCTTTATCCGACCATCATGGAAAACAAGACCTTACAGGATCTTTTTGAAATGCGTATGGTGCTGGAGGTGGGTATGGCGGATATTCTCTTTGAACATATACAAGAAAAGGACATTGAGGAATTGGAAGCGATTGTTGCAAAAGAACCTATAGATGCAGATAATACTATTTTCGACATTGAAACAGAAATTGCCTTCCATGGTAAGCTTTACGAAATAACTGGAAATACGATTCTCAAAGACTTTCAGAACATGCTATTACCTGTTTTTCAGTATGTACACAGCAGTGGCTTACTGACCAGTCCCAGCCCATCGAAAAGCTTTATCTCACACCGAGGCCTAGTCGATATCTTAAAGGTGGGTAATGCTGAAGTTTTTCGAAATGCCATGCGCAAGCATCTTGATAATCATTATCAGCGACTCTTTTTATATAAGAAATCTATTGGATAATCTGTTTAACAGGATTGATTCACTTTACTATAGAAAGCCCGATTATATGATTGGGCTTTAAGCACCTACTAAAGCTACCAAGAGTATACACTTAATTGTTGCCTTAAATTCCATAATTATAGTATAAAAATAGATTACCTCTCCTTATTGTCATTTTAATCCACATCAAAAATACATAGCGGTATGATATAAAAAGTAAATTCAATCATTTACTATTTTATGTAATACATATTAATCATTATCTTAGTCAGCATTATAATCTTTGCTAAGTCTATACTATTTTTCAAATAGCATAGGTTAAAAAACTTGATACATTCAATTTAAACCGAAAACACCATGAGAATCAGGATCTTTTTATTTGCTGTACTCGCAACATTTCTGCATAAAAATACATTTGCACAAAAAAAGCCCAATATCATTATCATTATTTCCGATGATCATGCCTATCAGGCAATAGGCGCCTATGGTTCGAAATACGGAAAAACACCACAGATAGATCGCATTGCTGCTCAGGGTGCTCTATTTAAAAATGCGTTTGTAAACAATTCAATCTGCGGACCATCCCGGGCTACATTATTGACGGGCAAGTACAGCCATAAAAATGGATTCAAAGATAATGAGATCTCTGAGTTTGACTTTAGTCAGGATCTTTTTGTCAAACAGCTCCAAAATGTAGGTTACAATACCGCTTGGGTGGGTAAAATTCACTTAGGAGACAAGCTTCAAGGTTTCAACTATTATGATATTCTTGTTGGTCAGGGAACTTACTTTAATCCAGATTTTATCAGCAAAGAGGGCCGCAAACGCACTGAAGGGTATGTATCCGATATCGTAACCGAAAAAGCGATCGATTGGCTAGATACGGTAGATGCGAATAAGCCCTTTTGTTTAGTCATCGGTCACAAAGCTACACACCGTACTTGGATGCCGGATCCAAAGGACTTTGGCAGCTATGATTCTGTAAAATTTACCTTGCCAACTACTTTTTACGACAATTATCAAAGTAGAACTGCTGCGGCATTGCAAGAAATGTCTATTGACAAGGATATGAAAATGGGCTACGATCTCAAAATGTTCAATTCGCTGGAAGACATGATGGCCGACGGTAATTTCAAGCGGATGAACCAAGCTCAAAAAGACAGCTATATCGCCTATTATCGTCCTATTTATGAGCAATTGAAACAAAATAATTTGACAGGAAAACAGCTCGCCGAATGGAAATTTAGACGATATATGATTGATTATCTCAATACTGCCCAATCCATGGACCGCAACATCGGGAAAGTATTGGATTATTTAGATCGAAAATCCCTCGCTGAAAATACAATTGTGATCTATCTTTCAGACCAAGGTTTTTACATGGGTGAACATGGCTGGTTCGACAAACGTTGGATGTATGAGGAATCCTTTCGTACACCAATGGTCATGCGGTACCCGGCTCTATTACATCCAAACTCAACCATAAATGCTAAAATTGTCAACGCTGATATCGCTCCCACGTTATTGGAATTAGCTGCTATCAAAAAACCGAAGGACATGCAGGGTGAATCTTTTGTGCATGTCCTGAAAAATAACAAAGAGGAACATCGAAAAGAGCTGTTCTATCATTATTTTGAAAATGGCGAACACGCCGTGAGCCCCCATTTTGGTGTTCGTGACGACCGTTATAAATTGATTCGCTACTATAAACGGATTGAAAACTGGGAGCTCTTTGACCTTCAAAAGGACTCCAATGAACTTCATAATGTCTACAAGGATCCAGCCTATCAAAGCGTCGTCAAACGGATGAAAAAGAAACTTATCACGCAAATGCGCCAATTTGATGATAAAGAAGCAGAAGCTATTTACAAAATCAACATCGACCAATAATGTCATGAGGGTATCCGATCTACTGGATACCCTCTTTTTAATGCTATACCCTTTTTCAAATTGCTGATCAAAATGCTAGCTATATCGTGAACACAATAAGATTATCGCAAAAAGATTGCCCTTCAGACAAATAATGCAAAAAATATTGTAACAAATAAAACCCGCAATCGATTGTTTTTTAAATAAATTTTCATTTATAGTATAAAATTCATTTCTTTAATATTGTATTAAAATGATTTTACATTTAATCATTTTAATACAATATAGCCAAGATATACGTACTTAAATTTTATGAAAATTTACTTTATTTTAATTTTATTACTCACCGCAACTATAGCTATAGGCCAGTCGAAGGGAAAAGTTCTCGGGACGGTATTTGCTCAAAATGCGGAACCATTAGAAAAAGCAACTGTAACGATTCTCAATTCAAAAGACTCTTCCGTGGTTTCCTATCTCCTTACTGATACAAAAGGTAAGTTTGAATTTGTTAAAATTCCCACAGGGACCGCATTAACACTTTTTATTTCACATGTTAATGCAAACCCCTTTCGTCAAGAATTCAATATTCCCAATGGAGAAAATTATGATTTCGCTCAATTAAAGCTCGATTCCAAAAGTCTCAATGAAGTAGTCGTCAATATTGTTCCCCCCGTACGGATGAATAAAGATACCTTAGAATATAACACAAACTTCTTCAAAACTCGTCCCAACGCCAACGTAGAGGAATTACTCAAAGAACTGCCTGGTCTACAAGTTAATATGGATGGTTCGATTTACTATCAAGGGAAAGAAGTTTCAAAAGTAAAAGTAAATGATAAGGATTTCTTTTCGAGCGATCTGCGCATTGCTACACGGAATCTGGACGCTTCCCTTATTAAAACTGTACAGGTGTACCGCGATAAGGGTGAAACAAAAAAGGATAATGAGGACGAAGATAAGCTGCCGATCACGATTAATTTAAAATTTAAGAAAGATTTCCTCAGAGCTAGCTTCGGTAAGCTCTATGGCAGTGTCGGCAACCGGAGTAGATATGAGGCGGGCGGTTTATTCAATACATTTAAGGATACACTCCAGCTGAGTTTAATCGGTTTTGGAAATAACATTAACCGCCAAAGTTTTGACTACAATGAATTGAACCAAGAAGCTGGGCTTGGTCGTTCCGAAAATTATGGTTTTGATAATTTTGGAGGTAGAAACTATTCAGGTAAAGCCAACGATATTGGCTTAGGATTTAACCTCAACAATGACTGGGGAAAGAAAACCAAGTTGAATATCATGTATATGCTGAAATATAATAAAGCCGAAAATCAGAATACAGGCAATCAAATCTCTTTATTCGACCAGGAAAAACAATATTCAGAATCCAATTACCAACGACAGGAGAGATCTGTTGGGCATAATATCAAAACCCTGCTGCGTCATCGCATGGACACCACAGCCTACTTTGAATTTACACCGAGTTTGGGTATCAATGCAAAAAACAGTTCAACCTTCGGAATGAACCGCTCCTATACGGATCTCAAAAAACTAAATGACGCAACAGGTACAGGGGGGGATAATGAAAATACCCTGAACTATTCACATGGTTTCTATATCGAAAAGCAACTCCATAAAAATCATATTGTATCATTTAGAAATACGGTTTCCATCAATACCAATGAAAAGACCGACAGCTCTTTCCAGCTTACCAATATATACGATACAGCGAATCCTCAAACTAGTCTATGGCATAAAAACCTAACACAAAATAATTCCAACAATCTCTATTTTAGTGCTGCCTATTACAATAAAACTATTAAAAAACTCAACTTTGATTATTATTTAACCTATGTCACCAACCGGCAGGGACCACAGGAGCGTGTGTACATCAACCGCGACAGTACGGGAGAAGTACATGCTGCTCCCTATGAAAATAGTTACCGTTACAAATACCAGGATTATATTACGGGGATTATATTTTACTGGAGACCAACCAAAGATTTCAATGTAAAGTTTGGAACAGCCTATCAAGTAAAGGCAAATCATTTTGATTTACTTAAAATCAATTCGGTCGAGAAATCATCTTTAGGCTACTGGCTTCCCAATATTAACATCCGTTATAAAGATCTAAACCTCGGCTGGTACAAAGATCTCGAGTCTCCCGAACTCTACGCAATTCAACAGCTCGTCATGGATCTAAATCCATTGTATACGCGAAAGACATCTTTTATATTCAACAATATCGAAAAACAGAATGTTAGTATATCCTACTATAAGTATACCTCGAAATTGCAGTTTAATGTCAATGGGAATATCAATTATGTCAATAACAGCATCGGGAGCCGTAGCTGGCGAAACAACAATACAGGACAAATGACCACCCAGATGTTTCTCGCTGGCTCAAAATATAACTATAGTGCCTATACTTACCTGAGATACAACCTAAAAGCTAATAAAAATTGGTCATTCTATCTATCGCAAAACAACAATATCTACACCTATGAAAATTATAGTTCCATCAATGATGTTGATAATAAAGGGACCAATATAGGGATTAATGCCAGCCAACGATTTTCCGCGACGTGGAAAAACATGGTGACGATATCACCACAGTACACTTATTCTTGGAACAAAAACATAAATTCGGTAAAAGATAACCCCGACTTTATTGAATCAACCTATTCTACACATAAAATTGGCGCAGGATTGAATATTAATCCGATCCACGGGTTTTCATTGGAATCTACCTACTCGCTACATAACCGGGCCAGCGGATTGAGTGGAAGAAAAAACTACCATATCTTAAATGCTTCAGTCTATTACACATTGAAAAACAATTCACAGCTAAAATTGACTGGCTTTGACATATTGAATCAGAATACCCAAAATTATTGGGGCAGTCAGGGCAACAGGACGTATTTTGGAAATTCACTAACATTAAAACAATATTTTATGGTAGGTTATATTCACAAGTTTAATATTGTCAAAACAAAGAAATAGATCAGGTAAAGAGCTGAAGCTTGTTCATAACAACGATAAAAATAATCATTACAATCTTTCAATATTCGATATCTTACTTTTCATTTCTTCAAGTTCAGCTCGTGATAAACGTTGCTTTTCAGAATAGCTATCTGCATGTTGCTCGCGCAATTTGCGCAGGCCCTTTCGGCTATCCGCTTCATAATCGTTTAGGTCAAAGGTAACAGAGTCCGTCGTTAAATTGGCGATGCGATAAAGGGTACGCATGGTTTTTCCATCTTTTGTATAGGAAATCTCATACACATCGCCAACCTTTGGATCTTTCAGGTATTTTTCCTTCTTTTTTGCACCGGAAATTCCTGCTATAACAATAGCGGATACAAAAAGTCCAATCAGAACTAAGCCCGCAAAATATCCAATAGGTGTTTTACGGATAGTTCCCGATGATATGGACTGAAGTGTTTGTGGGTCGATTTCACGTTGATAACTTAGCTTTTTGCAATGGGTACACATGGTAATAATCTCCGAGGCATATGGAAATAGGGGTATCCAAAAAATATGAATGTACTTCACTTGTCTGTATGCAAAAAGAGACTGAGCAATACCACAATATGCACAGTTGCCAATCGCCGATTGCGATCTGTTAGCTAATACCTTTGTTCTTGTACCAAAAATAATCATTGCGTTATACGTTTTATTACATGGAATCGCTGAACAAGAATATTGCCCTTTCCTATTCAAGAATACGAAGATTTACAATTCGTACGTCGCCGTTTATGATTCGTATCCGCCAATCAATATTCTGATAAGCAACATATTGCATAGAACATATGAAGGTATTCCGGAAAAAAAACGAACTTGATTAATTAGCCTCCCCCCTCCTTTAACGACCACATCTCATCATTCTGACTCAAAAATTACAAAAAACAAAAAAACAAAGTATAGTTATCAGGTAGATTTTATATATTTGCATTAACATTTTTTAACACATGAAACAGCATACAGATAATATCCTTGAAAAACGAATGTCCTAAGGGGATGTTTTACAGGTAAATTTCAAATATCTCCTATAACCCAACTCAAATAATAAACTCACTATTATAATTAATATGGCAAAAAATAACATAAATTTTGTCGTAATGGCCGCGCTTTGTCTTAGTACTGGCGCGCTATACGCACAAACCACTATAAAGGGAAAGGTAGTCGACAACAACAACAATCCTATCCAAGGGGCTACAGTTACCGAAACAAGTAGCAAAAAGCAGGTTCAAACAGATGCAAATGGATTATTTGAGTTCCCTTCGACTGGAAGCTCACTCAACATCAGCATTCAATACATTGGCTTTGAAACTAGGACTGTTCAAACCAATCCTACAGGTTTCACCACTGTTCAACTTTTGCCAACGACTTCACAACTCGACGAAGTCGTTGTGACGGCATTAAATATCTCGAAGGAAAAAAAGACATTGGGATATTCTATTCAGGAGCTGAAAGGAAAGGACCTTTCGGAAGCTAAAGAAAGTAATTTAGTCAATTCACTTGCAGGAAAGGTTGCAGGCGTTCAGGTAACAAATAGTCAAGGTAACATGGGGTCCTCCCGGATTATTATCCGCGGAGAAACATCAATTGCGGGAAATAATCAGCCATTATTTGTGATCGACGGAACCCCCGTTGATAATTCCCAGTTGGGTACGAGCGGTAATCGGGATTATGCTAATGCAATCTCAGACATCAACAGTGAAGATATTGAATCGATCAGTGTACTAAAAGGACCCAATGCCGCTGCATTATATGGTTCAAGGGCCGCCGCAGGTGTAATTTTGATTACAACAAAATCCGGAAAAAAACGCAAAGGACTAGGAATAAACATCAATTCAAATAATACAATCGAACGGCTTGCCGTTTTACCCGATTATCAAAATGTTTTTGGACAAGGTGCCGATGGAAAATTTAGCTATGTAGATGGCAAGGGCGGCGGGATAAATGATGGTGTGGACGAAAGTTGGGGGCCAAAGATGGACGGCAGACTGATTCCTCAGTTTTATTCCAATGGTGAAGCCGTGCCCTTTGTAGCACATCCAGATAACGTCAGGAGTTTCTTTGGTACGGGAAGAACTTTAAATAATGGTATTTCAATTGCCGATGCAACGGACAAAATTGATTACCGTTTCTCGTATAATAATAGCAATCAAACGGGGATTGTTCCAAATTCTTCCATTGAAAAAAACAATTTCAATATTAATACACGTTATAAAATCACAGAAGATCTAACCCTTACGGCCAACGCAAACTATGTACGAACGAATTCTGGTAATTTACCCGGTGTAGGCGGTTTCCGTTCGAATGGTTACATGTTACAATTTACGTGGTTTGGAAGACAAGTGGATGTTTCGCGTCTAAAAAATTATCGGGATGCTAACGGCAATCTAGTCAATTGGAACAATAGTTATTATAGCAACCCTTATTTCATTGCGGAAGAGAATACGGTTCAGCAGCAGCGCGACCGCATTTTTGGCAATATTGGTTTGAACTATAAAATCAATAAGCATTTGACGGCAAACTTCCGTACAGGTAACGATTATTATACGGATCGGCGTAAAATTAGAATCGCATATGGCACGAACGGTACGCCTTATGGCTCTTACGAAGAGGATGCTTACACCGTAAATGAAAATAATACGGAGTTTACTTTAAATTATAACCGTCCCCTTTCCAATGATTTCACATTGGACATCCTAGGGGGTGGAAATATACGAAGCCAGTCCCGACAACGGAATAACCAAAAGGCACCGCGTTTGGCAGTACCTGACGTATACACACTGGCAAACTCGAGAGATGCTCTGATCTCAACGGGTGAGTATAGTCCCTTGAAAGCTTACAGCATTTTTTCTTCCGCACAATTAGGCTATAAAAATTATGCCTTTTTGAATCTGACGGCACGAAATGATTGGTCTTCAACTTTACCCGTTGATAACCTATCTTATTTCTACCCATCAGCAAACGCAAGTATCGTATTGACAGATGCTCTTGCTATTCAAAGCAATGTACTTTCTTTTTGGAAATTACGTGGCGGATGGTCTAAAGTAGGTAAAGACACCGATCCATTTAATTTAATAGATTCTTATCTTTTTAGTGCGCCTTATGGAAATAGCCCGCAATTATCAGTCAATGACATCAAGAAAAATCCAGATCTAAAACCTGAAACAACAACCTCGACGGAATTAGGTACCGAGTTGGCCTTCTTCAAAAGTCGGGTACGTTTGGATCTAAGTTTATATGATATCAATAGTATCAATCAAATCTTAAGCGTTGATGTTAGCCCTTCAACAGGTTACAAAAAACAACTTGTCAACGCCGGAAAAATCAATAATAAAGGGTTGGAAATTCAACTCGGTGTTACCCCGTTAAAAAAACAGGATTTTCAATGGGACATCAATGTAAACTTTGCGACGAATAAAAGTAAAGTCGTAGAATTAGATGATGCCGGATTATTAAAAAGCTATACGATCGGTTCTTCGGGAACAGTACAGGTCTTAGCTGCAGTCGGAAAACCCTATGGAACTCTCTACGGAACCGGCTTTTTGCGAAATGACGCTGGACGTATTATTGTGAATGCCGATGGGACACCTGCTACCGACCCTGTCAACCACTATTTTGGAAAATTTACACCAAACTGGTTAGGTGGTATTACTAATCAATTCCGTTACAAAGACTTTGACCTAAGCTTTTTGATCGACATCAAACACGGTGGAAAGCTGTATTCTGGCACGAATGCTACAGGTACAGGAACAGGAGTATTAGCCTCCACGCTTCCAGGAAGGGATGCTGAGCATGGCGGTTTGAGCTATACGGTGAACGGTATAACGTACGATGACGGTATTATTGCAGATGGCGTTAATGCAGATGGTTCGGAAAACACGAAGGTTGTTTCGGCACAACAATATTATAAAACGTTATATAGAACCAATGAAGCAAATGTATTCGATGCTTCCTATGTCAAGTTGCGCGAGGTAAAACTAGGTTACCAATTACCCAATCGCTGGATTTCCAAAATTGGTTTTCAGGGAGCATCTTTCTCTTTAGTAGGTCGTAATTTGTGGATTATTCATAAAAATGCACCCAACATTGATCCGGAAACAGCTTTTAACACAGGAAATGCCCAAGGTTTGGAAAGTTTGCAATTGCCCACTACAAGAAGCTTTGGTTTCAATTTGAACCTGAAGTTTTAAGAAAATGAAACAATCGGATTAAAAATAGAACAAAACTTACGGATTTATACAAGTAACTGGCAATTAACAAAGCAAATAAGGTACAAGTACCGTTGATAACAGCTAATTGATAAACAAATAACGATAGAAAATGAAAATAAATAACAAACATATAGCAGGACTTTTTCTCTTACTGGGCCTAACGGCGTCCTGTAAAGACGAGTTGGCAAAAGTAAACCAAAATCAGAATGAAGCAGAAACTCCTCAGCCGGCCTACCTGCTAACCAGTACGATTAAAACGACAACAGATAGCTACTGGGGTATAAGTAACAACCTCGCGTCTAGCTTGTTATTTGTTCAACATTGGGCGAGAATACAGTATACTGATCCCGATCGTTACATCTTTACAAATAATGATTTTAACGAGGGTTGGTCTACCTGGTACTCGAAAAGCATTAGCCAATTGAAAATCATTCAAAAACTGGCGGCAAGCACAGGAAATGACAACTATAAGGGGGTGGCAATCGTCCTACAATCTTGGGTATTCTCGCTACTTACGGACGCTTATGGTGAAATACCTTACACAGAAGCGGGAAATATTGACGTTTATCTTACACCACATTACGATACGCAAGAAAAAGTATACACAGGCTTATTAAACGATCTGAAAAGTGCTCAGGCTTTATTAAATCCGAGTGGAAAAAATATTGAAGGAGACATTATTTATAACGGTAAGATCGCACAATGGAAGCGTTTTACAAATGCCCTCCGTCTACGTATTGCTTTACGTATCGCAGACCGATTACCAAACCTCTCCAAAACAACATTACAGGAGATCGCTGCAGAAGGAAGTGGCTATTTGACTTCAAATGCAGACAATGCACAGCTCATCTATCGCGACGCTCCCTATCGTAATCCGGTCAGTGCATCGTTTGAAGCGCGGGAAGACTATAGAGTCAGTAAGACAATTGTCGACAAATTGCGTTCACTTAACGATCCGCGCTTAGGTATTTACGCCGATACAACCACTACCTCAACGCCAGAAAAATATATCGGCGTACCAAATGGTTTAACGGCAAGCGACGCCAGTAACTTAGGATTCGCCCGTACTTCAAGACCTGGTATCTATTTTAGAGACCCACATGCTCCAGCAGTAATCTTAAGCTTTTCGGAAACACTTTTTGGTTTGTCAGAAGCAGTCAGCAGAGGATTTATTACAGGTGACGCAGCAGACTACTATCAGAAGGCAATCCGTGCTTCTTTGGAGCAATACAACGTTGGCAATGATCAAATCGTTAGCTATCTCAGCCAGGCAGCCATTAAGTTCGATTCCAATAGCTACAAAAAATCCATTGGCGAACAAAAATGGATTGCATTGTATGGACAGGGCTTAGAAGCCTTTGCAGAATGGCGTAGGTTAGATTATCCGCAATTAACACCAGCGAAAGCTGGTGCTTTAAATGGCAAAATTCCTTTGCGTTTTCTCTACCCGGGAACCGAACAATCACTCAATGGAACGAGCTATCAGGAAGCCATAGCACGTCAGGGTAGCAATACATTACTCACTAAATTGTGGTTTGATGTAGAATAAGCATAAATTCAAACAATTTCAAAGAAGCGGAAGAAGTTATTTTTCCGCTTTTTTTCTGTAGATTTCTTATCTTCGTATAGCACTCTAAAGAATAAAATGCTATGGACGATCAAACATTAGACAGAATAGACCAACTTAGCGAGGAAGGAAACATCCAATGTGATGAAGGCAACTATCAGGAAGCAATTCGGGTGTGGACCGAAGCGCTTGATCTAGTCCCTAGTCCACAAAATGTTCATGCGGAAAGCCTCTGGCTCGAAGCTTCCATTGGAGATGCCTTTTTCTTAATGGACGATTTTCGCAATGCCCTCTCCCATTTTGAAAAGGCAAAACAGAACATTATCGAAAATGCCTATGAAAACCCTTTTATCATGCTGCGCTTAGGACAGTGCTATTTGGAAGACAATAATAGCGAGTCTGCCCAGGAATATCTTCTCCGCGCCTATATGATGGAAGGAAGAGACATTTTTGACGATGAATCACCTAAGTATCTTAAATTTTTAGATGACAATATCGATTTGGATTGATAATAATTCGTCAAAACGAATCGATTACTTCGCCAACTTCCATAGGAAGATCAGACTCAAGAATGGAGGCTCCTTCCGCAAATATGGCCTTATACTTCTCGCCACGTTCTGCCTTTGTCTTCAATTTATCGTAGGTAGGTGCTGCTGAAATCATGCACATCACACCCTTTCTGTTGAAAAATTGATACATCGCCTGATTGGAATCCTTTAGTTCTGGCCCGATATAGACAATCATACGATCGTAGGGTAATCCAGCGGATTTAAACTTCTCCAATGCAGCTTGATCTTTGATATGCATGGACATATACTGTTCTGGATTCTGCGCCAAATAAAACGCTGCCTGTTCAGTATTATGTACCGTAACCCACACCCAACTGTAGGCATTGTATTTTTTTAGTATTGCTGCTGTAGCCGCCAATGGTAAATCTTTTTTATCTAAGTTGAGGATAGTTTTACCCTTTGCCCATTTAATAACTTCATCAAGTGTGTTAATACCATAGTTGGTCACATTTCCAGCCTGATCCTTTAGCTTCAGTTTACGCAATTCATCCCAGGTATAGTCTGCTATTTTTCCTTTTCCATTTGTGGTTCGATCCAATGTCGCATCATGCATCAAGATAGCAACACTATCCTTGGTATAACGCGGATCGATTTCAAAAATAGCCGGTGTTTTTTGCAGTACGGCCTCAAATGCCGCAATCGAATTTTCTGGAAGCCCAGCCTCAATCGTTCCCCGATGACCACTGACAATTTTTTTGTCGCTAGCATAGGTAAAATAAGCTCGCATCGCCTGTGGAGAAGCAAACGCAAGTGAGTGGATTTTTTGCCCGACGACGATTGAGTACGACGAAACAAAAAGAAAAAAAGCAAAAAATGTTCTTCTCATGAATTTATAATTACGTTAAAATTTCTTAGCCTGCGACACACAAAAACAGTATGCTAAAATAATCATCCAAGATCAATAAATCTTTAATAAGGCATTTAATTCGTGTAAACCCCAGCCCGTAAACATTTGCTTACCAATTCATACGCATCAAGTGCGACAAAATGAACTTGAAAATCACGACCTAACATCTGTAAAAATCAAAAAAATAACGTATAGCTGTTGGCACAACTATAAAATAAACTATATTTGCACATTAATTTATATTTGATCTAAATAAATTACCATGAAAAACGGAACACGATATATGATGTTCAGCAGTGGAATTCTTTTGCTTTTAAGTGCTCAGCTACATGCACAAGAATTATCCCTTATCGTAAAAGACAGAGACAATAAACCATTAAGCCAAGCGAATATCAAAGTTGACGGAAAAAGCGTCGGCTATTCTAATCAACTTGGACAATTCATTTTTGCCAAAAGACCTTCGAATAATCCGATTCAATTGCGGGTATCATACACAGGCTTTTCAACAGTTGAAAAAATGGTTAATTTAGATACCGTTCAACAGCCCCTGTTATTTCAGCTCAATTCTACTCAACTTTTAGATGAAATTATCGTAACAGCTGGACGTAAAGCGGAGAACATTTCAACTGTTCCTTCTTCAGTTTCTATTTTAACCACAAAAGAAATCGAAGCTCAAAGTCAAATAAGCACCAATCTTTCCACAATTTTGGGTAATACCATCCCTGGATTGGGAACCTCGACGAACAAAGCGACCAATTCTGGACAAACACTGCGTGGGCGATCTGTACTGGTGTTGATTGACGGGATCCCGCAATCTACACCTTTGATGAATGGACAACGTGATCTCCGGACCATTGACCCGAGTGTCATCGAGCGCGTGGAGGTTATCAAAGGTGCCACATCCATCTATGGAAATGGATCGGCAGGCGGGATTATCAATTACATTACACGCAATCCCTCCAAAGACGCTGCAGCTATCCAAGGAATCACCAGTCTACGAACAACATTCAATCCCGTACACAGCGCCGGCACCATGGGATATCGCATAGGACAAACCTTGTACGGACAAAAAAACAGATGGAATTATACCGTTAGCGGTTCGGCCGATTACGTTGGCCTGCAGCGCGATGGCGACGGAGTTCCCCTTGGTCAGACAGACGGTCTTTCGAACACCTATCAATATAATGCGTTTTTAAAGGCCGGATACCGTATCGATAGTAGCTCCACTATTACGGCAGTATACAACTTCTACAGAAGTAACCAACACAACAGATACATCAGCCAAACAGGTGTATATGGTCAAACGCCAACGATAGGCGTAAAAGGCGATGATCCAGGTAAACCTGCCGGAACTCCGTATAACCACAATGCCATGTTGACCTATACTAAAAGTAATCTATTCGCTTCGACATCCTTAACTGCTTCTGCATACTACAATACATTTCGATCCATGAACCGTTATGTCGAGAAAGCTTCTGCATGGTACGGTCCGGGACAAACACAGATCAACTCGGAGAAAAAAGGCCTACGCGTTAACCTAAACACACCTTTCCAGGTATTGGCTTCCAATGCGGATATCACCTATGGTGTGGATTTATTAAATGATGTTACGGATCAAAATCTGACCGACGGCAGGGTCTATATTCCCTATATGAACATGTTAAACGTCGCTCCATACGCCCAGGTAAAAATTGATTTCCTAGAAAATTTAATCTTTAAAGGCGGTGTACGTTATGAAAATGCAACAGTCAAAATCAAGGATTTCCATACCATCGCTACAGGTCCCAACAACGAAGGCAGTATTGCCGTAAAAGGAGGTACAATTCCCTACAAAGGAGCGACCTTCAATGCAGGTTTGCGTTACAACAAATTCGCGATCTTTAATCCCTTCGTGAGTTTCTCACAAGGTTTCGCGATCAATGAACTTGGCCGTATTGTGCGTCGGGCAACAGATAATGATTTAGATAGCCTAAAAACTGACCCTATCATCACCAATAATTACGAAATCGGATTCTCAAGCAATTACAGCATTTTCCAGCTATCAGCATCTTATTACTACAGTACTTCAAAAATGGGTGTTGAACTGGTGGACATTGGCGGTTACCTGATGCCGCAACGCCTTCCAGAAGATGTGTATGGTTACGAAATTGCATTAAGCGCTCATATTTCGCCTCAATTGACCATCGGTGGAACCTATGCCTATGTGGAAGGAAAGTCAAAAAAAGACGATGGATCAAAATCCTACCTCAATGGTTCACGGATCTCGCCAGACAAAGCAACGGGATACATCTATTACACGCCAATCAAACCCTTAACCTTTCAGCTTTTTTGGGTACATACCGGGTCCCGGGATCGCTTTCTTCCAAACGATAAAGGCGTCTACAAAAACAGTGAAGGCCCCGTTAAAACTGTTGACCTATTTAACTTAAATGGAAATTACCAAGTAAACAAACAATGGTCTATCGGTATGGGTGTAGAAAACTTATTCAATAAAAACTATTACCCTGTTGTCAGTCAATATCGTGCCTTAAATGAAGAATACGTCAAAGGACAAGGTATGTTGGCCTCATTTAACATCAACTATAAATTTTAATATGTTTAAGACCGTCATTCTTTGGTTGCATAAATGGCTCGGAATCATCACCGGAGTTGTGGTATTCATCCTAAGCCTGACGGGCAGCATATACACCTTTCAGGATGAGCTCAAGCTCTGGGCTTATCCTGAAAAATATTTTATCTCCGATACAACCATCCTCTCAAAAACTCCACTACCATTAAGCACACTTCTTGACAGCGCACAGAAAAGCCTCAAAAAAAATCAAAAAATTACGCGGGTTGATCTCTATCCTTCGAAGAATCGTACCTGGGTATTTCGTGCCATAAAAACGGACGAAAAAGCATTTGGCCATTGGAATTATTACCGCTATTACAAACGCGTTTTCATCAATCCATATACTGGCCAGGTACAGCAAGTAGAAAATTCAAAAACAGAATTCTTTCAACTGGTGCTTCAGCTTCACCTCAATCTCCTCTTGGGCAAGCAATATGGCCACCCTATCGTCGCCTGGTCAACGGCCATTTTTGTCCTTATCTTACTTAGTGGCATCGTTCTTTGGTGGCCAAAAAAATGGAAGGGCAAGAATCTCAAACGCAGTTTTTGGCTCGATACCAAAGTAAAATGGAAGCGACTGAACCACGACCTCCACAATGTCATTGGATTTTACAGTTTATTTATCGGATTGATTTTTGCCATTACGGGACTCGCTTTTGCTTTTCCGGATTTTAAAAAGACCTATAGCGCAACATTCAATTTATTGCAGTCGCCAACAGCTTCTTCCACACGTAGCTCCCCTATACCCTTGCCCGCTGTGGAAAAGAAATTTCAGGACAATGCGCTGCGGTATGCCTTGACAAATTATCCGGATGCTGAAATGATGTCGATCCGACTAAAAAAAGAAACCGAAACAGCAATGGATATACAGGTGAGACATCATGAAAAACGAAGCGGTGTATTTGACTGGCTTAATTATAATAAAGAAGAAAACAGTCTTACAGCAGTCAAATCCAGCAACGAATTGCAGTATGGGGATAAGCTCAGTGCACTTAACTATGATATTCATACCGGTGCCATCGGTGGACTCACAACAAAAATTATCGCTTGCCTTGCCAGTCTCTTTTGTGCTTCCTTGCCCATCACAGGATACATCATCTGGATGAACAAAAGCAAAAAGAAGAAAAAGAAAGGTTATCAACATAATGTTAATAAGTACTGTTAATAACTGTATTTTTCTTTTAAACAGGTTTTCAACAGCGTTATTAACATAATGTGGAAAACTAACCCTCACCCTATTTACCCGACACAATCTCTTGTCCAAATTTACAGGAACACGATAAGCCAGCTGAAAAAATACCATACGAGAGAAAAAAGATGACAACCTTTAAATCGAGAAGAGTCCAGCGCGAAGCAGGATCAACAGGGCGACACTAAAAAAAGGAAGCATTCTTCAACATAAGGAACCACAATATAGAGCCTAAAAAGAAGGGCGAGCGGGAAAAAAGAAAATCCGATGCACAGGGTACACCGGATTTCTTCAATAATAAACCAACAACTAACTTTACAGATTCGGGTTCCGCACAGTCTCTTCGTATGGGATAGCAAACAAATAATAAGGGCTATTTTCCACAAAATTAGATCCATTAGGAAACTTAATAACCCGGTGCCCCTGCCCGTTCACTAGCTTCGGTTTGCCATCTGCACCCACAATTTGGACTTGAATAGGCTTGCCGTCTGCATCAACATAAGATTTTCGTGCAACCTTTCCTTGTGTCCGAAGAATATCCGACAGGGCAAATCCTTCCCCCCAAAGCTCTTTTCGTCTTTCAATCAGGATCGCTGCAATTAATTGATCCGTATCATTTCCTGAAAACAGCTTTGCATTCCTCGCTGCACGCAGCTTATTCAAGGCTGATACTGCTTTATCTTTTTCACCAGCCCGTGCGTACCCCTCGGCAGCGATCAAAACCATTTCCGAAGCACGCATATACACAATGTCACCGATCAAATTCGATTTAAACTTAAACTTCTTATACCGTAGAAAGCCCTCCCGACCGGGTAAATTATCCCATTCAAATAAACCGTAACGCACATCACTGGTATCGAATAAATCTTTAAAATAAGGATCGGCCATAAAACTATAGTAATAAGATCCAGCTGACGAAACATCCAAATAATGAAATGTATAACTTGCCACATTTTGCTCGTTAGTCTGCTGATGCCCCCAAATCCACTCGCTATTTCCAAGATCATTAAAACCCGCCTGATAATCTGACGGAGTCATTAAATTATACTTCTGAGCTGCTTTTTCAGCATACGCTGCGGCCAGTTTCCATTCGCCAACCTGCAGATAAGTCCGAGCGAGCAAACCATAAACAACCTCTGCATTGATTTCGTATTTATCCGCTCGACCAGCAGAAGCCAACAAGCTTTCACTGTCTTTGAGATCTTTCAAGATAAGTTCATACACTTCTGCCTGTGTTGACCTTGATTTTCCTTCAGTCGATAGTGTACTGGGTTCGGTATAAATCGGAACAGATTTCGCATTTTTGTCCTTGAGGTAACTAAACTGATAAAATGTGGCCAGATTTAAGTAGGAAAATGCACGTAATGCTTTAGCTCTTCCCTTTAACACATTTTTAGTTTCAGTAGAGCCTTCGGCCCCATCTACCTTTGCAATGACATTGTTCATGTTATCGATCACCTTATACAACATAATCCAAAAAGAATTGACACGATTTGATCGATTATTTGTCAATTCGGTAAAGGCATAAGCATCACGATAGCCATATTTGGTGGTCACCGCCACATCACTTCCCATCGCATCACTAGTACGCATCACCGCTGTATATCCCGGATTAGCATAGGTAAAATAGGTATCATTTAAATACTTCCAGGTACCGTTGATCACCGTAGCAACATTGTCGGTGTTTTTAAAAACTTCACCTTCAGGCACTGCGGTCGTCGGATCCAGCTCAAGCGCATCCTTACATGATGCATTCACAAGGGAGAGCGCCAATATGATATATACAATTTTTAGTTTCATGATTTTCATTTAAATTCTCAGATTAACAATAAGGCATTAAAAAACAAGCTGAATACCACCAGAGATTGTTCGCATTGCCGGATAGCGAAAATAGGTCGCCCCATTCACCGTCTGTTCTGGATCCATTCCTTGATGACCATAAAATGTCAATAGATTTTCGGCTGTTGCAAAGACGCGAAGTTTTTCTACACCTATCCGCTTCAATAAATCCGAAGGTAATCGATAACCTAAACTTACATTTTTAAGGCGTGCATAAGTGCCACTGTAAAGAAAGCGTGTGGACGAAGAAGTCCAATTCAAGTTATCAGTTGTCAATTTAGGCACATCGGTCTGCGTATGCTCAGGCGTCCAGCGCTCGAGGATCTCCTTTGACCAAGCGCGTCCTGGATTATTACCGCTATGCATAAGCTGAATATAATCGTTATCTAATATCTGTCCACCCAAACTAAAACTCAATAAAGCAGACAAATCAAAATTTTTGTAGGTGAAACTGTTTTGAATCCCGCCGACAAGATCTGGCAATGAAGTTCCGGCAATAAAATTACCGGCCTTACTGTATTCCGAAGTTTTTTCACCTGTTTTATTACCGTCCTTATCAGCAGTATACCATTGCGGCAGACCGTTATCTGGATTTACTCCAGCCCATTCCGGCAGATAAAAATCATAGATACTTCCGCCTACGCGCAGGAGTTTATTCCCTGTAATAATCGGTTTGTTATCTTTTGGCAAAGCTGTAATCTTGTTTTTATAATGCGAAAGATTGACGTCTAAATTCCATTTAAAATTTTCATTTCGAACCGGGACAGTACGAATATCCACGTCGACACCTGTATTTTTCAGCGCTCCTATATTTGCATCATAGCCTGTATATCCTGTTGAATAAGCCATCGGCATTGTAAATAGCAAATCTTTACTTCGACGGTTAAAGTACTCCACACTTAACGACACCCGGTTCTCAAAAGCGGATACGTCAACCCCCACATTCAAATTAAGGTTCGACTCCCATTTTAGATCCGGCGTAGCCAACCTGCCGGTATAGGTACCGCCCTTACCTAAGCTATTGGCAATCGTATAAAGTCCTTTATAAGCATAATAGGTTCCCAGATTATCGTTTCCTTGTCCACCATAACTCGCTCTGACGGTTAACTGATTAACCGTTGTATTATCCTTCAGAAAATCCTCCTGCTTCAGTTTCCATGAGCCGCCCACAGACCAGAATGTACCCCAACGTTTATCCGGCGAAAAACGAGATGATCCATCTGTCCGTAAGGAAGTTGAAAAATAGTATTTGTTATCATAGTTATACTCCGCTCTTCCCAAAAAGCTCAGTAACCTATAATCAACACTGGATCCTGTAAAATTATTAAGTTGCGATGCAGCAGCAGGTTCGTCAAAATAAGGAAGTACAAACTGTTGTCTGCTACCATTTATATTACTGCTGTTAAAATCATAGTATTCCTGTCCGGCCAATACATTGAGGGAATGCAAACCAAACTGCTTTTCATAGGTCAGCAAATTATTCCAGGTCTGTGCGACCGTACGTACGTTTGAACGATACACATACCCCCCGGTGTTCACACCATCGCCCAACAATGGATTAGTGTAGTCGTGCGTATTTCCATTGAGATAATCAAGACTATAAGTCGACTTAAACTTTAAGTTTTTAGAAAACAAAACTTCCAGATAGGTTCGCGCAGATAGATTTTCACGGCGGATATCATTTCGATCCAAAGGAAGAGATGCTGCCAGATTATTACGTGGAGTCGCACCACTTGGACGATATTCTCCAAAATCGTAAATCTTGTTTCCGGCTCCATCAAGGACATATGAGCCATCCGCATTCCGCTCATAGTACGGATAAAAAGACGGGACCAGTCTCGTAAAATTTATAATATTAGCCGTATTACTGTCTTCAGACTGCGGGTATTTTTGTTGTGTACTGCTACCACCTATATTCAGGCCTACATTTAACCAAGACTTGACTTTACTGTCAATATTTGCACGCAGATTATAGCGTTTAAAGCCCGATTCAATTGCAATTCCTTGATCATTGAGATAACCTCCTGAAATGTAGTAGGTACTCTTTGCACTACCACCGCTAAATCCGAGGTCTGCCTGTGTACGCACCCCAGTACGTTGCAATACGTCGGTCCATGGATCATTCCAAAGCGCTTTTGCTCCAGCAACCAATTTACCATCTACGCCGACCGGCTGTGGGTATTGACTGCCGTAAGGATTAATATTTAAATCTGTCAATACGGTCTTACTTGCATTGGACGCCGCTTGCTCTGCCGTAAGGCCATTTGATAGGTTTTTATTTCTTAAAGCTTCCCAATAGAGTTGAAAATATTCATCGGTCGACACCTGATCATAGTCACGAACTGCACGTGTTGAATAGCCCTGTGTAAAATTGAGATTAATCTTGGTGTTGTCGGAAGTCACACCCGACTTTGTGGTAATGATAATCACCCCATTTGCCCCTCTGGAACCATAAAGTGCACTTGATGCTGCATCTTTTAAAACAGAGATGGACTGAATGTCATTCGGATTGATGGAGTTAATATCTCCTGCATAGGGACTACCATCTAACACGATCAAAGGTGCACTGGAGGCATTAATGGAGCCGATACCCCTAATACGGATGGCTGCTTCAGTACCTGGCTGTCCCGAGGACGCCACGGACTGTAAGCCCGGTACCTGTCCCTCTAATGCTTTGGTAATATTTGACACTTGTCTATTTTCGATCGCTTTACTGCTTACTGTACTGACCGATCCCGTTATGTTTGTACGTTTGGCAGTACCGTAAGCCACGACCACCACCTCTTCCAGATCTGTACTGGAGGGTTTCAAGGACAATGTTAAGTTTGTGCTTGTTGCTTTTAGCTGTTGAGATTCATAACCAACAAAAGAAAATTCCAATACAGACAATACGTCACCTGTGACATTGATTGTAAACTCTCCTTTTGAATTCGTTAAGGTTCCTTGATTTTGCCCCGAAATGCGAACATTTACTCCAGGAAGTAGGTGACCGGTATTGGCATCAACAACTTTTCCTTGTATAGCCCGCTGCTGAGCATAGAGCCTGTTCATATTGCCCCCCGATAATGCTATAGCAGCAATAGGAATGTATTTAAGTTTTGCGTACATCGTAAGAATGCTTTACTAAATAAGTTAAGTGTGATTAAAAACAAAAAACACGGCGGCTTCTTGCACTCGAATAAAAACTACTTGTTTAATAGATTTTATTCGAGTGCAAATATATAACAAAATCCATTGAATTACTAGATTTTAAGAACTAAAAACAAAAAACACTAATATTCAGCAATTTAATTTATAATTATGTCTAGAAAAATATTTTTTCGTTAGCTAACTCACCATTATTGATCAAGCCATTTTTGAAACTTCGGGGACCGTTCCTCACTAACAATGACGACAATTCCTTCTGGGGTTGAAGGCATTAGCTCTAACTTGATTCGATTTCGACTAATCTTTAACATGGACTGGATGGCATCTATCCGAACAAGGAATTTCCTATTGATCTGAAAGAAAACTGTGGGATCCACCTGTGAAACGAGATGTGTGATGGTATCTTCAATAATATATGCAATTCCCGATCCTTTTTCTACGGCATACAGCTCTTTGTCTTCTGCCATAAAATAGGCAATATCAGCAATGGCAAGCGACTTTAAAAAATTACCGTATTTCACTAGGAAGCGCTGTTTGAGCCGAGGTTCTACGTTGGGTAGTAGCGGTTCGATACGTTTCATGATCTCCGCCAACTCGTCGCTATCGAAAGGCTTTAACAGATAGGCATAACCCTTATTTTGGAAGGCCTCCAATGCATATTGTTCGTAAGCAGTCGTAAAAATCAGTGGCACATCGATCGATACCTGTTTAAAAATTTCAAAGCTCAGCCCATCCATCAGGTGGATATCCATAAAAATCAGATCGAATTGATTTCTATTGATCGTCGTCACCGCTTCCTGAACCTCTTTTGCATTGGTAAAGATCAGTTCGCTTTCTCCATAGAGCGCAGTCAACATTTCCTTTAAGCCTACAAAAGCCCAGTCTTCGTCTTCGACAATCAGTATTTTCCATCCCATGGGTTGAATGTAATAAAAAATCCATTTCCTAAAAAAAGAAAATGGATTAATATATATAGGATAAAAAAAAATCGATTATTTTAACAGATCGGGATTATTATTGATTGCCTCCTGTGGATAGCGAATCACATAACGTGGATCGTTCTGCTGCAGGGTTACCGTTCTACCAAAACTGCTGTGTGTGATCGCCGGTCTTGTCGTCCGTTTTAGATCATACCAGCGTAATCCCTCTAGCGCCAGTTCACGCTTGCGTTCCAGCAGAACCGCATCTAGCAATTGCTCCTTTGACAAACCTGCGTCGGCCTTCGTTTCTTTGGCATAGGCATCTGCGGTAAATCTGTTTTTCTTTAAAGCAGACAGATATTTTAATGCTTCTGCTGTATTTCCCAGACGAACATAACATTCGGCCATCGTCAAATAAAGATCAGCATTTCTAAAACTCACGTTAAAACGGTTGTCTCCACCTTTGAGGGATACATAATCGCCCCCACTTTTTTGGAAGTAACGACCTTTTCTCAAATCGCCTGCTAAATAACTGTCTAATAAGGCCGGTGAAATAAAGGAACTTGTACGTACTCCAGGAACAGATACTTTTTCCAAAGCCATAATCATCTCCGCGGATTCAAAATCATTCGGAAGTAAGCTTCCAGCAACATTGAGATCAACCAATTTGTCATTTATAACCAAAGCTTTTTTAGCGGCATCAATTGCTTCCTGCCACTCACCGCGGTATAAATGAACGCGTGAGGCCATTGCAAAAGCAGCGCGTTTGCTAAAGCGATAGTTAACACCTTTTGCCTGATCATCCACAGTCAGTAACGCTGTCCCTTTTTCCATGTCAGTCAGGATCTGCGTATAAGACTCTCCAATGGTCGCGGGAACAAAACGTTGTTCCAGGTCAATCTTTGTTGATAAAGGAACGCCCCGAAGCCCTGCATTGCTCGCCGAATAGACCTCACTGTAAAGATTTAACAACTCAAAATGAGCATAAGCACGCATCAGATAAGCTTCTCCCTTGATTTGGTCCACTGCTGCATTGCTAGCCAACTTTTCATCGATTGTACTAATGACCTGATTGGTATAAAAAATACTACTATAAAATGTCAGATAGGAATAAGCAATTGTTGTCGGATCAGGATTTTGGTCATTCCAAAGATAGATATCTTTGGTTCTAGCGGCATCAGTCGAACTTTCATCCAACAATAGCTCATCTGTACGCAAGGACAAATAGGACTTATGTGCAGGAAAGTTTGCATAACTACTTGTCATTAAACCTCTAAAATCACTTTCCGAAGTAGGAATAACCGTCCCTACCGGTTTTATATCTAAATATTTATCGCAGGAAGTCAATGCACTCGCTGCCATGATCATTCCAAAATAAACTATCTTTTTCATGTTATAAATCAATTAAAAGAATTAAAAACTCGCTGACAGACCAAATGCAAAAGACTTGCTGATCGGTTGTGCATAATAATTACCGTAAGTTTCAGGATCAAAATATCCGTCATAATTTGCTCCAAAGACAAATAGGTTACGTCCTTCTACATTCACGCGTAAATTGCTTGTACCAATTTTTTTACTTAGTGCAGCAGGGAGTGTATAACCTAAACGAATGCTATTGATGCGGACATAGCTCATTTTCTTTGCCCAGATATCATAGAGATTGAATGATTTAATTGGATCATTGCTTTCCAACCAAGCATAAGCCATCCAGCGATCATTGAATTCAGAACTTATGCTTCCCAAAGCAGGCATATTACCACCCTCTTGCAGTGCCTTCAAAAGATCTGTTGTATAATTCTGACCACGGTCTACCAGAGCCGGATTATAAGTCGGTGTACGACTTACCCAACGCTCCAAATTAAACACAGCAGAAATTGCGAGATCAAAGTTAGCATAACGGAAACGGTTGGTCATTCCGCCGATAAACTTCGGATCTTTACTACCCTTGTATTTAAATTTAGAACGGTATTCTGCAGCGGTCATATCGGTTTGTGAAATATAACCTGGCAAAAACTCCGCCCATGGATCATATAATCCAAAAAACTGCTCAAAGCTCGAAACGGATCCATCCTGATTTCTAAACTGCATCACCCCATCTTTATCCAAACCAGCCGTTTCCAATACGTATAGGCCATTAATTGGACGCCCTTCCTGTGTTTCAAGCGCATAAGCTTTTGGATCAGCGAGTACTTTTAATAATTTATTACTATTGTGGGCAATATTAAAGTCCGTTGACCAGGAGAATTTATCCGTTTGGATCTGACGGCTTGATATCGTCAATTCTACGCCTTGGTTTCTTGCCGAGGCCCAATTAACTTTTACGTTTTGGAAACCGTTTTCCAAAGGTATTGAGCTATAATCGATTAAGTCGGTACTCTTTCTGTTATAATAATCGACCGTAATATTTAATCTGTTTTTCCATAGGCCTAAATCAATCCCAGCATTATAAGATTGGGTCTTTTCCCAACGAAGTTTATCATTAGCAGGCATATCAACAAATACAGTTCCTTCATTATTACCTGGCAACATTGTAATGTTATTATAAGAACCAACAATAAAAGGATAAGTATTGCGATCAATATTTCCTTGCGTACCGTAAGACGCGCGCACTCGGAGATCAGACAAAGCGGTTTTCCCTTTAATAAACTCTTCCTCTAGCACATTCCACGATCCCGAAACAGACCAAATCGGTAGAAAACGATATTTGGGATCAACACCAAACATATTAGAACCATCTTGTCGAAGACTTGCATATACATTGTATTTCCGATCAAACGTATAGGTCGCATTCCCATAGAATGAGGCATATGAGCTTTCTACAAATCCTTTTTTATACTGTACAAACCTTGAATCATTTTGGTAAGTACTATTTGGAAAAACAAGTGTTTGCGTCGTCAATGTTGCCGGATTGTACCCGAAACCCTTCGTTGTTACGATTTCACTCTTGCTCCGTCTCAGTTCCGTTCCTCCCATCAATTCCAGCTCATGGCGATCGTTCCAGGTTTTGTTGTACTTTAAATAAGTTTTCCAATTGTATTGAAACACGCTATTATTGGAATTTTCAATTGTTCCACCAGTAGGCAAAAAATACTTGTTTGTCTTGCTGGCGGCATCATAATAGCGGGTAGCAGCACGCAATTTTCGGGTGTTATAACTTTCCTGATCTGCAAATTTTTCAGTTTTATTTTCATCAAATTGCAAACCAAGCTCTGTTCTCAGGGATAACTGTGGTAAAATAGCGTATTCCAAATAACTGATTGCTTTCAGTGCTTTATTTGTTAACGTGTATTTGGTATTATCACGCTCTTCAATTGCGTTAAATGGGATATAAGTATCTCTTTCAAAGCCCTCGATATCTGGATCATAGTTGAATTTCCCAGATTGATCATAAACTGAAAGATATGGATTAACCGAACGCACATAATAACTTGGGTTCGTGAAAGCATCCCGATCCTGAATCGGATTTTGTCTATTCGAAACTGATCCTAATATATTAATACCAGCTTTAAACCGATCGTTGATTGTAAAATCGTTATTTAGCGTCAATGAATAACGACGAAGATCTACCGCTTTTGTAGCACCTTTTTCATCGTACAAACCTGTTGACAAATAATAGCGATGTCCATCATTACCGCCTGAAATAGACGCGGAATACTGTTGATTGACCGCCTGACGATAAAGTTCTTTCCCCCAGTCTGTTTGTTGTGAACGCAATTGATTGATTGACTGCTGTACTTCCGGTGACAAAGCTGCTAAACCGCCGGTACGATAAGTATCCAATGCATTTGCTTTATTTAGGATCCGCATAACGGCGCCCTTATCCGTACGATAATTGAGATCCGTACGATTGGCCATCAATAACTCAAAATCCACTTTTTCATTGGCATCCATCAGATTGAGTTTACCGAAATCCGGACGTTGCGTCACAAAGGTATTTGCTGACACCTGCAATTTTGCAGGACCAGATTTACCTCTTTTTGTGGTAATCACAATGACCCCATTTGCGGCCCGGGCACCATAAATTGAAGTCGCCGCAGCATCTTTTAAAACGGTAATATCGGCGATATCATCAGGATTGATGCCTGCAATAGGAAGATTTGTCAAACTATTAAGATCATCTTTCTCTATTCGGTTTGGCATTGCCGTACCTTCAATGGGCAATCCATCAATTACCCATAAGGGGTCTTGTGTGCCATTGAGTGATACCGTACCCCGGATACGGATCTGTGGCGCGCTGTTAGGTCCACCATTAAAATTACTCAGCTGCAAGCCTGCGACCTGACCGGCCAACATTTCGTCGATCGATGAGACTCCGGTTTGTTTGATATCAGCGACATTGATTTTATTGTAAGCCGTCGTATTCTTACGTTTTTTGATATCCGTATAACCTGTTACGATCACTTCATCTAAAGATTCACCACTTGGCTGAAGCAAGATTGTCTTATGATCCTGAAATACCGGCACCTGAATACGCTGGTACCCGACATAGCTAATCGTTACATATTTTAAATTACTAGGCACTTTTAAGCGAAATTCTCCAGCCGCATCGGTCAATGAACCCAATGCCGACTGCTGCACCTGATTAGGTACACCGATATCTTCTGCTACTGCCGAACTTTCAACGACAACTGTCGCCCCCACGACAGGTTTTAAAGTGACCGCATCCAGAACCTTTCCTTTCAATTCTCTGGATTCCTGCGCATGCGCAACGTGCACACACATGAAGGTCAACGGTATTAAAAACTTATTCATTTTGGTAGATGTTAATATATTAGTTTAATTCTAAGGTATTTGCAATACGCAATAAAAGATCCATGTAATGCGATTTTGTCGTCGCATCACCAGTCCGCTGCTTTTGTTTCAACAACTGGTAAATCTCATATAATTCAGCGCGTTTATAAGTCAGCATATCCGAAGTACGGATCATACCAGTGACATGTACATTCCGCAGTCCAGCTTTTGAAGAGGATGCATGTTGTGGATGTAAACATAGATCAGGTTGCGTCGCTTCAACCAGCTGCTCGATACCTGCTAGTTTCTTCGCATTTAGTTTCTCCATCGATTTGTTGGTAGAGACCATCAGCACATCCACATAGTTTTGTTGCAGCATCCGTGTTTTAAGATCCAACGATTTTCCGCTGATGGTTTTAGCAAAAACCGTCTGACGTACAGAAGTTAAAAACTCCGGTGCGCTCCATGCTTTCTTACTTCCAAAAAGATTTTCCATCTCAACCATACGCAGCAAACGTTCATCATTGACCAGTTTATACAACATAGCGTATTGAAATTCACGTTGTAAGTTATAAGGAGCGTACTCAAATGGTCCTATCGGAGAATCTTTCAATGGAAAAGTTTTTGCCATCAGCTCCGGAACGAACAACCATTCGGGCATGTAAAAGACATTCTTCTTGAGGTACTCCAAAGCACGTAGTTGTTTGTCTTTTGGTACTGGGCTATAGGCATCTTTTTGATCACCCAAAACAGCATTTTCGAGGTAAATACCACCAATATTATTTAA
The DNA here is from genome assembly GCF_000988325.1 of Sphingobacterium sp. Ag1. Taxonomy (NCBI): domain Bacteria; kingdom Pseudomonadati; phylum Bacteroidota; class Sphingobacteriia; order Sphingobacteriales; family Sphingobacteriaceae; genus Sphingobacterium; species Sphingobacterium sp. Ag1. Next base: position 39,758 of record NZ_LBGU01000038.1, on the reverse strand, counting down.
AACATGATCAGCATATGCATACCATTGTCCAACCACGCCCATATACAACTTACCGGCACGGTAGTAATCATCGCCGACATTGGTTGTCCAATTGATAATATTAGGCATCATGCGACGCAGATTCAGCATACCATATTCGCCAGCCTTCATGGCGTCATCACCAAGATCTTCCGATTGAGCCCGCGGATCAACGATATTTTTAGAGTCTTGCTGTTCACCGTAATGATAAATAGGATCATGTACATGGCTATCAATTTCCTTTCTCAGCAAAGGGATTTCATCCCAAGACTGTGTTTTGCCATACCAGCGGTAGGCCCAGCCAATGGCGTACTTGTCGTAAGCACCGATCACGGGAGTAATCTGTTCCACACCATCTTCAGGTTGCGCCACATAATTGAAACGTGCGTAATCCATAATGGAAGGAGCGGTCCCTCCCATTTTAGCGGTGAAGCTTTTGCTACGCAACGAATCAACAGGGAAACTTGCCGAAGAGCCCATATTGTGCATCAATCCAAGCGTGTGTCCAATTTCATGGGACGACACAAAACGAATGGCATGTGCCATTTTCTCATCGGAGAAAACATTAGCACGTACTGATGTATCTACGATACCGGTCTGTATGCGCATCCAACTGTTCAAAATAGTCATGACGTTGTGCCACCAAATCACGTCAGCTTCTAATATCTCCCCTGAGCGTGGATCAACAACAGATGGCCCCATGGCATTAGCTTGAGCAGATGCTGCGTATACAATAGAAGAAACATTAGCGTCGTCTGGATCAAATTTGACACTATCCGGCTGTTGTTTGGCCAGAATTGCATTTTTGAAGCCAGCAGCTTCAAAGGCGACCTGCCAATCATGTACGCCATCAATAATGGCCTGACGCCATTGTTTTGGGGTCGCTGGGTCCAAATAAAAGACAATCGGTTTTTTGGGTTCGACCAGCTCCCCTTTCAGATAGCGCGCTTTGTCTTCGTCACGCGGTTCCAAACGCCAGCGATTGACCAGATTTTTCTTATCCAGTTCTTGTTGTTTATCGTTAAAATACCAACGCGGCGAAGTAAAGAAACCAACCCTTGGATCTGCAAACCGGGCAACCATAGGCGTTTCAGGCAGTTCGTAAAGGTTACTTGTAATTTCCAAAGAAACCGGTACAGATTCATTACCTTCCGTCACCTTGGTAGAAAATACAGACTTCACAACGATATTATTCGCATAGGATTTGATATCTTCAACTGTAGATATACTGGTTTTAGGTGAAGTTCCCAAACCCAAGGAAGTAAACACATCCGTAAAACTCTTTTCTGAACCATCAAATACCTTATTGACTTTGATTACAACAGCACTTGAATCTTTTGAATAACTTTCAATCTTAAAAGATTCAATATAAGAAGGGCGGTAATTATCGTATACCGAAGCGGCTATTGCGTCACCTTTAGGGACTTCCACCTGAGGTTTGATCTCCGAAACCCACACTTCTTTCTTCTCCTTGCGGAGTGTAAACCGGATGACCTTATTTTCATAATTCATTCCTTTGTTTACCCCAGCCTCATTTAAAGCCAATGGAACGGAAGACAGCTTCTGTATCAACAGAATATCCTGTCCCATTTTCTTCAATGGAATTTCAAAATAGTAATTATTTTCCTTACGAATTACCGTAAACATACCAGTATCAACCCGGGCATCTTTAAACAATTTGTCGTACGCAGCTGTCGTATCTTTCTTGGCAATAGAATCTTTAGCAGAAGTAACCGTTTCTTTTTTTCGCAGGCCTACTGTTTGCAATAATGAACAAGATTGCATTAGACCAGCGGAAAATAATAGACCTATGGCTAACTTAGTGTAAGTGTTTTTCATCAAATAAATATTTTGAGCCCTTGTTTTCAAAGGTGATATCTGAGCTCGTTGCACTCCATGTGTTTTTCAAAAGTGATGACGGATCATCAAGCTATTATCTCGTGTTATCCATAAGCTAATTTTAGCTTACTACAGAACGATTAGAAAGTAATTTTGTCTATTCCAAGCAGGTCAATTCCAAGTCATTTATACTTAAAACTTATGCTATTTGATCGGATAGGATTAGGCTAACCACGAACTAATATTTCTAGATTAGGAGCCAAATTTGTTAAAAATATTATACAGAAAAGTATGCAAAGCGATGAACACGCAGTTTAAAGGTATGAACACGCGCTACTAAAACATGAACACGTAAACCGACCATCTTTTATTCTTCATTTTCAACTGGATGAGAGTGGTAAGTATACCGAAAAAAAGTCCGATTCTATCCCGTACCGAAAGCCCGACATCGCATAATAACGATAGATGGATGCTAAATAATTAAGCCCATACCCCTCACCTTCCAGCTCTGCCCCCTGTCTGGGCTGCCAGTTATTGCGGATTTCCAGCACGTTTTCTTCAACAAGATAGATGATCTGAATCTTCAGCGGATGTTCGATCGAAATACGGGTATGCTTGATCGCATTTTCTACCAGCATCTGCAGGCCCAAACGTGGAATTTTCCGATCCAAACATGTTGCTGGCAGCCGAATTTCCATATCACTTAAGGCCGCTCCGAACCGCACCTGCTGTAAAAAGAAATAGGCTTTGGCCAATTCCAGCTCCTCCCCCAATGATGACCATTCGGCTTCATCTGTGCGGAGCATCTTCCGGTAGACTTTTGTCATCTTGCCAATAAAAGACTTCGCAAGATCATTGTCCTTTCCAATCAGGTATTGAAGCGACCCAAATGTATTGAATAAAAAATGCGGATTGATCTGCTGCCGCAGTTGAACCAACTGCATGCGCGTATATTCATTCTCTTGCTTCAGGGATTGCAGTTTCAGCTGCTGAATCTTGCGACGCTCCACGATATTAAAGTAGATTAACACCATAGCTACCAACATCAAGCCCACACCAAGCAAGATGCTATACGTTAGCAATTCTTGGATTTCCTCTTCAATACTCAGCAACAGGACATACACCTTGATTTCACCACCCACTAAAAGAATGTTACAGGGATACGAATTGACCATAACGTCCAGCTGAAGAAAATCAGATTTCACAATCTGTCCTTGTTTTGCAACTGCTGTACTGGCCCGCTTACCCCACTTTCGATTATCTGGAGAATACACACATAATCCACGGTCGTCGTAAATCTCGAAATAAGCTCGTCTTCCGAAATTGAGTTCCGCGAAATAGGCATTCAATTTTACTACATCCAGATAAATGTGATATAGTCGGTGATTTATTGTCCGTGTGCGTAACAAGGTAAGCATTCGCTGATTGACAGAGTCCGCTTGTCCAACCGGCAAAACGACCAACAGCGAGTCAGCACTTTCTTTTAGATCAAAGGCGGGCTGATTTAATATCTTTTTTTCCGAAAGGAATAGATCTTGCTGCAACAACTCCAATTGCTTTTTGACAAGCAACATATTCTCATCTGCAAAATCGATCAGTATCCTCTTCTTAAGGAGGTCTACTTTATGATGGATAATACCGAGCAAGCCCCCCCCAATCAACAACAACAAAAACAAACAGGCAGTCAGGATGATACTATTCTTCTGTTCGGCATTTTTAAATCGAAATTTCACGCTGCAAAAATACATGAAATTTTTAAAAGCCTATGCAAAGCACTTCGCAAGAAAGGCTTTAACGCGGCCTCTTGTCAATGAAAAACGACATAATCCAAGCCCTTTTCAAAATAAATGCATCACATAACTGAGATTAATAATAATTTTCTGATTTTTGTAACCACAAAAAATTCCAAAGTGTCAAAAGCAACATTTATAAAGGTTGTGAAACGTATCGCTATCGTTTTTGCAAGCATCATTGTCTTACTCGTTATCAGCATATTATCCATTCCTTATATATTCGAAAATGAAGTAAACAGCAAAGTCAAATCGCTCGTAAACGAGCACATTACAGGTGAATTAAATTATTCCAAAGTACGATTAACCTTCTTTGATCAATTCCCTTTGCTTACTGCATCGATGGATGATGTCTTATTAAAAGGGGCCGAACCTTTCAAAAACGACACGCTGCTCGCTGCAAAAAAAGTCAGTTTTGGCGTGGACCTTATGAGTCTTCTCAAATCTAAAATTGTAATCGACAAGTTTATCGTGAACAGCGGGAAGATCAACATCCTGGTTGATTCTTTGGGAAATGCCAATTACAATATTTATAAATCTAGCTCCGCTGATGCTACAAAAACACAAGACAATTCCGAAAGCAGTGCTTTAGCCTTCCAACTGATTAAACTTGAAAAAACAAATCTCCATTATGAAGATCGCTCCATTCCGCTTCAGATAGAGGCAAAAGATCTGGAATATGAGGGTAAGGGAGATCTGATGTCAAATATCTTTGACTTGAACACACGTGCGAAAATTGCATCCTTTTCATTTTCCTTTGACAATGAATTGTATGTGGACAAAAAGTCGATCGATGCCAATTTGCTAACACGGATCAATACCAACAATTTATCTTTCGTCTTCGAACGAAATGATATTAAAATAAATCAATTACCGGTTCGTTTCCGTGGGTTGTTGTCTTTTATCTCCCATGGTTATCACCTGGATTTCAAATTAAAATCACAGGAAAGCACCTTGGCCGAATTACTTTCATTAGTCCCAAATAGCTACGCTTCTTGGATCAAGGACCTCTCCGTGAAAGGTACATCGGAGGTTTTTGTCAATTTAGAAGGAGACTATATTGTCGACAACAACAAAATGCCTAATCTTTCCCTTGGGCTCATGGTCAACAATGGCTTTCTCGCGTATAAACAATCCACCAATCCGCTGACAGACTGGAATGCAAAATTACGGATAGACTTGCCGGCACTGAATACAGACTCACTACAAATTGATCTGAAACAATTTGACTTTAAAGTTGCTTCAGGCTATTTTAATGCACAGGGCAACATTGCGGGTTTACACCCTGTAACCGTGCATGCCAACATAAAAAGTGATCTTGATCTCGGTAAACTCAATGAATCCCTACAATTCCCAGACTTTTCATTTGGTGGAAAATGGAATCTTTACGCAAAAATCGACGGAACATACGCCAAAGCTATTCGTAAGGTAGGACTTCAAAAACGCGAACAGGAATACATTGCATCCATTCCTACTTTTGATATCAAAAATACACTCGTCGATGGTAAATTCAAATTGGCGAACCTCCCACAGGGGTTGGACAAAATTGCCTATCGTCTGGAAGCAAAGGATCCCGATGGCCAATTAAAAAGTGCATCAATAGCAATCCATGACATTTCTGTTCAGGCGCTTAACAACTATGTAAAGGGCTTTATTTCAATAACAGATTTTAATAAAATTGCTGTCAACTCGGATTTAAAAGCTTCATTTAATTTAGCAGATATCAAAAATTTCTATCCCATTAAACAAGTTGAATTGGCAGGATTGGTGGATGTCAACCTCATGGCAAAAGGTTATGTGGATCTCAAACGAAACATTTTTCCCGAAACTAATACGTCCATCGTGATGAAGAATGGCTTGATCAAGTCAAATGATTATCCTATCCCGATGGAAAATATTCAGGTCGAAGCTTTTGTCAATAGCGAAAAAGGCTCGCTTCGGGATCTGAATGTCAAAATCCTACCGGTATCATTTACATTTGCTGGTGAACCTTTTTTCTTGAATGCAGACCTCAAGAACTTCAATAATATTAAGTACAGCATACAATCCAAGGGTAAGCTCAATCTCGGACCTATTTATAAACTCTTTGCATTAGATGGTACCAATGTCGATGGTTTTATCTATACGGATTTCAGTTTAAAAGGCTTACAGAGCGATGCCGCCAATGGTCATTATAACCGACTCCAAAATAGTGGTCGGTTAAATATTGGGAATATCCAGGTTCAGTCCGACATGCTTCCACAGCCTATTGCAATTAGAAGCGGGAACTTCAGTTTTAATCAGGAGAAAATGAATTTCGATAAATTTCTGGTTGCCTACGCTAAAAATGACATTTCCATCAAGGGATATCTCAACAACATTATTAATTACGCAACAAGTAGTCAAGCACCGTTAAAGGGGCAATTTACACTCAGCAGCAAGAAAATCAATGTGGATGATTTTATGGTTTTTGCTTCTCCGGCCACATCGACGACTGCAAGCTCTTCGGAAAGTGGTGTAGTTCTTCTGCCTAAAAATTTGGACGTTCAGGTCTTGGGGCTTGTCAATGCCATAGCATATAATAAAATGAATATCAAAGACTTCAAAGGTGACCTACAGGTAAAAGACGGTAAGATGATTCTTCATAAGACAAACTTTGAACTAGCGGGACTGAAAGTAGATATGAACGGAAGCTATCGTCCTATAAATCCACGTAGAGCAAGTTTTGATTATGCTGTGAAAGCTGACAGCTTTGATATTCAACGCGCTTACAAAGAGATACCGCTATTCAGAGAAATGGTTAGCTCTGCCAAAAATGCTTATGGCCTGGTTTCATTGGATTATAAATTGGGTGGTTTATTGAATGGCAATATGCAACCAGTAATGCCCTCCATCGTCGGCGATGGATCCCTAACACTGAATCAAATTAAATTCAGAGGCTTCAAGTTACTTAATGGAATTAGTCAATCTACTTCCAAGGAAAAATTGAAAGATGGCGAAGTGAAAAAAGTTGTTATTAAATCCCATATCAAAAATAATGTGATGACCATCGAACGCACGAAAATGAAAATGATGGGATTCAGGCCTCGTTTTGAAGGTCAAGTGACCTTAGATGGGCGGATGAACCTGGGTTTTCGACTGGGCTTACCTCCTTTTGGAATCTTTGGGATACCTATGCGAATTACGGGCACTCCAGATAACTTTCACTTAAAAATGGGAAAATACAAAGAAGAAGATCTCGACATGGAAATGGACGACGAGGACAACAAAGTATATAAAGAATCTCAAAAGACGCAAGAATCACAGGCTAAATAAACTCGCAATAAGTTCTAATAAAGTCTGTCAACACAATAGTGCTGCAGTAAAAACGTTGTTTAATATAACAGAAAGATTTGTTAACTTAAACAACGTTTTTAATTTTTGAAAACCATGAGATATATACTAATTATACCCATTGCAATGCTATCCATTTGCAGTTGGTCCAGTTTCAAGACCGTTAACGATCAGAAAAACCCCTTATATGGGAAAGTATTCCGTGAGATCAATGAAATTGCTGAATTAAAATCTTATACCTATACAACTGGTGCGCTTATTGAAACCGACAAGAATACCCAAGGAGACTTTCGCTTTGCTGCCGGCTATTTTACAAATGCCAAAAATGGTGTTTGTATTTTAGAGGAATTGTTGCCCGATGATAGCAAAGGTAAAGTCAAATACAAGATTTTGGATACCATCAATATTCAAAAACTGAAGTCCAACGAGCAACTCAGCTTATGCAACTGCAAGCAAGGTGACAAACCAGACAGCGAAATTATAGCCATTAGCCGGGTCGATGAACACAAAGAATATTTCGACAAAATCGTCAAGGCATGGCGAATGGATACCAAAAGCCAAAAAATTATTCCTTTAAAAGACACAAAGGGTATCAGCTGCCTCAATGAAGGCTATGGCATCTAGCGGCGACAGGATTTTTTAAATCAATCCGTCAGCCTTCAACTTGTCAAACACATGCAAAACGCCAATGACCTGGATAGGTTCTTTCTGGTACTCTTGGTGTGAAAAATAACGAACGGCGCCAATCTCATTACTGGGTTCGATCTGCTCTGTTAATGGATACAGAAAACAATCCTGTTCCATGATAACCTCTGGCACAAGCCCGTACGCCGGAGCTGTTACATGGCAATAATACGAGATTTTATCCGGATCCAGATTGATATTCAACTCCTCCAAAATCTCGCGACGTAGGGACTGCAGGGCTTCCTCCCCTGCATCAATCTTCCCACCTGGCAGATACCATGCCTTTCTATTGTTGCTATACGCCAATAATAGTTTATCTTCCTTAGTACTCACTAAACCCGCTGTAGGCAAATATTTTTTTGTTGTCTTGAAATCCATTATACGCTATTACTGATTAAATACGCTAGATGTGAAATTACTTCTTTTACAACATTTATCAAAGCGCAACAGCTCATCTGGAGAATCCTTCGTTAAAACTTCGCAAAAAATCAATACAGCGGGGCCAATCAATATACCGAAACATCATCGGCTAGTTTCTCTTTATGCACAAGCTTCCGTAGACTCTTCAAAAATGTCTCCGCGTGATTTATGGTGAAACAGAGCGGCGGTAATAGGCGAAGGGTATAGCGTCCTGCATATCCTGTAAAAATCTTTTCAGAAAACAAAAGTTCTTCCCGTAGGTGTTGAATATCGTTTTCAAACTCTACGCCAATCATCAATCCTTGCCCCCTCACTTCACTTACGCCATGAATTTTTCTTAATTCTGTCAACAGAAATTCACCTACAGCTGCGGCATTATCAATCAATTGCTCTTTTTGGATGACATCAAGTACAGCCAGTGCCGCCGCGCAAACCACATGACTACCGCCAAAAGTAGTGCCCAATTGCCCCGTGACCGGCTTTATTTTAGGCGAAATAATTGTCGCCCCCATCGGGAGGCCATTTGCAATCCCTTTGGCCACCGTAATTAAATCGGCTTCTATCCCAGCATGCTGATGTGCAAAGAAACGTCCCGTGCGCCCATACCCGCACTGAATTTCATCCACAATAAGCATAGTCCCAGTTTTCGTGCAGATTGCTCTTACTTCTTGTAAGAAACTAGGACTTGCCCGATGAATCCCCCCGACACCTTGAATAGGTTCAATGATGACAGCGCAGTATTCTTCGGTTTCCAATTGTTTTTTCAAACTGGAGGTCTCGTTAAAGGGGGTAAAGACAAATTGTTCACTGTCATTTAATGGTGCACGAATCGACCGGATATCCGTTGCCGAAACCGCGGCTGAGGTTCTCCCATGAAACGCATTTGACATCGCCAATACTTTCCTCCTTCCCGTATGGAACGAAGCTAACTTCAGTGCATTTTCATTTGCTTCGGCCCCCGAATTACTGTAAAAAACAGCATATGTAGGATAACCACAGGCACTGCCCAAGCGCTCGGCCAAACGATCCTGAAGATCGTTTGTAACTGCATTTGAATAAAATCCGATCTTATTCATCTGTTGTATAGTTTCTTCAACAACATGCGGATGGCTATGCCCAACAGAAATAACGGCATGACCACCATATAGATCTAAATAGGCCTGCTGCTGTTTATCATAAACAAAGCAACCAAGGGCTCGTTCGATCGCAATATCAACTTTCTCGAAAACGGGAAATGGTTTCATGAATGACTTCGATTAGTAAAACTCAAAAATCAACTTAAATCTCCTTTCATTCCTAGTCCAAGATGGTTATTTATTCCTAGTCCAGCCGTCACAGGCAATAAACAAAACAGCTCATCTTAAATAGAATAGCGCAGCACTGATCATGCATCATCTATCCGATGTATTTTAATCCTGCAGAACAATTGTATATTTGAACAATTACCCGATACAATAGCCTCATGCTTAGACCTTGGAATTTAACGATAGATATTGACAGATCCTCTTCAAAAGCGATTTACATCCAAATAGCGGATAACATTGCTGCTGATATACAATCAGGTCGATTGGCGAAGGGAACGGCCTTACCCAGTAGCAGATCTCTTGCAGCCCAATTAAAATTAAACCGAAACACGGTAATTGAAGCCATACAGTTGCTGTTGAGCGAAGGCTGGCTGGTTAGTCAGGCACGTAGAGGTATATTTGTAGCGGCTCAATTACCTTATGGCTCTAACCTATATGTTGCACAAAAGATCGAATTATCTGATCATCAAGCCCCCACACGTATTATATTCGATGATGGTAATCCAGACAGCAAGATTGCCCCGATAGAACAGCTCGGACGGGCCTATCGTCAGATTTTTAAACGCAGCGCACGTTGGAAAATGATGGGCTATGCCGATCCCCGAGGACATCTTGATTTTCGGGAAGAAATCGCCAATATGCTCAACATCGAGCGCAACATGCACATTGATAAAAATAACCTATGCATCAGTCGTGGAAGTCAAATGGCCATGTACCTGGTAGCCCAATGCCTATTACGGCGCGATGATTATATCTTTGTGGAGTCCCCTGGATACCATTCAGCCTGGAAAATCTTTGAAAAAGCTGGTGCGCGATTGATTCCTATCCCTGTCGATACCGATGGTCTTATCGTTGATGAACTTCTCCCACATTTATTGAAAAAAAGCAATATTAGGGCACTATATCTTACTCCACATCGACAATATCCAACCACTGTGACCTTAAGCAAAGAACGGAGATCACAATTAATAGCATTATCCAATCAATATAACTTCACGATCATTGAGGATGATTACGATTACGAATTTCATTTTGAACAAGCGCCCTATTACCCACTCGCTTCACAGCAGGAACTGATCAATACTGTTTACATTGGTACACTCAGCAAAGTTGTTGCACCAGCACTCCGTATCGGTTATCTGGCGACAAGAAACGAGCAGTTACTCCAGCAGGTTACCGAACTTCGCTACATCATCGATATACAAGGTGACAATATTATGGAGCAAGCTGTACTGGAACTCATTCAGGATGGAACAATTCGTAGACATATCCGAAAAGCAACGCTGCTTTACAAAAAGAAACGTGATTTCATGATCGCCCAATTGGACAAATATCTGCAGGATCATGTGAGCTATACTTCTCCAAAAGGGGGATTGGCGGTTTGGCTATCATTTAAACATCAGATCGACTGGGCATTTTTATCCCAAAAATTAAAGGAAAGATCAGTCCATATACCGCATCCCGAAAACTACAGCAGAGAAAATATTTTTGGTGGAATACGACTTGGTTATGGATCCTTATCTGAGGAATTGATCGAGGAAGGAATCATCATTTTAGCTGAACTTTTGGAACAGGCGAAACGCTCCTTCCGATGATTTGAAACACAAAAAGCAACTAGACTATTTTGCGAATTGGACGAACATAGTTAGATTAATATTTCGTAAAAACAGGCGCATTCAATATTTAATTCCGCATCATAAAGACCGATTAAAAGATTAGTATAGACAATATGTAAAAAACAGTTAAAAGTGTTGGCAAAACGTAATTTTTTGTCATAAATCATTTTTTTCGCTTATTAATCGCATAAATTAACCGTAGTTTTACGGCGCAAAAAACACACGAGTCATTCCTAATAGGATAGCTATAATAAGAGAGAGAATAGAGTACATTAATTTATGACTGAGAGAATACCCAGCAGGCCGTATGCAGCAATTACTGGTATTGGCGGATATATTCCACCGAATAAGAGATCAAATACAGATTTGGAGCAGTTTTGCGATACATCCGATGAATGGATTATCAAACGTACAGGTATTAAGGAGCGGAGAATTTTAGAAGAAAATCTTGCCACATCAGACATGGCTGTAAAAGCTATACAAGATTTGGCAACACAATATCATAAAAATCTGAACGATGTAGATGCGCTAATTGTAGCAACTTCTACACCCGATATGCCAATGCCGGCAACAGCAAATATCATTTTAGAAAAATTAGGTCTTACCAATGTTTGGGCTTTTGATGTCAATGCTGCTTGCTCTGGTTTTTTATATGCCTTAGACATGGCTTCAGCTCTCGTTGAGACAGGCCGTTATAAAAATGTACTCGTAGTCGGTGCTGACAACATCAGTACTTATGTCGATTTAAAAGATCGTTCGACCAATATTCTTTTTGGTGATGGCGCTGGTGTGATATGGCTTGAGCCATCTTTAGAAGGTGGAATTATGGATGCCTATTTATGTAGCAATGGCGCGGGAAAAGAATTCTTAAAAATCGAAGCCGGCGGTTCTTTGTATCCAATCGACAGTAATCTTCCTGTCAACGACAACAGATTCCTGAAACAAGATGGCAAAACTGTATTTAGACATGCTGTTCAGTCTATGAGCGACGCTTGTAATACGGTTTTACAACGCAACAACCTACAGATTGAAGATATCAACTGGTTAATTCCACATCAGGCTAACCAGCGCATCATTGATGCCGTTGGGCGTAGTCTGAATATACCAGAAGACAGAGCATTAAGTAATATCGAATACCTAGGAAATACCATTGCTGCCACGATCCCGTTGTGTATCTGGCAGAATATTAAAAAATTAAATACCGGTGATTTAGTCATGTTAACCGCCTTTGGTGCAGGTTTCTCTTGGGGAGCCAGCATATTTAAATGGATGATTTAAGCGATCAAAAACTTTAGTCGTCATAAAATTCACACTAGTATAAAACGCCAGGAATAAACCATTTCTGGCGTTTTTCTTTCTTTCCATCTACCAAAACCAGATTCGCCATCCCCCAATGAGAATTGATCTATCTTCCTTTTATAGGCAGGGTAGCGGAGAAAGGAATACGCTAACGGGGAAAGCACTAAGCTAGCGATAACCCGAAGGGCAAAACATGAAAATACATTGTAGACAAGGCTTATATAACAAGTTATTTTTATATTCAATAGTAGGGAGTTTATAAGGACCTTATTCGGACCTTATAGGGACCTCATTCGGATGAAAGCGGCTAAAGTCCGATTTATCTCCCAATGATCTACCAATAAAATCAGGATTATTTTATAAACAGTACGCCACTTATCCACTCTTTTTATAGCACAAGAAAAAGGGGGCTTTGCGATGCAAAGCCCCCTTTAAAAATCCAATATAAAATTTACGTTTTTAATAATTTAATGACAAGCCCACACCAAAGCCCATATCGCTATCATAATGTGTTCTAAAAGCCATATTTTTGGTGATGACATAATTTAGTCCAGCCATATATTCAAGGTCTGAGTTGACCATAAAATCGCCACGGATCCTTCTAGCGATCGGGATATCCTCACGCATAAGCTGCAATCGCACAATTCCATCGTGATACACCTCTGCCTGAAAATTGACCAACATGGGTAAAGTATACATAAAACCCAGACTTAAAGCTTTGCGACTATCTTTTTTATTGGCCTGTCCAAAAATATTTTTCTCATGTTCATCCTCCCCCATTCGACGATAACGATAATCAAAACCTACAAATGGCATAAACCATTGCATCTTCCCAAAGTATCTACCCAAGTGGGTTTCCACTTCATAACCGTGCATATCATTATACCCCAAACGCCATTCTGAACCAAGCTGCCAGCGTGCATTCTGAAACATTGCCTGACCGTCATTTCCATTGGTAGCGAAATCATTTTGCGCCATGAAATGAGTCATATTACTTTCCATCTGCAACTCCTTATAGGCTTTAGCTTTATCTGGAAGATAGGGATTTTTATAATCGTCCACAGCAAAAACGCGGTTCATCCCCGCCATCATATGATACAGGATATGGCAATGAAAAAACCAGTCTCCTTCTTCATTCGCTAAGAATTCGATCGTATCCGTCTCCATGGGCATGATATCCACCACATTTTTCAACGGCGCTTTTGATCCTTTTCCATTTAACAATCTAAAGTCAAAGCCATGCAGATGTATTGGATGACGCATCATTGAGTTATTATAGATGGTAATGCGCAATACCTCGCCCTTTTTTACAGGTATCTTATCCGTTTCAGAAAGAATTTTATTGTCCATGCTCCATACATAACGGCTCATATTTCCCGTCAGGGTAAATTTGAGATCTCGTATCGGCGCTTCTTTAGGTAGTTCAGTAGCTTGAGGAGACTCCAGCATCGCATAGTTGAGCGTGACAATATCGCCCAATGCATTGGCATTATAACGATTGGGATCTTCGTCCATGTTCATTTGTCCATGATTCATACCGCTATGTTTACTGTGATCTTCTTTTTTCTTTCCATCACCTGTAATTTCGGGATACATCACCACATTCATATCCATCTGGTTCAGACTCATCTTCATGCCCATATCATTGAGATCACCATTCATCTTCATCATATCGTTCATCATCTTCATGCCCTCAAAATATTTAAGGCGGGGAAGCGGGGAAATCAATTGTTTAATACCATTTCCGACAAAATAACTGGCAGATTGTGTTCGATCTTCTGTTGTTGCCATGAATTCGTAAGCTGTACCTTCATTTGGTATGGTTACAACGACATCATAAGTCTCCGATACCGCAATCATTAATCGATCGACCTCCACCGGAACCACATCATTCCCATCATTGGCAACAACGGTAATTTTGCCACCTGCATAGCGCAGCCAAAAATAAGACGAAGCACCGCCATTGGAAATTCGTAAACGCACTTTATCTCCTGCTTTCAAAGCTTTACCATTCACCGACTTTAAATCCGTGGAATGAGCCCCGTTCATCAACACCTTATCATAATAGACATCACTGACATCCATCGCCAGCTGACGTTTCCATTCATTCGTGACTTTCGTCTTAAACTTCCCTTCTTTAATTGCTTCGACGTACGATTGTGTAGACCCTTTTTTTATCGCGGCCCAATCGTTGGCCGTGTGTAGCATTCGCTGAATGTTATCGGGGTTATAATTTGTCCATTCACTTAAAATGACCGGAATCGTGGGTAAATCATCAATTCCTTTTCGGAAAGTCTTATCATCTGCACGCTTGTTGAGAATAAGGCTACCATACATACCGATCTGTTCCTGAAGGCCCGAATGCGAGTGATACCAATGTGTACCGTGTTGAATTATCGGAAAACGATAGGTATAAGTCGAATTCGGCTTTATAGGTTCCTGCGTCAGGTGTGGCACACCGTCTTCTTTGTTCGGCAGAAAAATACCGTGCCAGTGCAGCGAAGTACTTTCCTTTAACTCATTGTGAACAACGATTTCCGCCGTATCTCCTTCAGTAAAAGTCAGGGTCGGCATTGGAATCTGTCCGTTTACAGCGATTGCCCGTTTTGATTTGCCGGCATAATTGACAATGGTATCCCGTACATAAAGGTCATGACGAACCACCTTCTGGGCCAGCACTGTCAGTTGTGTCATCAATAGTAAGACAACCGTTAATATATTACTCTTTTTATACATGTTTATTCATTTAATTCATTAATATTCCATTTCCCATCGGTCCTACGCCATATTGGTAGACCAGTCTAGCACCGTGATGCCCTGTGATAAATAGTGTCACCGATAAACTGATCAACAAAATCAATATCAAATAGTTTATCCAAGCACTTGTATCTTTTCGCAATCCAACAAAATGCAGGACTGTAGTGCTACTTGCAATCCAAAAGCTGATCCAGGCAAAACGTTGATGGATCTCAAAAACCGCGAAGGCCTTTTCATCTGCATCGCCTGAAATATGGGTTGCGGTCTGAATTGCAGCAAGAGCTCCAAGTGTTCCCAGTAATAACAATCCGAAAGTCAGCACAGTGAAAGGACGTCGATGTTTTTTTAACAATAAGGCACCCATATGACTAATCAAGGCCATCAACAAGAGCACAATCGGAAAATGTACCAATAGCGGGTGTAAGCTGGGCAGTCCTTCGAATAAGCTTTTCATTGTATTAATGTATTGTTTCTACGATAGATCCACAGGTGGCCATTGATTGACCTAAATAAGGATTTTCAATTTTCTTTTGTGTACTCAACCAATTGGCTCCTTTTCCATCACGATACATCGGACAATGCTGATAATAGACTGGAGCTTCAGGTTTGACAGATTTCATCAACACATACATATTTTTGGAAAGGGTCACAAAGTGCTCTCGCTGATGTTCATTTTCCGTAATTCCAGCAATATGCTCTGTATCGAAAGCCAATTTCCGTTGGTATTCCTTCCAAAGTTTTCCTTGAACAGCATCTAATTGCTCGTTATTAAGTTTTGCAATGGCAGCCTGTATTCCTTTCGCTGCTGTCTGTGCAGCCGCTCCATTATCCTTAACCAATGCATCTTTCAGCGCGAAATAGGCGCTGTATAAGCCTGCAAAAGGATTGCTAGCTGCTGTTACATCAACTTTCCCCGCCGATGGTTCTATTTTTGCAGCTGTATTATTTACTCTGGCAGCCTCTTTAGTCAAAGCGCTATCGCCTTTGCTTTTGTCGACATTCGTCGTTGCGCTATCCGCAGCAACAGGGACCGTATGATCTGCATGTGTATTTTTCGATGTTGAATTGTTGCATGCAACGAATATCAATGCGATCGCCACAATTAGCATAAACTTTTTCATAATTACGTGTATTTATAGGTTTAGATTTTTAATATAATTTCGATAGTTTGTTTCGTTTTCAAAATAGGAAACTTCCCCTTGATCGCCGGTAATTGCAATGGAAGCCGTCGCCTTATCCACTTCTTTTTTTGAAAAAGGATCGATGGCTACACGTACCGCAGCTTCTTGCGGTATGCGCTTTTTACACATTTCACAGCAACCATAATAATCCTTACCCTCGTATCTGACCAGCAATTGTTTTTTCCCCATAAAAGCATCATTCACCATGCAAACTTGTGCTGTAGGGACGAGATCACCCACTTTATATTGAACTGACTGTACAGGCAAACTGATCGCCGGATCAGTCGAAGCTATTTGATCTTCAGCTTTGGTATTTGTTTGTGAACCGCTACAGGCCGTTAAAGACAATACAACAACCGATAGGCTCGCTAGGAAATAATTCATAACACAGGCGATTAGTTTAACGTTTCTACTGTACTTCCACAACTAATCATTTGCGCTCCAAAGAATGGGTTTTTCACGGCATTCTCCTTACTTAGCCAATGCGCTCCCTTGCCTTCACTAAACATAGGGCAATGCTGATAATAAATAGGTCCGTCCACTTTACTCACCTTCAGCAGCTCATACAACGCATTTGAAAGAGATGCAAAAGCCACACGTTGCTTAGCAACATCTTTATTTTTAGTTATACCAGTCGCATCGCTTGCCAGCTTATTCATCACCTTCATCCATACCGTATGTTCATCGTGGCTAAGTTTATTCATATCGACAGCTTTGACTGCTGCTTGAAATGCCTCGGCATGAGCTGCTGCCGCCACCGCATCTGTCTTCACCAATGCATCCTTTAGCGCAAAGTAAGAACTTGCCAACAGTGCAAATGCGGTCTTTTCATCCGCTGCTTTTGAGTTCACCGAAGGCTGAATTGTTGTTTGTACGCCCTGACGATGGTTCGTATGATCGACCTGCTGTTCAGTATCATTTTTTAATGCTGGTTTTAGGACTCGTTCATATTGTTCAGCTTTTGCCAATTGAACATAAGCATCATCTGGAGCCAGAAATTTTTCATTGTCGAACCCTGCCAATGCAATGCGCTTAAGAACCTCATCCGCGCTTGTTTTTGACGAGTCGTAGGTAACAACCGCCAGTTTGGTTGCCTGATTCCAGTCAACTTTCGCAAATTGTCCGTCCCGACCTTCTTTTTCAATGATCGTTTTAACAGCCGGTGTATTTCCAAAAATCTTTACAGTCGCTGTCTTTGCATTTTTAATTTGTGCATGTGTATGTTGGGTGGATAGTAATACAGGGATTACCAAACCAAGTAATGACATTAATCTCATGATTATCATATGTAGTATATAAAAGAATACCGACGAAAAACCCTTCTACAGCGATTTACTGTATTTGCGTATTGAATCCGATAGATCCAAAGGGATTTTCATAAGCTAAAATAAAACGGGGCTTTGGATAGAGAAACCGATCCAAAAAGACATAGCATGGGCTATCAGTCTAACACTAGGCGATCTGAGGAGGTTGCCAAATGGAAAAATAGGCATCAGCGCAATAAGGCTGTTTATAGCGCGCATAAGCGCTTGATGCATCAGCATATAAGGGTAAAATAAGCTGAGCTTCGATCACTGAAACAATAGGATTACATTGCAGAGAGGTACGGCATGATTTTTCGCCACAATGTTTACCACAGTCATCCGCATGATGATCTGATTTTGGTGATTCAGCTCTTTCATCTTTACAACAATCTGCTGTTTCGACGTCCTTTACCTGTTGTCTTTCATCAAGGCAACATGATTTTTCTTCCTGTTTTGGCTTTTCGGACGGTTCGTGGCAGGCAAATAACCTATACGGTGCTAAGAAAAGCCCCAGCATACAGATTATAAATACGATATTACGTTTTGCCCACATAACGGATTAATTTGAAAAGTAGAGATGTGCTACTTTGGAGATAAATTTCGGTAGAATTTTCGAATGTACAATTGTAATATTTTTTATTTTATTTATAATATTTTGATTTGCTGTATTTCCGATTCTCGGCCTGGTCGCATAAAAACTACTTTTCGAGTCCTTTGATCCAGTTCAGTATCAACAGGCAACCAGGCGCATACACTCCCCCATGATCAAACCCCTGTAGCTGATACAACGAGGTTCTGGTATGCCCTACCTGTTTTAAGACCGCTGCCAAATGGGCGTTTTCTTCAAACCGTGCCGCCATTTCCAATTGTTGATCCCCAGTGATCAGGAGAATTGGCGGTGCATCTTTCCGTGCGAACGAAAGCGGTGCAAAATGATCAATCTGGGGGATCACCATGGATTGCCCACGTTCCTTTTTAATCGTGTAATGCGTATTTGTTTGCCCACTAATCGGTGCCAGCCCTTTTATATTATTTGCATCAACACCAAATTTTTGCAGGTAATGCTTATCCAAACCAACCATTAAAGCCAAATATCCGCCTGCTGAATGTCCCGACACATAAATTTTTGAGGGATCTCCGCCATAGTTTGCAATATGTGAAAATGTCCATGCAACAGCCTCAGCAGCATCTTCGATATAGCTCGGCGCTTTCGCTCTGGGGCTTAGCCGATAATTGACTGCTATAACCGCTACACCTTTTTCTTTAAGTTCAAGTGGAATAAATTTATTTCCCTCCTCTAGTCCGCCGCCATGAAACCATACGATGGTAGCAAAATTTTTACGATCAGTCGGTATATAAATATCCAATTTACAACGTTCTTTCTTATAAGAATCTGGTTCATCTGGTCTACAATAGGCAACGTCGGTTGTCGTTTTATAGTGCTGCGCAAACATCAAACTCGGTGAAAGCAGAAAAAAGAAGATAACAAGCAATTTGGAAGACATATAAATCGGATTTAAGTATTAAATAGCTTAAAGTTAACAAAACTTCATCAAAACCATTTGGTTGCGTTAAAATAAGTTTCAACTTTACACTTTTTATTATATATTGATAATTATCTGGCAACAGATATAACAAAACACAAATTTTCCTGTTATTAACTTAGAAAACATCATAACATTATATGGAACGGATAAAGATTGAAACCCATATCAACGTACGCGTAGAAACGATCTGGAATGCCTATAACTCGGCCGAGGATATCATGCAATGGAATCATGCTTCAGATGACTGGCACTGTACAAGTTCGATCAATGACCTACGTATTGGCGGAAAGTTCAAAAACCGAATGGAGGCAAAAGATGGATCTATGGGCTTTGATTTTGAAGGCAGCTATACCGCGCTTGAACCCTTTAAAAAAATAGCCTATGTTATGCCTGATGGTCGTCATGTTGAAATCAACTTCAATGCAAAAAAGTCTGCTACGGATATCACGATAATTTTTGATGCAGAAACGGAAAATCCTATTGATATGCAACGTAATGGATGGCAGGCCATACTCGAAAATTTCAGATCTTACGTTGAAAATACCTATGCAACGACACAGCTCGGACAATCGCATTAACGACGGACGAGCTTAGCTTGTCTTTCCTTGCGATCATCTTTTAAATAAAGGATATGCTTAGGATTCTTAAAAGTATAGTTATATTTAGCCACTAATTCGTCTCCCCCTTCTTCATAGAAAGCGGAGAACGATACCAACAAAACGCGATAAAAAGATTACATATGACAATAATTAACAATTATGAAGAGTACAAAGCCTTTGAAGGAAAATCATTAGGCGAATCCCAATGGCATGTTATTGATCAAAAACAAATTAATCAATTTGCGGATGCAACCCTTGACCACCAATGGATTCATTTAGATAGTGAAAAGGCCAAAACTGATAGTCCTTTCAAATCGACTATTGCTCATGGCTATCTGACCTTGTCCCTCATTCCTTATTTATGGAAACAAATTGCTGAAGTAAGAAATGTCAAAATGGAAATCAATTATGGGATTGAAAACCTACGTTTTGCACAACCCGTTTTGGTTGACAATGCTGTACAGCTCCATACACAAGTAAAATCGGTTGTCAATTTGAGAGGGGTTGTCAAAGTTACCATCGAAGCTACATTGAAAATCAAAGATAGTGCAAAACCGGCGTACGTGGGTGATGTGATCTTCTTATATCATTTCAATTAATTCCAACCTTAGACTATAGGCCATTAGCGAATTCTTATACATGCGCAATAGCTTTCAAATAAAACTTGTTACAAATCATAAGGAATATCCTTATGATTTGTTGCTTTTAGCAGACGAAACCATTCATGCAATTGACAAATACCTCTATGAATCGCTAGTTTATGTTGTCTATGAAACGGTAAAACCGATCGCTGTTTTCTGTTTATATCCCGTCAATACGGATACATTAGAGATTAAAAACATTGCCGTATCACCAGCGTATCAAGGCATGGGGCTCGGAAGTCAACTACTTGATTTTATCAAGGAAAACTACCGGCAATACCCGAACCTGATTGTAGGTACTGCAGATTGTGGCCTGGCCCAAATTCGCTTTTATGAACGAAATGGCTTTGTTAAATACGCCATCCGTAAAGATTTTTTCATTGAAAATTATGAGCTGCCTATTTATGAAAATGGCCAGTTGTTGAAAGATATGATTATGCTGCGGTATACGTTAAATCCCTAGAGACAAAAATAGATATAGATGAGTACTGGTATTGATAATCCCAACCACAGCACTACCCCCTGTAGTATTGCTTTAAAACCTACTGCCAACAAGACCTCCCTCGACAAACTTGCTCCAATTAAAAACAACGTTAAGGTAAGCCCCATCTTTGAAATAGAAACGACATAGCCTCCTATATACTGAAAAAAAGGGATATAACTTGTTAAGATAACCGCCAATACAAAGAGACCAATAAAATACGGTATTTTAATTCTTGTCCCTTTGGTTTTGAATGCTACAGCACTCAAACAGGCAATTGGAATAATCCATAAAGCTCTAGTCAATTTTACGGTTGTTGCAACCTGTAGTGCTTCATTACCGTACTTACTTGCCGCACCAACGACAGAACTGGTATCCTGTATGGCAACCGCACACCATAAACCAAATTGCGTCTGGCTGAGATCAAGCAAATGACCGACGACAGGAAATACAAATAAAGCAATGGCATTAAGTACAAATATGGTCCCTAACGCCACACTTACTTGCTTTTCATTGGCTTTTATCGTCGGTGAAACCGCAGCAATGGCACTTCCTCCACAAATGGCAGTGCCGACAGAAATCAAATAAGCGGTCACCTTTTCCAATTTGAGTAACCTACCCAATAGATAGCCCAATGATAATGTTCCGAGAATAGAAATAACGGTTAACACAAACCCCTGCTTACCCGTTTGGATAGCTGTATCGATATTCATTCCAAATCCAAGTCCAACCACAGAAATCTGTAACAAAATCTGTGTTGCCCTGTGATTGACTGCCAGAAAGGGATGGCCAATCCATTGCGCTACAATAATACCCAAAAGTAAGGCAAGAGGGGCCGACACAAATGGGGTAAGACATAATACAAATAAGAGTATAAAAATGATTTCCCGAACGGAGACCTTTCGATTGAGCAGCTGCTTATAACGAATTGTCGTATTTATTTTTTTGTCCATGACAATGATGCATTGATTTGGCACAAAATTGAATAACTCTCAATTATTTTAAAAGACACAATTACAAATAAGTCATAACAATTGGTTATAACAGACAACTGCATTTTAACCAAAATAATTAAAGGATACGCTATTAAAATGAAAGAATCCTTCCCATTAGAACATTAAAATATTACGATTAATGATTATATTTCAACGAGGTTATTCATAGGAATTAAACTTGACTTAATAATTATATACTGATGACACTGACAGCCATTCATCCCAAACTGCCCATGCGCAACAAAACCATCACAAAAGATTTTTATCTACATAAACTTGGATTTTCATTATGTGGAGCAGTCGATTACGAAGGTTACCTGATGCTAAAAAAAGACCATATTGAAATTCATTTTTTTGAATTCCAAGAACTTCCACCAGAAGAAAATTATGGTATGGTTTATATACGCACAGACGACATTGATTGTCTGTATCAGTCTTTTCAAGAAAATCACGTTGAGATTCACCCTAATGGCAAACTTGAGATTAAGCCCTGGGGTCAGCGGGAGTTTTCGATTTTAGATCCCGACAGCAATCTACTCACCTTCGGCGCCGATGCTTAAATAGCGAAAAGCCCACTAAAGATTGCTAAAAATCAGCAAAGATCCATAGTGGGCTTGGTATTGTTCGTATGGGTTCTTAGCCAAAAAGGTCTGAACTCAAATAGCGGTCACCTCGGTCACAGGCAATAAATACAATAAGGCCTTCGTCGATTTCATTTGCAATTTTAAGTGCTCCTGCAAAAGCTCCACCGGTGCTCATTCCTGCAAAAACCCCTTCACGCTTAACAAGTTCCCGGGCAAGCGCTGTTGCCTCCTGTTGGGATATATCGATAACGCGATCTACCCTGCTTGGATCAAAAATCTTAGGCAGATAGGCTTCGGGCCAACGCCGTATGCCTGGTATGGAAGATTCAGGAGTGGGCTGACAGCCTACGATCTGAATGGCTGCATTTTTTTCCTTCAAATAGATGGAATTTCCCATAATTGTCCCCGTAGTCCCCATGGCGCTTACAAAATGTGTAATCTTCCCCGCAGTATCACGCCAGATTTCAGGTCCCGTTGTTTTGATATGTGCTTCGTAGTTATCTGGATTTGCAAATTGATTCAATATAAAATAGCCTTCTTTTTCGGCCTTTTCTTCTGCATAATCGCGACATATTTCCATGGATTCCAATAAAGTAACTTTCGCCCCGTAAGCCTCCATCGTAAGCGTTCGCTCCCGCGTTGAAGAAGCTGGCATCACAAGCTCGAGGTTAAGTCCATATATACCGGCGATCATAGCAAGTGCGATCCCCGTATTACCGCTCGTTGCCTCGATCAATTTACTATCTTTTGTAATATCGCCCCGCTCCATCGCCGAACGGATCATATTGAGTGCTGCACGATCTTTCACCGAGCCCGCAGGATTATTACCCTCCATTTTTGCAAAGATCCGCACCTTGGGATTTGTATGAAATTGTGTAATCTCGACTAAGGGTGTATTTCCTATGGTATCTATAATATTTCCCATGGTATCTATATTATTGGTTTTGAATCTATAAATTTTGATGTAGCCTGATGGTATACGGTGGTGTAAGGCTCGACAGAACTTGTCAACCAGACATTCCCGCCAATGACCGAATGATGGCCAATGTGTGTTTCGCCGCCCAGGATTGTGGCTCCAGAGTAGATAATAACATGATCGCCAATTGTCGGGTGGCGTTTTACATTGGAAAACACCTTATCCACACTCAGGGCCCCCAGGGTTACACCCTGATAAAGTTTCACATAATTACCGATGGTGCAGGTTTCGCCGATAACCAATCCGGTGCCATGGTCAATATGCAGATGATGGCCTATTGTTGCTCCAGGATGGATATCAATTCCCGTTTTGGAATGCGCATGTTCTGTCAATATGCGCGGTATCAAAGGAACACCCAGGCGATGTAGTTCGTTCGCCATCCGGAAAATACAGATCGCAAAGAAACCGGGATAAGTACGTACAACCTCTCTTTTATTCTGTGCTGCAGGATCGCCATCCATCAATGCATCTGCATCCCAGCACATCAATTCATAAAGTTGTGGAATCCGTTCAAAAAACTGGTGCGCTACTTCCGAGTGATTGCAGCTTTGACAAGCTTTGGATTTGCTCAGGAGCTGCTCAAGCTCCAATTCAAATTGTTCAAAAGCGAGCTTCACATCATCGACCGATTTCATCTCGCTAGAATTTCGTTCGGGGAAGAGCACATCCACAATTCGGATAGCCCAGCCGCAGATCTTCTTGTTAGAAGGCATTTCTAGAACAGCCAATTGCTGTTCATAGATATGTTGATAAAAATCATGCATCTTCACTAGTTTATTAAAACAAATATACTATACAATATTGATAGATTAAGCCTTATTATCAAAACTTAGCCCCATTGCCGATCATTGAGCTCATTTGATGAGCAGAGCATATCTTTTAGCTTAGCGAACCAAGCGTTCAAACAGCTCGTTCAATGTTGCTTCGGGATCCTCACATAATCCGGGGTGTGATGCCGAGCATTGAATCAGGGTACTCCGCTTCGCTGTGAGCCAACGAAACCGTTCAGTGATATCTAACTCGGCAAGTTTACCGGCATCTTTTTCGCCGTGGCAGATTCGCTGGAAGGAAGACAGATGATTTTCGATCAACTCCAACTCGATATTCGGGCAAAGAGCACGCACTTTTTGTTCATTGACCAGATAAACCATCTTCGCAAAACGATACTTACGACAATAAAGAGCTACGCCTACATTGATAAATTCCTCTCGCTCCACTCGTGGTATCAAACGTACCACAGCATACTCATATACGGTCTTTTCTGGCATCTTCTATTTGTTTTACAAAAATGGATGAATTGGCTACACGCTGTTTCAGGAAAGAAACATACACTTCGCGCGCATCGGCTGCGGAGAGCTCACGTTCGGCATCTTCCAGCCATTCATCGGGTACCACCGCCAATATTCCACGAAATACCGCTTCCGTAAAAACGGAACGATATTCCTGATCTATTTTCTCCACCATACTCGCATTTTTGAGCAGTACGTGATCTTTAATCTGAACAAATGGTTTTAGGGATTGTTCTTCCCAGTTATCCCAACTGTGATGAAAATATAAGGAAGCGCCGTGATCTATCAACCAAAGTTCTTTATGCCATATCAGCATATTTGTATTCCGAACGGTACGGTCAACATTCATCAAGAGAGAATCCAACCAGACAATTTTCGAAGCTTCCTCCGCGCCGATGGCATCAACATTCGCATCAAATGTGATGGCTCCACTCAGAAAATGAAGTCCCAGGTTTTTGCCTACACTAAATTTGAGCAGATCCTGAATTTCTTCATCGGGTTCTGTACGGCCAAAGGATTCGTCCAGCTCCGCAAATACAATTTCGGGAACCCTCAATTTTAGCAATCTTGCTAGCTCTCCACCGATCAGTTCTGCGATCAATGCTTTTCGTCCCTGACCTGCCCCTCTAAATTTTATAACATAACTAAAGCCGTCATCGGCATCGACTAATGCGGGCAAAGACCCTCCTTCCCGAAATGGCTGAACATATCGGATGATCTCTACATCTCTAATAACAGGTTGTTTAAAATCCATGAATTATATTTTTACGATCTTCAAAGTTGGCAATACCATGCAAACTGATCAAACTTATCTAAAGTTACCTATATTTAAACGTTTGCAGCTATAGGAAACGAGAAATTCACGTCATGTACTTGCACAATGCCACTACTCTTTGTCCCTGCGAACTATTAAGTGTGGTAATATCCAAAATTATTGCTTATATTTTAGCAATAAAGCACAAATTGTACATTCATTTGACCGTTGGAAGTATTATTTTCTAATTATATTTGTAGTGTAATCACAACTTGTCTCATCAAGTTTCTTCAATCAACGATATGGATACCATTCAGGAATATAACAATGTTATCAAACATTGTCAGGATTTATTTATTAAAAAAACAAAAGATTATGGAACGGCCTGGCGGATTATGCGCCTATCTTCCATTACAGACCAGATTTACATTAAAGCACAACGTATACGCACGCTAGAAATCAAAAAGGTTTCCAAAGTTGGCGAAGGCATTGTCGACGAATATATCGGTATTATCAATTACTGTGTCATGGCCATGATTCAGATTGATTTGGGTGAAGATGGTGAAGAAAATCTGGATCCAACTTTTGTGAATCAGAAATATACCGAAAAGGTTACCGAGACCAGAGATCTCATGCTTGCCAAAAACCACGATTATGGTGAAGCATGGCGCGATATGCGTGTTTCTTCCATGACAGATCTGATCTTGATGAAAATTCACCGCGTTAAACAAATTGAAGATAATGACGGGCAAACCCTTGTTTCTGAAGGCATCCATGCCAACTATCAAGATATGCTCAACTACGCAGTTTTTGCATTAATTAAATTAGGAATTGCACAACAATAATCGGATTATGACAGCCACACAGCAGCGTACCAAAACAAATTATCTTTTAGGATTTTGCCGGATTTTTACGGGACTTTTGTTCATATTCTCCGGTTTTATTAAAGCAAATGACCCGACAGGGTTTGGCTATAAGCTTCAGGAATACTTTGAGGTCTTTCATCTCACAGCTTTTAATGAATACGCCACTGCCATGGCCGTGGTGATATGTGGTTTTGAAATTTTGTTAGGCGCACTTTTATTACTTGGGGTTTATGCAAATACCGTTGCCTGGGGCCTGCTGCTGCTGATCCTGTTTTTCACCTTTCTAACCTTCTATTCGGCATTTTTTGAGGTCGTGACCTCATGTGGTTGTTTTGGCGATGCCATCCCACTCACACCTTGGCAATCATTTTCTAAAGATCTGGTGCTCTTGGCCTTGATCCTTATTATATTTTTTAACCGAAAACAATTACGATCAATTATCAAAGGATCAGGCAATCAATTCGTTGCTACTTTGATTACAGCGATCATCTCCTTAGGTATTGGTGTTTACACCGTAAACTACCTCCCCTTTATTGATTTCTTACCCTACAAAGTTGGCAACAACTTACCTTCATTAATGGTATTACCTGAAGGCAAACAAGGCGATGTCTTTGAGCAAATCTATACCATGAAAAACAAAAAGACGGGCGAAACCAAAAAGGTCAATGACAAAGTCTATATGGCTGACAAGCTATGGGAAGATGAATCATGGGAAATTATAGGTGAGCCTGAGAGTAGATTAGTAAAAAAAGGATATGACATCCCTATTCCTGATCTCTTAATTACAGACGCTGATGGTGCAGATCATACACAGGAAATCATTGCCAACCCGTATTATAACCTTGTGATCGTTGCAAAAGATCTTTCTTCGACCAATATTGATGCTATCCAAAAGATCAATCAGACAGCCATTCAGTTAACAAAAGATTATAATGGACTGCGCGTTGTTCTATTGACTGCTTCTGCATCCAAAGACGCGCAATATCTGAGTGATAAAATGCAATTAATTGCGGAGATATTCTATGCCGATCTCATTCCTCTGAAAAGCATGGTGAGAGCAAATCCTGGTGTACTGCTCCTAAAAGGAGGCAACGTCGTCGGAAAATGGCACTATAATAATTTTCCGGATGCCAAAACCATTGAAGATAAATTTCTAAGTAAAGACAAATAGTACCTATGCCTAAACCTATATTTTTGATTGGTTATATGGGAAGTGGAAAAACTACCCTGGGTAAGAAACTTGCCACCAAACTCGAGCTCCCTTTCATCGACACTGATGAGGAAATCGTCAAACAAATTGGCATGAGCATTACCGAATATTTTAGTCAGCATGGTGAAGACGCCTTCCGGACATTAGAACGCGAGCAATTGCGTAAATTTGCGGAGAATGCTGCCGTAATATCTACGGGTGGTGGCGCCCCCTGTTTCTTTGATAACATGGAATGGATCAAGGCGAATGGTTATGCCGTCTACTTACAGATGTCGCCCAAAGCACTTTTTGACCGTCTTTCTCAATCTAAATTACACAAACGGCCCATTCTGATCGGAAAATCACCGGAGGAACTACGGCTATTTATTGAAGAAAAGTTGATCGAAAGAGAACCTTATTATACACAGGCACATTTGACGATTGACCAATTAAACACGAGTGTCGAGACACTGGCCGATTTGATTAATCAGTACAATAGATAGACAATGAATATACGTACCCCCCACTACTTCCTTTTATTGATCTGCTTTATCGTAAGCAGTTGCTTTCGTAATGGAGCCAATACGGATGGCTTGCCGGTGGGTAAACGTATACAGCTCCAAAATGTGGAGGAATTATATCAGTTTTTGACCTATGATGATAATCGTTATCCATTGGTCAGTTTGCATCGTGGGGGCCCCGCATCCGGATACCCGGAGAATGCAATCGAAACTTTTTCCTATAACGCGAGCTTACAGCCAGTCCTTGTTGAATGTGATGTTCGTATCAGTAAAGACTCAGCATTAATATTAATGCATGATAATACGCTAAACCGAACAACCACAGGTAGAGGGACTGTGAACGCCAGCACATTGGCTGAGCTCAAAAGTCTTCGTCTATTGGACAATAACAAAAAGATAACGCCCTATAGGATCCCTACGCTGGAAGAAGCACTTGCTTGGGGAAAAGGAAAGGTAATCTTCACCTTAGACATTAAAAATGATGTCCCTTATGAAGCCGTTATCAACGCTATTCGCAAACAAAGGGCAGAATCCAGCGTAGTCATCATCACGTATAGTGCCAACCAAGCGGCCAAAGTGCACAGTCTGGCAAGCGACATCATGATTTCGGCTTCGGTCAATAACATGGAGGACCTTGCTCGTCTAAATGAAAAAGATATACCCGACAATCGCTTGTTAGCTTTCGTCGGAACACGTGAAGCAGATCCAGCATTAACCAAAATACTACATGACCATGGCATCATGTGCATATTGGGTACACTGGGGAACTTGGACAAACAGGCCGACAAAAAAGGCTTTCAAGTTTATGCTGGGTTTATTGATCGCGGCGCAGACATATTAAGTACAGATCGACCTACGGAAGCAGGGCGAGCGCTGAATTTCTACATCAAGAAAAGAGGAATTACTTCGAAATTTATTCAGTAAGACTGATAACATCATTTTTCCACCTCAAATCACTACAGAAATCATTTCGCCATCAAATATCGCACTTGACACTGCATCGCATCATGAGCTTAGGCCGCCTTTAAGCAAATCGCTGTTAGCTTAGATTTCAAATCCTAATCTTAAATTAAGATCAATCAGATTTTCTTTGAACTGAAATTCTCCTGATCAATTTATAAACCTCAAACCATAAAACGGATACTGCAGCCACGGACAGCGCTATTCCCAATTCATATCCACTCAGGGCTGTTACAGCAAAAAATTGGGCAACCGGAGCAACATATAATATCACCGCTAAAAATAGAAGCACAGCGATCGAAATTCCCACGAGCAGCAAGTTTCGGTTTTTAAAACTCTCCAGGATACTATAGTGAAAAGATCGGTTGGCATAACTTAGCAAAATATTGGCAAAGATTAAAGTAGCAAAAACCATAGCCCTTGTTTTTTCCTCAGTTCCCCCCTGCTGAACAGCAAACTGATAAACAAAAAGAATTCCCATGGTGATTATCAGGCCTTGAACAATGCTGATTCCAAGCTCATTTATACTCAAAAAAGTGTCGCTCATAGCTCTAGGAGGCCGCTTCATGGTATCCTTTTCAATAGGTTCATTTTCATATACGATCGAGCAAGTAGGCCCCATGACCAATTCGAGGAAGATCACATGCACAGGGCTAAAAATCTGCGGAAATACCCAGCCTAAAAACAAAGGGAGTGACACGGTCAAAATAATGGGGATATGAATAGAAATGATGTATTGAACCGCCTTCTTGATATTTGCGTAAATCCTTCTTCCAGCGGCTATACCGATGATTAACTTCTGTAAATCGTCGTTTGTGATAATCAATGCCGCGGCTGATTTTGCAATTTCAGTACCTTTATTACCCATTGCCACGCCGATATGGGCTGCTTTTAATGCTGGGCCATCGTTCACCCCATCGCCAAGCATCGCCACGACCTCGCCTTTCTTTTTCAGGGCATTTACAATGGCTAGTTTAGCATCCGGAAACATTCTGGTAAATAACGTTGTTTGCTCTGCTATCGCCATAATTTCACCTTCGGACTTGTTTACGATCTCACTGCCATTGACCGGCGCAGACAAAATACGAATTCCGGCCTGAGCTGCTATTGCTTGAGTCGTATCGGCATTGTCGCCGGTAATCACATTGACTTTAATCCCCGCAGCATAAATATCTTTAAACACCTCCTGAATACCCTTTTTGGGTGGATCATAAAATACCGTCAACCCTAAAAATTGGAACTCAAATTCCTGTTGATTCGCAGGGAAATTATTGCCTTCGAATGTCGCTTTCCCCACACCTAATAAGCGAAAACCCTGCGCTCCATAGGATTTAACAATAGCCCTAATTTTATTTTTCTCCTTATCGGACAGCTTGGATACGCTAAGTATAGCCTCCGGCGCCCCTTTGGCAGCAATAATCCGATCTTTTCCCGTATTTTCGAAAAGATGGGTCATCATCGGCGGTTTACCCGCTAAAGGATATTCATGAAATAGTACATATTCCTTTCTGAAGTCCTGCTTTTGCGTTTTTTCATATATTTTATGTAACGTAATTTCCATGGGGTCGAAGGGCACAGGCTCGCTGCTCCACATCGCATAATCGATAAGCTCTCTTAAATCGGATTCATCAAACCTTTCCTGATCATAAGATGAATCCGTAGCATAATTATAGAGGTATTTCAATTGCATGGAATTCTCTGTAATAGTCCCGGTCTTATCGGTACAAATCACCGTCGTACTGCCCAAAGTCTCAACAATACTGCTTCTTTTGATGATAATTCCCTCGCGCATGAGCTTCCATGCGCCAAGCGCCATAAAAGTCGTAAACGCAACAGGAATCTCTTCCGGCAATACAGACATCGCCAACGTAAGTCCATTGAGCAAGCTCGCCACCAAATTACCACTATCAATAAAACTGTATATACATACGAATAAAAAAATGAGTATACCGACAATAGCCATTGCTTTTACAAACTTTTGGATTTGCACCTGCAAGGGTGAAATTTCTTCTTTGATATTCTTTATCGATTCACCGATTTTCCCAACGCGTGTCTCCTTACCGATTTCAGTAACTTCAAACACGGCCAGGCCCGAGACCGTAACCGTCCCACTGTAGACTAGATTATCTTCGGATCTACTGTCCTTAAACACCGAAAAACTCTCCCCCGTCAGCGAAGATTCATTGACAGAAAAATCGTTACTATGTAAAATACGACCATCAGCGTTTATAATTCGACCTTCCTCTGTAATACAGAGATCCCCCACAACAATCTCATGTGTTGGAATTTCACTAACCTTCCCATTTCGAATCACAGTGCTTAATGGTTCATTCAGCTTTTCAAGTTCCTCCAGGGCTTTTTTGCTACGATTGTCCTGATAAAAAGAAATTGCCGTAACAGCAACAATAGCGACAAACATAAATACGGCCTCTCCGTAATTCCCCACAAAAACATAAATCATCGAGATGATAATCAATAGAATCAGCATAGGCTCTTTCAAAATATCCACAAGCAGTTCAAACCAGGTACTCTTGTGACTATCGCTCAATTGATTCCAACCATATTTAGCTCGGGAGGCATGCACCTCAGTTGCGGAAAGACCTTTCAGATTATCGGGAATATTATATGACATATCGAATGAACTAGGTTGATTAAATATAATGAATAATTATGGTATATAAGGACTAAAAACATCTGTGGGTGATCGTCCCCTTTACCCGTAATATGATGTTACAATCTCTTATTTCTACACTTTCTTTTCTGTAAAACAGAAAGGATAAAAAACTCATCAGCAACAGATTAGCATAAAATTTACCTTCTACTGCTTTTCTTGTATTGAATATTTCCATTACAATCCTATATTTGCGCAGAAATTCACTTGGGGACATTGAATTTCTTATTAGCCGAAAGCAATTTTAAGATCATTTTCCAATACTGCCAAGATAGCTTCTTGCTATTGAAGTCCTTCTTTGCTACCTATGTTTTCAGGTGCAAAACACAAACTGAAGCTGAAAACTCAACATATTGTAAAATATTTCTGTACCTATCGTCAGATATGGAATAGGATCTAAACTTGTTATGGCCTCCATAGTAGTCTATTAATAATAAAAATAAGATGGTCATCTTAATTGCAGAAGATAATGAGTTGATATTACGGACAGTTCAATACAAACTGATCAAGGCAGGTCATGAGGTTATCGCTACCACCAATGGAAAAGATGCAATTGAAAAGCTCAATACAATGGATCTCGATCTGATCATTACCGACATTATGATGCCGTTTGCTTCGGGGATAGAAGTCCTCTCTTCCATAAAAAAGCTCGAGAAAAAAACCCCCGTTATTGTACTTTCCAACATGGGACAAGAAGAAGTTGTCATTGAGGCTTTTGATCTTGGCGCTTCAGATTTTATGGTGAAGCCGTTCAGCCCGGAAGAACTCCTGCTGCGGGTCAAACGACTGACGAGCAACAATCGCAACTAAATCCTTCACCGATAGCCTGTATTCAAGAGCGGATAGCTGTCTTTATTGAAAACTGTTTCAATTGACTAAATCCATTTCTTCAATAATTTAAAAACTTTATTCTTTTTAGCATAGGGTGGATAAATCAACGTAGAAACTGAAAATTTAGATTGAAACATGACAGCTCTTTCATGTGAAAATGCCTTAAAGCCAAACTGCCCATGACAGCTGCCCAAACCACTGCCATTGACACCACCAAAAGGCAAATGAGGGTTGGAAACATGAATCAAAACATCATTCACACAAGCACCTCCAGAGGACACCTGTTGGAGGATATATTGAATATTGGACTTGTTATTGCTAAATATATACAAAGCCAAAGGCTTTTCAGCACGATTAATCAGTGCTAGAGCCTCTTCTTGATCTTCATAGGTCACTATGGGAAGTATGGGGCCAAATATTTCTTCCTGCATAATGCTGTTGTCGGCCCTCACATCGATCAACAATGCAGGACTTAATGTCAGATCATCAGCTAATTGTCCGCCTTCGCGCAGTTGTGCCCCACATGCTATTGCATTGGTGATTAATGAAACAAGACGACTAGCATGCTTTTGATTAATGATCTTCGCGTAAACTGTTCGATCCAGCTGTCCATCCTCGGTGAAAAACATACTTTTAACCGCCTTTAGATAATAGTTTACAAATTCATCCTGTTTATCTTTAGGCAAAAGAATATAATCTGGTGCAATGCAGGTTTGCCCAGCATTGATTAATTTTCCCCAAGCAACTTTATGGGCAGTCATCTCCAAATCTGCAGTCTCATCTAGTATAACGGGGGACTTGCCACCAAGTTCCAGGGTCACAGAACTGAGATTGTGGGAGGCAGCCTGCATAACCAGTTTGCCTACCGCCGGACTCCCGGTGAAGAAAATATGATCAAAAGGAAGCGCTAATAGTGCTTCGGAAACATGCTGTTCACCTTCAATACAGGCCAATTCCCGTTGGTCAAATCCTTTGGTCAAGATCTCCCCAATAACTGCCGATGTGAATGGGCTATGTTCTGAGGGCTTTAAAATCACACAATTACCCGCTGCAATAGCTGAAATCAAGGGGCTCATGGTGAGCTGAAATGGATAGTTCCAAGGCGATATAATAAGCGCCGTACCCCTAGGCTGGTAGGTAATTGTGCTTTTAGCAAGAAAATTGGTCATTGAGCGACCAACCTTTCTAGGCTTCATCCATTTTCGTAAATGTTGTATTGCAAATGCTATTTCACCGTAAATAAACAATACTTCGCTTATGGCGGCTTCACTTCGTGACTTCCGTAAATCTTTTTCGAGCGCCGCATAGATTAAATCCTCATGACTTTCAATAAGCGCCCTTAGCTTGTGGAGTTTCTTTATCCGGTCCTCTGCACTGCTAGACCGTAATTCATATTTAAAAAGCTGCTGCTGTTCAAATATTAAACCGATCTGATCGGTTGATGTCTCTTTGTTCATACCAATTGAAGATCAATATTATTATTTTTTTGACGGCATATTATCGATCCATTGACGAATCAGATCCACACCTTCTTGATGTATTATACTTCTCGCCAACTCCGGCATTGCTGTACCCGGTTCCACACTATTCATCCGATAAAGCAGGATAGAATGCTTGGCATCTCCTGGAACCACATCAAAATCTAAGCCACCTGCTCCACCTCCAGCTGAAACAGGAGCTTTACCAATACCAAGGTGTGAAGGAATTTTCACATCGTAATCCAGGAAAAGCCCTGTATTATAAGCGTCTCCCCCTTTGGTGTGGCAATGCGCACAGTTCACATCTAAATAGGCTCTTGCCCGTTGTTCCAAACTGAATTTGTTTTCATCAGTCCATACGGGCAATTGCGGTACGCTCTTTAGATTGGGCATATTGACCATCCGACCAAGGGAAACCCATTTGGCGAGTTGATTGATCGAATCACCTAATCGCACAAAATTGAGGTTTCGGGCTTTTGGACCTATGGGCATCAGCTTGGAGCTATTGTTATGGCAGCGTTTGCAATCGTTGGTATTGGGTACCATGTAGTTTGTCGTATGCTTGTTGCCAGCATTATCGATCAATGTAATCGGTAGTTTAGCACCACGAATGTGTTTCATCGCATCAGTCTGCGCATCATTCCACAGATAATTCATCACTTTCCAGGCATGATCAGCTGGATCCTTCACCAGTAAGCGCGTCTCTATCAATACTTTTTGCTTTTGTTCATTGATGTAGGAGAAATTCTTTATAATAATTGTTGAGTCGGGAAAATCTAACGGACCATGTTCTGTATAGCCCATTTTCCCTTCTTTTGGCAATACAATAAAGCGGTCTTTAACGGCATAATCAGAAAATAGAGGCGTGCTCAGATCGTAGCCCAAGATATCGGCTCTTGCGATTAATTGATTTAGTTTTCCAGTAAAAAAGCCGTATTCGGACAGTCGTTCTTTAAATTCAAAAGAAACAACCCCATGGTCTGATGATTTCTTTTGTCCCTGCCGACAGCTCTGTTGCAGCACAAGCAGGATCACGCTCAATATTCCGGTACAGACGAGGGCAAATTTTGTTGGTTTCACGGTTAATTGCATAGAAAAGGTTGTACATTACTTGAGGGTTTCCACTTCGCTGGTTGACCTGCGTGACTAAAATCTGCGGCTACAAACATATTCTCACCCGGCTGATTGATACAGATGGAATCTGGGTTTTGAGTGCGACCATTCGTGATCACATTACTGGTGATACCATCATACAATATGGCTGGAATTCGCTTATTTTTTCGATCCGGCTCAACGCTATTTAACTGGGCTTCGGTAGCAATAATCAATTGACCGATACGATGCTCATAAGCTGCTTGGGGGAATTTATCCCCCATCTTAATGGTGTTTCTATAAATTTTAACATGTGTGGGTATTGGAGAGTAATTTGAATTTATTCGTTCTCCAGCTTTTTCATCGACAGCAAAACCTGAAGCGATCGTAATCGCAGAGGTATTGTTTTGTTCGATAACATTATCATAAATTTCAATATTTGATGTCGAGAGGATAATGATACCACTTCCCGGTGATGCATTCCCTACCCCCCAGAAAGTTCCGAAGCTCCCACCTTTGGCAAAATTTTTAAAATTATTAGCATAGATTTTATTGTGATACGCCTTTACCCTTCCACCCCGCTGTGAAAGTTCAGGCAGATCAAAAATCAGAAATCCGGCTGTATTTCCATAGAATTCATTATCGTAAACTTCAGCATCTGTTGTATTTTCAATTTCACATCCAGCCACATTTTTCGTTGCCTTGCATTTACGCACAATAACACCTTTTGTCTGTCCCACATAAATACCGGCATCTGAAGCCCCTTCGGCATAACAATTCTCGACAAGCACATTCTTACAGAGCACAGGATAAATCCCATATCCGCCACTCGTAGAATCGGCCGAGCTCCATATACTATGAAGGTTTGAAATGACAACGTCTTGACTATTGTTTATCTTCAACAGATCTCCTTTTGAATCACGAATGGTCATATTTCCAATCGTTAAACCTTTCACATCGGTAACCCGTATTCCCTCTCCTCCTTGTGTCTGACTGGAAAAATCAATAATTGTCTTATCATAGCCCTCACCTTCAATCTTAATATGATTTACTTGTGCGATACTCAAATTATCGAAGGAGTATTTCCCGGCTTTTAGCACGATGTTGGTGCTATCTTTAATAGAGAGGAAAGCTTCCTCAATTGCCTCTTCCTGTCCAGGAGTAAACGTTAGGACTTTGTAACTGTCTTTCGATTGGTCGGCACAGCTGTACAGAAAGAAAGCTGTGACCGCAATACCGATCAATTGTTTTAAATATCTTTTCATGGTCTGATTTATTTAATTTTGATTAGAAAATATTATAAGCATAAGTGACATAATATACTGCACCTATACGTGGATTAGCAATACCTGTAGAATAGTATTTGTTTGTGATATTGGTTCCGCCAATACGAATTCCGGAACGAGCCTTAACAAACTTATAGCTCACTTGTGCATCGATCACCGCCGAGCTTGGCACTTGGCCTGCGGCAAGCCCCCCAGACACGACATAATAGTAGCCCGGTTTATAGCGTAAGGAAGTACTAAACGACCAAACTTGTTTTTTTCCAAAGCCACTATTCGCGAATTCAAAATTAAAGTGATAGTGTGGTGTATTGAAGTTGTTAATTTGACTATTGTTTTTATTTTTTAGGTAGTCAGAATAATAATTGGCCTTGGTTACAAAATTCCGACCTAGATCCAAACTAAGACTCGCGGCGTATCCATAGGTATTTACGGTCTCTCCGCCATTAAAGGCGATATTATACTGCACATAGGTTGCATGATCTTTAAACGCATTGTAATCATTGCTTCCAGGAGTATTAGCAACATTGGCATAGCCAATAAAATTCTTCCAAGTTGAAAAATAGCCTAACACATCGATCATCACCCGCTTGCCCAACATAGCTGCATAACCCAGTTCGAAAGCATTAACCGACTGCGGTTTAATATCATCAAATTTAAATTTCTGAAGTACGGTTGGATCGTTCGATTGCTGAAACTTCTGTACGCTTTCCAAGGTGTAAGGAGGATAGCGGTCAAACTGATAATTATCGATCAACAGCAGCGATGAACCACCGGAGGAATAGCTATTATAACCATTTAAGGTATTTTGTAAAGCTTGTATATTGGAGGGGAAACTATATGCATTCTGATAAGAAAGGCGCAAATAATTCTGATGAAACAGATCAAACACCAGTGATGCCCGTGAAGTTAATTTTGGTTGAGCAAACAACGTATTCTTATCGTAACGGAATGAGGTAGCAATATTCAAGCGATCGTCCAATACTTTTTTGGCGAGCTGCAGATATGCACTGTACTCTTTTACATGAATTGGCTTATCCTTATCTGGGAATAATGTATTTTTTGAATTTAGGTTGTACAAACGCCAATTGACACCTGCAATCACCTGCATAAATTTTAAGAGATCGGAGAAATTATATTGTGCTTCGGCATTGTATAATTTGCTGCGATCTAAGAATAACGTTCCACCCTGCGATATTGGTGTATTGCTGATACTATCTTTAAGTCTATTGAACAGTGGTGTTCCGAGTTCGGCACGTCCTTGGTCGGCTAGCGTGCGCGCTGCTAAATGAGCGTCTGTGAGTGAAGTACCTGAAGCAAGTGCATTTAAGAGACCAGCAGTATATTCAGGATACCAGCCACCTGTTCCTCCGTCGTAACTTGTTTTCCAAGATTCATTGATATATTGTGCTGTCGGCCCTGCGACCAGTGTTCTCCCTGAATTTTCCTGGGTTGTGTACGTTCTGAAAAACCATTTATCCCCACGAAGTTCCAGCCGATATTGCCCAACTTTAAATCCTTTCAGCTGATAACGCGTATCGTTGGTATACACAATATTACCTGTACCAAAAGTGGCTGAAGCTATGGCTTCAATATTTGTGGAAACCTTGTAACGGAATTCACCATTGATTTTAAAGAGCTTGGCTCTATTATCGAGATAGCCATATTCAGGATATCCAGTCCGGGCAACATAATTCGGATTTTTCAGTAAGGGTTCGATTAAGGGTGCCAATTCCGGATTTCCCTGCAGTGCACCTTCCAAAAAGGGATTGATATCAGTCGAAGTCGCTCCACCATACAGATTCACCCCATTATAGTTTGGATCTGTCAGCGCTGTCCCCGGACCATTTTTGTTGGTTTCATCGTTGGCTACCCAATCTTTTGCCTGTGTATACTGGCCATTGAGCTTGAAAGCAATTTTATTCCCCATTTGTTTTGCATAGCGGATAGCCCAATCATAGTAAGGTGACGTAGGCACCGGATCATTGTTCTTTTTAGGATTAATATGGTTTACACCTTGAGTCACCAGCACACTTAATCCTTGATATTTAAACGGATTTTTGCCTGTGGCCACCATCGTACCATTCAATCCTCTTGAACCATACAGGGCCGAAGATGCTCCAGACAGCACCTCTATATTATCGACATCAAGCTGGGTTAGCCCGATGACTGACCCGAGCGGAAAATTCAGACCGGGCGCCTGATTATCCATCCCGTCTACGATCTGCGTAAAGTTGGTGTTCCCACTGGTATTAAATCCGCGCGTTGTAACACTGGTAAAACCAATACTGGATACGGTAACATCCACTCCCCTCAAACCTTGAAGCATATCCATGTAATTTAATTGTGCAGCATTACGAATGTCTTTGCTGCTCATTTGCTCAATTGTTACTGGAGCGGATAGTTTACTCTGTACGGTTCTACTTGCAGAAACAACAACCTCCTGCCCCAAAATGGGAGACAAATTCAACGAAATACGCAAAGGCGATGACAGGTTATTCACCAAAACTTCTTTCGATTCATATCCAATAGCGGAAATATAGAGCGTAATGGGTAGTGGTTTGTTTGTTTTCAGCTGAAAACGCCCTCGATCATCTGTAAAAGTACCTTCCTTTCCGTCTTTTACGTGGATCGAAACGGCATAGGCCGGCTCGGATGTCGAGCTATTACTGACCTGCCCATTGATGATCTGTTGTGCAGACAAGCTAAATGGCACACAGATACAGAGAATCTGGATTAATAAGGCAATTTTTTTCATGTTTATATTGGTTAGCGTATTATTATCGCTTCAATGCTTCACCTTACCCAGCATGATTCTCCTAAATGGACAATCGAGAATTAGATTCTAAGTCCCCTAAAAATTAGGCCGACTAGAAATTTGGTATCCCGAAGACTTTGTGCATAGTCAATTTCGACCTGCCGCTTCAGTATTGCCTGTTGTTCTGTACTATGTTTTAATGCATTAGCAAAATTTATAAGTACAGAAGCTATATTTTCAGGATCTGTTAGATCCAATTTTTCATGTGCAATGGCTTGCGTAAGAAGCTTCGTAAGAAAAGCTTTCTCTTGCACCATCATGGCATCATATAGTTCAAAAAAACGAGGTAAAATCTTATCAAGTGATTCGACAGACACCCTATTCATATTGAGCACATTGGTATAATAGTTCAATCTCGATTCTAAATAAAAAGAAATCTGATTCTCCACGCCCTTCTTTTTCAATGTACTTTTTTGTAATGTATCGATAAAAGATTGTCCCTCTCGTATGGCTACTTCAATAAAAATATCCTCTTTGTTCTTGTAATAATAATAAAGAGACGTTTTGTTCAATCCCACAGTTTTAGCAATGTCTTCCAAGGTTGTTTTTTCCAATCCATAACGCTCGAAACATTCCATGGCCGCCTGTCCAATTCTTTCTTTGACCTGTTCCTTTTTGTTCATCTAAAATAAAGTTAGTAATATATTTTTCAATTTTCA
>NZ_LBGU01000040.1:0-289880 GCF_000988325.1 Sphingobacterium sp. Ag1 | reverse complement strand
TTCGGGAGCAATTGATGATGTATACTATAAGTTTAAATTGCGAAGTGTATTTAACATCGATGCAGGAAAGCCGATCAATTCGAATTTTACTGGTGCAACAACTAGGGCTCATTTCAATGAAGATACGGCAGTGCTTACAGCTGTTACGGACGGCGATTTTGTAAAACTAATACTATCTACATTTGTAGCACCATCGATCGACAACTTTGTTAAGGCTGACCGGCTTCTGTCATTTCAGACAATTCAAATTAATGCCAACAACAATTCGTATAATGTAGGTTATCCGGTAATTTAAAGAAATGGGGCCTGTAGATCTACCAGCCCTATTTCTTTAAATTATTACAAGTCATGCGGATTTATTTTTACCTCCCCATTCCTGCCACTCACCGAGTTTTCTTGATCGTTGGTCTAAAGCCTCTAGGCTAGGGGCCTATTGTGTTTTAGTTTTGAATCAACAAATGAGAACAAGAATACTAACACTATAAAAAAGACATTATGAAAACTTTAGTAAAAACATTCGCAGCAGCAGCTTTAATCGCAGTATCCACATTTGCTATGGCAGCTGAAGGACCAGGTTCGAAATCAGAGAAAGCAAACGTTAGCCTTTCAACCGCAGACTTGGCATTGGATCACTATGTTGCGGTCACTACGGAGGGAGAATCAGCAGGAGTAGAGCAGTTATTCGCCGAAGATTTCAACCAAAAGATCCAAGCTACCAATGCGCAGTCTAACAGCCGTAGCGAAGTGGTTAAATCTTTGAAAAAACAAAAAGGAGAAAAGCTAAACTGTATAGTAAGCACCGACATCATCGAGGAATCGGCAGACTATATGGTTGCTAAAGTGACTCTAAAATTTGAGAATTTCACCAAGACTGATCTTATTACCTTGGAGCGTGTGGGTAATGACTGGAAAGTATCCAAATCGGTTAATTCGTATAAATAGAATTTTACAACTGATGGTTTGCCGGCGATAAAAGGCAAACCATTAGTGAATCATATGTTTAAGTTTAGTTTAAAGGCCAGGTCGCGAGATCTGGCTTTTTTTTTACGTTTGGTAATTTGCATTTGAACAACAAAAGATTATTGTTTTTGCATAATACCATATTTCTTGTTTTGATCAACTTTGGCGTTTGCTCCTGCATAGCTATTTAAAATCCGCATGGTGGCCGCTTTTAGGGAACGTCCGAATTCCGTGGGATGATAACCCGGTCCAGTAAAAAATTCCACCTCATGATTGATTTTTGAATACCATACTCTTCCTACATCCTTGGAACCTAGGGTATCTGGTCTCGTTATTTTCACAAATCCCTCGAGTTTGTTTTCATCTAAGCCTATCACTTGATAAGGCTGTGTCTTACTCTGACAATCTACCTCAATATATTTTTCTCCATTCCAGCACATGCACTCTTCAGGCGTCAGAAAATGTACGGTAGTCAATATTGCCAATACCAAAAGTGCTACACCTGAAAACCTCAATACAAGTTTGTTTTTTTTGAAAAATGATCGAAGATCATTTTGTTGACTCTCATTTCCTTTATTGCTGTTATCTAAAATTATCTCATCCGAATTAATTATATCACTTACAGGTCGAATTTCTTTTGTTTCTGAATTTTCACCGTTTTCATTTTTACTCTCACTTGAATTAATGTCGATTTGATCTTCTGATTTTGTTGGAATGATATCGGGTTTATGTTCAAAAATAGTGACGCTACAAGTTTCTTCAGGACACAGAGGTCCTTGCGGATGATCGAGTGGTATGTCAGAGGCTAGCTCATTTATATCATTGACGTCAATTCCTAAGTGGTCCGAATTTTTGTCGTAAACTAATTCATCTTCGTTGTCTTGGTTAGAGGGTGGGAAAGTATTATCGTGAATGACCATATCATCAACTGGTGCTGCACCATCTGTTTGGACTTCGTTCCCATAATTAAAGTTGTAGGGTCGCGGTTGAAAATTAATTAGTACAGCGAGAAATTTTACGACGTCTCTATCTGGGCTGCGTTTTGTATCTCCAATGATAAAATTTCTTAAAGCCCTGAATTTATCCGTATCCGAATCTTTAATTATTTCCCTGAGTGACTTACCAAGTTGCTTTTGTAATTTCTTTTCATTTTTTTCTCTTAAATAATCAGTGAATACAATTTCATCAGCTTCAGAGAGTCCCTTCTCAAAACATTGAATAGACCAATTCTTAAGGTCCCCTGCTGAAGGCCATTCGCGGGAAAAACCAAGTTGTCTGTTTTTCTTTAAATCTAGGTAGCTGTCTCTTACAGCTTTTTTAAAATTCTCAAACATGATTCCAAAATTAATATTTCTGCAGCATTGGAAAATACGGGAAACCGTACGCTTGACAACGCTAAAAATCATCTCGACCGTTTGGAAAAATTTGGAAGACCTTCCAGAGTTTTTGAAACATCATGAAATATCATGAAATGTTGTGAAGCATTGGAAGCGTTTGATAAAAAGGCTTTTAACGGCTATAACTTTGTTCTCGAAGTCAGATGATAGATCGATTAAAATATAAACTAAGATAATAATCTGATTTCACAATGAGAAGATCTCGCGGTAGTTTTTAGCCGGTTTGGGAAGCAGCTTCTGCCTCCCGCGATTGACACTCTTACTTCCCAAAAAATTCAGAAGGCCTTCTGAAAACATTTGTAGCAATCCCGTGCATGGGGCACGGGACCTACCAAGTTTTTGACTTTTAATTTTTTGAGTTATGTGGAGTTTAATATTATATTTTTTATTCGGAATCGGTCAACCGTCTAATTCACAGCCAAGCGCAGGAACACCAACAGTACAAACGGCAGATACTGATCAGCCTCCTACAGACCCTGGACCTGAAACAGGCACAGGGGGGGACAAAGGTACGGTACGTCCATAATTAATCCATACAAAAGAGGCGGTTTACCGCCTCTTTTTTTAAAAAAATAAATCAACTTTGTTTTCAAAAATACTTTTACTATTTTAGGTTTAAATAATCATATAGTTGAGATATTTTAGCCTATATATTTCCTTACTTTTTATATTTCTTTCTTGTACGCGAATGGAGAGTGATAAGGATAATCAACTTAAAAATTCGCAAAAAGAAGGCGACTTATATTACAATAGAGCGAAAGTATTTGTAGATATAAGACAATCTGATAGTTCATACCTTTATTTCAATAAAGCAAGACAAATATATTTGGAAATTAATGATAGCTTGTCTGTAGCTAAATCGATCATAAATATGGCTATCACTCAAGGAGAAGAAGGGGACTATTTTGGATCGCAAGAAACCTCTCTACAAGCTTTAGATTATCTAGACAAAAATGATATTAAAAATCATTTTTATCTTAGTATAAATTACAACAATCTTGGAGCTGTTACCGATTATTTGAAGGATTATGATCAAGCGATTAGCTTTTACAAACAGGCTATCAATTTTTCGACAGATTCGGCAAGCCGTAGAATATACGAAAATAACCTTGCTCTAAGCTATCAATATGCAAAACGTTATGAGGATGCATTGGTAATTTTTGAACATATTTTTAAACAAGTTCAACCTAATGACGCTGAATATCCTAGGATATTAACAAATCTGGCAAAAACAAGATGGTTAAAAAATCACGAATATCCTGCAAATATTGATTTTCTAAAAGCGATGAAAATTCGTGTGTCCAAAAGTGATTTATGGGGAGTAAATTCAAGTTACGCACATCTTGCAGAATACTATGAATTTGTGAATAAAGATTCGGCTTTATTTTATGCCATTAAACGCTATTCAACTGCAAAAAACATAAATAGCCCTGGAGACCAAATCAACGCATTAAATAAATTAATTGAAATATCAGACCCTCATGATATCCGGTTGTATTTTTTAAAATTCAAGCAGCTTTCCGACAGCATCCAACAAGCCCGAGCAGCCGCCAAAAACCAGTTTGCCCTAATCCGCTATGAGGTCGAAAAAAATAAGGCCGATAACCTGCGACTGGAAAAAGAAAATGCCGAAAAGCAGAACCGTCTGGTCAGACAACGTGCCATTACCGGCGCAAGTATCTTTTTACTGCTGTT
The DNA here is from genome assembly GCF_000988325.1 of Sphingobacterium sp. Ag1. Classification (NCBI taxonomy): domain Bacteria; kingdom Pseudomonadati; phylum Bacteroidota; class Sphingobacteriia; order Sphingobacteriales; family Sphingobacteriaceae; genus Sphingobacterium; species Sphingobacterium sp. Ag1. The sequence continues at coordinate 285,828 of NZ_LBGU01000040.1, read as the reverse complement.
GGCTGTGGGCGGCGGTACCCTCTGGTACAAACGACGCAAGCAACGTCTTGAACTCGAAGCACAGAACCGCGTCAAAGAGACCCAGCTGCATCTTTCCAAAAAGATTCACGATGTGGTCGCCAATGGCATCTACCGTGTCATGTCGGAAATCGAACATGGCGATGAGGTGGACCGCGATGGTGTACTCGATAAACTGGAAAATATGTACCACCAGTCGCGCGATATCTCGCACGATGTCGAACAGCAAACCGTCACAGAGACACCTTATAACGAGCAACTGACAAGCTTACTCAAATCCTTTGCCGCTGACCATCGGAAGGTATTAATCGCTGGTAATGATGCCGAACAGTGGGACGATATTAGCAAACGTATTAAAGATGAAGTGAAACATGTGCTTCAGGAATTGATGGTCAATATGAAGAAACATAGCCAGGCCGAACAGGTCGTCGTACGTTTTGACATAACAGACCAACAGCTTAACATATTCTATAAGGATAATGGTATAGGAATCCCACAAGAAAAATCTAAAGGAAAAGGGCTAGCGAATACGGTTTCCCGTATTGAAAGCCTCGGTGGTGAAATTACCTTTGTGAATGAACCGGGAAAAGGGCTCAATATCACGACCACTATCCCATTATAAAAAGACAATAATGTATGTTTAAGAAAGTACTCATTGCCGAAGACCACGAGATAGCCAACATTTCCGTGCAGAAAACCCTGCACGACCTCGGTATTCACAATACCAAATACGTTTATTATTGCGACCATGCACTCACCTGGATTAAAAATGCGATCCGCGATGGCGAACCATATGACCTACTCATTACGGATATCGAATTTGAAGATGATGATAGTCCGCAGGAGATAAAAGATGGACTCTCTCTGATCAAAGCCGTCAAACTTGTACAGCCAGATATCAAGGTTATTGTGCTGACGGCCAAGGACCGCTCATCTTTGATCAATGATATGTTCAAGAATAACGAGATCGATGGATTGGTACGCAAAGCACGCCGTGATGGCCCGCATCTGCGCGAGGCATTGCAAGCTGTTGATCAGAACCGCACGTACCAATCGCCCGACAGTAAAAAATTCATTCAGGAGCAGAACTCGCATGAGTTTACGCAGTTTGACCTGCATATCATTAAACTCTTGTACGAAGGTGTATCCCAAAAGGAAATGCCCGAGTATCTCCAGCAACGTGACATTCGTCCGTCGAGCCTGAGTAGCATTGAGAAACGGCTCAACCTCATGAAGGATGTACTTGGATATACTAAAAACGAACAGCTTGTTGCGTACTGTAAAGAATTGGGCTTTATATAACAATCGCCGATATTGGATTACGGTTTACCGTAAAAACTCTTGGGGGTATCATGCTACTTTTGTGAAAGCAAGATAAATAACGAGGTAGGATTATTTGTTGAAAACGATATCTAATGCATTCAAGATATTTAGTGCCATATTTTAACCAATAAGATGATGAGAAAAGGCTATCGTAGGATAGCCTTTATTTGTTTCATGATTATCTGTAAAAGCTGGACTCATAAGTAGCCGGGCTGAATGCACTATTTTTAATCAGCCTGATTTGAAAAGGTATTGATTGAGTTTAGCGCATAATAAGCGATTCCATTTTCGGGGTATTCTTGCAGGATCTCTTCGTAGAGCGCTTTTGCTTTTTCGGCTTGCCCAGTCTGCGAATAACAGAATGCAATATTACAGAGCGCCATTTCCCGATAGCTCATTTTTGAAGCGCTAAACATGGTAACTGCCCGATATTTATCTAGCCATTCCTTTTTTGTAAAGAAATCCACACTCTGTTTAAAATATTCAATCGCACCTTTAAAGTCATTCTGTTTGACTGCTTTCATTCCCTTTTTGTGGCTCTTTGGAATGAGCTGTTGCAATGCTGTTACTAAAATGAAAAAAAGAACTGAGGCGACCATCACGCCCTCAAGTTGGAATAAGAATAAGGAAGCTACCACCAGGACTATCCAGAAGACAATCAGTATTAAAACAGCTGGCCAGGACACTGACCTTACAATAGGAACATTTGCACTCATATAGATTAATAAATTGTTGGTTGTTATTTTTCTAAAGGTATCAAAATTCTTGAAAAAATCCTCTTTCAGTATTTCGATAACGTTAAGTTTTAAAGCGGTATTTATCGTATTGCTGCTTATCTCTAGAATTTAAAGTAATTGTTTTATTTAAAGTACTTCTGTTGACAAAACTATAAGACAAAATGATAGTAAAAATAGGTTGTAAGGTATTGAAATGAACTTTTCAGTTTTGGTAACATCATATTTTGATTATCATGTTAAGATTCTGATTTAATTTTTATGAGCTACGGTTTCCCGTAAAGAACGCTGCTTTGATCTAGTTAGTTTTGTTCTCAGCGAGGTAATACTGTGTACATCATAGTTTATCTCGCCAAATTAACTAAACTTTTGTTAGCAGATAAATATGGCTATTAACCTACAAAAAGGACAACGGATCGAAGTTGGACTTACAAAGATTACCATAGGATTGGGCTGGGATCCTAATGAAGGAACAGGGAATGATTTTGACTTAGATGCATCCGCATTTATGATTGATCAATTCAAACAGATACCAGCTGAACCTTTCTTTATTTTTTATGGAAATACAGATTCTCCAGATGGCGCACTTCATCATACAGGTGATGATCCAACCGGTGGAAATAGTGCCGATGGAGATGATGAAAGTATTCAAGTTGATTTATCAAAAGTAGATTCACGAATTACAGAGATATCCTTTGTGGTCACCATCCATGATGCGATTGCCCGCAGGCAAAATTATGGACAGGTAAGAAATTCCTACATACGAATTGTAGATGATAGCAATGGACAAGAAGTTGCGAAATACGAATTAGGAGAAGATTTTTCTCTTGAAACCGCCGTTGAGTTCGGGCGTCTTTATCGTCGAAATGATAGCTGGAAATTTGAAGCTTCTGGTATGGGCTATAAAGAAGATCTAGCCTTCTTCCTGTCAAAATATTATAAAGGACAAATTATAAAATAATATAAATTATGGCTATTAACCTAGAGAAAATCACCCTTGAAAAGAAAGGTGACTCGCATTTTATTGACTTATCAAAAAAAGGTAATCCAATTACACAGGAGATCAATATCAATTTGAATTGGTCAAAAGGAACAAAAAAGGGAATATTTGGAAGTTTATTCAGTAAGGATATCGACCTGGATCTGGGATGTTTCTATGAGTTGAATAACGGAGAGAAAACTGTTATCGATGGTCTTCAGTTTTCCGGTGGCAAGGGAGGCACCAAGGATCGTTTGACCCGGCAAGGACGTTATGTGGCTGAACCCTGGATATGGCATACTGGTGATGATAGAGGGAGCAGCTCTGGTTCCGGCGAAAATATCATTGTAAATCCGGCTGGACTAAAAGATCTGAAACGGATGGTTATATACTGTTTCATTTACGAAGGGGCAGCACGTTGGCAAGAAACAAATGGTGTTGTCACTGTAAAGGTCCCTGGTAATGCGGAAATAGAAGTACAGATGGGAGCACAATCCAGTCACAACAAATTCTGTGCGATTGCTGAAATACTCTTTTCTCAAAATTCAATCACTGTCAGAAAACTGGTGACTTTCCATAATTCGCATGGAGACTGTGACAAGGCTTACCGATGGGGAATGCAATGGACGGCCGGATCAAAATAGGAAATCATTATGGTTATTGATACCTCAATATTTGAACACTATTCCTTTGATCTATGGCTTACACTCATCAAATCAAATCCTCATTTCAAACAAAAGAGAAATATGTTGCTACGGGATTTCTTTTGCGTCGATAAAAAGATCGAAGATATAGGTATAGTCGTCCGGCATTACGATATCCTGAGTAATCAGATCAGTGAGATAACAGGAAAACATATAGATCGTGAATTTATCTACTGTTTGATTTTAAATGAATTAGGAATTGATTTCGATACAGAGCTCAAAGAGCGTTTGACGGAATTCACGAGGGAAGTCGATATTCTTTTTTGGGACTATAAGCCTATTCTCCTGAATGATAATCAGAAAAGCGTATTCGAAACAATAGTTTCCAAGGGGAAGACCCTAAGTCTTTTAAGCAATACTGCATTTCTGGAAGGTAATGTGTTACGTCGAGTACTAGAATATTATGAGCTATCGGACTTCTTCTCTTTTCAACTTTATTCAGATGAAATAGGGGTATCCAAACCAAATAATATAGCTTTTGACCTTGTTTTCCAAAAAATAAGACAACAGCGAACGATTAAGAAAAAAGATATTGTCCATATAGGTGATAATCGAAAAGCAGATTATAATGGCGCTATCAATTATGGTTTTAACGCAATATTAATCCAATAAATTATAATGTACAGATATAGCTTACATCATGTTGAACATCAACATGTATGTCCTTTTTCAGAAATGGAATACAGTCGCTTTAAGTTTGGAGAGACGATTTATGCCGAGAAATTTGCAAAAGAACTCTGCAAGGGCTTTTTGGAAAAGCATAAAAATTTGATTCTCGAACAAGAGGACATTGTTTTATTGCCCAGTCCTTATCATTCCATTCCTACAGCTTCTAATTTCTTATGCTTTTATTTCAAAAGAGAGCTAAATAGATTTTTGTTTCTGCATGGCAAGGCTGCATGCAAAGAAAGTAAGATCCATCGCAAACAGACTTATGTGGAAGACTATGGAAATATGGACTCTGAACAACGGTTAAAACTCATTTCCAACGATACCTATCATTTGGATCGGGATTTTATATCAGATAGGTTCTGTATTTTTTTAGATGATATCAAAATTACAGGAAGCCATGAACTGACAGTTGAGAGGATACTGAAAGATCATAATGTGCAGGGGACTTTTTTCTTTGTCTATTATGCTGAGCTCGTCAACCAGGCCATCCATCCCAATATAGAGAATCGATACAATTATTTTGATGTGAAATCATCGGCCGACCTTATACGCATCATTAATAGTAATAGTTTTCACTTCAATACGCGCTTGGTTAAATACTTACTCTTGTTAAATGAGGTAGATTTTTTCCAGGTCGTAAATCAAATCCCGGTAGAAAAAAGCTGTGAATTGTTCGATCTAGCAATTAGCAATAACTACCATACTATAGCGCATTATCAACAGAATATTATAAAACTAAAACAACATACATCATGGCAATCAATTTACAAAAAGGGCAAAGAGAAAACATCAATGCACCAAAATTTACAATCGGCCTAGGCTGGGACACCAATAGTTCTTCCACAGGAAGCGCCTTTGACTTGGACGCTTCGGTATTTATTCTTGGAGAAGACAAAAAGATCCTTTCAGATCAACATTTTATTTTTTACAACAACCTAAAATCTCCAAATGAGGCAGTAGTTCATACTGGTGACAGTCTTACGGGAGATGGGGATGGAGACGACGAACAAATCATCGTAGATCTAGCGAAGATTGAAGATACAGCGACAGAAATATGCATCGTCATTACCATTCACGATGCAATATCGCGAGGTCAGAACTTTGGACAAGTACGCAATTCCTTTATGCGTATTCTCAACACTGTTTCCAATGAGGAACTATTGAAATACGAATTGGAAGAGGATTTCTCCATAGAGACTGCTGTCGAGTTTGGCCGTATTTATAAACGGAATGGTGAGTGGAAATTTGAAGCTGTGGGTATGGGCATGAAGGGTGGATTGGAAGACTATCTAACAAAATACAATTAAGGAAAATGGGAATTAATCTTCAAAAAGGACAACGTATCAACCTTCAGAAAGGTAATGGTACAGTATTGCAAAATGTTTGTGTGGGTGTGAACTGGGGAGCTATTGAAAGGAAAAATTGGCTCGGCGGAAAAGAGAAAGAAGCGGTAGATCTAGACGCCAGTTGTATTCTTTTCGATGAATCTAAAAATAATGTTGATGTTGTGTACTTCGGGAGTTTACGATCTAGAGATGGAGCCATTAGTCACAGTGGCGACGATTTGACAGGAGACATGGATGGCGATGATGGCTTGGATAATGAAATCATTACGGTTGATTTTTCTAAGCTTAATAGTCAAGTAACTCATGTCGCGTTTGTGCTCAACAGTTATCGTGGGCATGATTTCGGGACTATTCCTTTTGCCTCTATCCGGATCTATGAGGGTACACCTTCCCGGGTTAATGAAGTGTTTGCTACCTACAATATTGCTAAAGGTGAAGGTTTTGCAGGTCATGTTTCTATGGTACTGGGCGTATTTTATAAACGCAATGGTGAATGGAAATTTAATGCCATTGGAGAACCTACTAAAGACCGCAAGTTGGAAGAGACTATTAAAACCGTTCAGCAAAAATTTTTATAGCCATGAGAAGACTTCCCGTATATCTATTATTGGATACTTCTGGCTCAATGACCGGAGAACCAATTGAAGCCGTTAAAAACGGTGTACAGATGATGATGCATTCCCTACGTCAAAATCCTCAAGCGATTGAGACCGCTTTTGTCAGTATTATCACTTTTGACTCTGACGTTAAGCAGATTGTACCCTTGACCGATTTAGCATCCTTCCAGATGGTTGATATTAAAGCCTCAGGTGTGACTTCCTTGGGTGCAGCCTTGGCCTTACTTGCTGATAAACTGGAAACAGAGGTAACCACGACCACACTGGAACAGAAAGGTGACTGGAAGCCACTGATTTTCGTTATGACCGACGGTATCCCAACGGATAATTGGCAGCAAGGGTATAGCAAACTAAAGGCTGTTAATAAAGGGTTGATTGTCGGTTGTGCAGCCGGACAGGGGGCTGATGATGCCATTTTAAGACAAATTACTAATTCTGTAGTACGTCTTGACAGTGCAGATTCAGAAAGCATCTCAAAATTCTTTCAATGGGTAACGGCTTCCATATCCACTACATCGACCAAAGTTGAGGAATCAGGAAAAGAGGTAACTGGATTGGACCAGCTACCACCACCGCCATCGGAGTTAGTTATAGTAGCTTAGTTATGAACAGACGATTATTAGCCTACTTTCTGCTCGACACCTCAGGATCTATGCGTGGTGAGCCCATACAAGCATTGAATAATGGCTTTAATGGGCTCATTAGTATGCTCCGTACGGATCCACAGGCTATGGATTCCTTGCATATCAGTGTCATTACCTTTGATCGTGAAGTTCATAATCTAGTTCCTTTGACCGACTTGGCAAGCTTTCAGCCAGTAGAAATACATTGCCCCGAAAGCGGCCCAACTCATACAGGAGAGGCACTCGAAATGCTGCTTAAAATGATAGACAATGAACTGGTTAAGGGATCGACCGAACGAAAGGGTGACTGGAAGCCTTTGCTCTTTGTTTTTACCGATGGAAAGCCATCCGATATTCAGAAATATCGGATGTGCATTCCCAAAATCAAAGCAATGGATTTTGGAATTATTGTTGGTTGTGCAGCTGGTCCTAAAGCCGAAGTTTCTTTTTTAAAGGAGCTGACGGATGAAGTTGTCAAATTGGATACCACCGATAGTAATACATTGACAACCTTCTTTCGATGGGTGAGTTCATCAATTGAAATGGGCAGTAAATCTCAAGGTACTGGCGAAATTCTGACACTTCCACCTCCACCGAACGAATTGAATATTATCATTTAAAACTTTGAATTAATCATGAGAAGGTTACCTGTATATTTCTTGATAGATGTATCTGAATCTATGGTCGGCGAACCTATAGAACAAGTACAAGATGGTATTGGTACCGTCATTCAGACACTCAAAACTGATCCTTTTGCACTCGAAACTGTATGGATATCCATCATTGGCTTTGCCGGTAAAAGCAAGGTCATTACACCCTTACAGGATGTGATCACTTTTTATCCGCCAAAATTGCCCATTGGTAGTGGAACCTCGCTGTCCAGTGGATTGACAGAATTGATGCGTTCAATTGATAACGAGCTAATGCCGACGACCTATGAACGAAAAGGTGATTGGAAACCCATCATATTTTTGTTTACGGACGGTGTACCGACAGATGATACAGAAGAAGCTATCAAAAAGTGGAATACAATATACCAACGCAAAGCAAATCTAATCGCGATCTCAATAGGAGATAATACCAACTATGGATTACTGGAGCAACTGACCCCACATGTGTTGCGTTTTAATAATAGCGGTGCGCAGTCATACAAAGAGTTTTTTAAATGGGTGACAGCTTCCATCAAAGCGACAAGTGAGCAAGTGACCAATAGTAATACTGATACAATAAATTTATCGAAAAGCACTCCTGAGGTGATTGAGAAAGTTGATACAGTTAGAATGCATCAGATCGTGGATGATAATTTTGTCGTGGTTAATGCAAAATGTTCAAATACCGATAAGTCATATCTGATCAAATTTAGGCGTGATATAGAAGATTCAGGTATCATGGACTTATCTACCCGAGTTTATCGTGTACAAGGAGCTTATAAAATAGATGAAAACGCCTATCGTGATTATTCTGGACCTGACAATTCCAATTTGAAGGTATCAACCGACGAGCTTTATGGTAATCCCAATTGTCCTTGTTGCGGTAACCAATCTGGTCTCGCCAGCTGCTCCTGTGGTGGAATACATTGTATTAAAGGTGATGGCGAAAATACATGCCCTTGGTGTGGCAATATTGGTTTTTATGGTGCCTCAGGAGGCGGATTTGATATTAATAGAACTTTAGGTTAATCGTGGAAACAATTTTAAAACAACTGCTGGACGAATTTAACGTAGAGCAGAACAAGGTCGTTGATAATACTCTTGCCAAACTGATGCACAATGCGAAGATCAATGCATTAGCAAGGGATATTAATTCATTAAAACAACAGATAATAGCGATATTTCAAATGTATAGAGAGAAGGAAGAATTTAAAGAAGCGCAACTGGTCATTACTAATGCTAATGCGAAAAAACACTATGCGTATAGTTTTGACCTAGCTCAATTTCCCAATATTCGCATCCAACAGATCAAAAATCTGGATAAAGTTGGTTTAACCTTTGATCCGGAGACTTCAAGTATCTGTGGAGTGCCAAACATGGCACTTACGATGGATTTGCACTTGGTTTTTATTAATACTCTAGAAGAAAATCCAACGGAAGACATTAAAACCATCCCATTTATTGTCAATGCTGATCCTAAGGACCTTTGGCTGAATAAACCGAGCAATCAAAATGATCTATACGCCAAGGCGGACAGTGATAAATATGCTGGAGCCTTTCTCGACAAGCGGATAGTTGTTGCCTCACAAAGAGGACGCTCGCATGCACACGAAGGTTCTTTTCGTGATGATCATTTTTATGTGTCTGCACTGCCCGAAGCTTGGTCTGTCGTGGCCGTTGCGGACGGAGCTGGTTCGGCTAAATTTTCCCGGCAAGGATCTAAAATAGCTACAGAATATCTTGTTAAAACTTTCGATAACGAGGTTCTTCTACACGAATTAAACGATTTATGCTTGGCTTACTATACTACCGCACCCGCTGAAGCAGTTCCGCCTGCACCAAAAGATGATCAACCTGTTTCCGCGGCCACAACAAATATTGTCAATGATCCAATTGAAGAGGTTGTTAAAGCCGAAATGACTGCTGAAGAATGCCTGCTCAAGGTTAAATCTTTGATCATTAATATCCTTTACAAATCTGTTCGCGATGTACATGCAAAGCTAGTGGAGTTTGCCAAACAGGAAGATATTCTATTGAAAGATCTAAACACCACATTGATTTTTGCGCTTGTCAAAAAATTTGATTTTGGTTACGCGGTCCTGACATTTGGTGTCGGTGATTGCCCGATCAATGTTGTTATTGGCGATCTACAGGAAGTACATTTACTCAATCTGCTCGATATCGGTGAGTTTGGTGGTGGAACCCGTTTTATTACCATGCCAGAGATTTTCAGTCACAGTGATATGCCATTACGATTTGCGATCAATAGATTTGATGATTTTTCAAAATTGATGTTGATGACAGATGGGATCTATGATGCCAAATTTATAACAGAAAACAAACTCGAAGATAAAGAAACTTGGAATACCTTTCTACAAGATCTAAGTGGGCAAAATGAAGACGGTGCAAAGGTAGATTTTCTGACAGATGAACATATTAAGGATCAGTTATTGACCTGGCTTGACTTCTGGAGTAAAGGTAACCACGACGATAGAACACTAGCCATTATCTATTAACAGATGAAGACGATAACTATAAAATCCATTATTGATCCGTCTCGGACTTACAAGTATATAGATGACGGCAGTCCCAAACAAGGTGGTGTTAAGGATGTCTATTTTGCACCCAATAGAAAGTACGTGGTTGCTTTTTTTCGAAACACCCTTGACTTCAATCAACGGGATCGGATAAAGCGTATTGTCACTTTATATTTAGACAATATTAAGAATGGTAGTGCAGGTGATTATTTCTTACAGGAAATATACCGCTGGCCTTATGATGCGGTAGAACAGGATGGCAAGACAGGCGTCATTGTACCGATCTATGATTCCAAATTTTTCTTTGCAAAGGGTTATGGTGCCAATTCGATGATAAAAGGAGGGGAGAAAGTTGGAAAGTGGTTTACTGCACCATCCTTTCGTCATCAACAATATCCGCTCGCCTTGGATAAGTCCGAATTAGGCGATTGGCTAAGTTATTTTCAAATTGCTATTAATATTTGTCGGGGCGTCAAGAAAATGCATCAAATGGGGCTTGCCCATTCAGATCTATCCTATAATAATGTGCTTATTGATCCTGTTAGTAAGTCTGCCAATATCATTGATTTGGATGGTTTGGTTGTTCCCGGATTGTACCCTCCTGAGGTGATTGGTACAGCCGATTTTATTGCCCCAGAGGTATTAAAGACCAAACACCTTAAACTTAATGATCCCGATCGGGTACTGCCTAATCAAAAGACAGATCTTCATGCCTTGGCAGTGCTGATTTATATGTATCTGTTGCGACGGCACCCACTGCGGGGTGGTAAGATTTGGGATCTCGATGCCGAAAAAGATGAACTAATGGCGATGGGAGAAAAAGCCCTGTTTGTTGAGCATCCTACTGATCGAATGAATGCTGTTAAGACCGATCAGCTGAGAAAATGGGAATCCTTCTGGGGAAACCCTGATAAGCTTTCTTACACCAAAACGGGACCCTATTTGGCAGATCTGTTTAAACGGGCTTTTATCGATGGCCTGCACAACCCTATGTTGCGTCCCATTGCCAACGAGTGGGAGACTGCATTATTGAAAACAGTAGACCTTATTCAGCCTTGCAATAATCCACAATGTGATGAGAAGTGGTACGTATTTGACAATTCTACCAAACCTATCTGTCCATTCTGTGGTGCAGCGCACAAAGGAAGCCTTCCTGTCATCGATCTCTATTTTAAATTTAAAGATACTGTATGGAAACCCGAAGGACATCGGCTAATGGTCTATCACAATCAATATCTTTTCAAATGGCATGTATCCCGTAAAGTGATACGGAATGAAAGCCTTACCGCTGAGGATAAGAAACCAGTTGGGTATTTTACCTACTACCAAAATAAATGGATGCTAGTCAACCAAAACCTGCCGGGGATGAAGGACCTGACTGAGCAAAAAGATGTACCAATTAATTCAATGGTTGAATTGACTGACGGCAAAAAGATTCTACTGTCCAATGAGGAGGGTGGAAGGTTATTATTTATCACGCTAACTAATCAATAATTTATAAAAATGGAACAAAGTATTTTACAATTACATCCTGGTCTAATTTGGGGATTTGGGTTGACAGTCATTATCATGCTGTTACTGGATTTGGGTGTTTTCAACAAAAAGAGCCATATTGTTTCTTCCAAAGAAGCGACTATATGGACAGTGGTTTGGATTTCGTTGGCAATGATTTTCTCCGGTGTTGTCTATTATGTATTTAATCAGGATGCTGGAGGGCATGCCATTGCAATAGAAAAGTTTACCCAGTTCCAGGCAGCTTACTGGATAGAAAAAGCCTTGTCAGTAGATAATTTATTTGTATTTATATTAGTGTTTTCTTACTTCAAAGTGCCACGTGAATTACATCACAAAGTACTGTTCTGGGGGATTTTGGGCGCATTGCTCTTTCGGGCGATCTTCATCTTTGCTGGCGTAGGCCTAATTAATGTAACCTATCTTAATCCGATACTGGATTTCTTTGGTGTGACCGCTCTACCTTGGAATATCAATCTTGTGTTGACAGCCTTTGGTTTGTTTCTAGTTTTTGCAGGGATCAAATCTTGGGGAAGTGGAGATGACGATGAAGATGAGGATTTTAGCGAAACAGCAGGTGCGCGATTGGTGAAGAAATTCTGGAAGGTATCTGATAATTATGATCAAGGAAAGTTTTTTACTGTTCAGAACGGGATGAAACTTGCAACCCCGCTTTTGGTTGTTGTTGCCGTAATTGAATTTACAGACGTGTTATTTGCGGTCGACTCTATCCCAGCTATTTTTGCTATTTCCAAGGATCCTTTTATTCTTTACACATCCAACATCTTTGCCATCCTTGGACTTAGGTCGCTCTATTTCCTACTGTCCAATTTTATCCATATGTTCAGCAAACTTCCTTACGGGCTCTCGGTAATCTTAACGTTCATTGGTGTCAAAATGATCATCTCGCCTTGGTATCATATCCCTTCACCAGTTTCTTTGGGCATTGTAGGGGGAATTCTTATTTTATCTGTTTTGGTATCCATACTATTTCCTGAAAAGGGAGCAGATGAAAAGATTTCGGCATAATGAAAAAGCTAGTAAGATTTGGAAAAAGATGGCAAATACTGGTTGCCATCTTTTTCATATTACCTTTATTTATTAATTGCGGAAGTGAACAGCCGACTGAGGTCAATCAACAACATTTTATTAGTGCCTCTGGGGAAGGGAAATCTACTGCTCCACTTCAGGAGGAAATGATCAACCGGTGGCAACAAAAAGAAGTTTATGTTACGAAGGTCATTGATGGGGACACTTTTTGGGTTAATAATGGTAGCGAAAAATTTAAGGTCAGATTTATAGGAATTGATGCACCAGAGACGCGCAATTCCCGAGGAAAATTAAAGGGACCTTATGCAAAGGAAGCAAAAGAATATGTGCGACAGCTAACCGAAAATAAGTGGGTTAAGCTTGAATTTGATGTTCAGAAAAAGGACCGATATCAGCGGTTGCTGGCCTACATCTATTTGCAGGATGGAACTTTTCTGAATGCTGATTTAGTGAAAAGCGGATTTGCTGTTGTAGATACCTATCCTCCTAATTTGAAGCATACAAACCTGCTTGTAAAGCTTCAGCATGAGGCAAGAGAGGAAAATAGAGGGTTATGGGGACTAAGTATAAAAAGATAGTCTCAAAAATCATCGGAATTCTTTCTTATGAGATCATTTGGAAAGTTTCAGGATTTGAGTTGAAATACGTTAAAGAAGTTGGTTGATTTCATTGACTATCTCAATCAATGGAGATTTAATTCTTTTATTCCCTAACTGTGCATAGGATAAAATATTGATCGTAGTGACGTCAAAAGCTATGCAAAAATTGGTAGCCAATTCAAAACTGTCCGAATAGTTTATATCTAGATAACGGTACAGTATGTCTGTAATCATTGAAAGTTCATCTTGCGTAAAACCATCTAATTTGGCGACAAACCATATCGCGCCAATTTTTTTCACGCCATTATCTTCAAAAAGAAAAACGTGATTTGGTTTCGCGTATAATGGTAGTTTTTTTAACACAACAATAGATTGTTTTTTTGATCGCTTTTGAAGTTGAAACTTTTTTGGCTTTAACTGGGCAAAGTCGAATTCTTCAAATTTTTGAAGAATATGAATGTTTCTTTGAAACATGTTTTTGGTTATTTTAGCTTCGCTGTTTTCAATTTTCTCTAGTAGTTCGTCAATCTTTTCACCTATTTCAATGTTGTTACCTGCCTCAAATGCTCTGCTAATACAGCTTACCGCTGATATCCAATAGTCGCCACCACTCTCAGACTTTTCGGGTTTTATCTTAGGTTTTTTTAGTTTTTCTACTAATGTCCGGCGGCCTTTTGGGGTTTTTCTGTTAAACTCGACCAAATGGGAAATCGTTATTTTATCCATGAGTATTAGATTTTAATTGTATGATCTGTTATTTTCTTAGTAGTCTCGTTTACTTTTTAAGTTCGTCCATTTTACTTTTTGCATTCGCAAAAGCTGTTTCTATGGTCTCACTTTGATCAATGAATAATGTAGCGTCAGATCCATATTGTTCAAGCTTAATATACCAAGTCGCTTTTCCTTTACTTACGAAGTAGCCAACTTGAAATCCGTCGACGGTGATAAACTTATTTTCTAGATAATCTGGATTTGAAGCAATGTCAATATCTACCTGGCCTTTTAATGCGGTAAGCGCTTTTAATATTTCAATTAGATCACTGTATTCAATAGAGGCCACCTTGTCGTCATATTGTCCTTGTTTTTCGATCTGATAAAAGTATCCCATTGCGTTGCCACTTATTATCTTACGAATTTTTGTTTCACAAGAATTGTATGTAGTTTTTAGTTTTGGAAGTTTTGTCTCTACGAACTTGGTAATAGTGCCCGTTTTCGAGACAAAAAGATCCATTTTTGTTTTTTCAGCTTCTTTCTTTGTTTCTTGTGCCTGGCTCGTTGCCAACATGTTAACAAATGTAATCGGAATTAGTAATTGTTTAATCATGAGTATCTTGAGTGTTTGACTGAACAAATTTACCGCGCATTTAAGTTGCTATGCTACGGGAAACCATAACCTGAATAAGAAATAGATAAATATTTCACCTCCCCATTCCCGCCATTTACCGAGTTTTCTTGATCGTTGGTCTAAAGTCCATAGGCTACGGGCCTATTGTGTTGTAGTTTTGAGTCAACAAATAAGAACAACAAAACTAACACTATAAAAAAGACATTATGAAAACTCTAGTAAAAACATTCGCAGCAGCAGCTTTAATCGCCGTATCAACTTTCGCTATGGCAGCAGAAGGGCCTGGAGCAAAAACAAACGTTAACCTTTCCACAGCAGACTTCGCTTTAGAGCACTATGTAGCGGTAACCACAGAGGGCGAATCAGTAGGAGTAGAGCAGTTATTTGCAGCTGATTTTAATCAAAAGATCCAAGCTACCAATGCGCAGTCTAATAGCCGTAGCGAAGTGGTTAAATCCTTGAAAAAACAAAAAGGCGAAAAGCTAAACTGTACAGTAAGCACTGATATCATCGAGGAATCGGCAGACTATATGGTGGCTAAAGTGACTTTGAAATTTGAAAACTTCACCAAGACTGACCTGGTTACTTTGGAGCGTGTGGGCAATGATTGGAAAGTATCCAAATCGATCAATTCGTATAAATAGGGGCGATTTCAAATAAATATATATGTTGTAGAGCCACATCGAGAGATGTGGCTTTTTCATGATCCATTTAAAATAGCGAGTTGCCTCGGGGATAACTAGTGAGTGGAGCTCAATTAGAATAATTAAGTAGAAAGAATAGATGAATTTAGGTAAAAAATTAGGAGAAGCGCTTAATGAATAGACTTTTAATAACGCTCGTACAATAGGCTGTGAGCTATTTCAGAAGGAAAAATGTAAATATTCTAGGGAAAGAACTAGGAAAAGATTAGGAGAAGAAGTAGAAAGAAAGTAGAAGAATTAGTAGAAAGATAGTAGTATCGCCTTGTTTATAGATCTTGAATGCACTTGAGTTGATCGTGTAGTTTAATCACACCTTTCCCTACAACAGCTCATACAACGAAGCGTTGATAAACTGGATAGCCTTAATTTTCCTCTTACCATAACCTGCATGGTTATGGCCAAAGACATGGTATCTCGGTGATCGCTACAAGACAAACTCACGGATTTCGTCGCTGCTCTAGGCATTATTGCTAAAAACTCCTAATTAGGGATGAGTTTAAATAACTTTTATAGGCATTGTGTTCGTACCTGCTTCGTATAGCCTTCGGATCAGGACATGTAGGGTTCAATTGTTGACCAGTCTCTGAACAGTTTTTCCCTGTACAGAGACTGGACAAGGTCTGTTGGATGTCTGTACAATATCTATTGATGATCCGAACGTGGTACGAATCTGATACGAAGCAGACTTACCTACCTATTCCCGCCACTCACCGAGTTTTCCTAAGCGTTGGTCTAAAGCTGGTAGGCTAGGAGCGTATTGTGTTGTAGTTTTGAGTCAACAAATAAGAACAAAAACCATCATGAGCATCGATGGAAATGCTCATGATAGCTTCATCACAATTGAAGAACAAATTATTTAGATGAAAAACTAACACAATAAAATAAAGACATTATGAAAACGCTAGTAAAAACATTCGCAGCAGCAGCTTTAATCGCCGTATCAACTTTCGCTATGGCAGCCGAAGAACCAGCATCGAAATCAGAGAAAGCAACCGTTAACCTTTCTAGCGCGGACTTGGCTTTAGATCACTATGTGGCGGTAATGACTGAAGGGGAATCAGCAGGAGTAGAGCAGTTATTTGCCGAAGATTTCAATCAAAAGATCCAAGCTTCCAATGCGCAGTCTAACAGCCGTAGCGAAGTGGTTAAATCCTTAAAAAAGCAAAAAGGCGAGAAGTTGAACTGTACAGTGAGTAATGATATTATAGAAGAATCTGCAGACTATATGGTGGCTAAAGTGACGTTGAAATTTGAAAACTTCACCAAGACTGATCTGGTTACCTTGGAACGTGTAGGTAATGACTGGAAAGTATCCAAATCGATCAATTCGTATAAATAAGAGCGATTTCGAATAAATATATATGTTGTAGTGCCACATCGAGAGATGTGGCTTTTTCCTTTGTAAAGAGGTATGTTCCCTTTTCAATTAATTATACAATGCTAGTAGATCTAAATAAGATTTTTCTACGAATGCAAATTGAAATGACTGCCCTCAAGGAAATGATTGTAACCTATGAAGCACTGCAAACGAAATTGGAGGATGAGCGTGGAGGGGACCTTTCTGATGCGATCAAGCTTGCACCTTGTCTTGGAGTAAAATACGGTTATGAAGATAACTACGTCGCGCTTGACGGCATTGCCTTTATCAAAAGCTCAGCGAAAAAGCTCCTGACCTTGACGAGTAGTAAAGAGTATACACACAACTATAGCCTCGAGACATTGATGAAGGTACTCGACCATGATCAATATTACCTGATGTACCGGCGTTATATCGTTCATCGTAGTATCATCAAAGGATATCGTGCTTTAGACAATAGTATATTAACAATTGAACTAAAGCCGTCCTTTGAGAAGCAAGATGATATATTGGTCAGCCGTTACCGTGCCGCTGATTTTAAGCGCTGGTTTGATAAGAAATAGCCTCGATCTGGGATATTTCGTCCGTGCTAAGCGATGGGAGTTGTTTATTGGAGTAGTGTAAAAGTTCTGTGCCTGTGTCAGCTAAAAATCGAAAAATGAAATGTTTGCTGGTCAGCTAAGGTAATATTCTTTGAATTTTGATAAATTAGTAGGATGAGATATTTAATAGTCCTATTGTTAAGTTGGTTCACTTGTTATTCGGTCGCTGCACAAAACCAAGCGAAGGGTAATAGTGCCGGTAAAGATGAAAAGACCTATATACTAGTCGCCAATAAGATCAATACCGATTTTAATTATAAAATGCTGGATGATTTCGAGCAGTCTTTTTCAGCATTGATCAAGGAAAACAACAGCCGTGAATTGGTATTCAATCCCATAAATGGCAAATACCATTATTATAAATTTGTCGCTACCTATAAAGCAAGGGGTATTTTGCCCGATAGTGATCCTGCAAAGCCGGAGCAAACCTTCCACAATATCTTGATCATCAAGACGGATGACCAGCAAAAGATTGTAGATGGCTATCATTTTGTGCTCGAGTGGGGCGAAAAGCCATTATCTTATCCCTTATTTAGGATAAAGTCTACAGGGGTGCCTCTGCAGGAAGGCTTGTCATTAAAACAGCTGAACCTAAAAAGGGTGACGGACAATTCGGATTTTGATAGCGATGGTAAGATCAAGTTGGCCGGATGGTAGCGCTGTGAGGACGGTTTTTATGAGCTGTAGAAATATGTTTAAAGCTAGCTTCTAAATAGTATCTGCTATTTGTTCCTAAAATACGTTGTATTCTTTTTTATTCTTGCATTTATCGAAAACAGATTTCAAAATGCGGTCATCAACAATGCAAATACCTTGTCTGAGTTTATAAAACTGTCCTTAGGCTATGTATTGTATATCTTACTTTATGTGTGTTTTTTAGTTTTATTCTTTAATATTCCTCTTTGCTTTATACTGCAAATAAGAAATAAAACTTATTTTATTGTTTCGATGCTAGTATTTTTTACCATAGAATATGTTTTGTATACCTATTGGTTTTCCCCTAGCAATAAAATTACGGGAATTTACAATTTGATTATTGGAATATTGATATTTGCTTTCTTTTATAAGAAGTTAATTATTCAAATGTTCAGAAATCATATTGATCAGTAAATTCAACAAGCCAATTACGGGATATACTACATCGGGTATAAATAATGCGTTTTATATGTTTTTTATACCCGTCCGGGGTGTAAATTTTAAAACCGATAGGTGCGATTTTTGGTTTTACGAAGCTCATAATGATGTAAAAAAGATGATATCTATCTGGTTTTAATTCAGGTATGTGCAAATTATAACCTAATATCACCTTATTTTAACCTCTTTTAGTTAAGCATTGTAATACTAAATTGGCTATAGTATATTTAGTGTCATATTGACATTTATTTAAATCTAAATTGTTATGAAGCCAATTCAGTTCAAAGTTCCTGCTCCTCAGGATAAATCGATCTATATTCAAGAAGATGTGCTGGATAAGTTTTATCCGCATATGCATCGTCATGAGGAATATCAATTAATCTGGATTAAAGAAGGCATTGGCCAGCTCCTCCTTGACGATAATGTGCATGAATTTCAACCCGGAGACATTTTTCTATTGGGGACAAACCAGGCCCATGTGTTTAAAAGTTTCATTGCAGGTGAAAGTGTGCGGTCTGTCTCCTTATTTTTTAGCGCGAAAGGAGCACTGTCTACCATGGCTACCATGCCCGAACTTCGGAACCTCCTTGATTTTGTGCATAAATGCCAGCGGGGATTTAAGGTTCCGCCGAAACTTCAGGGGCAGGTGTGCTATTATATTGAAATACTGCAAAAGTCCGACTTTCTGGATCAGCTTGTCAATTTTTTTTATTTGTTAAAATCACTCAGCAAAGTATTTACTGAACTGGAGCCCCTTTCGGGTGTACAATTGCCCAAAAGGGAAATCTCCAAACCTTTCCGTATTGAAAAACTATGTAAATTTTTGGAGGAGCACTTTAAAGAGGATATCAGTTTGGATGAAATTGCTGAAAAAGCAAATCTGACGCCACATGCCTTCTGCCGCTATTTTAAAAACTGTACGGGAAAGACATTCATCGCCTATTTGAATGAACTGCGTATCCGCGAAGCCTGTAAATTATTGGGTTTAGGAAGGCACGATTCAATATCTTTAATAGCCTATGATGCTGGCTTTAATAGCATCACTAATTTTAACCGTGTTTTCCGGAATATTTTAGGGGTATCTCCTAAGATATACGTCCGCAACTACCGGAATTACCTATACGATTAACGGACTTTTTAATCGCTTTACGCCTTTTGATCCCATCTGGCCAAAGATCGCTCAATTTCCTGCGCGATTTCGGCTCTGATTCAATTCCGTCTAACCATAAGAGGAAAAATATTTCTGATATAGTTAGACGGAATTGCTGTTTTATGCACTGTGCTGCAATCCTACACCTCGCCAATAGGCCTCTTTTTCTTTTGTTAAAATGTTAGAACGAGTGGGTAAGATCTGACCGAAAACCGCTGTTTCGAAGCACTAATTTTGTTACAGAAAGAACAACTAATCAATTTTTTAACATACTGTAGCCGCCTTTTTTAGAAAGGAATCGCGTTTGTCCGATGGGGTAAATGTGTGGTCGACGGTATGTTAAAATGAACACCTGCTTAACGAAATTATGACTATGCATGAAAACCTTCCAAAAAAATGCTTAATGGGTATTTTTATGTTGCTGCTGTTGGTCTGTCAACAGCTGTATGCGCAACAACAGAGAACGGTCACGGGGATCGTTAAAGACGAAAAAGGCACACCTTTGTCTGATCTGAGTATTTTAGAGAAAGGCATCCGCAATGCCACCAAAACAGATGCGGATGGAAAATTCAGCCTACCGCTTAAATCGGCAAATCCGACCTTGATTTTTAGTTACGTCGGTTATGTACGGCAGGAGAAACAGCTGCGTGCCGGCGAAAATACACTTCAGATAACGATGAAGGAAGATGGAACGGGGCTGGATGAGGTGGTCGTAATGGGCTATCAGGATGTGCAGCGCCGGAAGACGACAGGAGCTATTGCTACCGTAAAAGGGAAGGATTTTGAAAATACGCCCTATGCAACCTTCGATGCCATGCTGCAGGGACGCGTGGCCGGTCTGACCGTGTTGAGCACATCGGGTGAACCCGGTACCAATAACATTGTCAACATCCGCGGGACGAGCAACCTGGGTCTAGCAGACAACCAACTGCAGGCGCCCTTGTACGTGATCGATAATATTATTTACGACGTGAGTGATATCCGGTCGGCTTACGGTAATGCAAGTCCGTTGCAGGCCATTAATCCCAACGACATCGAATCGGTTGATATCCTGAAAGACGCTTCGGCATCGGCCATTTATGGCGCCCGTGCTGCCAATGGGGTCATTATCATCAAAACCAAACGTCCGGCGCAGGGGAAACCCGAAATACGGATCTCGGCATACAATGGGGTTTCCAGCCGTCCGGCCATGAAGCCCATCACGGTAGGAGCCGCCGAGCGCAGGCTGAAAATGAATCTGCTCTATCAGGGTGGATCGTACGACTGGTTCAATAATGGGTCCATTAGCCCCATGTTGACAGATAGCTTAAATCCGGCCTTTAACAACAATACCGATTGGCAGGGTCTTTTTCTGCAGTCGGCCAACATCAACAATGTCAATGTGAGTATCGGTGCCACCATGGAGAAATTTTTATACCGTTTCTCGGCACAGCGTTATTATGAGCAAGGTGTAATGATGGGCTTTGAAAATGAAAACCTCACACCACGCCTGATGTTACAGGCCAATCCAACGGACAATTTCCAATTTGAGACCAACTTGTTCGCAGGTTTTACTAAAGCAAAACATGGTTCGGGTGACGATACCAAATATCCTTTTAGTACCTGGGGATTTCCTTCTTCTTTCTATCAGATTACAGATGTAGATGAGCAGATCTATACAGGGCGCTACGACGGTCTGATGGATCGCGATAACGCCTTCAGCCTGAATGGAAACTTCGCTGGGACACTCAAGAAATTTCTGATCAATGGCCTGACCCTGCGCTCGCAGTTTTCGTTTAATGTCAATAATAATACGCGCGATCTTTTTCGTCCCAAACTGCTGACCGGTAATAGAAACTATGCACAAAATTGGGTGAATCAAAACAAGCGCTGGGAATGGGAAACCTATTTTAACTACATCAAGAGCATCCGCAACATCCACAATTTTACGGCTGTTTTGGGTACTGGTATTGAACGGAACACGTCCAATGAAAACTATATGTATGGCTATAACGACAATGGAACTTATGTGAAAACCGTAACCGGTATCCCTTCCGGGCCGGATCTTTATGCGACGACTTCCATCAGCGAGCGCTCACGCGTCTCGGTATTCGGTCGTTTTGGCTATGATTATAAGGACAAATACTTGCTTTCTGCAAGTTACCGGATGGATGCCTCGTCGCGATACAGTAAGGATAACCGCTGGGGTATTTTCCCGTCCATATCTGCCGGCTGGGTACTTTCGGAAGAGCCTTTTTTCCAGGGAGGCAAAAATGCCATATCCTTTTTCAAAATAAGGGGTAGCTATGGTATTACGGGGCGCGATCCGGGTTCGTACTACGCACGCTATACAGGACTGACTTTTGATGCATCTTATGCAGGATCGGTGCTGGAAAATGGTATCGCTGGTTCGGTACTCTCGTATAACGGTAAACCGACAGTATCTCCTAATTATGCGGCGGCGGCAACATCACCGACGATCCGATGGGAGCGTTCACCGCAGTTTAATGCCGGATTCGATATGAACCTGCTGCACGACCGAGTTACGGTTACTGCCGATTTTTATGTGCGCGACTCCAAAGAATTAGTTTACGATCTGACGATGCCCGCTACTTCGGGATATAGCACCGTCTCCAATAATTTTATCAGTGTGAGAAACAGTGGTGTGGAAATGACGATTATCTCCCGAAATATGGCTCCTTCGTCGGCATTCCAGTGGACGACCAATTTCAATATGGCTTATAATAAAAATTATGTCACCAGCCTGCCGGATGGTGGAAAGGAAATACAAGTGGGACCACCCTGGATGCAACGCGCCCTGAATGTTGGCCAACCTATTTTTCCATTCAAGGTATGGGATGTGGATGGCGTATATGCGACTAATGCTGACGTGCCTGTCGATCCATTGACCGGAAGAAGAATAGCGCACTTTAATCGGTCGGTCCTTTATCAGGCTGGCGATCCGCGCAGAAGGGATGTCAATGGGGATTATGTGATCGATTACAACGATAAAATTGATATGGGAAATCCAAATCCCGACCTCGTAGGCGGATTTATCAATCAGTTTTCCTACAAGAATTTTAGCTTATCCACACTCGTAAGTTTTGTCTTTGGACGCTCTTTGTGGAATGGTTACCTGTCGGATAAATTACAGGATGCCGGTTCATCTGCCCTTTATTCGACCTGGGGAACAAATTCGGCGATTGCAGGCGATTTTAAGCCGAGCGACTTCTGGATGAAAGACGGCGATCAGACCAAATATCCGAATTTGTTTCGTAATACGGTAGACAACTGGCACATCGCCAACAGCACGTTTGTGGAAAATGCCAGTTTTGTACGCCTGAAAAATATTCAGCTGAGCTACACATTCCCGCAGGCCATGATTAAGAAACTTAAGTTGAAAATGCTCCGCATTTATGGGGTCGTGGATAATGTGGCTGTTAAGTCCTGGTCTTCTGTGCCGGACCCTGAAGCAGTGGAAGCCAATGGTTATTCAACGGGTAACGGATATCCGATCCCGAAGAAATGGACAATAGGCTTGGATGTTACCTTTTAATTATGTCAGTTCCATCGGATAACGGTGGCTTAAAATTAGTTAGAGATGAAAAGAAAAATATTGTTTTTAATGCTGAGTGCTTTCATGTATCTCGCTTCAGGCTGCTCCAAGTTTCTGGACATTGAGCCTGTCAGTTCGGCAACCGACGAGAACTTCTGGAAAACGCAGGAAGATGCCAATAGCGCAACCAACGCCATGTATGCGCTGCTGCGCAAGGCCCTAAATCAAGCCAACGGTATGGCCTACTATGCCTATGGCGATTTGCTAACGGACGAAATTACTTCTTCGACCAACGCAGACTTTAGTCCGATTGTCAATATGCAGCTAAACACGGCTGTAGCAGCCTCGGAAACTTGGCGGCCTGCGTATCAGCTGCGGCGCTATGATGTCTTCTATCAGGCCATAGATCAGGCCAACCGCGTTATCCAGAGGCTCCCTAAGATGGACGAAAATGTCTTTGACAATGTATCGACCAGGGATTACTATATCGGCGAAGCTTACTTTGTGCGTGCATTTGCCTATTTCTATATGGCGAGGGTATGGGGAACAGTGCCGATTATAACAGAATCTGTGGTGCCCATTGATGCTGTAAATCTGGCTGCAAGTAAAGAGAGTGATGTGCTGGATCAGAGCCAGGCCGATTTAACTAAAGCGTTGACTTTACTGAAATGGAGCAATATCGACCAAGATGATTTTGCATTGCGTGCAAATACCGGAGCAGCGCTTGCCCTGCAGGCGCACCTGAGTGCTTGGCGGGGCGAATATGCCGACTGCATCGAGGCGGCTAAATCGGTATTGGAAAGCGGCGAATATTCTTTTGTGGGAAGGGACAGTCTGAATTACCGCAGTATTTATCAGGGAAAATCCAATGAAGGTATTTTTGAGATCTCCCAAAATGGGGAAAACGAAGGTACGAACTCGGGAATTGGATACTTTTCGCTAGCCGGACCTTATTTTCGGTCTTTAACAGATCCGATTTTAAGAATCAGTCAGGATTATATTAAAACGCTCTTTAAAGATAGTAACGATAAACGATTTAAAAGTGTGTTTGATATGGTTTATAACGGTAACTATGCGCTGTGTACGAAATATGCAAATGTTAAGTTCTCGAGTAATGCGTCAAATGCCAATGCGATTTTTAAAAATAACATCATCATCTTTCGCTATTCTGATATTAAGCTGCTGATGGCAGAGGGATTGGCCGCAACGGGTAAAAATAGCTCCGCAGAAACCATTTTAAATGAAATCCGTACGCAAGCTGGACTGCCTGCCTACACAAACGAGGAACCGCTCATTGAGGCCATCTTTAGTGAAAGAGCGCGCGAGCTTTTTCTGGAAGGCCATCGCTATTATGATCTCGTGCGGTTGTATAAACACTTTAACGTCTATAAATTTCCGGAAGGCAAAATGAACCAGTCGCAATTTAACGCGAAGAAATACTTTTGGCCATTTGATCCATCGTTGTTGTCTGCCAATCCTATGCTGAATCAGACACCATACTGGGGAACCGTCAATATGTAAACCACTAAACCTGAAAAAAATGAAAACCTTATATCGATTTGCATTGCTGCTGGCTTTTGGACTGGCAGTAGTAGGTTGCAAGAAAGCGGCTTATCTGACGGATGATGGCCTCCATACAGCCGAAGTCAATCTGTCTACTTACGACTACCTGGCAGCTCATCCCAATGGGATGTTTGACACCCTGCTGCTGGTGATTGACCATTTTAAACTCAAAAACGAAATCAACAAGGCGAAAACCTTTTGGGCGCCTTCGGACTATTCGGTCAACCGTTATTATAAACAGAAGGCAGACTCTGTAAAGTATGTGGATGAAAATGCACAGTATTCTTTTGACCAGTTTCTCAACGAAATCCCTGTAGATTCTGTGAGGGCATACATCTATAACGAGGCGCCTTACGATCTGGAAACGGCCAGCACAGCGTATACGACGATTAGCAATGCGGCCAATGTGGGTGGATTTTTCTATCATAAGCAAAAGCAGCCTAAAGCGGCCTGGTCTTCACAGCCCGTTTATTACCTGTATTACGTGAAGGTGCGTGGTGAGGCCGATCAGATCAGCCCCGACGGTATTGTGACGGTCAAAGAAGATGATCAGGCCGACATGCGGGTATATTGTCAGACTACCGGTATTAAAACAGCTTCAGGAACAACGCTGAATGTATTGGCCAATACACATACGTTTATCGGCGATTTTGTGCCGCGCATCCTCACCGGGCCTAAAATTGTGGAAACTGGTGCTACGCTGACCTTTACCTACGATCTGAGTATTAAATACGATGCAGCCGGTTATACTGGCACCACAGTAGACGTTTTGCTTCCGCGCTTAGCACGATTTTATGGTGTGGAGAGCGGAGCCATATCCGCGCTGGTAGGCAAGGACGTCACCTACTACGCCGTGCAGCCCGATGGCGGTTTAAATGCAAACAGTACGGCAAATGCACCGGGACACTGGTTCGATGCCAAAGGGCAAACCTGCTCCTGGGGTGCCGATGCACGCATTGTATCTGAGCTGGCAACCTCAACAATGACCTTCAATATTCTGCAATATCCAGGGCAAACAACGGTGGGTAGTACCTATACGGTACGACAATCCCTCGTGTACAAGTCGAAAACAAAGGGTGATTTGAATGCTGTTTTTGTATTCAACATTAAGATCAAATAAATTATGAAACTAGCTGGGTGGATTCCGCGGCAGTGCTGAATCAACCGGATGGTTTCGTCACACATGAAAAAATAAAACAGATGAAAAAACGAAGTTTTATAATCGGCTTAGCAGGTTTATCCCTCGGGCTATTGGATTCCTGCAAGAGTGATCAAATAGGTTATTTAAGTGAAAATATACGCTATAATGTGGAGAATCTGCAAGTCAATCAGGGGGCAGTGGTGTACACGGATGCCATTGTTGCCAATGGAAGCACAACCCCGCTGACCGTAAATCTGCTTGCGGTACGGAATAAGGAAACCGGCGAGCTCTCAACAGAATTTTCAAAAGAACATGAGATATCCACCTACCTGGCGGAGATCACCTGGCGGGATACTACTTTGGATCTGTTGAATGCCAAGATCGGCAAGGCTAAATATCCACCGATGATGCTCAATGCGACCGGTGGTCGCGTGGGTTTTACACAGGCGACGCAATTTGTGACCCCGGGACAGTATACGATCGATGTGGAGGTGAGCAATGTCGCCGGACAGAAAAAATTTAAGAATATACTGGACTTTAATGTCATCGGTGCTAAGAAGGAAGATATTTTATTTAAGTCGTGCACGAGTTCGGACTACGGGGCCGAATCCAATTTTCTACCGTATACAGACTATGAGATCGTCGTAGAGCATAAGGCGGAAGGAGAAAACAAAATTGTATATCAATGGGAAGATAAAAACGGCAAGCCCTTCAATCCTAAAAAAGGCGAGGTCATCAAACGTGGAGACCGGCCGACATTCAAAAATTGGTCGCCTTATTATCCAGAGGAAGTTACCGATACGGGCTTGGTGTATCGCTATCCAGATGTTTCGGGTCTGGTGTATCCCATCATGAACGGTACTTATGTAGGTACAGAATTTTGGTCGGGTGATCCCATTTCTTATTACCGTATTGTTGGTACGGCGACTACGCTGGGACGTAATCTTAACCCCGTATCGACCATCAAATTCTACCGAAGTGGTACCTATACCGTTCGCTTCCGTTTTTTGACCATTACACATAGTTGATCTCTACCTATTAAACGCTCAAATGATGAAAAGTATCGTATCGCATAAAGTCCTGCTGACCCTGGTTTCAGCACTTGTATTCCTTTCGCAGGGATGCAGCAAAAAAGAAGTAGCGCTTCCTGTCGAGGAAGAGATCACCACGCCACCCGTTACTGTGGGAACAGATTCTTTAAAGATTTATAAGCCAAAGGAATTTGAAGGCATGGATTATAACGATAAAGGGAGCAAATGGTCCTATTCGCGGAGCCGTCAGTCGGAGCATTTTATTGTGTTCTGGGGGGCAAGCTATGGGAAGAACGATCCCAATGCGAACACCGTACCTGAAGAATATCGGGTCGATATTGATGATCTTTTGGCCAAGGCCGAACAGTTCTACGCATTGAACGTCGGCACGCTGAAGTTTGCAGAACGCAAAGTGAACCGATCCAATCTGGATAAATACAAAATGATGATTTTTGTGCATTATACGACAGAATGGATGGCGTATGGCGGCGGTTACGACGATACAATCGGGGCACTGTGGATTAATCCGGCGACCTGTAAACCGGTGGGTTCTGTAATTGCGCACGAGATCGGGCACAGTTTTCAATATCAGGTATTTGCCGATCTGAAAGGCGGACATGGATTTCGTTACGGCTACGGCGGAACCAGCGGCAATGGGTTCTGGGAGCAGACCGCGCAATGGCAGGCCTACCAAACCTATCCCGCACAGGCATTTTCGGGAGCCGATTTTCCCGTCTATACCGAAAATTATCATCGTCATATTCATCACGAGAAATATCGTTATGCCAGCTATTTCATCCATTGGTATTGGACCAGCAAACATGGGATCGATATGATTGGCCGCATCTGGCGCGAAGCTTTAAAACCCGAAGATCCGGTGCAGGCTTATATGCGTATAACGGGTATCGATGTGAAGCAGTTCAACAATGAGATCTATGATGCGGCGACCCGCTTTGTGACCTGGGACCTGAACAGCATCCGGGAGTATGGGAAGAATTATATCGGTAAGCTGACGACCAAATTTACCCGGCAGTCCAACGGTAGTCTTCGCGTTGCCTATGATCGTTGTCCGGGCACTACGGGTTATAATGTGATTCCGCTGGAAGTTCCGGCTGCTGGAACCCAGGTTTCGGTAGCTTTTAAGGGACTGCCAAATGCTGCTGGATTCAACCCGGTGGATGCCAGCCGTGCCGGATGGCGCTATGGTTATGTGGCATTATTGAAAGATGGCACGCGGGTATATGGTGACAGGACGGAGGGCACGGAGAATACGGTCGCGTTTACTGTTCCGGCCAATTGCAGCAACCTCTGGTTTGTGGTCACAGGTGCCCCATCTGTTTACCAACCACATGCCTGGGATGATGACGACAGCAACGATGAGCAATGGCCTTACGAAATCAAAATTCAGGGTACAACGGCTACGGGATACAATGAGGTGAGCAGTCAGCCGAAAGATATCGCATTGAATTATGACTTAAGTTTCCCAGCAGATGCTACAGGGTATTCGGGTACGCAAGTAAGCGTCAATGCGACTCAGCTAGGGGAGGCCTTGGCCATACCTTCGGCAGACCTGGCGGGTTTGATGAGCAGTGGAAAAATTAAGTTCTATGCCGTGGAGCCAAATGGAAGTTTAAATCCCAACAATACGGCCACGGGTTACGGGCATTGGTTTACGCCTGCCGGGGCCGTCACCAACTGGGGCGCTAGTGCGGGCTTGTTTTCGGAATTTAACGCAAGTACGATAACATTTTCTATCGGGCAGTATCCAGGGGCTCTGGCAGCTGGAAAGAAATATACCATCAAGCAGGCACTGGTGTATACGTACGAAGGAACGAAAACCGTGCAGGCGACGTTTACATTTAATGTGAATATCAAATAAGAGTTAGTGGGAACCGCTAGATTAGGTGACGGTTCATATGTTTATGTTTATTTAAGTGAAGGCCACGTCGGGAGATGTGGCTTTTTTATTTCCGTTGTTCAGATGCTGCAATCATTTGCGATGATTTCGTCGATCTCATTGCAGATTCGTTGTATTGGCTTTGTAAAATAGCGCTGTGCGAGCTGCACTTTTTTTTCTTTACCGTCTTCATTTCGATAACGTGCGAGAAGCGATACACTGACGGTGATGAGGCCATACTGTTTGAGCTTGTAGATCGTAAATCCCTGTAGGTTTTCCAACGGAACGGTTACCTCTTTACCAAAAAGCCCTTTGCGTACGCGCATTTCCCGTCTGTCCATATCAATGATAAAATAAGCTCTCAGCAGGGAAATCATTAGGATGACAACAATACCCAGCATCCACCACTTGAAAGAGGATTCCGGCATTTTGATGAACCCAACTAGGGTCATAATGGAAAATATACCAACCAAAGGAACATAGGTTCCTAATTGGGGTTTCATTTTGTACTCGTTTCCGTTTCTTTCGAAGTTTTTCATGTGTTTTGCTTTTCTTTTTGCTTAACTGTATTCTGAATTTAAATTAGTCGAAATTTTGCAATAAATAAAATGTAAAGTTCCGTGCTGTTTTTTGAAAATAAAGTTGGTCTTTATAGATGAATATATATATGGGAGGGTAACTTTAATTGTTTTTTATGTTAAATCAATTTATTTTAGAGGTAATTTAGTTAAGTTATTGAGCAATGGTAATACCCCTATTTTGTATGATTGAAATTTAAAGTATTATGTAGATATTTTTTTTATGTAAATTTTTTTGTCTCAATATCTACTTTTGATGTTTTTTTTGTTATTTTGAATTAATGTTTGATTGTTTAAATATCGCAATCTAACTGAACCTATTTTTAAAGTATTTAAGTATATCATTTTATGAAAAGTATTCAAGCGCTATGGGCGTGTTTTATTCTTGTATTGGGATTGTGTGTTTATTTATTATTCTTCAAAGGTGAAAAAATTGCTTATGTGGAATCTACTCGTATATTTCAGGAGTATAAGGGAGCAAAAGTTGAGCGTGAGAAACTTGAAGCAAAAGGAAAAGAGTTTAAACTTAAAATTGATACATTAAATTTCGAAGTTCGTGAGGCAATTATTAAGTACGATGGCCAATCGGATAATAATGCCAAACAGATTATTCAGCTTAAACAAAAACAGTTAAATGATTATCAACGTAGTGTACAGGAAAGCCTGCAATCGGAAGAATCAGCGGTAATGGCAAAAGTTGCTGCCGAATTAAATGCATTCCTAAAAGATTATGGTAAACGCAACGGATACAAATTTATCTTTATTGCCAACCCATCAGGTACCATCGCCTATGCAGCGGACGGAACCAATGTTACCGACGATGTTCTGAAAGAGATCAACAGTAAGTAAACCTCATCATGCGAAATTTACTCATTTTATTTATTTCCTTAGCTTTTTTTAGTTGTGGAAATCCTCCGAAACAGTTCGCTACAGTTAATCAGGGGCTACAATATATTTCTGAAAGTAAAAACGGTTTTGTGAAAGACACCCTTTTTAACAATGGAATGGAAGTCAAGATTCAACTAATACCTGCATCCCTTGTTCAAAAAACAAATAATCCGGGTAAACAAAAATATTTTAGCATACAGTTGTCGTTCAAAGGACATGAGTTGCTAGCACAGCTTCCACGTGAAGAGTATGGTGCCTATGTACAGCTCTTTTCTTTTGGTATGGACCGATATATTTTTCTCCGAGCAGATTCTGGTAAGGAATTTCCTGCAGGAATGGTAAGTTATCAACCTACTTATAACATGGGTAAAAATAATGAGCTTATCGCTGTTTTTAACGAAGATTTTTCCTCTTGTAAAGTACTTAAACTAATAGTAAAGGAATTCGGATTGAATCTGGGGCAGTTGGAATTCTCTATAGATCCTGCAAAATTTGATTATTCACCTACTATTGTACAATTATAATATTAACCGAAATGAAATTTATTCAGCTATTAAATAGGCATACGCGGAAGATTGCAGCAATATGGGGCGCTGTATTCCTTCTCCAATTGGTTAGTCCTATGGCAGCCGTGGCGCTTACAGCAGGTCCAACAGCACCGGAGGCAACGAGTTTTGAACCTGTAGATACAACAGACATGGTAAATCCGTTGACCGGTAGTTTTACATATAATCTCCCGCTATTAGAAATTCCGGGCCCAGAGGGCGCATACCCACTCTCCTTATCCTATCATGCTGGTATACGCCCTGATGTTGAAGCTTCGTGGGTTGGTTTGGGATGGACATTGAACCCGGGAGCAATTAATCGAAACGTTGCAGGTTTTCCAGATGATTTTAATGATGTTTCTTTAAAGAGGCGCGACTATTGGTCGGGCGGAAATCGGAAAGAATATGGTTTGGAAGTAGGATTTGCCAGTATGGTGAATGTTGGGTTGGTATTTGCAACCGATACTTATCGTGGGTTTGGGATAGGTGCCAGTATTGGATATGGCTTTAAGATGGGAGCACTGAGAGCAAGTGTCGATGTTGGTATAGGTCCATATGGAGGTGGATATGCTGGCATGGCTGTCTCTTCAGGAGTTGAAGTAGCAAATGGTATAGGCGTGAGTTCTAGTTTGGGTCTATCGACCAATTTTAATAGCGTGGGGCTCAATTCTGGAATGTCAGTAACGCAGAGTAATGGAGGTGATAATGCATCAACGAGCTTATTGTCTGGATCGATGTCCACGTCATCAAATAAGACTAGTCTTTCGGTCATGGGAGCCAGCGCAATGGTGTATAACGATAATGCAAATAAGATTAGTACGTCCAGTTCTGGATTTGGACTTACAATACCAATCGGTCCTATTACAGTAGGTGTTTCATTTAGGAATCAACGGTATTGGATCGATGAGACGGCACAGGTAAACACTAGTGGCACATTATATACGCCAATATTTTCCTCAAATCCTGGGGAAACCTATATGGACAATCGTACCTATGATAATTATAGGTTGCTTCCTGATAATTTAAACATAGTCGAGAGTACTGATGATGAAAAATTGGTAGGAGGCACATTTCCTGAGTATGATAATTATTCAATTACTGGGCAGGGCATCGGAGGACAGATACGACCTTTCCTGTATCAGCGCGCTTTGAGTACACAGAATATGTATGACTATAAAAGTCTGGCCAAGCCTGGGTCAACGAATGCAATGTTTAAAAATGGAGTTGGATTTAGGTTTGTAAATGATTTTTCAAATTCTTTCGACCAAGCTCTAACTGATATTGTAGAGCAGGATGGAGCACAGCCCTCTGTTCAGACATTCCCTTTTGACATGGCGGGGAATCCCGATAATAGGATCGGGAATGAATTGGCAGGTTCAAAACATATTAAGTACTTTACAAATGACGAAATTATCAATGGAACAACTGCCAAAGCAAAGGGTTTTATTGATGTGGGTACTTCAGCAAAAGGCTTCACCCGATTGACCAATAACAGTACAATCGGCGGGGTGACAGCAACTAGAGCCGGTAGTCAGATCGGTGGTTTCATGGTGACCAATGAGTCTGGTATGACTTATCATTATGCACTTCCCGTATATACTTATGGCGAATATTCGTATAATTATACGAGTTCAACCAGTGAAGGTTTTAAATACACATCGACAAGTAGAGATGAACCCTATGCGTATACTTGGTTGTTAACAGCTGTAACCGGAGCAGACTATGTCGATCGAAACGGAAATGGACTGGTTGATGATGCCGACTGGGGCTATTGGGTCGCAATGGACTATGGGAAGTGGACAGATGATTATATCTGGCGTACCCCCGCAGAAGGTAAAGATCACGATATTGATCAAAAATACGAATTGTTTAGTATGGGGAAAAAACAATTATTTTATCTCAATAAGATTCGGTCACGTACACATACAGCATTTTTTGAAAAGGAAGTTCGGTTTGACGGAAAGGGTACAACAAGTAGTGTCTGGAACAAAAGAGACTATAACAATGAAGGCGGCTTCGATTCGAATTCTGCGCAAAGCTTAAAACTAAATAAAATCTACCTTTTAAATAATGCAGATATTTCAACCTTCAAAGAGGATAGTTCAGGACCTGTTGATTACAAATATAACGGCTTTTACAATAATATTATTGATACATACGATGTTGCTAAGTTCGGACAAGCACTTCTTGAAAGTAAGTCTATCCGTGTCATAGATTTTGGATACGATTATAGCTTGGTGAAAAATACACCAAATAGTTTTCGAATAGAGAAGCCCGACACTAAACTCGGTAAATTGACTTTAAATGGTATCCATCTGAGGGGGAAAGGTGGTGCCGACTTACTTCCGGTCACGCGCTTTTCTTATGAGCAAGAGGTAGCAACTTTTAAAGGAAATATTGTTGGTAAGAACCAGTTTACCTCTACAAATCCAAGTTTACAATTGGGAACTATGGTTGAGAAATCTGGACAGTATGTAGGAATGATTGTTAAAATTGATCAGTCAACCAAAACCTTTACGTTGGCGAACGGAGCAGATTTGGGAGATAATCGCAATGATGTAGATTTTAGAATTACCAAAAACCCGGATTATTGCAAAGACTGTCATGATATCTGGGGTTTTTACAAAGGCGATCTGAACAAAGAGGTATTGTCTCTAAATGAGGACTTCGGTAGACGTGTCACCGCGACATCGGCAGTCGGTACAGATGCCTGGAATCTGAGAAAAATCAGTTCGCCGACAGGAGCTAATATTGAACTTGACTATGAAAGTAATGATTATAGTGAGATTGCTTATAATAGAAACCTAAGTTTTCCAATATCATCTTATGAAAAGCTAGGCGCTGACCTATTTGCTTTAAAAGTGCCTATTGACCAGGAAGAATTTGATCGCTATTATTTCCTAGGAGAAGGAATTAATGCCGTCTTTATCTTAGGCTCATTTACGGGGGCCTATATTAAGCAGTCAGACGGGAATAATAACTTGGCGAGATATAATGGCTGGACTAGCGATGGACGTTTAAAGATTAAGTTCGACAGAGCAATAAATGAAATTACCGCGGGTAATATCCGAGTATCTAAAGTTTTTAATAAGACCTATGGTGGAGGGCCCCGAATTAAAAATATTAAAAACAAGCTGTCTAGTGGTGTTATTTATAAGACGGACTATGTTTATAATGTCGATGGATATGACCCAAATACCTCAACAGGTGTAACTTCTTATGTCCCATATGGGATAGAAGTGGGTAAATATATATATCCTGTATTGGACTTTATAAAACAACCCTATAAATTGGAACTCAACAATGACCTAGATGAAGTTTTGAAATATGCTCGTGAAATTCCGGGACCGGGTGTGATGTACTTTGCTGTGACAATTAAAAATTCCGTCATTCAGCCAAATGGCGATACGCAGAAAGAAGGTTATACTGAAAACTTCTATAGAAAGTTTGATCGCTCCATGATTAAACGGCAGATGCTACAGGAACGTGATTTTGCGACTTCTACTCATAAATATAAGCCCTATGCGATCAATCTTTCAATGCGGGATTTCACTACAAATGTAGGCGATTTGCGGGCAATATATTATTACGATTCAGACAGAAAATTGGTTAAGGAAATAAACAATACCTATATCTTGGATAAGGGAGTTCTTGGTGATTATGATAGTTATAGAAATCAGATGAGTAATTTTTCTAATCAGGGACTTGTTGTTGAAAGGTTTGCGGAGGCTAGGTTCTTTTACAAAAAGGATGAACGAAACAAGACTTATATTGTAATGGCTGCTCGAGAGCAATTTCCTTCAATTTTGCTTTCATCAACAACTACTGATTATATTAATGGCTCATCCGAAACAAAGCAAAATATTGGTTTTGATTTCCTGAATGGACAACTTACCCAAGTATTGACTAGAGATTCCTACGGGAATCGCTTTATGACGGAGACAAAGTACGCCTATAAGGATTATGCGGAAATGGGCAGTAAGCTTACAAATAGTAACTATAAAAATATGTTAACCCAAGTATCCAGTCAGGTTAATTATAAGGTGGATGCAAATAATAATAAAACGGGTGTAATTAGTGGAAATCGTTCTATATGGAGCAAAATTGTCGATGTGCTTACACCTGAAGGAAGTGTAATTAAACAAAATTCAGCAACATATGGTAATATCTGGCGCAAGCAGCGTGAAGATGTATTGGAAATACCTGATCAGTATGCAAATTCAGGAATTTTACCTGTTGACCAGTTAAATAGCAATTGGAAAGCGATTAATACTGTCAGTTTATATAACGTCTTCTCAAAAGCATTGGAAGATTACGATCGTAACAATAACTATTCAGCCAATAGATATGGTTATAAGAACAGTAAGATTGTCGCAGGAGCAAATTTCAGTAAATATAAAGAGATTGCATTTAGTGGTGCTGAAGATGAGTTATCTATTGGGGCTGCTGTACCAGGTGAGGTTTTTAAAGGCGCAGGTACCGTTTCTAGTAGTGCATTCCATACTGGAAGTAAAAGCCTTTCTGTTCCGGCCAATGCAAATGGATTCGAGTATACTGTGCCAATTTCTGGACTTACAGCAGGTCGAATTTATCAGGCAAGTGTGTGGGTTAAAAATAGTGCCAATGGTAATGTAAACTTGTATTATGATATTGATGGAACTACCAAATCAGCTGCTCTCAATTCTGCCCAAAGCACTAAAAAGTCAGGGGATTGGAGCCTTGTCAATCTTGAGATTCCTATTACGACAGGCACACAACTCAAAGTCTATGTGAAGAATGATGGAACGGCAGCGAGTTTTATTGACGATTTTCGATTCCATCCAAAGAATGTGAGTGCATCGGCATATGTGTATGATAGTTTTTCTGGGGAGTTAATTTATATCTTGGATCATCTGAATCTCTTTACTCGGTTTGAGTACGATGCAATGGGAAAACTCGTAAGAACATATAAGGAACAGTTTGGTCGCACGCCATATAAAACAAATGAATATCAGATGAATTACGGTAGCGCCAAAACTGTCTATTATAACGATTATCAAGAGGATACATTTAGAAAGAATAATTGCCCTAGTAATGTTCCGGGGCCTTATGTGAATTATTCTGTTTCATCAGGTACGTATTCCTCGAAGATCAGTAAGGAAGATGCGAATAATAAAGCACTTGCGGATATCTCCCGTAACGGACAGAATTATGCTAATGCAAATGGTGACTGCGCTGGACTTTCTGTTAATGTAACTTTCCATAATTATACAACAATGGTATTGTATGTTAATATTTCTGGACCGATGAGTCCGTCGATTGAAATTCCGCCCGGGCAGACTTCGACAATGTTAAATCCAGGTACATACACGTTTAATTTTGTGCACCGGGATCAGGTCAATGCTGATAAACAATTTCAGGTTTCCTATTATGCCACGGACAAAGTGGGGAATACCGTCACCTTCACAGAGAATATAGGTAAGGATGAAATCTTTTTAATAAAAAATTCGGGAAAATGATCAGCGGCATGTTTATTTTTTGTTTCCATTTAAAAACCAGTTTTTATGAAAGATCACTATAGTCATATAAAAGCGTTTTTGTGCGCTGTTATGATACTTTTGCACCTTCAGGTTGCTAATGCACAGACAAGTAGCCTGAATGCGATCGTTCTTCCAGCGAACGGTGGTAGTTCCCTGATTGTTGAATCGGGGCAAACGTATAGCGCGGTCAGTGGCGTAAGTATTACCCTCAAACCCGGAGTCCATTTTAAAAGCGGCTCCAACATAATTCTCCGTATCGATAATAGTATTAGTGGTCCTGCTGCACCCAATAATCCCAATGAGAATACGAATATGAACTGGACGCTGTCCCGTTCGTACGATGCGGGTGGAGCTGTGATTGGGGAAAGCAAGTCATTTTTTGACGACAATGGTAAGCTTTTACAGACACAGACTAAAAATATGGAGGCTTCCCATGTACTGGCTACGCAACCTCTTTATGATGTCGGCGGGAAGCAGGTGGGTACAACATTGTCTGCTCCCATCAACAATTCTGCGTTTGCTTATAAGGCAGATTTTGTGAGAGGACCTGGTAATACCGCTTTTGGCTATCGTAATTATAGCTTATATATAAACCAGAATACTATTAGTGACAAGCGGTTCCAGCCCGACCCCGTTGACACGGTTACCGCAGGATTGATGGGTTCACTGGGTCAGTATTACAGTAGTAAAAACCCCTGGGAGCGCCTACAGGATTATACCAATATGCCGTATAGCACTTCTGCTGGGGCAAAGAATGGAACAAATATTTACAGTATCAATGGAGGTGTAGGACAAAATTTCAGGCTAGGAAGCTCGCATGAAACAAAACAATTTAATGTTCCTGTGAGCAGAGAACTGGACTTTTATAATCTAGTCCGGAGAACCTATCTGAGCGCGGAGGAGCTAGGTGATACTGCTCTGATGTCAAATGCGCAGAAAATGATGACGGTCAGTTTCGATGCGGATGGTCGGAGTGCGGTTTCCATCAGTATTGATGGAAGGACCGTCATGAGCGGACGGGAGGGAAGTGATCTTTCTCTAAAAGGGGCTTTGACTTTAAATAGCGGTAACTCGGGGTATTTTGCTGTCCTGAAAAGCCAGACTATTTCCTTTCCCTCAGGAAAATTGAAGGACTATTTTCGCAACGAGACCGAAACTATAGACCCGGGTACACGGCAGGTATTACCTGGACTGTACCAGTTTAGTGGTGGTACATCTCCGATATTGTATCAATTTGGTCTTTCAGATGTAAGTTTCAATTTGTATGACCACTTGGGCCGGTTAAAAGCAACTATTCCTCCTGAAGGGGTGAAGAAATTATGGACAAGTGGAGTAAGTAGCTTTTCCACACTGGCAAGCATCCCTTTCGTCAAAACGTTTAAATACGATGGTCGTGGTCGATTGATTGAGAGTACGGATCCCGATGCAGGTAAATCGGCGAGAAAATACAGCAGCGATGGTAAGCTGCGTTACTCGCAGAATGCTGTGCAGAAGCTGGCAAACAAGTTCAGTTATACAAATTATGATCGTTATGGGCGTAGTGTCGAGAGTGGCGAATTACTGCCTTCGGGCACTGTAAAGTTTGAGACTCTCACTTTAGCCATGTTGGATGCCACAGAAGATGATCGTAGCAAATATCCGGCAGGTACCAAAAGCGATGTAATGACCATAAGCTATGATACGGCTTCTGTAGTACCTTCTTTGCCTAATTATGTTCAGGATAGTTACTTTCTATCTGGTGGAGCTATTTCGACAAAAGCCAGGTATAGTGGAGCACCAAGCCCGGCTACTCTGTTAACCAAGACCTGGTACAACTATGATGGTGATGGCAAGGTTATCTGGGTGGTGAAGTATGTCGCAGGGCTTGGCTACAAGACGATGGATTATTCTTATGATGAGCTGGGGAATGTGGTCAAGAGCATCTATCAAAAGGGCACAGCAGGTGAGACCATGGTGCACTATTTTGAGTATGACAAAAATAAAAGGCTCATAGCAACGTACACCAATACCACTGACATTGCTACAAGTAAAGTGCTACATGCTAAATACAGTTATTACCTCCATGGTCCGCTAAAGCGCGTTGAACTGGGAGATAAGCTGCAGGGAATAGATTATGTGTACAGCATCGACGGTAAGCTGAAAAGTATCAATAACGCCAATGCTTCAAAGGATCCTGGTATGGATGGAGGAAATGGTTTTGCAGCAGACGTTTTCGGTATGAACCTTGAATATTATCTGGGTGACTATAACAACAAACAGGCCGGAATACCAAGTATTCAGAGTGGGGGAAATGCCGCAAGCTATAGTGGGCTGATCAATGGCATAAGCTGGTTTTCGAAGAAGCCGAATTCTACAGATATCGCACCAGTGATGAATTCATATAGTTATGACGCGATAGGGCAATTGACCGAAAGCAGATGGGGGACACCAAACTTTACGGGATCATCCTTTGTCTCCGGAGGTGAGATCAACAGGGAGCGCGGTCTTAGCTATGACGGTCATGGCAATATCAAAACCCTTGTCCGTACGAATGGATTAAGTGGCGAAATTGGTAACTATACATACAATTATCAGGTAAACACTAATAAATTAAGTTCAGTAACTGGATACGCTACTTATGCTTACGATGCGGTCGGTCAATTGGCATCTCAGATCAAGGGGAATGCTGGAATGTATTTGGATTATGACGTCAGTGGTAAGGTCACAAAAATATACAGTGATGCAGCTAAACAGGCAATAATTCTTAGTTTTGTTTATGACGAGGATGGCAATCGTGTGATGAAGAAAGATCATCGTACGGGCGCTGTGACATGGTATAGTTTAGATGGAAACGGCTCATTGGCGGCGATCTTTGAACAACAGGGGGCTGGTGCGATCCAATTAAAGGAACAGCCTGTTTATGGATCTGACAGATTAGGAACGTTTTATAGACTTGGTAGCAACTATCAGTACACGATCACAGACCATGTTGGCAACACCCGTGTTGTGATCAACCGGAATAAGACAGCAAGTGGCGGTGCTGATATCGTATATTATGCAGATTACTATCCATTCGGAATGGAGTTACGTTCAGGTGGCGTTGAAAACAGATACGGTTACCAGGGGTTGTATGCGGAGAAAGATAAAGAGACGGGTTGGAATAACTTTGAACTGAGGAACTATGATGCGGCCATTGGTAGGTGGTTGACAACTGATCCAAAGGGGCAATATCATTCACCGTATATTGGGATGGGAAACAATCCGGTTGGAAGAGTTGATAAAGATGGTGGATTGGATGACGATATTTTATATAACCAAAAGGGCGAAGAAATTGATCGTATTCCGAATGATGCTCAAGATCGTCATTTTATGCAACATAATGATGGAAACTATTCGTATAAAAGGGAGAGGTATATTCAGGTAAATAGTAAAGTAACTGTAATCGGAGATGAAAGAGAAATTGGGAGAGCACATGAGATTGCAGGGTTTGATGGAAAATTAGAAAACTTCACTGCAAAATTGGATGGTATTTTAAATGCTGCATTTAAAAATGTAAAAGGCAATGCACTCTCTATGGCTTTAGAAAGTAGAGGTGGGGGACATCTTGACTTTATGAAAGAATTTAAACCTGGAGTTTTATACAACATTAATGGTATTTATTATAATAATCATGAAGCATTAAACTATGTTTGGGGAGCAAGCTTAAAAAAAGCAGGCTTGCCTCTCCCGGCACCGTCAATTGCCAAAGAGCTTTTTCATATGGGCTTTCATTTGAGATTTGAAGGAAATGAACCAGAACACAATAGAGCAATAAATCGAGGTTATTATAACTATCCTGGGAGGCCTTCACAGATTTATACGATTCCAACATATTATAATGAAAAAAAATGGCTAAATCGATCTATAGGCAGGTAATCTGGAAACTGTTGTTTATTGGTTTCTTGAATTTAATAATTGGATGTAGTCGAGACTCTTTTCATAGAGTTACGGCGACTGATCTTGTTGATTATGAAAGCACAAAGGGAGTAAAATGGGCCAATAGCGATAGTTCTATTATACTCACGTCTGTAATTGACAATGGGATCTTTTTGCAGGAGTATAATATACTATTGGCATTAAAATATTATAACGGAACTGACTCTATATATTATGTTTTGAAGGATACACAGATCGGCAACTATATTGTCAAAGATAATAAGTTGTATATCTATGACAGAAGTATCGGGTCTCCAGGTACTGTAGAGGGATGGTATGAGACGGGTAAAGGAAATAGACGAATGCTGGATAGTGTTTTTTTTACCGGAGATAGTATCTTGAAGAGTTGTCCAGATCTGAAATCTTTTGACAAACTTGCCAAGGCTAAACCTTATGGTATCTATAAGATAGATCATGATACCTTAAAGGTCGTTGCACAAAATGGACAGGAGCAAAAAAAGTACCTTGAAAACATCTATGTGCCCGGGTTCTATTACTTTTCATCTCCGGGATTAGGATTGGAGCGGATATATGATCTTTCATTGATTGAAGAAAAGTTAAAGAAAAGTACTCCTTCTACTTTGGATCCTGAATATTATTAGTTCACTCTATTAAATAGAGTGTTGTGGTAGATGTGTACTTAAGAACATTTTGTTCTTAGAATGCCAGTAACGCGCTGATTCAAGATAAAATCAATAGTTGATAAAAGCGATGATAACATTTTCGGAGGCTGATGTATACTAAGCAAAAAGGTTTGTACAAGAACTCATCTGTCTGATTTTCCCAAAGCTGAATTTGTGAAACGAAAGGGATATTCGCTCAATGAAATGGATAAAATCTTATTAAAGAAGATTGAAGAGACGATGCTAAAAACGCTCCAATTGAACTAACCTTACATGTTATTTCACTGCAAAAGCAGATCGACGAGTTAAAAATGGGAAATAATTAAAATCAAAATATAGTATAAAACAACCTTATGAAGTGTCAAATTTTTAAATTTTTACTACTTTTTACAGTTTTATTCAATCTCAGAATTTCAATGGCCCAGGTCACAACTGTATCGGGTGATTATGTACACAAAATTATTAATACTGCAGGAAACGGGGACTTTACTAAGTCGTTAATTCTTTTGCATGAAATATATGATAATACACTTTTAGCCGATAACTATCTGATTGGTACATTAGCTGCTCGACGGGGAAGCCAAGGTGCATTTAATCGTCTTAACGTTGCAAATGTAAATAGCTCATCTTCCTATAACGCAACATTTGCCAATTTGGTGTCCAATGATGAAGAATCATTTCGCTGGCAGCTCAAAACATGTCGGTATAAGGGAAAAAAATATATTGCCTTGGATGTGCCTTATGCTGCATGGCATGGTAATGGGATCCAGTTCATTGGCTGGGTGAAGTCTTCTGGAATGAGCTTAGAGTTTGTTATTTACGAAAAGAATAATACACCTCAAAACACCGATGTTTTAAGTGAAATCGTAGATTATTCCGCAAATAGACAAATCACCAATTACGTGTCAAGATTTAATGTCTTGGGTAAAGTTGGAATAGGCACAGCTGATCCTCAAGCCGATCTCGCTGTAAATGGTAATATCCTAGCCAATCAAATCAAGGTTAAGACAGATATCTCTGTCCCTGACTACGTTTTCGAACCTGATTATAAACTAAAGAGTCTGGAGGAGATTGAAAGTTATGTAAAAGAAAATAAGCATTTACCCGAGATTCCATCGGCAAAACAGGTTCAAGCGGATGGTTTGGATGTAGCCGAAATGAATCTTTTATTGCTAAAAAAAATGGAGGAAATGACACTACATATGATTGGCCAGCAAAAACAGATTCGAGAGATGAAAGCTGAGATCGACAGAAAGAATGAAAAGACCATAGATCATAAAAAGGTGTCTTTTATAAAGAGGATCAAATCTAATTAACAGTATATATTTAAAATTTATGAAAATATTTTTATTCGCTTTATTATTAAGCGTTACGCAGTTGGTATTTGGACAGGCTAGTAGTGGTAAGTTTGTTGTTAATGGTGATGTTGATAAATACTATCCCGTAATTTTTAACGATTATGGCTGGGTAGGACATCAACCTACCGAGATTCAAATCGGCCGATCTGATGCACATGAAGACGCCAACTGGAATGGATCGGTAATGGCAAGATTCAGGATCCACACAATGATGTGGGGACATGGATCTCATTTCATAGAGACCAATATCTATCAGGGACGTCAGGATATGGTCGTAATCGTTCCCTTTGTGGCTGGTTATCATGATGCTACAAAATCCAGTGGTAGCCGTGATTTTGTCATTTGGTTAAAAGGTAAATCAACCTATCATTATACCTCAAATGTCCAGCAGAGCCCGAGAGTGTATGACAATGTTCAGAATTCACTGCCTTATCAGGAAGAAAATGGAGCTGCTCATACCTTTAAGACGGCAATGGACGAAAATGTCAATGCGAATGGAATGATGTTAAGTGGCCAATTGTCAATACAGGGGGCAGGCAATAATTATTTTGCAGGGAATATTGGTATTGGAACTCGTATACCATCAGAAAAACTTGAAGTCAACGGCAAGATACGTGCTAAGGAAATAAAAGTTGAAGCTAATAACTGGCCTGATTATGTGTTTAAAGCAGATTATAACTTGCGAAGTTTAGCTGAAACGGAAAAGTTTATAAATGAACATGGTCATTTGCCAGAGGTTCCTAAAGCTGAAGTCGTGGAAAAGGAAGGATACTCGCTTAATGAAATGGATAAAATTTTATTAAAAAAGATTGAGGAGATGACGCTGCAAATGATTCAATTGAATGAGACGGTGAAGAAACAGGCTGTCGAGATCGATAAATTAAGGGGTAGATAAAGCTGCTCCCTAGTTATTGTAAGTCTAAGTTGCGGTATTTTATAAAAGCCAGGTTGTGTGACCTGGCTTTTTGCTTTTCCTAGTCATCCTTAAAATCGACTTTTCGGTAGTTTCATCCTACCGATAACATAGTCCTTCTTTTCCTGATGTAGCCCCTGGATGAAGCCTAAGTTTGTGTAAGATTTAAAAACAACAACATAATGGCAAATCAATTTCTTATTAAAAACAGGCTAGACGATATAAGGACTCTATCGGCGGCAGAACTTACAGCATTAACAAACGGTACCTATGACGGACTGCGACTATTGGGCTACCACCAGGCAAATGATACACCGCACCCGATCAATTACTATATCAGTAAAACTGCTGAGCAGGATAATGCCGGTAGCGTAATAGCTGTCGGTGGTAAAAAGCTGGAACATAAATTCACCCAACAAATTGATAGTAGATACTTTGGTACCAAAGGAGATGGTCTAACTGACGATGCGGATGCACTAATCCGCTGCATCAAAAGTGCATTATATCATAAGGCTCCTGTTTATATCCCAAAGACAGCTGCGCATTATAACATCACCAAAAATATCCGGGTTCCGTTTGAAGTTGGGAGCAGAGTTAGGCTTGTCATTTTATCTAATGATGCCTTGATTAAGCCCAATCAAAAGCTTACCCATAGTAAAGGTCAGAATATTTGGAACGTGACTCAAAACCGGGAGGTTAATGTTTTCAGCTTAGGGGCTGATGGAATATATCCTTATCCACCAAATTTGTACAATATTTTCGATAACAACGTTGGGCATAGCGTAGAGATAGACGGACTTGAATTTGATCTCTCGGTATACGATGCGGTCCCGTCTGCTACTTCTTATAACAACGATATTGTTTCGGCATTTCAGATCTCTGCAGAAAGGATTAGGCTATCAAATATTCGCATCGATAACGGTATAGGAAGCGCGATTCGTTTAATGGGAAGCCGGCTACTTAACCTTTCAAATATCACTGTGAATAATTTTGGAGGCCGCGACAAGAATCTTCCTATGACGTTGCCCGATAGCTATGGGGATTCTTTGCATATCATGGGGACAAAATCCGG
Organism: Sphingobacterium sp. Ag1; assembly: GCF_000988325.1. Lineage (NCBI taxonomy): Bacteria > Pseudomonadati > Bacteroidota > Sphingobacteriia > Sphingobacteriales > Sphingobacteriaceae > Sphingobacterium > Sphingobacterium sp. Ag1. The sequence goes on along the minus strand of NZ_LBGU01000040.1, from coordinate 241,555 downwards.
CGCCAGGTATGTGTTGGAGGGCTGTCATTTTGTAGGTAAGCAAACTGCGGGTAATTTCTCCCGCTGTGGTATCGTTCATGAATTTATGATCAATTATGATAACCGTGAGTCAAGCATGATCGTCCGGGATTCAACGATCGCAAACTTTTCCAAATGCTTTCATACTGAGCAGACCGGTTATTTTCAGAATACCTTTGAAAATGTCAAATTTTTTAACTTTAATATGTTAGCTGCAAATGCAGCCAGTATTTCGGATATTACCTACCTAAACTGTGATGTTGAACAAAAAAATGTCGACGGACTAGAACAATTGGAAGCTTCGATACTATCTTATATCGAAAGTTCGGGCAATGCGGTAACGAAGTTTATCGGTGGGCGGATCAGCCAGATGACGACCACCCCGAACCGTAATGCACAGATTGGAAGTATTGTACTATTTCAGGGAGTCGATTTTTACAGTAATGGAAATAACCTGCGATTTTACGATGGTAAAAATGTTGTTTTTGATAGCTGTGTATTCAATGGTTTTGGTAGTGAAGATGCCAATCAATATTCAGTCTCAGGATGGGTGGCCAATGAGGCTGATTACTTTTTTAGCAACTGCTCGTTTTTAAATAATAGCAACCGGTATTTTAAATCCGATAATCAGTATCTACGTTTTCATGATTGTAAAAGTGAAAGCAAGGTGGATTCGTACACCTGCGGTAAAGATCGGCCGAAGAAATATTTTGTATCCAATATATTTCCGAAAGCTGACGATATCTTTCAGATCTATATCCCGTTTGTTGGTAGTGCAAATATCGATCTGAGTAATTATATACCACGGAGTTTTCTGGAAAGTTTGGGATTTTTTGCTGTCTTGGTCGGGACTAATAAAGATAACGGCCGAGGGTTCGATAATTTTAAGGAAATTGTGCGTAATGAGCAAGGTTATTACCTGATCAATCCTTATTGGCACAGCTCGGGATGGTGGCAGTATGACCGCCAGCTAAAAGGCACTATACCCTCAGGCTTTGAAGTGTCAACCTCAAATGGAGGATTAACCTGGATGAATGCGCAGCGGGGAACTAATGTCAATGGTGTTTATCTCATTGTCTTCAGTCGAAAATACTGGGAGTATTTTAGCGATAAATGGATTAAAAATATTCCCTAATAAACCTGTAGCTCCCGCTCCCATGAGTCCCTTAGTGAGTAAGGGACTTACTTACAGCTTAAAAATATTTTACAACTAGTCCTTATTTCAAGATGCATTGAGTGAAGGATATGGAAATATATAATATATATTACACTTGTTAATTAATATGTTTTTCTAGAAATTTTTTATAAGCTATTTTTTTGAGAACGCTTTTTTTAAATAATTTTTTGTTGTAATTTTCACTAGAATTTAAGGAAATATGTGTGTTTTTTGAATTTAGCTATCAATTGGACCGTATTTGGTTTAAAGTAATTAACCTGTATTTCGTTTGAAAAATACCTGAATTAAAAAATAATTATTAAAATTATTAATCGAACAATTTATGAAATTAAACAATACGTTGCTATTTGTCTTAGCGTTGTTGGGGGTACTATTAGGTACTTGGAGTATAATCGGAAAACGAGATGAAATTGTTTACGTAGATACAGCAAAATTATTTCAGGAATATTCTGAAGCTGTAAAGGTAAATCAGAAGCTTGGAGAAGAGGCCAAAAAGTATGAAGGTAATATAGATACCTTGATGCAGGAAATTCAGGGGGCATTGAAAGATTATGAGAAATCAGGAACTAAGCTGGATGCTTCGGGACGCGCTAGACAGGAACGGTTGATTACCGAAAAGCAAGCTGATTTACAACGCTATCAGTCAGTAGTGAAAGAGAAGCTAGAGAAACAGCGGCAACAGGAGTTTTCAGGCGTTGTAAATACAATAAATGGTTTTTTGAAAGAATATGGTAAGCGAAAAGGATATCGCATGATATTGATCGCTAATCCATCAGGTACCATTGCTTATGCAAAAGATGGTACCGATATCACGGAAGATATTATCAAAGAGCTCAATGCAAAAAAATAGTTAGCAATGAAGCTTAAAAATATAGGAGCCTGCTTACTATTGGTATGTTTGGTATTGAGCTGTAAAGATAAGATAAGAAATCGGGCGGAGTTATACTCTTATATCCAAGATACAGATCATGGTTTGCTTGTTAAGAAAGAGAATAATGGGGTAACAGTGGCTATGTCTTATATAGCAAGTAAATTAATTTCTGATAATCAAAAGGGTGGGGACAAGACGAAATATCTGTATTTTCGGCTTGTTTATCAAATTCAAGAAAAAGATATGCTATCCAATGTAGGCGAGGACTCTTACTCTGTATTGTTTAGTAGGTTATCTTTCAAACTTGCTGATTATTTGATAGTTTCAAGTGGTGGGAAGAAGGAGCAACTAGCTGACTACCAATTTTCACCTATGTTTGGGGCGACAAATAATACCGAACTCATTGTAGCAATTGAGCCTGAAAAACTGGCAGATAAAAATGAATTTGCTTTCCAGCTTAAAGATATAGGCTTAGGATTGCCGGTTTATGAATTTAAATTTGAGGATGCTGCAATAGATCGGTTGGAAAATCTGACAAAGAATTTGAAAATTCAGAATTGATGGGAAGAAAAAAATATTCTTTTGAATTCTGTAATTGCATTATGAAAAATTCGTATATTTAGTTCAACGCAATTTAATAAATTAATTGACGTTGAGAATTAGCTGAAACCTGTTTTTAATTGCCGTATCTACTTAATATTTCTTGTTTTCTACAGATTTGAGATACTAGATAGTTGTATTACTGATGTGTTGAATCATATTATTCCTAATTTCTAAGGTTTTAAAGACTGGAAGCTTGGTTCATAAATCTTTTGATATCTACTGCTAATTAAAAGTATGTGGCGGGTTGTGATAATATTGTTCTTTATTGGTAAAAAAAATAGTAGTTAATCAATGGATTCCTTCTTTGATACTCCTTTGTTTTTTTTGCAAAATTTGAAATCTTAAACTAACCAAATTTTAATGAAAAGAAAGAGAAGAATTTTTGCATTAGTATGTCTAGTTGCAATGCTCTATCAGACATTTTGTCCTCTTACCGCGTTGGCACTAACATCGGGACCTAGTTCGCCTGATGCTTCAAGTTTTGAGCCAGTGGACACTTCCACAATGGTCAATCCTGTTACCGGAGATTTTGTTTACAATGTACCCTTAATGGAAGTTCCAGGACCTGAAGGAAGCTACCCACTTTCATTATCTTATCATGCCGGTATAAATTTGGAGCAAGAAAGTAGCTGGGTTGGGCTAGGATGGACCTTGAATCCTGGATCGATAACGCGGACAGTTAACGGCTTTCCTGATGACTGGGCAAATACGCAAGCAAGTCGTAGAGACTATTGGTCTGGTGGTACAACGAATGTTACTTCGGTAGGGGTTACCATTCCTTACATTAATGTATCGGCCGATGTCACCGTAGTTAAAGACACGTATAGAGGCGTTGGGATCGGTTGGAATGTAGCATATGGATTTAAGCTCGGGGGGGATGCAGGGGTTGGTGCAACGATAGGGATTGGCTCAAATCCTTATAGTGGAGGATTCTCTTTAATTGGTGGGCTTAGTGCAGCTGGACTTTCTCTTACTGGGTCGGTGGGAGAGAATAATTCCGTGGGAGTATCTGCCTCTTTATTGTCTGTGTATGGGTATGATGTTTTGGGAGCAAGGTTAACAACAAGTGGTTCAGGTTTTTCTGTTAATTCTCCTGTTGAATCAACATTATCTAATAGTAAAGAAGGAATTGTCCAAACCGAAACTAAAAGTTCGGGCTTAAATCTTCTATTTGTGAGATATTCTAAAACGAGAACTCGGTATTGGTCTGATGAAACAGAAAGTAGCAATATATATGGGGCGCTAAATACAAAATCCTTCACAGGATTACTCGCCGATAATAACACTGTCAACGATAGTTATAACCTTGGGTCGGGGAGTATTGATATATTCAGAGAAAATACCCCAGAGAAAATACAAGAAGGTGCATTGCCCTCATTTGATAATTTCACTGTAACAGGGCAGGGTGTAGGTGGAGTTATGCGTTTATTTCAGTATCAAGGTTCTGTTTCAAAACAAAATATTACAGAACGTAATGGAAGCTCGACAAAATCAACCGTTCAGTATGGGAATAATAATAAAGTTTCGACGAATCTAGGTTTTCGATTCCTAGGTGATTTTTCAAATACATTACAGCAGAACTATTCAACATTTTCTACAGATCCGAATACAATTGTAAGTGGAAGTTTACCTTTTGATACTCCTAGTGGTAATGGGGCAGACTGGTCATCTGGTTACAATGGTTCTAGTCAGGTGCTTGTCGGATCGAAATCAATTCAATATTTTAAAACCGATGCAAATGGTAATGTTGTCGCTCCTAATAATAACGTGAAATTTATTCAACCAGTTTCATTTGGATTAGATCGAAAAAAACATCTGGCACCTATGGCTGCTGGCGCAGTAAATAATAGTATTACAGGGTTTTCTATTACCAATGAAAGTGGCGTAACTTATCATTACAATCTCCCAGCTTATACTTATGACGAAGAAGTCTATCAGGAAAATACGCTTAAAGAAAATAGCAGTGATCTGAAATTCAATAGGCAGACAAAAAATTCTGGTTATGCGTATGCTTGGCATCTCACAGCTGTTACCGGTCCCGATTACGTTGATCGAGGCACGATAGGTGTACTTGATGAAGCTGACTATGGATATTGGGTGAGCTTCGAATATGGGAAATGGACTGATGAATTTGTTTGGAGAACGCCAACAGAAGGATTTACAAAGAATGTTGACCAAAAATTTAATACGGTATCTATGGGTAAAAAGGAAGTTTATTATCTAAACGCCATAAAAACCCGGACACATACTGCGCTTTTTGAAAAGGATGTTCGTACAGATGGAAAAAGTGCGTCTAAGGAGTCTTTTAACAAAAACTGGTCATCGCAGAATAGTGTTTCTACCGATTATAGCAATTCTGGTATCTATAATGTTAACTCGAATCAGAGTTTGCGATTAAGTCATGTTTATATACTTAAAAATTCAGCGATTGCAGGAATAAGCACTTCTAGCGGCGGAAACACTGGATTGATACCAGCTGGACGCACTGTTGCATGTGCGGAATGTGAACTGCCGAATAATATACTTGACAAGAATGATGTGAATGCCTACGGACGTGCGCTTTTGGAATCCGGTTCCCTTCGAGTGGTTGATTTCAATTATGATTATTCACTTGCCAAAGGCTCGACGACAAGTTTTGACTTTACTTCCCCTACTGTTAAGTTGGGTAAACTAACATTACAGTCATTACAAATTAGAGGAAAAGGTGGAGCGACTGTATTGCCACAGATGGAATTCGGGTATAATCTTCCTGTTTCCGAACAGAGAAGAGGGCAAGGTGTTGTCTCTAATGGCAGTATCACTGGTTCAAATATTGCCTATCAAGTTGGCGATCTGATTGAAACGGATGAAGCAAATCCGATCTATTGCGGCTATGTTGATCAGGTTACACAGGCAGGCGCAACTTACAATTACGTTATGAAAGGTGGAGTTTCAATAGGAAGCCTAGGAACTAAAAATTTAAGATTAACTAAAAATCCTCCTTATCAAAAAGATAAAAGCGACTATTGGGGGATGTATAAGTCCGATTTTAAACTCACACCAAACCAAAATCTTTCCAGCATACCGACTAAGGTGTCAAATAGATCTACGGATGTTTGGTCACTTCGTAGAGTAAAAACATTGAGTGGTGCAATTTTAAAAACGGAATACGAGGGACACGATTTTTCCAAAACAGTCTATGGTGATAATAATTCGGTACAATTCGGGAATTTCACAAAGGAGATGAACGGAAATTACAGAGGAGCAATTATTAATGGAGGGCCGGAGGCGAAAGATTTTTTTACCGTAGGTAAAAGTGTGGGCGGAGTTATTATACGACAATTTATAGAAAATTTTGGCAATGATGTTTTAGTTACCGAACCCTTTGGTTATGTTGAAATGGATGTTAAACTTGTACAGGGGCAATGGATGGAAGTGAAGATAAATGCCGAACTGGAGAAAGAATTATTAAATGAATCTGCTCCCAATAGAAGTGAGACAAAAATAATCGCTATTTATTTTAAGCCTTTTCAAGCAGGAGAGAAAATTCCGGGTGGTACAGGTGTTAGGGTGAAGTCGATTGAGCTCGAAAGTGTCGATGGTGTGAAAAACAAAACAGAATACGCTTATCAATTGAATGATGGGACATCATCGGGAACGGCATTATATGAACCCTTGAACGTGGAAAATCCTCAGTTTGGAACTGAAAATGAAAATTCTCAATTGGTTTATTCATTAAACCGAGATATTGAGTTGATGGGGAGGCTGGGGCCGGAGATTCCTGGTCCAGTAACGATGTATAGTAGGATTGAAATGCGCAGTAAGGTTACTTATCCTAATAATGAAACATCATTATTGTCTGGAAGTGTAGTTAACGAATACCTGCCATTGTCCGATTTTAAAGCAACTATCGATGAATTGAATAGTGCGTCAAATTATAGCACCTATTCTACTCGTAATTTGGCTCTGCGAAAATTTTCTTCATTTTTTGGTAGTCCTAAATCTATAAGTTACTATGACGGAAATGGGAAATTGACCAAACGTACCATAAAACAGTATCTTCATGAGGGCGTAACGGGTAATTTCTTTACGGGATATAAAACAAGACTTCAGGCCTTTGGCTATCAAGGATTGGTGACAGAGCGCTTCTCAGAGGTAAAAAAGGTACTTAATACAGTAAATAATACCTGGATGACAATGGGAACAATGATTGCCAGAGAAGACTATCCATTGGTAAATATAGGTACTGTCGAGTACGATTATATTCATAATACGAAGACATCGACCAAAATTAATGCTTTTGACTTTTATAGTGGGGCGGTAACAGAATCGATTAGTTCAGATTCCTACGGAAATACTTTCCTGAGCCAAAATACTCCAGCTTATCGGGATTTTGCGGCAATGGGTCCGAGCCAACTTGATGCAACAAAAAAGAATATGTTGACACAGCTTTCAGCGAGCAATGTTTATCGCCTGAACGCTAGTGGAAATAAGGAATATCTGGTTTCTGCAAAATATAGTCTTTGGAGTAATGGTGTTACCATACTGAACGAAAATGGTGATCCTGTGATACAGAATAATCTTGCTGTCAATGGGGACGTATGGCGGCAAACAGTAGGGTATGTATGGATGCCTTCAAGTGCTTCGGCCAACGGTATGACAGCATTGGCTAGTTTTGCTGCTTTTCCGGGAAGCAATCCTGCTAGCGCAAATACTGCATGGAAACGTAACAGTGAAGCAATACTTGTGGACCCTTATAGCCACGTGCTGACTACACGAGATTTCAAGAACAATTACGCTAGCACGCGTTACGGTTATACGAATGCTAAAGAAGTTATGAGTGGTACATTTGCCAAATATGGAGAAATTGCTTTTGGCGGTGCGGAGGATGAGAACATCAGCAATAGTAAAAAGCTAGAGGTCAAGAAAGGGACGGGGACAGTTTCGAATGCGGTATTCCATACGGGAAAACAAAGTATCCAGCTCGCAGCAGGGCAGACCGGGTTCGATTACAGCGTTCCTACAACCGAGCTTACTGCAGGACGTACATATACCGCGAGTGTTTGGGTTAACAGCGGTTCATCTAATAACGTAAAGCTCTATTACCAGCTTGATGGAACTGATAAAGCCGTTTCAACTGCTTCTAACGTGAGTGCCAGAAGTTCTGGTAGTTGGACACTGATTACCTTTGATATTACGCTGAGCGGAGGTACCACGGTACGTGTCTTTGCTAAAAATGATGGCACGGGAACAACCTATGTTGATGATTTTCGCTTTCATCCCAAAAACAGTGTTTGTACTGCTTCTGTCTACGATACTGTCACGGGAGAATTAACTTATAGCCTTGATAAAAATAACCTATATACACGATATGAATACAACGCGATGGGACAGGTCGTGGCTACCTATCGAGAACAGTTTGGCCGGACCCCGTATAAGGTGTCGGAGACGCAACTGAATTATAGTACAAGAAGTTTTAATGGACTACCTAATTAAGACGCGGCAACCATGAAAAGACAACAAGGAAAAAATCACTGGGCTGCCCGATGTGCCGCCCTATACTATGCGCTAGTATTGTTCCTGCTTTGTAGTGAGGTATACGGACAGACACAGATTATTACTCCCGAGGCGGTTGTCCTTCCGCAAGTTGGGCAAAGCAGCTATGTGCTCTCTGCAGGCCAGAGTCTCACGGTACGTAGCGGCCAATCCATTACACTAAAAGAAGGCGTGCACCTGATGGCAGGTTCAACCGCGTTGTTTCAGGTTGATATGGATTTTAAAATCCCATTAGCTCCAAATAATCCTCAAGCCAATACCGACATGAACTGGATAATCAATAGGGCTTTTAATGCTAGTGGAACAGTGGTTTCAGAAAGTAAAACCTTTTATGACGATCTTGGAAAGCAGCTGCAACAGCAGAGCAAAAATCTTGAATACGGACATATTATGGCACGACAATTATTGTATTCCATATATGGTAAAGCCGTTGGTACTACCCTGTCTGCGCCAACCAATAACGCTTCCTTTGCCTATAAAAGTGATTTTTTTACGACGAATACGGGGGCAGTTTACAGTTTCCGGAATTTCGGGCGATATTTGGATGCTACGGGGGGCAAACAGGATAAGACAGAGAGTGCAGATGCTGTTGGAGGGACCGTTGAGGGGACTTTAGGCTGGTATTACAGTAATGCTAATAATTGGGAGCCTTATCAAGATATCACTACGCTTCCTTATAGTTTAGGAACGGATGCATCTAATGGAAATGGGATTTTCAGTCGCGTAGCTAACGTGGGAAATGAATTGCGGATGGGTAAAAACCGGGAGGATATTTCCTTTTCGGTACCTATAACTGGAGAACTTGAATTATATGAAAGTATCCGGTCTAAGTATTTTACGGATGCACAAGTGGGGGGAAGAGTAGCTGTTGATTCTGCGATACGAATTATGTCCGTGAGCTTGGATGCCGATCGAAATGCAGGTATTTCTATAGCCATAGATGGACGCACAGTCATGTCGGCACTTGCCGGGACAGACCTTACAATAACAAAATCAATTGGAGTGGGGATAAATAGTAATGCTTATTTTCCTGTACTCGCAACCCAAGCAGTAACTTTTAGTGGGGGAGCTGCAAATTTGGTAGATTACGCACGCAATGAAGCCCTGAGCAACGTTTCTTCGGGAGCAAGTACATTGAATAAAGGACTTTACGAACTTCGTACTTCTACCGGACCCCAGACAATAAGTTACAATTTGGGGCTTGGCACCATCTCGATGAACTTTTATGATCAGCTAGGAAGACTTAGAGCAAGTATTCCACCTGAAGGTGTGAAGAAATTACTGAATGGCGGGCTTGCAAATTATGCCACCTTGGAAAGTATCCCATTTGTGAAAACATTTGAATATAATGCTCAAGGCTTGGTAATCGCAAGCACGGGACCCGACCATGGTCGCTCTGAAATGAAATATAGTACCGAAGGAAGGATTCGGTTCGCTCAGAATGCGCTGCAAAAACAAAAGGGGAGCTACAGCTATTTTAATTACGATCAATTTGGTAGGTCAACACAAGTAGGGGAATACCTCCCGGCAGCGACTGGTGTCAAGTTTGAAAATATCACACAGGTGATGCAGGATGCTTCTGGTCTTCCATCAACAGTAGGAACACAAAGCGACGTCAGTGAACGATATTATGATCAAGCCAATGCCGCTCATGGACTGGCGGGGTATGTACAAGATACTTATTTTCTTGGTGGTGCTGTGAGCTACTCTGAAAAATATAGTAAACTAACAGACAATATCAAGGATGAAACAAAGCTCATCAACCGAATTTGGTATAATTATGATGGTGATGGAAATATCGCCTGGACAGTCACTGCTGTAAATGGACTGGGCACTAAAACCATTGACTATGTCTATGATGAATTTGGAAAAATTACCAAGGCAATTTATCAAAAAAATACCGCATCGGAGACCTTTGTCCATTATTATAATTATGATCTCAATGGTAAATTAAAAACCGTATACACCAATACAGTTGACGATCCAGGGACAAAAATCCTGCAAGCGAAGTATATCTATGCCCTTACGGGAGAATTGAAGCGTGTAGAATACGGAGACAAGCTTCAGGGGGTTGATTATGTATATACAATTGATGGAAAGCTTAAAAGCATCAATAATGCTAACATAGGAACAAGTGGAGCAAATGATCCTGGAAAGGATGGTGGTAACAATGGTTTCGCTACTGATGTATTTAGCCAAAATATAGAGTACTTCCCTAATGATTATTCGCGTACAAGTACAAATATCAATGCAATACAGAATTCGGCCGCACCGGCGAGATATAACGGACTTGTAAATGGTATTGGTTGGCAAAGTCAGAAGCCAAGTTCGATTACGGGGCTTGACGCTGCGAGTATGAACTTGTATACTTATGACAGTAAAGGACAACTGTTGACAAGTACATGGGGGACGCCAAACTATGGAACAAAGACCTTCGCTGCGGTAACAAATGTGAATCAAGAGAAAGGGCTGACATACGACAATAACGGGAATTTACTTTCGTTGCAACGTACTAATAATGCTGGCGTGACCACTGCTAGTCTGACGTATAACTATCAGGTAGGTACGAATAAGCTGAGTTCAGTAAGTGGGTACGCTACTTACGGATATGACGCAATTGGTCAGCTTTCATCGCAGGTAAAAGGAACTGCGGGTATGTATATGGATTATGATGTTACCGGTAAGGTAACGTTCATTTATAGCGATGCGACTAAGTCTACGATAATGCTTAGCTTTGTTTATGACAACGGTGGTAATCGAATTATGAAAAAAGATCATCGCACCAATGCGGTTACTTGGTACAGTTATGATGTTTCAGGTACATTGATGGCCGTTTTTGAAGGAACGAGTGGCTCATCGTTACAATTGACCGAGCAGCCGACATATGGTATGGGAAGATTGGGCATGTTAAATAGGTTGGGAAATAGCTATAGTTATTCCTTGACTGATCATCTTGGCAATGTACGGGCGATCATTAATCGCAATAAGGCGTCTGCTACCCTTGCGGAAGTACTCTACTATGCAGATTATTATCCCTATGGAATGGAGGTGCGTTCGGGCGGGATAAACAGCAGGTATGGTTACCAGGGTTTATATGCGGAAAAAGACAAAGAAACGGGCTGGAACAATTTTGACTTGCGTAATTATGATGCTGGAATTGGCCGCTGGCTGAACGTTGACCCTAAGGGACAGCATGCCTCGCCGTTTATTGGTATGAGGAATAATCCGATTAGTACGATTGACCCCGATGGTGGTTGGGATTATTTAACAGCCTCATTCAAAAGGATGGCCGCAGTTATTGCTGGTAAAAATCCGAGTGAGATTATAAAGTATTCAAGTGGACAATATGGTTATAGTGTCGTTTCCGATGACCTGACAATAAATGCCTATGGGGGTAGCTCAAAAAGTGGGAATTTTTCAACAAGTTTTGCTAATATGGCTGCAAATCAGTCGAAGGTATCTCAAAAACAATCTCAATCATGGTTCGAAAGAGCATATAATTCATTTAGAGATTATGGGGTTGACCACCCGTATTTTCATGCCCCCAGTAGTGGGCAATATGGTCCTTATATACCGGATGGGATCGGAGTATCTGGAAATGTTATGATGGGAGGATTTACAGTCGGATTGAGCTTGGTTATTGATGAAAAAAACAATATTGGCTTATTCCTTTCCGCGTCGGGACAGATGGGATATACTGGTGTATTAGGAGCGGGATTGACATTGGATCTTTATGAGAACAACGGAGTTGGAAAGACTGTTTTAGATGGAGTAGCTGGCGAAACTCAGGACTTCTCTTTTGGAACTGGAATTATGGGAACTTATTCAAGGCCAATAAAGGCCGACGGCAGAATAGATCCTGTTGGAGTACATAAGGTTTCTCTCGGGGAAGGAATTGGTGCAGGTTATGGTAAAACTACGACCATCTCGTTATTTCAAACAAAATAATAAAAATGAAAGCAATTTATAGTATCCTAGCTTTATTAGTTATTGGATGTAGTGATCCAAATAAATGTGAAGAAGTTAAACAATATGCTGAAAGTCCCGAGGCTAATATTATTCTGCTAAAAGAACCTAAGATTAAGTATAAAGATTTTATCCTTATTGGAGTTGATCCTATTACCAAAAGGGATACCGTGCAGTTGCTGCCCGGTAGGTGGTTTTTCCAAGTGACCTCTTTTTGTGATATAGGTGATACCATTGTTAAACGGAAAGGCATTCCCATAATTGAAGTTCATAAAACAAAAATGAAATATGATACCACGCGATTTGACATAGAGGTAACTTGCGACAGTTATCTCATCAATGGAAAGACGATAAGACGATGGAAAGAACTTCTGGAAAGTTATGATAATAATAAGTATAATTCACAGTAAGAACTAATCCTTATAAACCCTTATCTATTTTGGGTAGGGGCCTTGTTTACTTAACTATAATTAATGGTGGCTTTGTAAGTATAAATTTCGTTAAAACTGTGTTATGAGATGTCGCTTTTATTGTACTTTTAAGCTGTTTTAGGCTTGCAATTTTTTCTTTTGTTTTTATGTCTGCACATAAATAGATGAGATGTGAAGAAAATGATACATTATGTTTTTAAAAATAACTATAATGTATCATCTGTTATTTCAAAGCGTAAAAAATTATTTTATAAAGGTTAACCCAAATGCGTAAAATCTTTTTTTATTTCCACTATTTAATCCGTTTTAAAAATTAAAAGTTTAGAAGAATTTCCAATAGTGGATAAGAAGTACTGTCAGAGTTAAACGAAAATATTTATATTAGCGCTGATTAAATTAACTTGGGAAAGAAATTGTTATGAAAAGATTCTACAAAAAGCGGTTAAAGGCCTATAGTCTCACGGAAATCCTTGTGGTTATGGTGATTATCGGTATCTTGGTGTTGTTGGCGTTACCTAACCTGATGCCATTGATTACCAAAGCCAAAAGCACCGAAGCCAAAGTACAGCTTCAACATTTGCAGACTCTGGAGAAAAATTATTTTTTCGAAAAGTCCAAATACAGTGGCAACCTGGATGAAATCGGTTTTGTACAGGAAAAATTAAGTACCGACGGGAAAGACGGAAAAGCCAATTACCGCGTCGAAATTGTGCGCGCCGATCAGAACACTTTTCTAGGAAGAGCAACTGCCGTAGTGGATTTCAATGGCGACGGCAAGTTTAATGTGTGGGAAATAGACCAAGATAAAAACCTAAAAGAGGTTACCGCAGATTAAGATGTGGTGGACCATATCCATTGCTGTTCTTTTAATCAGTATAGCTTATCAGGATTTTAAACAACGTGCTGTAAGCATTGTTCTCTTTCTTTTACTAGCGATACTGCTTTTGGGACTTAAGTTGACAGAAAATTATTGGGAGGACTCTTATCCGGATATCTTGGCCAATATCTTGTTTTTGACTTTTCAGATGGGTGCCATTCTGGTCTATTTCAGAATCAAAAAAGGGCAATGGGGACGGATCATAGATCGAAAGCTGGGCTGGGGGGATATTGCATTTTTGCTCTGCATATTGTTGTATATGCCCTTTCTGAACTTTTTTCTTTTCCACATCGTCAGTTTAATCATCGCATTGTTGGTTGCTATGGTCAACAAAAATTGGCGGGATCCGCAAAAAGGTATTCCACTGGCTGGTTGCCAGGCATTACTTTTTTTAATGTATTTTATTGCCGAACGGATGAATTGGATTGATTGGGATTTGATCGGTCAATCGTTTATGTCATAGCATAGAAAAGTATAACAAATTATTAACAAAGAAGCATTGTGGGGACAGGTTATCATTTTTCAACAGATATACTGCATGCAATCTCCCGGGATATCGCATGGCACTACCGTATTATTCCATTTGACCGGAATAGTAAGGAAATTCATTTTTATACAGATCGGTCCACGGACCTATCCGGGCTGGAGAATGAGTTGGCTATCCTCTTTGACGAGCATATTATCTTGGAGATTACTTCATCGGCCCAGATCGAAGAGTGGCTCAATAAACATTACTTTGGCGAAAAACAGTCGGAAGGAAATGAAGCTGTCAAAAACTTGGTCTTCAATGCAGATTTTCTTGATAATTTGATCTACGAAGCAAAACAGCTCAAAAGCAGTGATATTCATATCGAAACTTATGAAAACCGCTGCCGTGTCCGCGTTCGTATCGATGGAATGATGGTAGAGCGTTATGTGCTGAAAAGAGAGGACTATCCGGCTTTGATCAATAAGATCAAAATCATGTCCAATCTGGATATTGCCGAAAAACGCCTGCCACAAGATGGACGTATCCATTACAGACGTAATCAGGATCAGTTTGATATTCGGGTATCTGTACTTCCTACGCTCCATGGGGAAAAGGTCGTGCTGCGTCTGCTGAACAATAATGCCACCAATATCCAACTGGATAAATTGGGGATGTCTCCGGAGGATTATGAAAATTACCTTCACGGTGTGAAAAAGCCCAATGGTATTTTGCTGATCAGCGGACCGACTGGTTCGGGTAAGACAACAACTCTGTACGCTACACTAAAACACTTAAATAAGACCACAAATAATATTTTGACCATCGAAGATCCTATCGAGTATACGCTGGAGGGTATCAACCAGGTGCAGCTCAAGGAAAATATCGGGCTGAGCTTCGGTGCTGCACTGCGTACGTTCTTGCGTCAGGATCCGGATATTATTATGGTGGGGGAGATCCGTGATCCCGATACCGCCAATATGGCCATACGGGCAGCTCTAACGGGACACTTGGTATTGTCTACCATCCACACGAATTCGGCATGGGGAACGGTATCGCGTTTGATCGATATGGGGATTCCCAATTTTTTGATTGCCAATACCCTGAATACTTCCGTCGCTCAGCGTTTGGTGCGCACGCTTTGCCCCAACTGTAAACGGGAGGAGGAGCTAACTGCTGATCTTTATCCAAGACAATTTAAACCTTATTTTACGGTGCATAGGCATGCGGTTGCCGTGGGTTGCGCATCATGTTATTTTACGGGTTTTAAAGGGCGAAAAGCGGTCTATGAAATTATTCCGATGGATCAGGGGCTGGTGGACGAGATCAAAAAAGGGAATATGCGGGTGGACGAGCACCTGAAAGAACGAAAAATAAAAACACTTGGCGAAAATGCATTTGAGCTTTTCGCTGCCGGGGAAACAACGATAGAGGAAATCTATCCATTACTATTCAATTATTGATGATGAGTTTGAGAACATTATATTTAACCTTTTTGCTATTACTATCTTTTAGCATCAGCACTTTTGCTCAAAATGCGACAGAAAACTATGCGCGCGTGGAACAACGGCTGGAAGCGTTGGCAGGAACAGTGCCTGGACTACAAAAGAAGGTGAAACTTTCCGTTTCGGGCGTTACGGCACAGGAATTTCTACGTGCCCTAGCGCAGTCCAATGATTTGAATATCAATGTGGACCCTACGTTGAGTTTTTCCATTGTCAATAACTTTACAGGCGAAACTGCTAAAAACGTACTGCTATTTCTAGCGAAAACATATGGCCTGGATATCGATGTGATCGGTTCGATTATGACGATCAAAAAATTACCGGAACCCCAACCTGTTCAGATCGAAAAGGATATCAAGGTACAGTACAATACCTCAAGCGATGGACTAGGCTATGAGCTGCAGAATGATCCCTTGGGTAAGGTGGCTCAAAAAATCAGTTCACTATCGGGCAAAAACTTGATCGTACCAACACCCTTGCTCCAGAAGACCGTGACGGGATTTATGGCTGAAGCGCCATTTGAAACGGCATTGGAAAAGTTGGCCTATGTGAACGGATTGAAATACCGCAAGACCAATGACAATGTGTATGTATTTGAGTCCTTGATCCCCGGAGAGGAACTGTTTATCAATGACGATCGGCAAACGGATGTGCGCTTTAGACCGGACAATGCAAGTAATCCTGCAAATGGAGCGAATGGAATGAATCCGGGCATGGGGGGCGGGCAACCGGGTAACTATGCACTTTACGGAAAAACGGAAGCGGGTGGCGGAAAGCGTTTTACGATACAAGCAACCAATACACCAATTATCGAATTGATCAAGCGTGCTTCAGAAGAAGCTAATGTCAATTATTTTATCTATAGCCAGATTGACGGGAATATTACGACCAATGTAAAGGATATTTCTTTTGACCAGTTCCTAACCTCTATTTTTCAGGGAACACCGTATACCTTCCGGATGGATAACAATACTTATCTGATCGGTAACCGTCGCAATGAAGGGTTACGAGATAATAGAATTGTCCAGTTACAGCATCGTTCTATAGATACCATTATGATGATGATTCCGATGGATTGGCGGAAAGATGTCGAGATCAAAGAATTTAAGGAGCAGAATATGTTGCTGCTTTCGGGATCGGGACCACAGATCCGTGAAATTGAAACTTATGTGAAGCAGCTGGATAAATTGGTGCCGATGGTATTGATTGAAGTGACTATGCTCGATATACAGAAAGGAAACACCATTAAGACAGGAATCAAAATGGGGGTCGACTCCATTTCTCCTAAAGTGGGGGGAAGCCTTTCCGATGGTTTTACCTTTGGATCCGGATCTATTAACCGTTTTCTTTCACAGCTCGGAAAGAACAATTCCTTTAATCTCGGGCGTGTAACCCCTAATTTTTATGTGCGTCTACAGGCCTTGGAGGAGAACAAGAATGTGGAGATGAGATCTGTTCCTAAGCTTTCTACATTAAACGGCCATAAAGCGGTCTTGAGTATTGGAAGTAAACGCTATTACAAGATTGAAACACAAAATGTATATCCGGGGCTGACAAATACCAATGTTTTCACTACACAGTACAAGGATGTGGATGCGGATATGAAAATCGAAGTTATACCAGTTGTTTCAGGCGATGACCAAATTACCATGAAAATCAAGGTGGATATTTCGGATTTTATAGGAACGGTTGGAAAAAATGAGCCACCACCAACATCAAATAGTAAGTTTGAGTCCATCATCCGTGCCCGTAACGAAGATATGATTGTATTAGGTGGAATAGAGCGTACCGAAAACAGTAATAGTGGGAGAGGGTTACCACTTTTATCCCGTATTCCTATTTTGAAATGGCTATTTAGCAGCCGGGAGAAAAGTACACAGAAAGTCGTCTCAGTCGTCTTTATTAAACCAACGATATTGTATTAGTCCATGTTGAATAGGATCAAGGAAAAATATCGATTAAATACTTGCGTCGGCGTTTCTCTTCGACAGGATTCTGCCGGTCTTTCCATTCGTTGTTGCAAGGTCAAGTTGGAAAAAGACCAACTTGAAATTGAAGATACCTGGGAGGTAGACGACTGGGAACTTATCACAAACAACAAGTACAAAGATACACCTGTTGCACTTCACCTTGATTCGAGACAGATCCTTATCAAAGAGACTACACCGATGGATCTGGATGAGGAGCGGTTGAAGTCTATATTCCCCAGCTATGATGCGGATCGTTTTTATCATGGGCAGTTGCAAGGGGAATCAAAGCAATGGGTGGCTTTTGTGCGAAAGGATTATATTGTGGAGATGATCGACAGATTTGCTGTCAGCGGATATCAGGTTATCAAAGTGTTTATCGGTCCCTTTGTGCTCGACGCGATACTTGGTCAGATCAATAGTTACGGTGATGCCTACACTTTTGACGGACATTCCATACGGATCAGTGCCGAAAACAAACAATGGCAAGAATATCGGTATGGGCAGGAGTTCGAGAGCCGATTTGCCTTAAAGATTGGCGACCATCCGATTAAAGCGCAGTATGTGACCGCTTATGCAACAGCTTTTTCAACTTTGATGGCCGATTATATCCCAGAGTATGGGCTGTTTAGTCCCAAAGTGGAGGAACAGCGTCAAAGCTGGCTCGAAAAACAAAAGTTCAAAGTGAACTTGGTGATACTAGTTGCTGTTTTTTTTATTTTGCTGTTGGTGAACACGGTTTTATTTAGTCATTATTATCAGGAAAATATGGTCTTGCGAGACCGGGTAAGCAGTCAACAGAGCACGGTGCAGGATTTAGGAAAGTTAGAAGGAGGAATAAAGAACAATGAGCAATTATTGGCTGAACTGGGATGGAATGGTGGTGTTTCCAAAGCCTGGCTGCTGGATCAGATCGGTTACTCCATCCGACAGTTTACGCAGATCAGCCTGGCACAGATCCAGGTCAACCCGCAATCAAAAGGACTGGGAAATACAGTGATCCAACAGGCTGACCAGATTATAATCAAAGGGAATAGTCCAACTTTGGAAATGCTCAATCTATGGCTGCGTGAACTCAAGAATAATCCCTGGATCGCAAAGGTCAGTATCGAGGAATATGGCAACAAGCAACAGGATGAAACGATGGATGCCTTTACCATAAAGATAAACTACAATGATAAAGTGGAAGGAAATTGACTATAAAAAACGCAACAAGCTATTGTTTGTAGGTGCCGGGATTCTCCTAGTGCTTGCTTGGTTTTTGGCCTTCCAAAAGACCTATCTGGCCTATCGTGAAAATACGCGTCTGAATGGATTGATCGGTAATGATATCAGCAATAGTACACAGTTTGATTTTACACGGAAGAGTAAAGTTTTGGATAGCCTGAGTAAAGTTTATCAAAGTGACTCGGCAACCTGGAACGATAATTTCCTTTCGGAAGCTAGCCGTGCAATTAATTCGCCCCGTATTCAGGTCTATTTTAATAATCTCCCTAAGAATGCTATGCAGGTGGATAGTGCTGCTGTTAAATTTAAGAGCTTAACCTTAAAGGGAGACTATCGATCTATAGTCGCATCCGTTGCCGAACTGGAAAAAATCAATACATTGGGATATCTGAGCACAGTGACCTTGAAGTTTGACAATAGGAGAGTATCGGCCAACGAGCGTAAAGTAATTGAAGGAGAAGTGGGGTTTAAGGTGAAGTTGGAGAGGTAGAAGAAAATATAAGTTAACGGAGCTGAATAGCTGAATAATAGCTGGATATTTTACTAAATAAATAATATGAAAAGAAATTTTGTAGCAACGTTATTATTAGCCTTGCCAATTGCACTATCGGCACAATCATCTGATCCAAATATAGAGCTCAGCTTAAATGAACCTGCATTTGGAGTGAACATCAAAACCAATTTTCCAGGTGGAAATGGAATATGGGCTAGAGGTTACCGCGTTTCTAATCAAAACGGTAGTGAGAATTTTATACAGCTCGGTTCTTATGGTTACACCACAAATGGTGTGACGAAACAAACTTATTCTTTTATCGGTTTGGGTTATGATCAGACTTTTCTCTCCTTTTTACCGACGGGTAATGTAGGGATCGGAACTATTTCACCGAAAGAAAAGTTGTCTGTAAACGGAAAAATTCGAGCTCATGAAATAAAAGTCGAAACCACTAATTGGCCAGACTATGTATTTACCGATGGGTATCAGTTACCAACTCTGAAAGAAACAGCAGAATTTATTGAGAAGAACAAGCACCTGCCGGGTGTACCCAAAGCTACTGAGGTTGAGGAAAATGGACTTTCTCTAGGCGAAATGAATAAGATCTTAATGCAAAAAGTGGAGGAATTGACTTTGCATCTGATAGAAAAGGATAAGAAAATTGAAAGGCAAGATGAAATCCTGAACGGTGTGCTTGAGCGTTTGAAAAAACTGGAGAAATAACTATATTTATATTAACCTATTATAAATTGATTATGGAATACCGAAATACCTATTCTGAAAATTCGGGAAGAATTATCGAATTTTCTAAACTTGTTTTCATTATACTATCATTTGCTTTGACGAATATATCTCAAAGCCAAGCGCAGGTTTATCCAGATATTGTTCGTTATATGACGAGCACTACTCCCGTAAATGGTCTGAAAATTAAAACAAATATTCCCTTTGTAGCTGCGTCGGATATGGTTTCTTTGGAGATAAAGGGATATAGTTACGGCATCACTTCTGCCTTGGATCTGCATCTCTGTTTTTATATTTATTATAATGCGAACGGTCCTTATGTATATTATCCTGTAATTTCATCTTCCGGTGCGCATACGCCAGACATTAAGATAGCGAACGAAAATAATCTAGTGGTGATCTATTTTACGGATAAAGTATACCATCAGAAAATATTCGTGAATGCTTTTTCAGGAATGAATAAGCCTGTGACATATTATCAAGGCTGGACAATTGTAGATGAGCCTTTTACTGGTACGATGGTGGCGGATGCCATTTATAAAAATAGCTTTAGGGGAGAGATTACACTTCCTGGAGGAAAATGGACGTCTGCGGGCAATGTGGGCATTGGAACAGATGCTCCAACAGAGAAATTGTCTGTTAAAGGAAAGATACGCGCACAGGAAATTAAAGTGGAAACAGCCAATTGGCCAGATTATGTATTTGCCGAAAGTTATCAATTGCCAACACTAAAGGAAACTGCCGCATTTATCGAAAAGAATAAGCACCTACCTGGGGTGCCAAAGGCTACTGAGGTTGAAGAAAATGGACTCTCTTTAGGGGAAATGAATAGAATTTTGCTTCAAAAGATTGAGGAACTGACTCTTCATATGATCGATAAGGATAAGCGAATAGATGCTTTGGAGAAGAAGCTAAGTGGAATTCAGTAAATCTACTTGTACTTAAGAAGTATAAGCAATTACAGTTATGGCATCTCTACAGATTAAACGCTTAGGATAAATCAATATTGCCTATGGATTTTTTAGGTCTCAATAGAAAGAGCGAATACTAATATTCTTCTATTCGCTCTTTTTTATTTGTCATGTAAATTAACGTCGTTGCGCTTTTAAAGCCTGAACTTCATTTTTCAAACTTTTGATTTCTCTGCTTTGATCAATTAAATACAAAGTCATCTCTTCAATTTTCTGAAGTAGCTGGCGGTTTAGCTCTCCTAAAGCAACACCATTTTCTTCGACTGATTTTGCAGGAGCTATATTGGGTAAATGCTTATTTTCTTTTACAAAACTTGCAAGTGAATCCAAGGGCATCAGCTGATGATCATCATTGAAGACATAGTCAGGCCATGGATTCGCTTCGACCTTGATTTCTTTTGCCCGAATTGTTCCGCTTACGGCTAGTTTTTCCGTAGGATTGGCTGTACCTATGCCAACATTGCCGTTGGAAGCAGCCTTGATGGCTAGAATACCTTCTGAAGACATATAATTGTTGCCCACAATGAGATCCCAATCATATGTCATGGGAAGCAATTTTATAGCATTGGGTTCATTTCCGTAAATAGGTGTCGCATATTTATTATACCCCAAATTGAAATTGACAGAACGGATTTTTACAGACACATTTAACGCGGTTTCAATACCCAATGTATTTATAGCTCTTATCCTAAAAGCCTTGGTATTTGGGTTGTGATCAACGGTGAAATTCACGCCGCCGCTTGTGTAAACATTGTTGTTTATACGTCCTGCTTCTTGCCATCTTGAACTATTGGCATGCGTTGAAGAGGCTATGTGTGTTGCAGCAGCTGCCACATTATTTCTTGTGTAGGCAATGGATATTTCAAAATAGCCTGAAGCTCCGACGGCAATCGGCTTGGCGGAGGCAAATTCAATATAATCGCCTATTTTGAAATCTACTGGAAAGACGACGACCGTTTCCAAATAATCATTTGCATTTTGTGCCTTTACAGTATAGCCAAATCCTGATAAAATCAGAATAATGAATAAATTAAATTTGTTCATAAAATATACTTTAATTGTGGTTAAAAAACTGGACTTAACAGAGGTATTTTATCGGTTCATTTTTAATACATCAATTTCTTTTCTTAAACTTTCAATTTCTTGGTTGAGCGTTTTCATGCCCTTATTTTGTTGAATCAGGTACAAAGTCATTTCCTCAATTTTCTGTAGTAGCTTGCGATTCATCTCCCCTAAGGCGACACCATTTTCCTCGACTGATTTTGCAGGAGCTATATTTGGTAGATGTTTGTTTTCTTTTACAAAACTTGCAAGTGAATCCAAGGGCATCAGTTGATGATCTTCATTGAAGACAAAGTCCGGCCAGTCCGCAGCAGCAGTCGTCACCTTGATCTCGTGCGCGCGTATTTTACCGTTAACCGATAGTTTGTCCAATGGGGCGCTAGTTCCAATACCGACGTTACCGTTGTTAGCGGCATGTATGGCAAGGATACCGGGGATGCTTTCAATGGTATTTCCTACAACTAAACTCCAATTGAATGTCATGGGCAAAAGTCCTATTGCGTTTGGCTCATTGCCAGTTGTAATATAACTGTTGTAACCAGTGTTAAAATTAATAGAACGAATTTTTACATCCACAGCCAAAGGTGTCGCTACTCCTAAGGTATTAGTTGCTCTAATGCGAAATGCTTTTGTACCCGTATTATGATCAATCGTAAAATTCACGCCTCCAGATGTGTATACGTTATTATTTATACGAGCAGCTTCAAGCCATCTCGTAGGATTGGAGTGTGTGGAAGAAACGATATGTGTGGCTGCAGACGCTACGTTACCCCTCGTGTAAGCTATTGAAACTTCATAATAACCTGACGCACCTACTGCGATCGGTTTGGCTGAAGCGAATTCTATAAAATCGCCAACCTTGAAATCTGCAGGAAAAGTAACTGTAGTCTGGAAATAGTCATTCGCATTTTGCGCTTTGGCACAGTAGCTATATCCTAAAAGGAGCAGGACAATTGAAAAAATAAGCTTGTTCATAAAATATATTTTTTGTGGTTAAAAACTATTGCTCATTTGGAACATCGGGAGGTACATGGCGATGAGGATCAATCCAACGACCAAGCCCAAGAAGATAATAATAAAAGGTTCAAGCAAACTGGAGAGCGTAGAGGTCTTGTATTCGACTTCTTCCGTCAACTGCGTGGCAATCTTTTCAAAGAAAAAATCCAGCCGGTTAACCTCCTCGCCAACACGGATAAGCTGGACGGTCTTGGCCGGATAAAAAGGATATTTGGAAAGTGCTGCGTGCAGAGATTCGCCCTGTAGGATTTCTTTTTCGGCTCCTTCCAAAGAATGTGCTATCGGGTAAAAGTCGGTCATCTGCTGCACCAATTGGATAGACTGCAACAGCGGCGTATTGGTGCTGACCAATAGACGCATGGTATTAGCGAAACGCGCCAAATGGACCTTGCGAATAATATCGCCAAATAGTGGAAGTCGCAACATAATCCTGGAAGACCACTTCCGCCACCACAGCTGCTTCTGGTTGAAACGGATAAATACAATAAGACCGACAAGGACTAATACACCCCACCAGAACGTACGGTCCATAAATTGGGAGACTTTTAAAATAAACGCTGTAATGGCCGGTAGTTCGCCACCGAAACGTTTGAAAATATCCGAAAACATCGGCACCACAAACTTGAGCATAAACAGTACCGCCCCCATCGAGGTGCTTAACACAATGACGGGATAGGTGAGTGCTGAAATAATCTTGCGACGCTGCCCAATCTTGCTTTTATAGAAAGAGGCCAATTCTTTCATGACCTCGCCAAGTTTCCCGGTCTCTTCCCCAATCCGTAAACTGAAAAACTCGTAATTGCTGAATTTTCCACTTTTACGGATGGCATCTGAAAGGCTATCGCCTACGAGGACATTGCTCTTGATTTCTTGGAACAATTTGTTGTCCTTGCTGTTTTTCTGATCCAAAAGGACGAGATCAAAAGCTGTTTTAAGGTCAACTCCAGATAAGAGCAGGGTGCTGAATTCGACATAGAACTCTTCTTTTTTCTTGTCGGGAAGCTGGCCGTTGCCAAAGCTGATGTCTTTGTTCAGAAAGGCCAAAATATCGCCAGCCCCTTCTTTTTTCTTAGGGGAAGTTGGCTGTTCGGGCTTCTTCTTATATTTTGAGATATCAATTGAAGGCATAGACGAATACATTAATTAGTGATCCCCGATTCAAGCTGTAAAAGTTGCTGAGCCGAATAGATCTTATGGTAATCAAATTGATGTTCTTTATTTTCAAACCGGATATTCAGGTTAATATGGTCTGTCAGTTCTTCCGATGGAAGATGCTGTATCCTTGGCGTCATATCCAGATTGACAGTTTGAATTAGAAAAGTATCTTTATGCACGATGTTATGATTTCTCACAATGAATTTAGGTGAAAACTCATAACTGATATTTCCAAATTCATTTTCGCAGATCAGACCATTTTCGCTTGTTTTTAACCAAACCGATCTATTGATGTCCTGTTCCAGCAGATGTTTGAAGAGGCTGTAGGAGAAGCGCTCCTGTCGTTGCTTTTGCTGCCGTAGGAAGAGCTGTTGAAAATATTGAAACATATAGAAAGCCATACCGATACTGATGGCTGAAATCAGCATGGCAATGGTAAGTTCCATGAGGGTAAAAGCCTTTAACTTTTGTTTTCTCATTGCTGACCTCCTACGGTTGTTTTATTTTCAATATAGCGTATCAGGCTATCGATTACTTTTCCTTCCTCAGAGATCGCATAAACAGCTAGACGCGAACGGTCGGGATGCCGTTCAGCTTCCCTGAGCTGGTAGCCCAATTTTATACTATCCTGCAAGCTTTCCCCCTCGGTGTTACCATCAAACCCATTGGCTTCTAGCTGGCGGCTCCAAAGCATCATCTGCTCCGTTGTGCTCTTTCGTGTTTCACTTCTGGAGGCTTTGGTCAGGTTGACGAAAATCAACATGCCGATTCCAAATATGATCAGGATAATGACCATGGATACAAGTGTTTCCACCAGGGAGGAGGCTTTGAGCCGAATCATTTTATCCCCCATAGCTATACCACTTTAAAGGTTTATTAACCTGTTTTTTTTGATCCGCTATCTGTAAATAGGAACTCAGGAAGTGGGGGGATAGCTTGCTGCGGTCAAATTTGATATTGACTAAAAAATTCTCGTACATAGACGAAGGGCTTTTGTACAGAAACCGGTAACAAGCTGTTCGCCCTATGACCTGTAGACCTTTGCTATAGTCCAGAAGACCATATACAATAAGGTCTCCCTGAATAGTGCAGTCTTTTCCAAGGCTCGCAGCTGATGGCATATCGGAGCGTTTGGGCTCGTATAAGAGTACTGTTCCGGCAACGTTGCAATTGTTGCCTATTCTCAAGCTAGTTCGTTTACCTTCGGCACCGATAACTGCTGCGGTCGATGGATACTGAAGGGAAACATTATCTTCCAATATCAATGAGTCGGTGGCAAAGAACTGCGCAGCGCCTTTAAATCCTTTTTCAATACGAATACAGGGGGCAATCACTAAGATATCTTGTAAAAATGCTGTCGCAGGAATGATGATTGTTGTGTCCGATAGCAATTGAATATTACCCATCAGACTATCACTGATCTGTCCCTGACCTGCAAGGAGATGATAGCGCAAAGTGCGCTGATGAAAGGGATTTTTGTTTGTGGTACCCAGGGGCAGCGTCTCGCCCTTCAGACTGTCTTGTTTGAGTAAATCCTGCAATGCTGTTAGACGTTTGGTATTCAGTGCCTGCATCTGTCGGTCGCTGTCTTTGCTCTTCCCTTCGACGATCTTCTCATTGCCTTTAAAGTATTCGCCGTCAACATAGGATGGTCTGACTCCAGATTTCGGGATGAACGCAGTTCCTTTAATGACTGTTTCACCACTTACTGAAACTGGCCGGTCTTCATCTGTGATATACAGTACCGTTGAGTCGGTGGGGATTGCACCTAATAGAGCCGTTTTCATCAGGGAATCCTGTAGCATATGCGTGCGGACAACGGCAATATCATAAAGTCCCCATTCGTATTTCGAGAGATAGACCGAATCCCCCTGCTGGGTGACATTGGTCAGTGCGGTATCCAGTGCGTAGGGGAAATTGGTGGAGGTAACCAGACTATATCCGGCATCAACCTGCTGTCTCAGCTGTTCTTTCCGGTTAAAACGGGCATCCTGGTCCCGAAAAAAGAAAGCAAGATAGATCAAACTTCCCAAAAGTACCGATACGATAAGGGAAATGACCAACACCAGATATAATGCTGCCGCCTTGAGCATAGTTTTAGGAATTAGGGGTTACCGGTTCGGGCTGATTCTCTTTCTTTTTAAACCATTTATTGATCTGGTCACCGATCAGCTTTCCAGTCTTGCGGAAGATATTGTTGTTTTGAAAAGCTTCTTTGGAAATTTCCTTTCCCAGGTCAAAATATTGGTAACTAATGATATCGCTTGTTTTGTTCTCTATGCTACCGTGCAATTTACCTTCTTTTAGATAGCCGCGTTGGATCCAATTTCCCTGCTCATCGTAACGTACAAAGGGGCCTTCTTCAATGTTCGCCATCCAATTAGATTCACTTTTGAGATTTCCGTTTTCGTACCAATGGCGCCAAACGCCTTGTTTGAGTCCTTTTACATATAATCCCTGTTCGGATAGATTTTTATTGGGGAAGTAGTGTGTAAACTGCCCATTGAGAAGTTTTCCCGAATAGCCACCCATAGTTTTGTGCAGCTGATTGCTTTCGTACCAGACATAGGTTTTATCGCTATTAGGACTGATCTTAATGTTGTCGGCATAGCATATGGTCTTGCTTCCGTCATTGAACGAAATGGTGAATCTCCGAAAGATGGCGAGTTCTTTAACCTGTGCCTGACAGATGATGGAAATCATGAAAAAGAAGATCGTATACAGAATTTTTTTAGTTGTCATTTTTAAATATTGTCTTGTTTTTACCGTAAGCTTTGATGGTAATCTGCTCTTGGTTAATAGCTGTCAATTTAACCCCATGCTGTTCATCGCCGACATTCATCATATATTGTTTGTCCATGATGGCGACGATGGCCGTAGGTTTCTTGTCGTTTAGATTTTCGATAAACCCGATATAGCGCACATTGATTTGCGGTTCGGGCTGATAAGACTGAACCGGTGGCGCGACATAGTTGTTTACGGCGGGCGTTACCGGTGCTGAAGGGACGGTATCGGCAACGACATTTTTTAACATGGGATCAGGATAGTTTAATAGCAAAGCGGTTGTTTTCTTTTGATTGTAAAAACTGAGGTCGCTCACATTTTGGACAAAGTTCTTTTGTGCCTGTCGAGGACCCTGATCATCATCAGAAACTGCTGCAAAAATCTTATATATAATATAGCCCCAAAGTCCAACGACCAAGGAAAGCAATATATATGTCATCGCTTTGTTTTTCATCTTTATTTCAAGCTCGGCAAAATGGTGATCTGGCGTTGTTTGAAAAGACCTACACTGCCCGAATTTTCCGGTCGCACGCGCCAGGTATATTTTCCTGGACTTACTGTAAGATTAAGGTGATCCAATGTGGTTACCGTGTCTACTATTACTTTTTGAATAGAATCAAAGTTTGGACGTGCAATTTGAAGCCGATATTTGTCTGCGTCCTGGTGATTTTTCCAATAAAAGCTCACGACACTGTCTTGTGTGGAAAGGCTGTCCATCGGCGCCAATAGTTCGACACTTTCTTTCTCCAAAGGATATTCTATAAATTCGGAACAGGCAGCAAAGCAGCAGGAAAATAGTAGAAATATAGCTAAAAATCTTTTCATGTAATATTAATGCGTTAAGTGTTGTAAATCTACACAAATTTTTACTTAAAGGTGTGATGATGGGGATAAATAGATCGTTCTGCCTTTTAAATACAGGTGATAATTTTTAAGCATAATTGGCAATAAGCTTCATATAATTAATTTAAAAATAATAATAAAGTATGTTTGTGAATTTATAAATTTGTATTTATAAATATATCAATAATTTATTAACCTGTAGCGAGTTGTGTTTGTTTGAGGGAAAGTTAAGGTCTATTGCATTAGGCTGAGAAGAGATGACAGGGGGCAATTGCCGGAATCGGCGGGTGATCCATTTCGCATGACTTAAGCTAACCGAAATAAAAAAATGTATGAATAAAATTCTAGGTTATCAGATTATTTTCCTGTTGCTTTTCCTCGTTGGTATTTCCAATTCAATGGCACAGACATCAACCTTTATCAAGACTGTGAGTGTAAGTGCTACGGCCAAGGTTGAACTTACAGATGCGGGTGGGCAACCATTGAAGATCGGCGGCCTTTACCGTGTAAAACTAGCTGTCAGTCCGACAGGTACGCGCACCGGTGCTGAATATCTGGTGTGGTACGACTCCCCGACAACAACTTGGCAAATCAGGGCAGTGGCACTCGCAGGTTCAACGTCAAATCATCCTTTGCTTATCGTGGAGGATAATGTTGTTAAAGTGTATACGAATCATGCTAACGGGTATGCTGTTAAAGCATTTGTTGAATTTTACGATACAGGTAATGGTACCGTTGTGCCGCAATTTTTTGGTTCATCTTTTCAGTGGCAGCGAAATGCCGCTAGTTTATTTTATTTGGATGGTAACGTGGGGGTTGGAACAGAATCGCCTACAGAGAAACTGTCGGTCAAGGGTAAAATAAGGGCGCAGGAAATTAAAGTTGAGACGGCCAATTGGCCGGATTATGTGTTCAAGAAAGATTACGGATTAAGAAGTTTAGATTCATTGCGATTGTTTATACAAGAAAATGGTCACCTACCGGAAGTGCCTAATGCGGACAGCGTGGAAAGTGAAGGGATATCTTTAGGCGAAATGAATAAGATATTGTTGAAGAAAATTGAAGAGCTGACCTTATATTTATTGGAAAAAGATAAAGAAATAGCGGAAATAAAAAGTGAGCTTAAAAAGAATAAAAATTAAAAATTTGTGAAGTATGAAGAATCATCATTAAAAATGTGGGTGACTAAAATTTTTATACCATTATACCTGTAATTTAACAAGAAAATAATTTTGCATATTTTGCTAAATAGTTTAATTTTGATTTGAATAGATTCTCTTGGTGGCCTTATGAGAATGTGTTTCTCAGCTTAAAATTAACTTATTTTATTTTCGAAACGTGATTACCAGGTATTTAATTGCTCTTTTGAGTCTACTGGTTTCCTTACAGGTGGAAGCGCAGCATTTTTTTGAAAAATCATTTCAAACTTCGTTTAATCAGGGTGTCTCCAATGAGGTTTGTTATATACGGATTCCTCCAAATATCAATATTTACGGAACAATGGAGATACAAATTACAGGAGGATACAATAACCAGCTAAATAGGGGTGTTTTAATAAAGCGCATTGATATAGTATATAATGGTAGTTCCCAAGGCTATCTAAACCAATCTAGTGAAATTACAGAATCTTCAGAACCCTTGTCGTCCTATTGGGCTATCGGAGATTTTGATCCGGTAAACTCGCGAATACCGATATATCATCTCAACGCAATACACAACGATATTAGTGTAAAAGTAAAGATGCAGTTGTTGCATGAGGTTTCTATCCCCGCTTTACAAGCAGGTGTCACCTTGTCTATTCCCGTTGTTGGCGCTGGGGGAATTTCGCGACAATATAGATATTTTAATGACGAACGTATCGGAATAGGCACTACTACTCCTGAGTATAAATTGGATATTGTCGGGACAGCAAGAGCACATGAAATTCGTGTGAATACCCAAAAAACAGCTGATTTTGTGTTTGAGCCCGACTATCAACTTCAGGCCTTAGACTCTGTAAAAACGTTTATTCAGCAAAATAGACATTTGCCCGGGATTCCAAGTGCTCAACAGATGGAAAAAGAAGGTATCAATTTGGGTAATCTACAGATTGATCTACTTCAAAAAATTGAAGAGTTGACTTTGCATCTTATTCGGGCAACAGAGCGGGCCGAACATCAGGAAAAAAGAATTGCGGAACAAGAAAAACGGATCAAGGAATTGGAAAATCGACTGTAAGTATTTCTACAAATCTTTGAGATTTATAAAAATATATAACCAATTTAATAATAAGATAATGAATAAGATGGTATTGCTCGTCCTAAGCTTGATAAGCTTCCAGTACGGTAAAGCACAAAACAATAGTTTTCCAACTACAGGTTCAGTGGGGATCGGCACGACCACACCGCTGTCCAAACTCGAAGTAAGGGGTGGCAATTTTTTAATTAAGAATCTATCAAATACGGCCGGTGAATCTGTACCCATGATCAGTCAGTCTTTGAGTTTTGGCGATTACACGACGTATGGTACTTCAATCAATACGTTTACGGAAAGTGCTGATTATAACGCCTACGGTTTACAAATACTCACTCAAGAGACGTATGCAACCGGATTAACTGAAAAGTTGAGGGTGATGCCCAACGGAAATGTTGGAAT
Organism: Sphingobacterium sp. Ag1; assembly: GCF_000988325.1. Classification (NCBI taxonomy): domain Bacteria; kingdom Pseudomonadati; phylum Bacteroidota; class Sphingobacteriia; order Sphingobacteriales; family Sphingobacteriaceae; genus Sphingobacterium; species Sphingobacterium sp. Ag1. Next base: position 211,212 of record NZ_LBGU01000040.1, on the reverse strand, counting down.
AGGCAGTAAAAACCCACTAGCCAAATTAAGCGTAGACGGAAATATATTGGCTAAAGAAATCAAGATTAAAACAGATATTAACGTTCCAGATTATGTTTTTGAACCCGATTATAAGCTAGCCAGCCTGCCAGATGTAGAACAGTATGTAAAGTTAAATAAACACTTGCCTGATGTGCCATCCGCTAAGGAGATTGAGAAAACTGGCTTGGACTTGGCTGCAATGAATCTCATCCTATTAAAAAAAGTGGAGGAGCTGACCTTGCATCTCATTGAGAAGGAGAAGGAGATTAACGGGATCAAAGAAGGTTATGAATCGTTAGCCAAGCGGCTTGAAAAAATGGAAAACATGAAGAAATAGATTCTATTGGATCATAGTAGAAAACCGGTGAAAACGAATTTAAATAGTATATGAAAAAAATAATAAAGGGAATTATGGCGATTGTTGGTTTGTGTTTAACTGCTGACAATGTTTATAGTCAGGATGCACGTATTCTTATTGGATTGGATGGTCCTGCTTATGGGGTGAAAATCCTTTCCAAATTTCCCACCGGTACAGGTGGTTTTGCGCGGGGCTATAGCATCGCTAATCAGGATAATTCGGAAACCTATATTCAGCTCGGAACATTTGGAAATTATTTCGGCGGTATTTCAAATCTAACATATTCATATATTGGTCGTGAATATAACAATGCGTACATGGTGTTCAGACCGAATGGGGATATTGGTATTGGAACAATTAATCCTCAGGACAAACTTTCTGTAAACGGAAAGATTCGAGCTCACGAGATCAGGGTGACAACTGCTGCTGCTGATTGGCCCGATTATGTTTTTAAAACGGATTACAAGCTACCGAGTTTATCGGAAACGGAGCAGTTTATCAAACAGCATGGTCATCTGCCCGAGGTGCCTAAAGCATCGGAGGTAGAAGCAGATGGTGTCTTACTTGGTGAGATGAACAAGATCTTGCTGAAGAAGATCGAGGAATTGACTTTGCAAGTGATTGAATTGAATAAGAAGGTTGACCGTCAGGAGGAGGGAGTTAAATTGAGGCAAGATTAAAGTTGATCAGTTCAAGGTCTAGTTTTCCAGTTGAAACGCCCTCGTATAGTATTTTTTTTTAAACCACATATTAATTGCATAGTTTATGGTGAATATAAAACTATTTTTTATTTTCATGTATATGATGAGCATTAAGGCGCTTGTTTTTGCACAAACGGAAGTTATTGTTCCTCCCTCTAACCGTTCTGTATCTTCTTTGGAGAAGAATCTTCTTTTCTATGCAGACAAACGTTATAAAGTAACTCAATCAGGAAGTGTTAGCCTATCATTACCAACACTTTTTGATGGACAATTTTTTCCTTTCTATTCAACAGTTGGAATAAATCCGCAAAACCCATATGTTATTCTTATTGAAGATATTCCTGATTATGATGCACAGGAAGGAACATGGATCGGCTTGACTACACGTTATTATATGCCGACAAAATTTAAAATTGAAGTTTATGATGTGTTTGGAGGTGTTAATCAATGGCGTACTATAGCAGATGTAAACAATAATGCAGCTTGGCACTATATGGCTAAAATTTCACCTGGAAATATAAGACCTTCAAAAATTCGTTTCACTATTTATAACACCAATGATACCCAAAATCGTTTGGGAATTTCAGAGCTGTTTTACATTCAACCAGAAGTGACAAAAGCCTATGATGGACTTATGGTTCAATATAATAAGGACGGTAATGTTGGTATTGGCACTGATTCGCCTATGGCTAAATTAGCAGTTGATGGAAATATATTGGCCAAAGAAATTAAAGTCAAAACAGATATCACCGTTCCGGATTATGTATTTGAACCGGATTATGAACTTAATAGTCTAGATTATATTGCCGATTATGTAAGAACTAATAAGCATCTTCCCGAAATTCCTTCAGCAAAAGAAATTAAAAAGGATGGTTTGGATCTGGCTGAAATGAATCTGCTTTTGTTGAAGAAAGTAGAAGAACTGACGTTGCATGCTATCGAGAATGAAAAGAAACGGAATGAACTAGAGGCAAAGGTATCTAAACTGGAGCAACTTTTAACCAAATAAAATATGAAGAGCTTTTTTTGTTTAATTATACTATTAGGTGGGGCTGGTTTGCTCAATGCCCAGACGAACGTTTTTCCGACCACAGGGAGTGTTGGGATCGGCACAACCAGTCCTGCCGATAAATTGGAGGTCGCAGGTGGATTTGTGAGATCGGGTAATTCTTCATTTGGAAACTTTAATTTCCAATCGCCGAAAGGCTTTGTAAATTTTGGAGGGGATAATCATGGATCCCTGATTGTTGGGTCAAACATATACATCGATAATTCTGTTCAGTTAAGCACAAATTTGCGCATCGCAAATACTCACCCAACAATGGCGGGTGCTGGAATTTTACTGCCTGGGAATGGACAGTATTTTCAAGGATCCATTATTTTTCATACCAGCGAACCCGGGCCTACTACGGTAGAGAAACCATTTTATAGTCCAAGGATGATCGTTCATGCCAATGGAAATATTGGGATTGGTACAATGGTTCCACAAGCCAAATTAGCAGTCGATGGGAATATATTGGCCAAAGAAATAAAAGTCAAAACAGATATCACCGTTCCGGATTATGTATTTGATCCGGATTATGAACTCAATAGTCTAGATTATATTGCTGATTATGTAAAAACTAATAAACATCTGCCAGAAATTCCTTCAGCAAAGGAAATAAACAAAGATGGTCTTGATTTGGCTGGAATGAATTTGCTCTTGTTGAAAAAGGTGGAAGAACTAACGCTTTATGCTATTCAACAAGATAAAGAAATAAAGAGCCAGAGTTTGCGATCAGTAGAACAGAAAAACTTGTTAGAAGAGCAGCGTAAGGAAATTGCAGACATGAAGCGAATCGGAAAACTTTTGGAGCAACGTATCAGTCAATTAGAATCAAAAAAATAATTAAATAATAATGAATAAATATCTCAGCCTATTCTCTTTTCTGTTTAGCTTTTCAGCATTCGGTCAGACCAATACTTTTCCTGCCAGCGGAAATGTGGGGATTGGCACTACTGCACCACTGAACCCCTTGACAATCGCAACTCAAGCAAATAGTACAACAAGTGCTATTAAGATTGGCAAGTCAGGCGATTCGGGAAATATCAATGTGCCTCTGGGGAGCACCACCGGTGGGTATAATCTAGATTTTACGACATGGCGGGACTATAATCCAGATTACGTTGGTGCTCGAATTCGTGCAGAGAGGATTAATACATGGATCGCCAATAATGCCTTAATTCAATCGATGGACCTTGTTTTTTCAACGGGTGGTCCGGTTGATTATAGCCCACTTGCAGAACAATTGCGTATCAAATATAATGGTAATGTGGGGATCGGTACTCCTAATCCGCCAGAGAAACTCTCTGTCAAAGGTAAGATTCAGGCAGAAGAGATCAGAGTAACCACAGCAGTTACTGATTGGCCGGATTACGTTTTTGAGGAGGGGTATACGCTGCCAAACTTAGCGGAGTTAGAATCGTTTGTCAGGTCAAAAAAACACCTTCCCGATGTGCCTTCAGCTCAGGATGTTCAAGAAAAAGGTATTGAACTAGGTGAAATGAATAAGGTTCTTTTAAAGAAGATTGAGGAGCTCACTATGTATGTGATCCAACAACAAAAGGAAATTAAAGACTTACAAACCAAAATATCAGCTAATCCAATCATAAAAAAGTAATATGAAGAGAATTAAAATTTTGTTTGCACTATTGGCTTCCATAGTCGTTTTTACAGCACAGGCTCAAAATACATTTCCTACAAATGGAAATGTTGGTATTGGAATTCCCATGCCTGAAACATTTCTTCATCTTAAAACGAATGGAGCTGCAGCCTATCCGTCAAAATCTAGTCGTGGCAATATTATGCAGCTTTTCCAAGCAGATAACAATGATTTGGAAATAGGTGTATCCAATGCCCTTAATACCCGAAAGGCATGGCTCTTGGCACGTCATCTCTCTATTCCAGATTATGGACAGTATTATTCCACGCTACATTTGCAACCAAAAATCGACGAAATGGGTTTTTATCGAGGTGTAGCAATCGGTTATGAGGCATATGCCGACGTCCCTTATGGGGTCGGCTTGGCTGTGGAGGGAAATGTTGGCATTGGAACAATCAATCCTCAGGATAAACTTTCTGTCAACGGTAAAATACGTGCACATGAGATTCGGGTAACGACCGCAGTAGCGGATTGGCCAGATTATGTTTTCAAGTCGGATTATAAAGTGCCTCTTTTATCGGAGACTGAACAGTTTATAAAGACATACGGCCATTTACCCGAGGTTCCGAATGCTGCAGAGGTTCAAAAAAATGGTATTTTATTGGGCGAAATGAACAAAGTTCTTTTAAAAAAGATCGAAGAGCTGACGCTGATTATTATTGAAAAAGATAAACAGCTGAGCTCGCAACAGGAGCAAATAAATGAGATAAAGAAATTTGTAGGATTAAAAGATTAGTTTAAATGAACATCAAATCTATTTTATTGACCTTTTCGGTTTTAACTTTTTGTAGCGCACAGGTTTATTCCCAATCGAATACATTTCCTAGTTCTGGAGACGCGGGGATAGGGGTGCTTAATCCCTCTTCCTATTTTCATGGTGGGAACAACAGAGTTATGGAAATTTTTAACAATAATACTACTTTGCATAGTCAGTCCCATATTGTACTGAGCTCTGGTGCTTTGATGCGGGAAAGTTCAATCGGTTCTATTTCTTGGGTATCTCGAAATTCATCCGGATTCAAAGGTGTAGCTTATGTTTCTGCTTTACAGGCAACGGATGCAGCAGCAAATGCTATGGGGAATTTGGTATTTGCAACCTCCAACGGTTCATATTTCAATAAAATCACTATGGATTCCAATGGTAATTTGGGGATCGGTATCGAGGCGCCAAAAGAAAAACTTTCGGTCAATGGGAATATCCGTGCGCGAGAGATCAAAGTGGAGACTAGCAACTGGCCTGATTATGTTTTTAAACCGAGCTATAACTTAATCTCATTACATGAAACTGAGCAATTTATTCTGACAAATGGACATCTTCCAGATGTTCCCAAAGCGGAGGACATAGAATCAAACGGTCTATCGCTTGGCGAGATGAATAAAATATTGTTGAAGAAGATCGAAGAGTTAACCCTGCATGTGATCGAATTGGACAAATCGAATAGAAAACAGCAGGATCTTATTGAAACACTACAAAAGAAAGTTAAATAGCAATATGAAATATTTGAAGTTTAGATTTTTTATCCCCACGATAGTCTTTACATTATTTTGGAGCGTTCTAAACGCGCAAGTTACGACGCTTTATGGTGATTACATCCATAAGGTGATTAATTCAACTGAAAATGCAGACTATACCAAATCGTTGATTCTATTAAATGAAATTTATGATGGCACGCTGCTTTCCGATAATTATTTGATCGGTACAATTGCAGCCCGACGAGGTAGTACCAGCGCAGGAAATAGACTAAATGTGGCTAATATCAATAGTTCGTCAGCCTATAGCTCGACCTATGCTAACCTCATCTCGAATGATGAGGCTGATTATCTGTGGAAGCTTAAAACATGCCGATACAACGGTAAAAAATATCTTGCTTTGGAAGTTCCTTATTTGGCGGCCTATCATCAGAATGGATTTCAGTTTGTTGGTTGGGCGAAATCGTCGGGTCTTAGCTTAGAGTTTGTTGCGTATGAAAAAAATGGAATAGCACAAAATACCAGCATTTTGAAAGAGATAACAGATTTTGTTCCGAATAGAAAGATCAGCAATCATGTGTCTCGATTTAATGTACTGGGAAAGGTGGGGATAGGGACAGATGATCCACAAGCTGATCTCGCAGTAAATGGTGATATTTTAGCGAAACAAATAAAAGTTAAGACGGATATTTCGGTGCCTGACTACGTATTCGAGCCTGGGTATAAAATGAATACGTTGGAGCAGATCGAAGAGTTTGTTAAAACACATAAACATCTTCCAGAAATTCCGTCTGCCAAGGAGGTAGCGGCCGATGGTTTGGATTTGGCAAAAATGAATCTATTGCTTTTAAAAAAGGTTGAAGAACTGACTCTTCATTTAATAGAAAAGGAAAAAATGCTGTACGACGTCAATCGAAGATTAAAGAAAATTGAAAATAAAAACTAGAAATATAGCGTATGAATATCTGGAATATGATCATCCTTCTACTGGTTACAAGCTCTCTTCCATTTTTTGGAAAAGCACAGACAAACGCATTTCCGACAAATGGAAATGTGGGAATAGGTACAATAACACCCCTATTCGGTACTGATAACAATGGAATACAAATACATAAAGGAGACCACAGTAGTATTTTGCTCGGTGATCCTATAGAAAGTGGATATGGTGGAATAATTCAAACTTCGGATGCACGACACCGCGTATTTATCGGGGCCAATTTATATGATGATGTGAATAAAAGCTGGAGCGGTTTTAAGACAGGAAAGGGAAGTGCAGGGATTAGTGTAATTGCTGATAAAGGTGGTTGGGGGTCATCTATATATTTTTATGTCAGTGATAATGATAAGGATATGAATCCAAAGCTTGTCATGAACGCTTTGGGTAATGTGGGAATAGGTACTGAAAACCCTCTAGCTAAACTCGCTGTCAACGGGAATATATTAGCTAATGAACTCAAAATAAAAACGGATATTTCAGTGCCTGACTACGTATTCGAGCCGGGGTATAAAATGAATACGTTGGAGCAGATCGAAGAGTTTGTTAAAACGCATAAACATCTTCCAGAAATTCCGTCTGCCAAGGAAATTGAGAAGGAAGGATTGAATGTGGCCGAAATGAACCTATTGCTACTGAAAAAGATGGAAGAAATGACTTTGCAAATGATTCAGATGAATAAGACATTAGTGAAGCAGTCTGAGGAAATCAGGCAATTGAAGGAGAATGGTTCTATGGCTCGATAGATAATCCAAGGGCTTCAAACAGGTTTGGAACCCTTGGATTAGTCAATGATCATTGGAAACCAACAGGTTAATTAGCTGATTTCGCGGTGAGATTATTATTGATTAATTCTTTTAATGCACTGATTTCTTTGTCTTGTTGCTCTATGTGCTTCTTTGTTTCAATAGCATGAAGAGTCAGTTCCTCTATCTTCTTCAATAATACTTTGTTGAGTTCACCCAATTCGACTCCGTTGGATTCCGCTTCGCTGGCAGTTGGAACTCCAGGTAAATGTCCCTTGTTTTTAATATACTGTTCGATTTCGTATAAAATCTTGGAAAACTTCCACGATCACATTTGCGCCATTTTGCCAGTGATGGGTATTGTAAGATAGGTCAAACAATTTGAATTCGCGTGCCTGGTTATCAGAAGACGAAAAGTCACCTAGGTTCTTTGTTTTAATGCCAGATTCTTGACCGCTTAAGGTATTAAGGCAAATGAATAGTGCTGATAATAGTGTTAAAATGTTAATACTTTTCATAAAATGTTAATTTTTACAAAGATATATAATTGTTTTTCTCTCTATTGTTTTAGTTTAGTTGTAATTATCTTGTGGAGAATATTTTTTGTTTTTTTTGTTGTTTAATCCGCTTTGTTACACTGTTTTGTGTATTTTATGCCTTTTCTATTTGAGTGTCTTTAATTTCTTTTATAATATCTTTATGGTTTTTTAATAAAAACTTTTTAATTCTTAAGGATTGTTTGTTGGGAAATATGTAATTTCGGCCATTCGTTTAAAATACTGTGAGAAATATTTTAATCGGACGTTAGCTTAACTATTAACTTATGATATTATCTTTTTTTGATAATGTTAGCTATGTGCGTACTTGACGTTTTTAAATCTAAATAATTTCAATTCAACCTGTTGAAGCCGATTAATTCTTTAGGATTTTTGCGTAATAAAGGCTTGTATTTCCTAATTACCTTTTAATAGTAGCTATCAGTGGAATAAAAGAAAATTAGCTATATAAATGCCAACATATGAAAAGAGTATTAACCTTATTGGCTGCCGCGTGTATGGCAGTTTCTGCCTATGGACAGGCGTATGAATTCCGTTATAACGGTGCTGCAGATGTAATTTTTTCCTATCCACCACGAGGATCAGGGGGCAGGGCATTTGTGCATGATGCTGGTAATGTTCTCACGATCAATTATGAGGGAGATTTTACCAACGGTGTTAAAATGGGAAACTCATTTTGGGTTGCCAATAATGGTACGCTAAATACGTTAAGTGATGCAGGTATAGGGACTTCGATTATAGAAAATAGTGAAGGTTGGAACAGGGTTTTGCAAGTTCAGGGAATTGGACATGCAAAAGCTATTGTAACCACAAACAACATTCAGAGTGGGCTTTGGTCCCATGATGTGGGTTGGTATGGTGCTCTCGCCGGTGGTATGGTCGGTACCCGTAGCAATCACCCCTTTTCTATCATTACCAATCAAATAGCTAAAGTTACAATTCTTCCCAATGGAAATATGGGCATAGGGACGTCAAATCCGCAGGCGAAGTTGTCCGTGGACGGCAATATTTTGGCAAAAGAAATAAAGATTAAGACAGATGTGAGTGTTCCTGATTACGTTTTTGAACCTGATTATGATTTGAAAAGTTTGGCGGAAATTGAAAGTTATATCAAAGCAAATAAACATTTGCCAGAGGTACCTTCGGCTAAACGGATTCAAGCGGATGGACTGGATGTGGCTGCTATGAATCTACTTTTGCTCAAAAAGGTGGAGGAGATGACTTTACATTTAATTGAAAAAGATAAAATAATCAATCGGGTTATGGAAAGACTTGAAAAACTGGAATCCGCTAAGTAAGTAAACGTATTCATAAAATAATCAAAAAAATAATAAGAAGTTCAATTATGAAAAGAAAATCGTTGCTCGCAACGCTATTGGCTGTTGCTGGTTTTCAGCTGAGTCAAGTTCAAGCGCAAACCTCTTTTGAAGGTATTAATTTGACGAATGGACGAGATCTATTTTTTAAAGGTGCTAACGACAATCCTTCGGACGCTGGGGATATTGTGTTTCAAAAGACAAACGGAGAAGAATTAACCCGTATACGAAGTCATTTTGATGCAGGAACTGGTTTAGCTTCAATTTACTTTTCGAGTACTCCTTTAATTAAATCGACTTTTTTATTTACGGGTGAAGGTAATCTTGGCATTGGCAGTTCAGTTCCCCGAACTCGATTGGATGTTCAGCCACCAATAGGAAACATTTCAACTGGAGTTTTCCGTTCAAACGGTGAGCAGTCTTGGGGACATGCCTTAGCTTTGGTAACCGACAAAGCGGCTGGTGATGATCCAAAGTTGCTATTCAGTTATCGTAACCGCACAAAACAATGGTCCATTGGCGGAACTCAGAATTCGACTACGTTTAATATTATGGAAGATGGAGGAGATGGTTTTCATGGAAATGGTTTCGGGGCTGCTAGATTGACCGTGATGCCTGGTGGAAATATAGGTATCGGAACTAGTAATCCGCAGGCTAAACTGGCTGTTGAAGGCAATATTCTTGCAAAAGAGATCAAGATTAAGACCGATATCAATGTACCCGACTATGTTTTTGATCCTGATTATGATTTAAAGAGCTTAGAGGAGATTGAAAGCTATATCAAAGCAAATAAACATTTGCCTGAGATACCCTCGGCTAAACAGATCCAAGCTGATGGGCTTGATTTGGCTGAGATGAATTTACTCTTGCTCAAGAAGGTGGAGGAAATGACTCTACAGCTTATTCAAATGAATAATGAAATGAAAAAACAGGCCGAGAAAATTGATAGGCAAGCGGAGAAGATACAGTTGTTGGGAAAAAGATGATGATGATCGATTTCATAATGTGAATAGATTTGTTTATTGTAAAAATAACAGTATCGGGTTGTTTTTTGTGGTCTGGTGAAAATAGATTGTCTTTTTATGATATGTGCTGTTTTTTATTGTAAAATTAATTCGCTTATTATTAATATGTTGAGTTATGTTTCTTTTACTAATTCTTATTGTTTGTAAATTAAGTTTTTGTTTTTTTTATTTTTGAATTAATATTTAGTTGTTTGAGTTTTTCATCTAACTAGACCTATTTTTAAAGTATTATAGTATATCATTTTATGAAAAGTATCCAAGCGCTATGGGCGTGTTTTATCCTCGTATTGGGATTATGTGTTTATTTGTTGTTCTTCAAAGGTGAAAAGATTGCTTATGTCGAGTCTACCCGTATATTTCAAGAATATAAGGGAGCAAAAGTTGAACGCGAGAAACTTGAAGCAAAAGGAAAAGAGTTTAAACTTAAAATCGATACGCTGAATTTCGAAGTGCGTGAGGCGATTATTAAGTATGATGGCCAATCAGATAATAATGCCAAACAGATTATTCAGCTTAAGCAGAAACAGCTTAATGATTATCAACGTAGCGTACAGGAAAGTTTTCAGTCGGAAGAATCAGCGGTAATGGCAAAAGTTGCTGCCGAATTAAATGCATTCCTAAAAGATTATGGTAAACGCAACGGATACAAATTTATCTTTATTGCCAACCCATCAGGTACCATCGCCTATGCAGCGGACGGAACCAATGTCACCGACGATGTTCTGAAAGAGATCAACAGTAAGTAAACCTCATCATGCGAAGTTTATTCATTTTATTTATTTCCTTGGCTTTTTTTAGTTGTGGAAATCCTCCAAAACAGTTTACTACCGTTAACGATGGTCTTCAATATATCTCTGAAATTAAACATGGTTTTGTGAAAGATACACTTTTGGGGAATGGTGTGGAAGTTAAAATACAGTTACTACCAGCATCTCTCGTCCAAAAAAACAATAATCCCGGTAAGCAAAAGTATTTCAGTATACAGTTTTCGCTGAAAGGACATGAGTTGCTAGCGCAGCTACCGCGGGAAGAGTATGGCGCCTATGTACAGCTTTTTTCTTTTGGCATGGAACGATATATCTTTCTTCAGTCAGAATCAGGGAAGGAATATCCTGCCAGTATGGTCAGTTATCAACCTACCTATAACATGGGTAAAAGTAATGAGCTTATAGTTGTTTTTAACGAAGATTTTTCCTCTTGTAAAGCACTTAAATTAGTCGTAAAAGAATTTGGATTAAATATTGGGCAAATTGATTTTCCGCTAGATCTGGCAAATTTTAATTATTCGCCTACTATTGAACAATTATAATATTAACCGAAAATGAAATTTATTCAAATATTAAATAGGCATACACGAAAGATTGCAGCTATATGGGGCGGTGTATTTCTTTTCGAATTGATTAGCCCTATGGCAGCGATGGCGTTGACGGCAGGGCCGACAGCACCAGAAGCCACGAGTTTTGAACCTGTGGATACCACAGACATGGTAAATCCATTGACAGGAAGTTTTACCTATAATTTACCACTATTGGAAGTTCCAGGGCCAGAAGGAGGATATCCACTCTCGTTGTCCTATCATGCGGGTATACGCCCAGATGTTGAAGCATCTTGGGTTGGTCTAGGTTGGACACTCAATCCGGGAGCCATTAATCGAAATGTTGCCGGATTACCTGATGATTTTAATGAAGTAAGTTTGAAGCGTAGAGATTATTGGGGGGGAGGAAATAGTAAGGAATACGGACTTCAGGTGGGATTTGCAAGCGTGGTCAATGTCGGATTGGTATTTGCGAGTGACACATATCAAGGATTTGGTGTAGGTGCTACCATAGGATACGGGATAAAGGCTGGTCCGGTAAACCTTGGTGTTGACGTCGGGATTGGTCCTTATGGTGGCGGGTATGTAGGGATGGATATATCTTCCGGTATAAATGTTGCAAATGGAATCGGAGCAGGTGGAAAAATCGGATTCTCTACTAATTTCCAAAGCCTAAGAAGTGATGTAGGAACATCTTTGTCTAGTCATGGGATAAGTCTTATATCAGCGTCTATGAGTTCCTCTTCAAATAAACCAAGTCTTTCGATATTGGGAGCTACTGGATCGGTTTTCAATAGAAATGGGCATAAGATTAGTACAAGCAGTTCAGGTTTTGGTTTTACTATTCCTTTAGGCATCGTTAGCATTGGAGCTTCTTTTAAAAGTAGGCGTTATTGGACCGACGAAACATCACAGGGATTAAATTCCGGAAGCTTGTACTCGCCCATTATTCCTGTTAATACCACGTTATCCTATTGGGATGATAAGAATTATGATAATTATAGATTACTTCCTGACAATATCAACATTGCAGATAATCCTCAGGATTATGAGATGCTTGGTGGCACCTTTCCTGAATATGACAATTATTCAATTACTGGCCAGGGGATAGGTGGACAGATTCGTCCTTTTCTTTACCAGCGAGTCCTCTATCTTCAGAACAGTGAATCTGGCCAAAGCTCTGCAAAGATGAATAATGGGAACGCATTATTGAAGCAAGGCGTAGGTTTTCGTTTTGTTAATGATTTCTCTAATTCCTTTGACCAAGGGCTTGATGATGTCGTTGATCAATCCGGAACGCCGCAGGATCCCAATACACTACCTTTTAGCATGGGAGGTAAATCGGACACGCGAATAGGCAATGAGCTCGCAGCTTCTAAATTTATAAAGTACTTCACAAATGACGAGATCCGTAGCGGAAATGCAAAGACCAAAGGCTTTATTGACGTTGGGAGTACGACAAAAGGATTCAATAGAATTACAAATGGTACATCTTTTGGAAATGCCACAGCTACCAAAGGTGGGAGTCAGATTGGTGGATTTATGGTAACGAATGAATCTGGTGTAACATATCATTATGCATTGCCAGTTTATTCTTACAACGAATATTCTTATAATTATACACCTAAAGATAATGTGAGGTTTACAGAAACAACGCGTAAAGAACCTTATGCCTATACATGGTTGTTAACCGCTGTGACGGGCCCTGATTACGTAGATCGAAACGGCAATGGTCTGGTCGATGAAGCGGATTGGGGGTATTGGGTTGCCATGGACTATGGTCAATGGAGTAGCAATTATGTGTGGAGAACTCCGGCCGAAGGTGTGGATAAAGATCTCGATCAGAATTATTCAATGTATACCTCCGGGCAAAAAGAGCTATACTATATAAATAAGATCAGGACACGTACACATACTGCTATATTCGAAAAGGAGGTTCGATTTGACGGTAAAGGAAGTTCAATTAATGCGCTAACCCCCAGGTATTTTAGTGGTGGCCTCCCATTGTTTGATGAAACATCTAGGAAGAGTCTTCGATTGAACAAAATATATCTAGTAAATAATTCGGATGCTAATATTGTCTCAGAAAGCAGCGAAACAATAAATAGGGGCGAGAACGGTGATTTCCACTATAATGTGATAGATAATTTTGATTTGGAAAAGATAGGCCGAAGTGTAATTGAGGCAAAGAGTATTCGCGTTATTGATTTTGGGTATAGTTATGATCTAAGTAAAAAAACGTCAAATAGCTTTAACTCGCGAAAGCCAGACATTAAGCTTGGGAAGTTAACCTTAGATGGTGTGAAATTTAGAGGTAAGGGCGGTGTAGACCTACTGCCGGCGACCCAGTTTGCTTATAAACAACCGGGTGCGATTCAATTCGATGCTACTAGAAGTGCAAATAATGAATTTTCAGCAGACAATTCTACCGCGCTACAGGTCGGAATGATGATTGAAAGCGCGGATGAGAACCCTGTGTATTATGGTATGATTACCGCAGTCAGAAGTGGTGGAAGAGGTAAAATTTATACATTGATGAATGGTGAGGTATTGGGTGATCATATCACGAATATAACACTGAGGGAAACTAAAAATCCTAATTATTGTAGGGAATGTCAAGATGTATGGGGATTTTATAAAGGAGACCTTAACTGGTCTCAATTGTGGGTAAATGCTGACCTAGCAAAACGTGTAACGACAACATCGGCAAAAGGTACTGACGCATGGAATCTACGTACAATAAGCTCTCCTACTGGAAATTCGATTGAATTAAACTATGAAAGCAATGAATTTAAGGAAGCAGTGTTTGAACGCTTTTTATCATTTCCAATTAAAATTATCCAAAGATTGGATAATCGAAGGTATGAGGTAGAACTTCCTTTCAGCGTCGCGGAATTGGAGGAGCGTTATAGTGCAGGAAATACGATCAATGGCTTCTTTTTAGGGCAAGCCGGTTCTATGCCAATAACAATTATAAAATCGGACAATGGGAATCCAAGCTGTTTTTATGAAGGTCGACAAGGAACAAGTAACACGAATATCATTTTGCGTTTTAATCAGGATATTCTTACTCTTACAACGGGTAATATTCGATTACCTCTTAACTCTGTAGTCAATAATGGAGGCGGAACAAGGATTAAAAGCATCAGCAATAAAGTTCTAAATGGCGTTACCTATACAACGGAATATGGTTACCGTCCCAATGGAATTTCTTCTGGTGTAACCTCTTATCTACCTTATAATATGGAGACAGGTAATCTCAATGATATTACCGGAGACTATTATAAACTTTGGTATAAGAAAGCCCTTAACCAAGATATCGAAAATATTCTCAAAATTGCGAGGGAAATTCCTGGGCCTGGAATTATGTACAGCAAAGTGCAAATTCGAAATAAGGTAATACAACCCAATGGAGATAGTCAGAATGAAGGATATACGGAAAACGTATATCGAGTTTTGGATAAACGAATGATCAATAGGGTGGTTACGCAGGATATGCCGGGCAGAACTGGATATGCACATGGAGTAAACTTACGTATAAGTGATTTTACAACAAATATCGGCGATGTTTTGTATATAAACTATTTTGATGCCGAAGATCGATTGATAAAACAGACAAAAAACAAATATTTATATGACGAGGCGACCGAATCCAGCGATTTGAGAACAAAGTATAGAGATATACTTGGTAGTAGGTTCAATTCGCAGGGGCTTATTACCGAAAGATTTGCTGAAGCTCGTTATCACTATGCCAAACAGTATAGTAACCGCACCAATATTATAATGGCAGCACGTGAGCAATACCCTTCAATACTATTATCTTCGACAACTCAGGATTTTGTTAATAAATCGTCTGAAAGCACTGAAAATCTTGGTTTTGATTTCTATAATGGTCAACCTAATAAGGTGTTAAAGAAAGATTCTTATGGAAACAGATTCCTCAGTGAGACGGGATATGCGTATCTACAGTATGGAGAGATGGGGAACAGACTTGTCAATATCAATAACAAAAATATGTTGACGCAGGTTTATAGTCAGGCTTCCTACAAGGTTGACAATAATAATGTGAAGGTTGGTGTTGTCAGCGGGTCTAAAACAATCTGGAGTAAAGAAGTCAATGTGCTTGCGCCTAACGGCACTATCGTTAAACAGAATAGTGCTGCAAATGGCCAAGTTTGGCGCAAAGAACGTGAAGAGGTTTTAGAAATTCCTGACAATTATGGTAGTTCAGGTATTCTTCCAATCGCTCAATTCACGTTTACTAATGGATACTGGAAACTAGTTAATGGAATTAGAATGTACAATGTATATTCTAAAGCGCTGGAAGACTACGATCGTAACAATAATTATTCTGCAAACCGCTATGGATACAACAATGGTAAGATCATTGCTGGAGCGAATTTTGCAAAATACGGTGAACTTGCTTTCAGTGGGGCTGAGGATGAGCTGATGGGAACTTCAGTGTCGGGAGAGGTTTCCAAGGGGCAGGGTACAGTATCTACCGGAGCATTCCATACCGGAAGCAAAAGTTTGTCCTTGGCAGGAGGAGCCACAGGTTTTGAATACAGTGTCCCGATCACCAATCTCACCGCAAATAGGACCTACGTTGCAAGTGTTTGGGTGAAAAATGTAACAAATGGTAAAGTTGGTCTTTACTATGATGTTGATGGTGTTGCAACAGCAGCCCCGATAAATTCAGCACAGAGCACGAAGAAGTCTGGTGACTGGAGCCTTGTAAATATTGAGATTCCGATTTCAGGTGGTACTCAATTAAAGGTGTACGTAAAAAATGAAGGTACAGTTTCAAGTTTTGTAGATGATTTTCGTTTTCATCCCAAGAATACAAATGCCATGGCCTATGTCTACGATAATTTCTCTGGCGAGCTGACCTATATTTTAGATCACTTTAATCTATATACCCGATTTGAATACGACGGAATGGGTCGTTTGGTGAGAACTTATAAAGAGCAATTCGGAAGGACGCCTTACAAAACCAATGAGTATCAACAAAATTATGGATTAAGCAGCAGTCTATTTTACAATGATCAAATCACGGAGGATATTCGTAAAAATGATTGTACAACCGGTGAAGGTACGCTGGTGGGATATACTGTGGCACAAGGGAAGTATAGTTCAAGTATTAGTAAAGGAGATGCAAATAGTAAAGCGATGGCAGAAATAAATCAATTTGGCCAACAATATGCAAATACTAATGGACGCTGCGTTAGCTGTAAACGGTATAAAGTGAAGATTCACCGTATGGATCTCCAAAATTTAAACTTATATGTTAATTATCGTGATTGTTATAATGTATATCAGTCATCGAGCTACCAAAATTTTCAACAAGAAGCGAATACTGGAGTGTATTTAGTCTTTTATGTGTGTGTAAATACCTCCGATCCTAGTATTCGATTTAGTCATGGGCAAAATCAGCAAAATATCAATTTGTCTGCTGAAATTGAATTAGTAGGTGACTGTAATTAATTAAACCATGATAATGGAAAAGAAATTTTTAGACAAGAGTCTCAGGAAATTATCGGCGTTTGTTCTATTTGGCTTATCGCAATTAGGTATTGCTCACGGTCAGATTACTAATCAGAACGCTATCGTGTTGCCTTCTGGCGGTACAACATCTTTTGTGGTGGAATCTGGTCAAAGCTATAGTGCAATCAGTGCTGTTGGAATTACACTCAAACCAGGAGTTCACTTTAAAAGCGGATCCAATGTAGTTCTTCGGATCGACAATAATATGACAGGTCCAGCAGCACCTAGTAATCCTAATGACAACCTAGAACTTAATTGGACCCTTGCGCGGTCATTTGATGCGAGCGGAGCAGTAATCGGCGAGACGAAAACATTTTTCGATAAAATGGGCAAGCAGCTTCAGACGCAGACGCGTAATATAGAAGCGGGGCATGTTCTTGCAGTTCAGCCCTTGTACGATGTTGGCGGGAAGCAGATAGGATCGACCATGTCAGCTCCGATCAACAATGCTGCCTTTAGTTACAAGGCTGATTTCACAACACTAAATTACCGCAATTACGGTCGTTTTACCAGCACATCGGGTCAGCCGGATAAAAGCTTTGCTCCGGATGCGCTTGATACTGCAGGGAGTTCGATAGGAAGTCTGGCATATTATTACAGTAGCCGCAATGCTTGGGAGCGCCTGCAGGATCATACCAATATGCCTTATAGCACGACGGCCGGTGCCAAGAACGGAACCAACATTTACACAGTGAGTGGAGGAGTTGGCCAGGTAATGAAACTGGGGGGAGGACATGAGGTACGACAGTTCAATGTTCCGGTGAACAAAGAGCTTGATTTTTACAATCTAGTTCGTCGCACCTATTTTTCTGTATCCGATATCGGAGACACAGTATTGGTATCCAACGGTCAAAAAATGATGTCCGTTAGCTTTGATGCAGACAGTCGGGCTTCGGTAAATATCAGTATTGATGGACGTACGGTGATGACAGGACGCGGCGGAAATGAGCTGATGTTAAAGGGCACGCTTCTTATCGATAGCACCCAAACGGGCTATTTCGGGATAGTCACGCCACAAAATGTGAGTTTTACCTCCGGAATGCTAAAGGACTATTTTCGTTCTGAATCAGAAACTGGAGTGTTTGGTACAAAAGCACTACAGCCAGGTTTATACCAGTTTACAAACAATGCAGGGAATTCTGTGAATTATCAAATAGGTCTTTCCGATGTAAGCTTTACATTCTATGATCAACTTGGACGGGTAAAGGCGACAATCCCGCCAGAAGGGGTAAAGAAATTATGGACTAGCGGCATTGGTAGTTATGCAACCTTGGCGAGCATCCCATTTGTGAAAATATTCAAGTACGATGGTAGAGGCAATCTGATCGAGAGTACAGATCCCGATGCAGGTAAGGCCGAGATGAAATACAGCAGTGATGGCAAACTTCGTTTTTCACAGAACGCGCTGCAGAAACTGACAAATAAGTTTAGTTATACGAACTATGACAGTTACGGACGTAGTATTGAAAGTGGAGAAATTACACCATCAGGTACACTTAGCTTTGGCACCGTCAGCACAGCTGGTCTTGATGCTGTCGGTACTGCGGCTTCGAGTTACCTAACGGGTACCCGTACAGATGTTACGGTGATCAATTATGATAATTCGGAAAGCATTCCAAGTCCGGCAGGCTATGTACAAGATAGTTATTTTCTTTCAGGAAGCGCAGTTTCGAGTAAAGCAAAATACAGTGGAGATCCGGCTATAACTTCCAATCTGGTGAGCAAAACCTGGTATAATTATGACGGGGATGGTAATGTTGTGTGGACGGTCAAGTATGTTACGGGGCTTGGATACAAGACGATGGATTATGTGTATGATGATCTGGGCAATGTTACCAAGAGCATTTACCAAAAGGGCACAGCAGCTGAGACGATGGTCCATTATTTCGAATACGACAAGAATAAACGATTAGTTGCCGCATATACCAATACAACGGATAACGAGAGCACTAAAGTCCTTCATGCGAAATATAGCTATTACCTACATGGAGATCTTAAACGGGTTGAACTTGGGGATAAGTTACAGGGGATAGATTATGTGTATGGTATTGATGGTAAGCTCAAGAGCATCAACAATGCGAATGCAGCTAAAGATCCTGGGGGTGACGGTGGCAATGGTTTTGCTGCGGATGTTTTCGGGATGAACATGGAATATTATTCAGGAGATTATAACAACCGTCAGGCCGGAATACCAACGATCCAGAATGGTGTCGGCACTGCGAGCTATGGTGGGCTGATCAATGGGATAAGCTGGTTTTCGAAGAAGCCGAATTCTACAGATATCGCGCCAGTGATGAATTCATATAGTTATGACGCGATAGGGCAATTGACCGAAAGCAGATGGGGGGCACCAAACTTTACGGGATCATCTTTTGTCGCTGGAGGTGAGATCAACAGGGAGCGTGGGCTTAGCTATGATGGTCATGGCAATATCAAAAGCCTTATACGTACCAATGGTGCTGGCGGAGAACTGGGTAATTATACATATAACTATCAGGCAAACAGCAATAAATTAACTTCAGTAACTGGATATGCTACTTATACCTACGATGCAATCGGCCAATTGACATCCCAAATCAAGGGGAGCGCTGGAATGTATTTGGATTATGATGTTAGTGGCAAGGTCACAAAAATCTACAGTGATGCAGCTAAACAGACAATAATTCTTAGCTTTGTTTATGACGAGGATGGTAGCCGTGTGATGAAAAAGGATCATCGGACGGGAGCCGTTACTTGGTACAGCTACGATGGCAGTGGGACATTGGCAGCAGTCTTTGAACAGCAGGGAACTGGCGCGATCCAATTAAAGGAACAACCTGTTTACGGGTCTGACAGATTAGGTACTTTTTATAGGCTTGGCAGTAATTATCAGTATACGATCACAGACCACGTTGGCAACACCCGTGTTGTGATCAACCGCAATAAGACAGCAAGTGGCGGTGCTGATATCGTATATTATGCAGATTACTATCCATTTGGTATGGAGGCACGCTCTGGAGGTATTGAAAATAGATACGGTTATCAAGGCCTGTATGCGGAGAAAGACAAAGAGACGGGTTGGAGTAATTTTGAGCTTCGTAATTATGATGCTGCTATGGGGCGGTGGTTGACAACGGATCCTTATGGTCAATATCATTCACCTTATGTTGGGATGGGAAATAATCCGGTTAGTGGCTTTGATATAAATGGTGGATGGAGTGGAGGTCCAAAACCAGGGGGGCCAATTGCATATTTTGTTAAGTTAAATGAAGTAGTTGTCAATGGAATTAGATCTACAAAGAATTATTTTAATAATTTAACATGGTCGCGAGCTTGGGATGATTTTCAATCAGGTATTCCTGGGCATCAATATAGTCGTTATGTGGTTGCGGATATACAAAGAGGGAATTATGTTGGGGCGGCAGCAGGTATGGCTAATGCTACAGCAGATATATTTACATTAGGTATAAGCTTCACAACCAAGCCAGCTCAGCTTATAGTAACTGAGAGTTTAGTTTCTACTAAACAAATTGCATCAAAGGAAGTGCAAGAGGTGGCAAAAGAAATGCGAATTACTTCGGGACGGGAGTTAAGTAAGATAGGTAATCAAGCAGCGAAGAAGGTATCAGCTTGGGATGCGAGTCTCGCCGAAGAGGTGATGGAATTGAATATTAAGGCGGATGAGCGCATAGATTGTAGTGATATTGCATCTAGATTAGCTATTGGCCAAAAAGACGGTTATATTCTTGAATTAACACCTAAAATAGGAAAAACTTTTAACGGAGTTGAATACGGCGAAAAAGTTCCTTTTTATTATCATCAAGTTTTTATTAAAGGAAAGTATGTATATGATCCAATGTTTGGAAACAAACCTGTATTAACTACGGACTTCTTAAAAACCTACCAAAAAATGAATCCAAATGGAATTAAATTAATAAGACAATAAATATGGAAAATACGGAATTTGAAACAATAAATACAATTTTGTTTTTAACCCTGAATGATATTTATCCTATCGCGACAGGTAGGGCGGGTATGCTAGCCTCAAATAATCCATATGTGTCATTTCCCTTTTTAAGATTCCGATTTAAAGACAAAGGCAAAGACGATCAGATATATGGTCAAATTCGTGAAACTGTAAATAGTTTTAAAGGGCTATTGTCATGGGAAATGATAACCTTTGATGATGTGCCAAATTATTTAATTTTGCCTACTTATGTCTATAGTGACGGAAGGCCGACGAGCGGTGGTTTAAATGAGCATTTAATAGCAAAATATGGCGAAAATTTATATCGACAAATGATTGATCAAGCTATTGAGGATATACCCAATTTAGCAAAAGCAATCAAAGATAAATTTCATGCGCAATAATTGTATCGCGTGTTATTTAAACGAATAATTTCGAATGTAAGCCCAAAAATTATCTTTTGGGCTTACTTTAAAAGGGTTTAATCATTCATCTCATCATAATAGACATCCGTCTTGCTGAGGATCCGCTGTACCTGTTCGTACTGTTTTTTGCTAAGCCCTGTATCGTTCAAAAAGAAGAGACCGCTCCATTTTATTTTTTTTACGGAAGCCAAAAATGCTTCCCATTGCAGGGGATTATTCGTAAATGGTACAAAAACCAGTTTGGGATTATTGTACAATGCCGCTGGGAAGTTTGTAAATTGATTGAACGAAAAATTGGCCTTTTCCAGTTTTTTTAATGTTGCAATAGATTTGGGCAGTGTCGACAGCCCGGCATGCTCTACCCCGAGTTCCTTCAGCTCCGGTATGCGATCAAATTGATCAGGCAGATCCGTCAGTTTGGTTTCGCCCTTATATTTGCCCGAAAGGTAAAGGAAGGATAGCTTGTCCAAACTAAAAATTTCCTCAGGAAAAGTGTTGAACACATTCCCGTTAAGCCCAAGCTGTTTTAAGTTTTTGAGTTGTGCAAAGGATGCTGGCAAGCTTGTCAAGGGATTATTGCAGTCGAACTCTTCCAGTGCTGTCAGATTGGAAATACTTGCGGGAAGTACACTGAGCTCATTTTTACTTAAAGTGATCTTTTTTAGCTTCGGATGAGTGGTCTTTATCTCAGGAAATGTGTCGATGTCCAGGCTGCTGATTTCCAGTGACTCCAGTTGACTGCCCTCGTCCATAATCTTTTGCAGTATCTCGCTGCTGAGCTTCTTTCCAGGTATGGAAGAGTTTAGGGACATGGTTTGTACCTGGGACAGATCTGTATTGACCAGCTTTTCGATTTTCTCCAGATTGAATTCTTGCCCATCTGTCTTTTTGATGCGCACCTGATCGACCGCCCGCATGGGCATGGATATCATAACAGGCATGCTTTCCGAAGTACCTGCCTGTTCGATCACTTTTGGTGGCTCGGGAATAGGTTTTACCACTGGTGGTGGACCCTGTTTCTTCTTTTTCTTCTGCGCCGAAACGGTTAACGTAAGTATGGATAAACTGAATACAATAATATATTTTTTCATGTGTGTACTTTGTCTTTTGTCGTTAAAGCAAAGATGCACATTTTAAGACGAGTCTTTTATATCGGATTTATATCCGATCATTTTGGCTTATGATTCGCTGCATCTGAAGCAATAGTGTTTTAAAATACAGTCCGAATGAGGTGTCAACGTAAAAAGAGCGGTTGGATTGTAAGAGCTCCCCGATCAATCAATGATCAGGGAGCTTATTGTTAAAGGGAGTAAGACGGTTTGCGAAATAGGCGTGGGCTATCTCGCTTCGATCTTGTATACGTAAATCGGGATTTCTGGGTTCTTGACAGTGGGTAAAGACAGCTGTAGCGTATCTCTTCCTTGTGTCCATTTCACCTTGGAGGAACTGCCGAGAAGCGTTAAACTTTTGATGTCGAGAACACTTTTTGCGAGCTCAGGGATGTCTATTGTAGCCGTCGACGGACTACGCACAAAAAGATAAACACTTTTCCCTTTCTGCGTAAAGCGATAGTCCGAGACTATTTCTTTCGGTGTCGCATCATTCACGGCATCTTTCATGCTCGCTTTCTCCTTTTCGGCTACCTTGTTGTCGGCCTGTAGGGTTTGCGCGGTTTGTTTGGCGCCACCCCAAACCGTGGTGCCGTAAATCGCTTCGCCGTTGGTCTTCATCCAGCTTCCGATAGCATGTAGGTTTTCCTGGCTTTCAACTGGCCAGGTGCCATCACCTTTGGGGCCGACATTGAGCAACAGATTGCCGCCCTTGCTTACCACCTCAATTAGGTTGCGGACCAGCAGCTCCGGACTTTTCCATTTGGTGTCATGTCTATTATAACCCCAGTTTTCACTCATCGTGATGCAGGCTTCCCAGTTCTTCCGCGCGGTGGAAACCAGCGACTGCTCAACAACGGCATAATCGCCAAGTCCATTACCTATCCGGCTGTTGATAATACAGTCTGGCTGGATGGAATGGATCAGATCTTTGATTTCCTGACTTTGTTTTTTGGTGATCAGCTCAGGTGTATCAAACCAAATAATACCGATAGGACCATACTGTGTCAGCAATTCGCGCAGCTGCGGTTTGACCTTATTTTCAACGTATTTGTTGAGGTCTTTGGCATCTTCATCGGGATAGTCCCAGGTATTGCTGCGCCCGGCTTTGACAGGCCAGTTGGTAGGCACATCGGGGTTTTCCCAGTCGCGGCCAAGGGAATAATAGAAACAGAGCTTGAGACCATATTTCTTGCAGGCCACCGCAAGCTCCTTCATTGGATCTTTTGCCCAAGGGGTACGCTTGACGATGTTATAGTCGCTTGCAGCCGAATTGTACATCGCAAACCCATCGTGGTGCTTGGCCGTGATCACCAGGTATTTCATGCCGGCATCGTGGGCCATCTGAGCCCAGCGGTCGGCATCAAAGCCTGTTGGGTTAAACTGATCGGCAATCTTTGCATAGGTCTTGACGGGTATGCGTTCGTAGAGCATAAAATGCTCACCACCTTTGGTGGGATGGCCGTCCCAGTCGCCCGCAGTCTGGGAATAGAGCCCCCAGTGTAGAAACAGACCGAATTTCCCGTCGGTAAACCAAGGAGCGGGCTGCGCCTGCAGGTTCAACCCGACCAACGCTAATAGCACAACAAGCAATGGCACTGCGTTCCTTAAAATTAATTTATGCATTGTATTTCCCAAATCTTTTAACGGTTTTGTACTTTCATGGATGAAACCTTATCGTTGAAAGTCGAAAGATAAGAAGAGGATGATGTGACGACAAGACTGTCGCCTGTAAAATTATCGTTATTGTATAACGTCACTTTAACATTGGCACCAACTTTAATGGAAGAGACGCTATTGTCTGTCACACCTTTGGCCAATAAGTCTGCGGAGGTATATTGTCCTTTACCAAAGCTTCCTTTCACACCGGCATAGGACGCATTGGAATAGGTATACACCGAATCCTGATTGGTCGTCATGAGCCCGTTGACATAGTTGAATTCGTAAACATTGGATGTTGTGTAGCCATTTTGCAATAATAATTTGACCTTAAGTTCGTAAGGTGTATTGCCTTTGTAGTAAAGTTCATTGAGATCTATAGTCCCTTGGATGACACCAGAGGAAACGGGGGCAAATTTCCAGGTGACTGCATTGTAATCTTTGTTGGCTCCTGTACCTTCATTGTTCACATTGGGATCCATATAAACCAATATCTCACTCACAGGCAAATTGGACGTATAATTTCCAGTAATAAAGATTTTTTGTTGACTGTTGTCAATGGCAAATTGAGGTTGAACAGAATATGTAGGTGCCTGGTAAGGGGGAGCTGTCGCTACTGCAGGTTGAAAAACTTCATTTCTGTTGAGAATTGCTGCATCAGAGCCCGTTAGGAAAGTAGGCTGCCCCTTGCTAAAACTCACATTGCCGCTTCCCATCAATGATGTGCCCAATGTAGGTTCTTCACTGACATATTTAGCGCGGTTATGCGGCAAATTTAATCCATGACCCAATTCATGCAGCATGCCGCCGATATAGTTTGAGCTAGGGTTTGGAATTCCATTGACAGACATGGAGGAATTATCTACTGCAAAGCAGTATTTTCCATAACCATAGAAGGGTTGGCTGTTATCGCCATCTGTTCTTGCGGGCAACAGCACTAGATAGTGATTGTTGGATGAAAATTGGCTTGGATGGGCAGCTCTGTACGTATTGATCTCATTTATAATTTTACCAGCGGATACGGCTGAGCTATAGGGGTAGTCCGCTTGAGCTCCTGCGGCAGGGATTTCAATGATGTTAACTAGGCCTGCAGAATCTTTTGCCAGACCCAGATAACTGCTGTAACCATAACGTGCCATCTCATTGTGCATCCAGTCCTGGAAATGGACAAATAGCTGAGATAACCGTGTTTTGTAGCCGGGTAAGGCTGGATTGTCTGTGGGGACAAACATGACGATATTGAGATTTACGGGATTAGTCACAAATGTGAGATTGGCCAGGGATGTGTCAATAACGCCATTTGATGACGCCTTTAATCGTAGCGTTTCTGGTGCATTTTGCTCTACCAAGGGCTTGGAGCACGCGAAAAAAAGGAATAGGACTGTGGTGGACAATGCAAGTCCTTTCATGATTTGCATCCATTTTTTTGTTTGTTGTGTCATAATTTTTGAAGTAAATAATTTATAATTGTTCATGTATATTGGTGGCTTATAATTATTCAAAATACAAGCCTATAGTAAGAAATTGGGTTTGTTTTACTGCGGTTTACAATTAAGTCAATCGTTTTTATAATTTGAAAAACGGTAAAATGAATAGATGTTATTTTGTCAAAAGAAGACTACCAGACGGGTTTGTCTGATAGTCTAAACTAAACACTAAATAAACAAATGGTCATCTCTTACCATTATTTTTTCGAGCATGGTGAATGCCGACTATTACTTGGTTACATTGACTATATACCATACATTCAGTTCGCCAGATCGTATGGTGACGGTATCTTTGCCGACGGTTAAGCCGGTAACCAAGCCTGTACTGCTATATGTTGCAATTTCTGGATGTTTGTTGGTATAGGTCGCCTGTGTGACGCTGCGGTTTCCCGGATTGACCGCCAGATTAATCTGAAGCGGCGTTCCGATTTTAACAGGAATCTGCATGAAACCTCCAGAAAGTACAGCTTCCCGAACAGTCAAATTGTCTTTAATAGGCCCCAGATCCTTTTTGCATGCGTTCAACCCCATAGTTACACATAGGAGGCTAATCAACAGGTAGATATATACTTTAATTTTCATGATGTTATTTCTTTTTTATTCATATTATTTTGCGCCCAGCCATCCTGGATTCTGAACCAGCTGATTACCGTCCAACGTGAGATCATATAAAGGTAACGGCCAATAGTATCGGTAGTCGGCCCATAAGGCGACACCATTTGTAATGTTGGCACTCCGTGGATAAGCGATGATAAACCCGTTATTATCCAAAAAGATGTCTTTATTGACTTCTTCTTTTAGGGCGATAATAGGTTTGGCGGTATGTGTCCCATCGTACAATTTTCCTTTTTCAGCTGTAAATTTCATGCCGCGTAAGGGCACTGTCATCAGGTTTCCCGCTTTCCAGCGCATCAAATCTTCGTAACGACGGTCTTCTAACACCATTTCAATACGGCGTTCGCGTCTGATTTCACGGATGATGGGGCTAACGGCATAATCAAGTTTTGCAGCATAGATCTCATCAAGCCTAGGATCAGCAGGAAGGTTGCCAAGCTCGAGTTTGCTGCTCGGATATTTCGCAAAGTCAAATCCCGCGCGTTGGCGTAACAGATTGATTGTTCTATCTAGGTCATTCTGCGTTAAAGTACCTAAAATGGCTTTTGCTTCTGCTAACATCAGCAATACCTCTCCATATCGGAATTCAATAGCCGTTTGTTGTCCGTTTGTCGTGGCTTCATTCTCGGTACGGTCACCCATCCAGTGCTTAATAGGTAAGTAACCAGTTACGGTGGTACCACCACTGACATTGTAAGATAGCCGAGGATAGGTGATGCCATTTTTTTCGAGGCTGGTCGTCCCATCTGTTCGATTAAACAAGGAGCGATTTTCACCGGGATAATTAATGGTCTGTTTCAACCGTGGGTCGCGGTTTTCCAGCTCGGACCATAGTCCATCGTATCCCTTGAAAAGTGGATTGGGCGTATAGTTTCCTGCGGATCCTGCTGTATAGATCGGTTTACCGTCAATACACAGATATTCATCGATTAGGCCTCGTGTTGCACCGCCAGCTGGTCGTCCGCCAGAAATACTGTTGTTTTGATCCCAATAGCGCTGAGTGGCATGACCTACGACCGTGCCATCATAAACGCGTGCCAGGATAGCCTCTTTATTGCCATCGGAATTTGGATCTTTTTTAAAGGTAAATAGTTTCCAGTATGGTGTTTCACCCGTAGCATACAACTGGTATCTTCCGGAAGCAATGATTTTTTCACAGGCATCCACAGCTGCTTCTAAAAAGGGCTTCGCAGTGCCTTGTAAGGATAGCTCGTTGTGATAGGTGCGGAAGGAACCTTCGAACAGGCCTATTCGTGCTTTTAAAAATAGCGCCATATCCTGATTGATACGGCCGTCTGGACGGCCAGTAATACCTTCTAGACCAGCAACAGCCAGATCGATGGTCTTCATTAACGAGTCGGCAACCACCGTTCGTTTATCGCGTGGTTTGTATAATTCCTCGCTGTTGATGTTGAGGTCGCTCGAAAGCCAGGGCACATCGCCAAACAGCATTAATTTGCGGTAATAATCCATCGACTTAAAGAAATAGGCTTCACCGATATATTTGTTCAATCGCATGGCATCATTATTCACCGCCGGCAATGCATTGCGGTAGTTTTTGATGAAATAATTGACGGAGCGTAGGTTTTCCCATGTCCAGTCCACTGAACCACCTGCATTGGGCGGAATAAAGGTGTTGTCCATCATACTACTAATGTTGCCGTAGCGGACCATATTGTCAGTCATAAAGTCGGATGCCAACAAATGGCTGCCACCAACCACATTGGGGTTGACTTTGGCATCGGCCCAGCCAGAACCATGTCCTAGAATATAGCGGTTATAGAGATTATTGAGGTATAATGTCAGCTCTGTTTCGGTATGTAAGGAGTTGTCGTTCGATAGTTCAGTTTCGGGACTTAGCTGTAAAAATTTATCGTTACAGGACTGTAGCAGCACCAGGGACGATGCTGCAGCAAGGACGATTAATCTGAATATATTTTTTTTCATAGTAGTATGGGTTAAAAGACAATTTGAGCTCCAAAAGCAATGGATCTTTTTTGTGGATAGTCGGCAGATATCTGATCGACATCAAAAATTGTTGGTATTTTTGTGATTTCAAAAAGGTTATAACCGGCCAAAGTGAAACGTAACCGCTCGATACCAATTCGTTTGGTCATCTCTTGCGGTAGGGTATAGCCCAATACGGCCTGTTTGAGTCTTAGGTAGGCCCCATTGATCAGGTATCTGTCCTGTACATTGACCGAAGAACCATACATCGGAAACTCGGCATCTGTACGATCTGGTGTCCAGGATCTTTCGTACATCCATTTTGAACCTGCGCCACCGCCCCAGTAAGAAGATAATCCGGCCCAGATATCACGTTTCAGTACACCTTGGAACAAAAAGTCGAGATCGAAATGTTTATATTGGACATTTCCAGTGATACCAAATCGATAACGTGGTGTAGAATTTCCAATAACGACACGGTCGCCTGGATTTGCCAAGGTGTTCAGTCCGGCATCTATCTTTCCATCAGGAATTCCCTCCGGCCCGCCAAGGTCCTGGTACCAGATATAACCTGGATATAGTGTGCCCTGGTAGGCTCCGTTGTAGATCCAGTTGCCATTGCTTTGGTTTCGTCCGGCAAAATCACTTTCTTGGAGGATGCCCCCCGTGCGGTAGCCCCATATTTCGCCAATTGTTTTGCCATCATACATGACTTCCCGGCCCGAAGAATTGGTAATCATCATGCTGGTATTCGCGGCATAATGCTGTACTTTGGTGAGATAGTCGGATAGATTGAGGCCTACACGGTACCGTAGATCGGGATTGATGGTCTGTTTCCAGAGGAAAGAAAGTTCGAATCCTTTTGTTTCCAGAATGCCCGAGTTTTCCAGCGGTGCGGCTGTTCCCAATGTCGTCGGAAATGACGCACTGCCATCGGTAAGGATGTCGGTGGTCTTTCTGTTGTAATATTCAAATGTTACATCGAGCCTGTTTTTGAGAAATGTTCCATCAAATCCGACGTTCCAGGTTCTGGCTTTCTCAAATGTGAGGTATGGGGAAACGAGTCCTGGAGGGTCAATATAGACTATTTGCTGCCCGTTGATTAAGTAAGGAGCCTTGCCGGTATTCGTTGTTGCCTGATAGGGATAGATGGATGAAGGCTGATTTCCTAATTTCCCCCAGCTTCCGCGCAGTTTAAGTTCGTTGAGCCAGTTCTTCGTTCCGGCCATAAAATCCTCCTGCGATATGCGCCAGCCGGCAGAGAAGGATGGGAAGGTGACAAATCGGTCTTTCTCCGTAAATTTGGCACTTCCATCATAACGTAGGTTACTCTCAAAGAAATACTTCTCAGCAAAGTTGTAGTTCACACGGCCAAATACGGCACGTCCAGCCAGGGTGTATGCATTTCTGGATACCGTATGTAAAGAAGGATCCTCAGCTGCATCCGGGTTCTGTATATCGGGCGAGATCAGTTTGCGGAATGTATTGGTAATCTGATTAAATTTTGTCTGTTCCTGATTGTAACCCACTACGGTGGAGAAATTGTGTGTCTCGGCCCAGGTCTTCTTATAATCTGCATAGATGTTGACCAGGTATTTATTGGTGTTATTATTGTCA
Source organism: Sphingobacterium sp. Ag1 (assembly GCF_000988325.1). Lineage (NCBI taxonomy): Bacteria > Pseudomonadati > Bacteroidota > Sphingobacteriia > Sphingobacteriales > Sphingobacteriaceae > Sphingobacterium > Sphingobacterium sp. Ag1. Next base: position 181,658 of record NZ_LBGU01000040.1, on the reverse strand, counting down.
AAATAGGCCCGGTTTTCTGCCGCCTCGGCTTGCTGCGATGTATATTGCCAAGAATCCACGACCTGGTTGAATTTGGGGCTGTATCGGCTCAAGCTATAAGACTGGGGCTGATAACTGAGGTCGGCCTTTAATTTCAGTGCATTCGGAATCAAGGTGAATTCGGGGGAGATCAACAAGGATACTCTTCTATCCATCGACTGGTTGTTTGCACCATAACTTAACCAGGCAAGGATGTTGTCGGTATAGGTATTGGGCAATGGGTCATTTGGCCCCGTTTGGATAGGCATATTGATGTTTTTGTTTGTCTCACCCATCATGGCGGACCAGATGCTTCCCTTACCGCCGACGATATATGGACTATTGAAATTTGTCTGGTCAAAACCTATTTTGCCAAAAACGCTGAACCAGCTATTTACTTTGGCATTAATGTTCATCAACGCATTGTAGCGTTTCAACTTATCGGTGTTGATCTTGTACATGCCCGATTGGTTTTGTAATCCACCGGAGATATAGTAATTAATAGACTCGGCACCACCGCTCAAGTTCAGCGTATGTTTTTGCATCGGCGTCCATTTTTTGACGGCTTCCTCAAATGGGTTAACGTTAGCCACCCAAATAATGCTGTTTCCTTCCTGATACCAGGCATTTTCGGGTGTGGGATTGTCCATATATTTTTGGATCATCTCCAGTTTTTTTTCATCTGCGGTGCCAGGTTTACCATTTGTCCACAAAGTCCGGTCCATGCCCGATTTTTGAATCTCATAGGCGTTTAAAATGTCAGGCAGGCCAGATGGCGTATCAAAGTTGGAGTCGAAGTTATAGGCGATCTTGCCTTTTTGATTGAATTCACCACGTTTAGTACGGACCAAGATGACACCATAAGCTGCTTTTGTACCATAGATGGCTGCCGCGGAGGCATCTTTGACAAAAGACATATCCATGATGTCATTCGGGTTGAGCTGGTTCAGGGCACCGGTAGAGCTTTCTACTCCATCTATGATCACCAAAGGATCACCATTGACGGATTCGAATACACCTGTATTGCTATTGTAACTCATGGATGTACCACCCCGTAGGTTAAAACCCGGAGTACTGTTTGGCGAACCATTTCCGAAGGTGATATTCAGATTGGGCACCAGGCCTTGCAAGGCCTGTCCGATATTGGCAACCGGCCGATTCTCAAAGGCCTCTTTGCCAACATGTGAAATGGCTCCTGTTAAATTGACTTTCTTTTGTGTACCGAATCCGACAACAACAACTTCCTCCAATGCACTGTCGTTCTCTTCTAAGGTTATTGTCAAAGCACCAGCTGTCGCACTGTTAAACCTCAAGGTCTGTGGTTTAAAAGAAAGGTGCGAAATGCTCAGCGTACCCTCGGCTTGGACTGTTTGTAGTGAAAAGTTTCCTTTGCTATCGGAAGAGGTTCGACTGTTGCTGCCGTTGATGCTGACCGTTGCGTTTTCGATGGGTTTACCGTCTTTTTTGGAGACCAATTGCCCTTTTACCGTATACTGTTGTAGCTTGGGCTGCAGGGGGGCTTTCGGAGTGCCCGGCAAGACGATGATATGATTTTTATGCAGTTCAAACTGCAGGGGCAGTTCGTTTGAAAGTTCTTTGAGTACGCTTTCCAACTTTTGGTTGTCAACGTTGACATTCACCTGCTTGAGATCATTAAAGAGGCTCTCATCATAAAAGAAATGATAGCCGGTCTGTTTTTTAATTTCAGTAAAGACCGATTTTAAGTTGCCCTTATTGATATGTAAGGTGACCTGCTGGGCTTCGGTTTTACCATAGACACCATAGGTAAATAGTAAACCTAGAAACAAGGTTGCTTTCACCTTTTTTGAAAGGAGTGGGGCAAAGCTGGGCTCGTCCATTCGGTTCCCGAATAGGTAATCTTTACATTTGATAAAGTAATTCATATTTTCAGTAATAGGGTTGGTTTTTTTAGTTTTGATTTTTCTGGTACAGATGTTATTAAAGCCCTCTGAAAAGAACAGCGGGATTCGTAGTTGGTCAGGTAAATCTTTACATCATAGTGAGTTCTCCTTTGGTTTTTAAAAATTGGGTTATCGTCTTAGTTCCTACTTTTTACTAGGACGGTTTTTCTGTCGATTTCAAATTCAAGGCCGGCCCCGCGTTTTATCAATTCCAGTGCTTCGGCCAGACTTACACTACGGCTCATGCTACCGCCAAATCTTTTCTTGGTGATTTCTCCTTGATAGATGACTTTAAGATCATACCAGCGTGACAGCTGTTCCATGATATCCTGAATCCGGTCATGTTCGAAATAAAAATAGCCATGTTGCCAGGCGGTTTCCTTTTCAATATTTGCCTTGGCGACGCGCATGTTGCTGCCATCGAATTCAACTTTCTGTCCTGGTACAACCTGTCTGCTGTGCTGATTTTTATCGGTCAGTTGTATGCTGCCATTAACCAATGTGACATTGGATGCTGTATTGCTGTAGGCTGTCAAATTAAAGGCGGTTCCCAGTACTTTAATATCGCCATGTATGGTGCTGACGATGAAAGGTCTATCTTTTTCGTGAGCCACTTCAAAATAGGCCTCGCCATGCAATTCTACCCGGCGCGTCGATTTACCAAAAGCTAAGGGATAGCTCAGCTCAGAAGCCGAATTGATCCATACTTTAGTTCCATCGGGTAATACCATACGGTAGAATCCCGATTCAGGTACTTTCAATGTATTTTTTAAATCGGCAAGTTCGGGCTGGTCACTACTGGGACGATAGCGCAGCTGTCCATCGCTGATGTGAAGCTCCTCGCCGTTCTTTTCTTTAACGGTTGATTGTTTTTCCGAGAGAGCGACAATTCTACCGTCGGACAGGGTGAGTGTGGCCTTTTGTCCACCGGGTAAAACGTCATTTTTATAATGGTATACTTGATCGGGCACAAGTTGCCTGTCTTGGCTTGCCGTTCGAAGAAAGAAGGTTATGCTAATAAAAATAAGAAGGCTGGCGGCTAAACCTGTATAAATACCGATTTTCGGCATATTCCGGACAGCGTATCTTGGGGTAGGGCTACTGGATTGTCTGGCCAGGATATTGGCCCGCGCCTGATCCAAATCCAGTTTATTCCAGAGCTGTACATCGCTAGAACTGATACCCTGACTGGTATATCGCTCCCACTGATGACGCAAACTTGGATCCTCATCAAAGATCTGTTGTAGGGCTTGCTTATCGATCTCGCTCAGCGTCCCGCTGAACTGTTTTACTAAGAAATCGACAAGTACATATTGGTCGTCCTTCATCATATTCAATTGGCTGTATAAAGAGAAGAGCCACAAGAAATGGAAAAGGATGGAAGGAAAAATGAAAAAAATGTAAGATTTTGTTATTCAGTAAGTAAAATTAACAGAAGCATCAACAGACGTGCATCCAAGCGTGTTCGGAGAAGCTGGATGGCTCTTTTTTTTTGGCTTTTTACGGTATTGATGGAAATGGACAGATTGTTGGCAATTTCATCGTTGGTAAGTTTTTCGAAAACAGCGAGCTGCAATACCTGCCTGCATCCTTGGGGGAGCTTATTGATGGCCTCCATCAGTTGGTTGATGACTTCGGCCTGTATCATGGCATCCATGATGGTCTGCTCTTCGATCATGTTCTTGTCGAGCTGGTCGGCATATTTATTCTTTGTTTTTTGGCTGCGGATCTGCTTGAGACAATTGTTACGGACGGCAATGAAGAGATAGCTTTTACGAGCATTCTCCTCTTCGGGCAAGGTATTGCGCCCTTCGCAAAGCCCGGCAAAAAAACTCTGCACAACATCCTCGGCTTTGGCTTCATCGCGAAGAATATGGTTTGCAAAAAGACAAAGCTGTCGGTAATATTGCTGAAAAAGAGATTCGATATTGTAAGGTAAAGCTATCTGCAAGTTTTTCAACCGGTTTAATCACATTAAGAAATCGACATAACAAGCTCCAGGAGCGCGGTATAAATATAGGGAAATATGCTTAGCTTTTGGAAGGACAGAAGGTCTTCACTTATTTATTTCTTCGAAAACGATTGAGTGCCGGCGGCTGTTCAGCTGTTGACATCGATTCGGTCTATAGGCGGCGCCCGAAATAAGGGGCGTACCCTATGTCTATCTGAAAAAGCGGCCTCGCACTTACGCGGTAGGCCGCTTTTTTTGGATTCTTTTTGCTGCCCGAACAAACAATTTCCTCGACATGAATGTACTCTTCATAAAAGACTATGGATAAATCGCCTATGCAACATATTGCACGAGTGGGCTTAGGAGCCTTTTTGGTCGTCGCGGGTATTGGCCATTTGACTTTTGCCCGAAGGGAATTTCAGGCACAGGTGCCAGATTGGGTCCACATCTCTAAAGATGATACCGTTGTGTATTCGGGCTTTGCTGAAATCGCCTTGGGTGCTGCACTGATTTTGGCGCCGGCCAAGCAGCGTTCCAAGGTTGGAAAAATCGCTGCAGCATTTTTTACGGCTGTGTTTCCAGGAAATATTGCACAATACAAAGACCGCCGCGATGGCTTTGGATTGGATAGCGACGGAAAACGGCTTGCGCGCTTGTTCTTCCAGCCGTTGCTGGTAGCATGGGCATTGAAAAGCACCGAAAAAGGATAATCGGTGATAAAAGTTCCTATTTTTATCCCTATAACACATAAAGGTTGCTCGAATCTATTCGGAGCAACCTTCGTTGTTTGTAATCCCGTGGAGATAAATGCTTGATCAGTGCGGGTTACAGCTTTTAAACCTGTTTTTTTGATGATGTATGCACCTAACTGCGAATTTCCCTGCGCATAAAGATGAAATAAGACCAGGCAAAGCATACCATCATGGCTGCGGTAAGGCCACTGATCTGCGGCCATACCATCAGAAAACTCTCCCGAAAAGAAAGTGGTGCCGGTATGGCGCCGACCATCTGTTCCATAGCAATAGGACCAAGGCTGCGCACTGAAGGCATTAACAAGGTTGTGGTAGCGTCGGTATAAAGCTGACTGGGTGATAGGCGGAGTAGATTGAGAATAAGCTCATTGTAATGCAAATATTCCTGTTCTGAAATGTAATTGGGATTGGGCAAAAATGGCCGGATGGCCAGATTGACGAGAATCGGGAAAAACACCGTAAAAAATAACCAGATGCCGATCGCGGTCAAAGCCGAAGTCGCGGGTTGCCTAAACCGAATGGAAAGCAATATTGAAAGGCTTAACCAAAAGGCAACGTATAGCACGCTGATGAAGGTGAACCCCAGGATGCGTAAAAGTTCCTGAGGTTCTATCCGTACGCCCGTACCAAGCAATCCGCCTCCGATCATGAGCAGCACCAATGCGACAAAAAGAGTGCCGACCACCATCAGCGGCGCGAGAAACTTTGCAATCAATAGACTGTCCCGATAGATGGGTTGGGCCATCAGTCGTGTTAAAGTGCCCGCATTATATTCTGCATTTACGGCATCAAAGCCAAGAGCTATACCTAAAAGGGGAGCCAAAAAATTCAGAAACACATGGAATGGAGGGATAGAGTTATCTGTCGTGGTCAGTAGCTTAAGGTACAGAAAGGACTGGTCAGGATCTTTCATATTGCCGACCGCTTCTTTCAGCCCTGACGATGAAACATACAGAGATGCGCCAAAAGTCAGTACAATCAGCAGGATCAGCACGATAAAGCGCCAGCTACGAATATGCGTGGCAACCTCCTTATTGATCAATACATTCATCATTTTTATCGTTTACTGTTTTCGAAATACATATTATAAATGTGGTCAAGGGCATAGTCACTGCGCTGCACGGAAACAATGTCCGCGCCATGCTGCACCAGGATGCGGACAGCCTCGGCTGTTGCGTCTTGCTCAGTCTTTAATTCGATGCTGTGTCCATATTGGGAAAGTGCCCGCAGTCCCGGAAGTTCTTTGAGTGGCCCCTCAAAGCGTTTGCTGTTGCCGCTATTATTTTCAAGGACAATGACTGTGGTTACGCCTTCCTTTTGCTGGAGCTCGTGGGCAAGATTATCGATAGAACCTTCGACGAGCAGTTTGCCGCCTACAAAAATGCCTACCCTATCGCAGACACGCTGCACCTGATGGAGGTGGTGCGAGGATAGCAATACGGTGAGGTTCTGTTCCTTGCTGAGGCGTTTGATCAGTTCCAGGAATTCGTCCACGCCCTTAGGGTCGATGCCGAGTGTAGGCTCATCCAGAATGGCAACTTCAGGTGTTTTGATGAGCACTTCAGCGAGGCCGAGCCTTTGTTTCATCCCCCGCGAGAAGGCCGCTGTTTTTTTTTGCATTTCTTTCTCCAATCCGACGGTTTGGAGCATCTCCTGTGCTTTCCTGCGGGCCTGGGGCTTGGGCTGTCCATTGAGTTCGGCTATGAGACCCAGATTCTCCAATGCGGTCATTTCGGGGTAGAAACCGACATTGTCGGGCAAATAGCCTACCTTTCTTTTGACGGCGATCGGATTCCGTGTGGCATCATGTCCACAGACGTATGCTGTACCCGAGCTCGGCTCGGTCAGCCCGAGCATCATGAGGATGCTGGTTGTTTTACCAGCTCCGTTTGGCCCCAAAAGACCGAATATTTCGCCAGGGTAAATGCTCAGGTTCAACGTGTCCACTGCTTTCGTCTCGCCATAGCTCTTTGTCAAGCTAGATAGCTGAATAATAGGATCCTTCATGTTGAGAGTCTTTTGGATTTTCAGATCAGGATTTATCTTCTTCCATATTTGCGGATGAGGTAATAAACCAATCCGATTGCCAGGAGGATCACCAATAGGCCAATCCAGCCGGAAAGCAGGGAGGTCTTAACAATGATGCGAAACGAAAGATCTGTATTGCTGTTGGCGGACTTCACCTCGAACTTAGCGGCATAGTCCCCAGCGATGGTTTTATCCGGAACTTTGAGACTTACCTTGACATCAGCCGATTTTCCCGCCTCGAGCTGCTTGATGGTCGATGGTGTGAATGTGGCTTCCCAGCGGGTAGGTAATTGCGATCCAAGCTCCAATGTATTGAGCGGCAAACTACCTGTATTTTTTAGCTGCAGCACGATTTCCTTGCTGTTGCCCGATACAACTTCATCACTGAGTCTGCCTGTGGGCGTGGTCATTTCAAGGGCGTAGGACCCTTTTACAACAGCTTCCAGTTCCAATTGGAAATTGTCTGTTGGCGAGGTGGCTTTGACAGGTATTTTATATTTATCGGGCTTTGCAGTAATGGGGCAGCTGATTTCGATGGCGATTTCCTGTACTTTACCCGGCTGCATCTGAATGGAGGTGACCAGCGATCCATCCACGCGGTAGCTGATCTGCCAGCCTTGTGGTAGCTGGGCATTGAGGTTGTAAATAAGGGTCTGACTACTTGCGTTGGTGAGGGTTGTGCTGTAGCGAAAAGGTTCATTGCTGGGTGCTTCGATATTGAGCAACCTGGCTTCGAAGCTCGATCTGCCGGGAGCTGCTGTTTGTGCTGAGAGATAAAAGCTGTTGGCGAGCACGATGAGTGCGGCGATAAAAGGCCTGATAGATACTTGTAGGCGCGGGCTTGTAATTAGTAAATCTGTTAACATGATCCAATAACTAAAATTTATGTTTAAATAGAATATTAGCTTTCAAAAAATGCTTGTTCGGGCTCCTAGGAACCCTTTTAAAAAAAATCGCTTCCAAATTAAAAATCGGTTTGAAAAAAATCAAGATCTACCTGAAAATTTATTGTAAAAAAGATGTTTGAATCTGTGTTGCCGAAAAAACAGCCCAGTGTTAGGCAGTCTGGTGCCAAGTCTATGGCCTTATTCCAGATTCAACGTCCGAAAGGCCTTTTTGATAATTGACCTGGTGTTGTCTGCGAGTTCATCCAGGGTACAGTTAATGGTCCGGAGCGGGATTTTAATCTCGGCCTCCGCATGAAGCAGCAAGTCGATGCGCAGCAATCTGTTTGCTGAATGATCAGTCGAACCGAGCAGTTCGCTGAATAACTCGTTGACAATCTTTGGACAGGTTCCAAGGTCAAAGGTTGCAAGTACGATGTAACTATCCTTATAGGGGATATGCACCTCTATCGTATAATAATTCGATCTTTTCATGACGGGATAAGTTTATAAAACAAATGAGTTGGTCTCCCGAACGGAGACCAACTGCATACGAGTGTAGTATTATAGGACTTAGGATATGAAGATCGTTCGAGCTTCCTTTTGTTTGGCTTCCTCTTTTTTGGGAATAGTCAATTTAAGTATCCCATTGTCATAATGGGCCACGATATTATCCTGATCTACGACATCTCTCTGCAGTTCGAAGCTCCGCCGAAAAGATTGATAGCTGAATTCCCGACGCGTATAATTGTCTTTGGTTTCTTCATGCTGTTCTTCTTTTGCTGAAGAGATGGAGAGCAGATTGCCATCAAGGGTAATTTTGAAATCCGCTTTGGACATCCCGGGCGCTGCAACTTCAACTTCAAATGCATCGGCATTCTCCTTGATATTAACTGCCGGGACCGTGGTGCTTGTTGGCGAGTAATTTTTGTTGCCCCAGTTTAAAAGTTCACGGTTAAAATCATCAAACATGGGCGAAAACATTGAAAAATTGTTCCAGTTTCTTTTTGCTAATTTCATGATAACCTCCTTTTAATGAAGTGAACACAATTTATTAAAATTTGTCAGTCGGTCGACTGTATTATAGGTACCGCAAAAAAAATACCGTTGTGAAAAATCTGAAATTTTTTCAGGTAAGCTGAAATTTTTGCATTTGGACTGACAAGGTTTACATGAAAATTGGACGGATTTAAAAAGAAAACAAACCATCTGCCTGCGGCTGTTGTCCTATAGGTATCCATGTAAGGAGTAACTTAGTTAAAAGGTCGGCTGTTCCATTTTCATCCGGCCTTTTTGTTGGTTCCCAACATTTTTTGCCATTAATATCTTTTTTGAGACACCAAACCTAAACGATCTACCCGATGGATGGCGGAGAAAAGAGCAGGTTTGTTCTTTATACCAAATTATACCTAACCACAATATTCAACCAATTTTTAGACAGTGATAAGTCACTGCTTATTCAGTTTACACTGAGTAAGCACTGAACAAGCACTGAACAATCACTGAACAAGCACTGAGAAAATGCTCAAAGAGATAGTAATTTGGTCACTCTTCGATCCTGATTTTTAACACCTAAATATTAAATTTAACGGCTATTATTTTTCATTTTCTTCCTATCCGTTTAAATAATTATATTCGCATCAACATACAAAGTAACTAACCTATAAAAGTACAGACCTGATGGAAGAAAAGAAATTAAATGAACTCAGTAATGAAGAGTTGTTGGTTCTTAAGAAGAAAGCCAAACCCACGAAAATCATCAATGCATCGATCATTGGCTTTTGTTTAGGGATAGCCGCCTACAGTGTATTCGTCGCAGGCATAACCTGGCCGACAATTTTTCCCCTGATTCTGGCGGTCCTAGCCTATAAATATTTTGGTAAAAATGAAAAGGCTGTTGATGCGGAGTTGAAAGCGCGGAATCTCAAATAGAAAAAAGCAAACCATTGCAGTTGCGCTATTGTTTCTTTTTAAAAGAATAGCAGAACATGAGAAGGGAACAAATAGACGCATGGATAGCCCAAGGCTACAATGTACTGGAGCAGAAGAAACCTAAAGTCGTGCAGGGCGATATCTGGGAATACCTCAACCGCTGTGACGGACAAGGTACGGAGGTGTATGCCTTATCCGAGCTGCAAAAATGGTCGGATCAGGAGCTTGCGCAGATGGAACTGAAAAAATATGCGGACCAGTATGGACAGATGGGCGAGAAGCTGTTTCTACGGAATGAAGCAATTCGAAATAAAGACGTTGAAAAGTATGAGGCATTTTTGCTGCTATTTTTTCCGGATAGCGTTGAAAAAGAGCTGGAGGAAGCCCGTTTTTTGGCCGATCGTGTAAAACGTGTCAGTAAGGAAGAAATGGAACAATGGGTCGTATCAAATCGTGTCAATGTGCTGATGTCGGATCTCCATTGCCTGGACTATGGCTCCATCATGAGTGGCATGGTACTTCCCTCCGAAGAGGTAGTCAGTTATACCGACGAAGGGCTCAATGATACGATTGATTGTCATGTCACCCCCATGGAGTTCTTTTCCCATACCGACCACGACTACTACTGGATCGATCCTGTCATAAAAAATCGTAATTGAATTCCTTAAATAGGTCTTTTGGACTTTCTTTTCATACGGATAAGGTAAAGCATCTCGAACACAATCGAGATGCTTTATTTTTTTTGAATAATTTGGGTAGCACGTAACGCAGTTAAAAGTATACTTGTTTAGTAGTCTTTATTGGAATTTTATTATTTTTGCACAGTATTAATCACATTTTAGGATTTAGATGTGATGAAAATGTGGAGTTTTTAGAAAAATAATAATTACGTAAGATATTTATAGTAATAACTATATTTGTCCAAATCAATACATCATGCCTAAGTTGGAAAGTTTGAGTGACGAGGAACTGCTTCTTTTGGTTGCTAAGAACCAGGATGGGGCGTTTCATATGTTGTATGAACGGTATAAGGCTGCTCTACTCATTTATGCGATCAAGAGAGTTGGCGAAGATGTGGGTGAGGATCTTGTTCAGGATGTTTTTATCCGTACCTGGAACAACAGGTATACCATCGATTATCAGGACGATTTCAAAGCTTATCTTTTTACAGCCCTACGGCGGCGTATCATCGATTATTTCGCCAAGGAAACGAATGCCCAGGGCTATCTCGAGGATTTAAAGTCTTATGGGAATGAATTTGCTTTTGAAGAGGCCGATGAATCTATCCGTACGCAGTCTTTTAGCGATTCTATATTTGCGGTGCTCCATCGCTACGGGCCACAATATCAGGCCATTTTAAAATTACGGCTACAGGGCTATTCCAACCCCGAAATAGCGACCTTATTGGGCCTTTCGGAGAAGACCGTGCGCAATCAATATTCATCTACTTTAAAAATCATCAGGTCCAACTTTTCATCGTTTTTACTTTTTTTATTTTTCTAAGGGACAATCGTCCAGTAGCGCCGTTTACCTTAGTATAGCACCATTAGGGCTGGACTAACAATTATGACTATGAAGATTGACGATTCACTATTTGCAAGGTATCAGGCTGGGCAATGCTCCCCAGAGGAGATGGCTGTGGTTGAACGTTGGTTGGACCAACTTGATAAGTTTCCGGAACCCGAAGATGCTCGGATGCTAAGCTTATTGGAAAGGCTGGATGAAAAGATGCCTTTCATGAAAAAGCCTAAAAAACAAGCGACATGGCCGTGGATCGCTGCAGCGAGTATACTGGTCTTATTGACAACGATGCTGTATTTATTTTGGCAGAAACAGTCCGATCGGATTTTATTTGCCAGCATTCAGGAAATCAAAGCCCCGTTGAAATCAAATGCCATCGTCGTATTGGAAAACAACGAAGAGTTTGACTTGGATAAACTCAAGCGTAACGACACTTTGCAGGCCATGGGTTACCGTATTGTGCGGACTGCAGACGATCAGATTACCTACCTTACTGATGCGGGCAATACTTCAAAAGTGATCTACAATACCATTCGTACAAAGACCGGTGGTACAGCCCATGTACAGTTGGCCGATGGGACGAAAGTTTGGCTGAATACCAATAGTGAACTACGTTATCCGATCTATTTTGAAGGCAATATCCGCGAAGTGGCCCTCCGGGGCGAAGGTTACTTTGAGGTGGCCAAGCAGGAGCGGAATCATAAACGGGTACCATTTTTTGTACGTGGTGACCAACAGACCATTCAGGTGCTGGGAACGAAATTCAATGCCAATTTTACGACCAACAATGAAACAGCTTTGCTTGAGGGGGCAGTGGCTTTTTCTGATCGGGGATCAAGTCTGGCGCAAGCGCGCGAAGAGAAATTCACTGTGCGCATCCGGCCAAATCAGGTTTACAATGGCAAAAAGATTACTGAAGTAAAAGATATTGAACGTTACATCGACTGGAAGGAGGGGTATTTTGATTTGAATGAGGTCAATGTAGAGCAGTTGTCGCGGAAGTTGAGTGCCTGGTATGGCATAGAGATCCGCGTAGATGCCAGTGTGGCCCAAGTACAACTATTCGGTCGTGTGCGACGCGACAAAAATCTCAAAGAAGTGCTCGATCTCATCGCAAAGGTGCATCCGATGAAATATACCATGGAAAATAATTACATATACATCAAATAGAAAAACGACAGACTAACAAAAACTAACCTTATGAAATTGAACGTTTACCATTTTGAAAAAAAAGTGGCGGCTACCGATTTGCCCAAAGATGTCGGTAAGTACCTGTCTAAATTAGTGCTTAGTGGACTACTTTTATCGGTGACCATGGGGGTATCACATGCGCAGAACATTACACTAAAGGAGCATAAAAGTTCGATGTATCAGGTGCTGGAGAAGATTCGTAAACAGGCAAATGCTGATTTGATAGGCGATTTGGCTCTCCTCAAGAATAGCAAGCCTATTAGTATTCAGGTGGATAGCAAAAATATTATTCAGGTACTGAAAGAGATTTCCGAGAATCAACCTGTCGACCTGTTATTTCAGAACAACACCATTTTGGTACGCAGAAAGCAACCTCCCTCAACAGGACCGGTCAGCAATCAGCGTTCTCGGCAGGGAGCTGAAAGTTTGGTAGAGCAACATATCAGGGTAAGGGGCCGTGTTCAGGACAATACGGGGAAACCCCTTGTCGGTGTGTCTATCAAAGTGGTGGGTAGCGCCAATAGTGGTGTTCTGTCGGGAGAAAACGGTGTTTTCTTCGTTGTCATTTCAAAGAAAACCGAATTACTTTTCTCCATGGTGGGCTATGAGAGCAGGCGCATTGAGGTTTCTTCGCCGGATCCATTAACGGTAACGCTCGAGCAGGTAACCAATAAAATCGAGGAAACCGTAGTGACGGGTTATACTAAAGTACGCCGGGACAACTTCACGGGGGCAGCTACGATGGTGACTCGGCAGGACCTGGAGAAGTTCAATTCAACCAATATTTTTACGGTATTGCAAGCGCTGGATCCGTCCTTTAAAGTGGATGAACGTGTCACTGCAGGCTCCAATCCCAATGTGATGCCACAGATCAATATTCGTGGGGTATCGAGTGTCGGTGAATATGCTGTAAATGCACCCCTGATTATTATGGACGGTTTTGAGGTGCCCCTAACCACACTGTATGATATTGATGTCAATCGGATTGAATCGATTTCGATTTTAAAGGATGCCAGTTCCACAAGTTTGTATGGTTCGCGTGGGGGGAATGGGGTGGTGGTCATTGAAACCCGCCTACCCAAAGATGGTAAGTTTACCGTAACCTACGATATGAAACCTTCGGTGGCGATGGTCGACCTCTCCGATTATAACCTAATGAATGCTGCCGAGAAGCTGCAGTATGAAAAATTGGCCGATCTTTATACTTCCCGAAGCGGAGACCCTTCCTGGGATCTGATCCAGCAGGAAAGCTACAACAACCTGCTCGCCAAGCGGGAAGAGAATGTAGCCGCGGGAGTGAATACGTATTGGTTGAAGCAGCCCGTGCGAAATACGCTTTCCATCAACCATAGTCTGCGGATGGAAGGTGGTGGCAATGGAGTCAGGTATAGCCTCGAAGGTGGTTATTTTGACAATAAAGGTGTCATGAAGGAGTCTGGAAGGACGCGTGGTAATGCCGGCTTTACATTGATCTATCGTATTCCCAATGTGATCACCTTTCGCAATGTGGGTACTTACCTCTACAGCAAGGCCTACAATAGTCCGTACGGCGACTTTAAAACTTATACCGCACTGAATCCTTATGAACGGATCTACGATGATCAGGGGAATTATAATATCCGCTTCGGTGAACTCGGGCAATGGTATAGCTGGGGGCCGACAATGTACAATCCATTGTATAATGCAGGACTTGGTTTTCGTGATGAACAGGTGAGCCAAACGCTACAGAACAATATGTCGATAGAGTGGTATGCACTGCCCAAGCTGATTGTGCGTGCATCGGGAACAATCGTTCGTACCATTACAGATCTAGACCGGTACAAATCGCCATTCCACACCGATTTTGCTACCGTCACCGACGCTAATTTGCGTGGATCCTACACTTTTGGCAACCAAAACTTTACCAAGTATGAAGGTAAAGTGGATATGCAGTATTCCAATAAATTTGGTAAGCATCAGCTCGTGGCCAATGCGATTGCCGAAATCAGAAAGCAGAATACTGTGGGTAATCTCAATACAGTAACGGGATACGTGGACGATCGTTTTATGACTCCTCAAATGGCCTTGCAATACGCCGTGGGATCGCTGCCGAAGTCAACTTCATTACCGGTTCGTTCGGTGGGCTTCCTTGGTTCGCTTTTCTACACCTACGACAACAAATACAATGTGAGCGGTACGCTGCGTTCGGACGGCGCTTCGATCTATGGAAGTCAAAATCGTTTTGGAACATTCTGGAGTACCGGATTTTCGTACAACATGCACAATGAGGAATGGTTCAAAAATAGCTTCCTGACCAAACTGCGCTGGTACCTGAATGCAGGTACATCAAGTACCGTAAGCGAATTTAATGTGGGTATGGTGAGTACTGCGTATAACTTTTTTACGGGACAGAACTACTATAATCAGTATGCGGCCATTTATACAGGGCAAGGAAATCCGGCGGTACGTTGGCCTGAACAGCAGCAGCGAAGTATCGGTGGAGAGTTTGGGATTAAAGGCGATCTACTAAGATTGGATGTTTCCTATTATGATCGGATCACCAATCGTATGATTTCTACGGTGAATGTCGCTCTTTCGTTTGGTTTTTACAAAGACAAGTTCTTTCAAAATCTGGGAAAAGTACAGAATAAAGGGTTTGAGGCTATGGCCAATCTCCGCGTGTTGAACAACACAGTAAAGGATTTTAGCTGGTACCTCTCTGTCGGGGCAGTACAAAACAGGAGTAAATTGAAAGAGATATCCAATGAGCTGCGTACCCTCAATGAGTCGCTTGTGAAGAAAGACAGCAAGGGCAATGTGATCCGTCCATCGCAATTCTATCAGGAGGGCCAGTCGCTGAGTGTTATCCGGGCGGTATCATCGCTGGGGATTGATCCGGCCAATGGTCGTGAGCTGTACCGCGATAGAAACGGGAATGTGACCTATCAATGGGATGCCAATAATCAAGAGGTGGTGGGTAATGCGGAGCCGACATTGTATGGGAACTTAGGGACAACGGTCAATTACAAGGGCTTGTCGGTACAAGTTATCGGCAATTATTCTCTGGGAGGAGATATCTATAATCAGACCTTAATGGACAAGATCGAAAATAATTCTGCTTATCTCAATGCCGACCGAAGGGTGTTGGAAGAACGTTGGAAACAACCTGGAGACCTCAGCCGATTTAAGGCCATCGGCGATCAGTCAGTAACGCAACCTTCCAGCCGTTTTGTGCAGACGGAGTCTTTTTTGCGTCTTTCCACAATCAACGTCAACTACTCATTTAGCAATGCTATCCTCAAGCGGTATAAGCTGGAACGCCTTCGGCTCAACTTCTCCATGAACGATATGTTCCGTTGGAGTACGGTGCGCATGGAACGGGGGATAGATTATCCATATGCCCGTGAATTTAATTTTGGTGTAATGGTTCAATTTTAAAGCATGAAAAAGTTAATAATCGCCATCGCTGTGCTCTGCATACTGTCGGGCTGCGAAAAATTCTTAAATGTCAATCCCACTGATAAAGCGTATGAGGAGGATCTGCTTACAGATCGATCGGGCTTTAGTGCAGCATTGGCTGGTGTATACGAAACCATGAATACGGATACACTCTATGGCCGTGAAATGAAATATGGTTTTATGGAAAGCCTGGTCGGATCGTATAATGTGACCAATTCGGGGCACAACTACTACAGGTCCTTTCGGTATGAATACAATTTTGATATACCTAAGAAAACGATTGCCAACATTTGGGGTAAATTTTACCAATGCATCAATCAGACCAATATTATTCTGGCGAATGTAGACCGTATCAAGACGGATGAAAACTACGATCTGATCAAGGGGGAGGCCATCGGTCTGCGGGCATTTTGCCATTTCCAGCTGTTGAAATTATTTGGTCCCGCTATTTCGAACGAAGGGGCTTCGGCAAAGGCGATCCCATACCGAGACGGGGTGACCTATTCGGCGACGAAGTTTTCTACTGCAGCCGAGGTGATCACCTTATTGGAAAAGGACCTCGGGGAAGCTCGTGCTTTGCTAGAAAAGGATCCGATCCGTTCTAATGCACGTGATGCTAATTTAAACCAATATGCTTACGAACATTACAACAGCTTAATTGATTACCGTGGTATCCGAATGAACTATTACGCAATCGTGGCGCTGCAAGCGATGGTCGCGCAATGGAAGGGTGATCTGGTTGGCGCGGGCAAGTATGCCGAAGAGCTGATTACGGAGCTCAAGACCACGCAGAGCGTTAGGTTGACCCTCGATGGAGAAATCGCGCCGGGTGCTTTTGCGCGTATGCCCATGGAAAATATATTTGCACTGTTTTCCAGTAAACTGGGCGTGATGGTAAGTTTGGTTTTTGCGCAGCCAGATGCGACTATTTCTAGCTCGACCTCACCCTTTTTATTCCCTAATTATTCGTGGTTGCGAACGAACCTTTATAACAGCACGGTGCATGGCTCGCTGAATGATGCCCGTCTGGCCAATTGGTTTACACAGCCCAATACCGCGTATCCCTGGAAGCTTTCGAAGTACCTATTTGATCTCAAGCGATTGCCTTCGGAGGTCAATTATCGCCCGGCTTATGAAAACAAGATCATTGGACTGCATACCATCTATATGATTGCGGCCGAAAGTAATGCTGCTGCTAATCCAACCAAAGCAATGGAATATCTCAACCTGGTGCGCAAAAGCAGAAACATCAGCACTGATCTTGTCCTCAACGCAGATATGACACCCCAGAAGCTCAAGGATCTGATCTTTGACGAGATGCGCAAAGAGAATATTGGCGAAGGTTACCTGTTTACAGAATATAAACGTCTGTATAAGGCCATTGATCGGCCTACACTGGTACAGCCTAAAAACGAAATATTCAGGCTGCCAATTCCAGATGATGAATTGTTGTATAACCCTCAAAACTAACCGAAATGAAAAGATATATTTTGCTTTTTTGTGCTGCCGTTATACTGGGTGCCTGCAATAAAAACGACAATATGCTCCAATTTGACGATACCCAGAGTTACATCTATTTTGCCTATCCAAATGCCAATACCAGATCTGTAGAAAAATTTGCAGATAGTGTCTATTATGGATTTGCGTTGGATGCCGATCTGCAACGCAAGGAAAAGACGATTGCGATTCCGATCGGTATCGGGGGAAGGGCAAGTGCGAAAGACCGTAACTATACGTATGTATTGGAAGATTCGTCCAAATATGATCAGGCTGCCGTGAAATTTTCAGCACCGATGATCGGAGCCAGCCGCTATGTGGATACCCTCTTTGTCACATTTCAACGTACAGCAAAAATGAAAGCTGAGCCCACGGTCTTGTATCTGCGCATGGAGCAAAATGAGGCTTTCGCTCCCGGAAACCTATACAATCAAAAAATACGGATTGTGGTTGACGATATACTGAATGAACCGGCTTGGTGGAATACGTGGAAAAATTATTTTGGCCCTTTTCAAAAAGAGGTGTTCCAGCAATGGATGCAGGTCTATCACCTTGGCGCCGACCCTTCACCAGATCTGACGACAGGGGCGCCGGGGCCAATATATTATTGGAATAATATGCCTACTTCGGCTATTGCAAGCTGGTATCCTGTCACCTTCAATTATATTCAGGTGCTCAAACAGTATTTTATCGATCACCAGGTCTATCCTGATGGCGACAGTACAAAAGAACGTATTCTATTACCTTAACGATGAAGCAGATGAAATTTATAAACCGATCTTTTATCCTGTTCCTGGCTCTTCTGATTGTAGGAGGCTGTTCTAAGGATCTAGGTAACTATAATTACAAGGACGTGAATACGATAACAATCACG
The DNA here is from genome assembly GCF_000988325.1 of Sphingobacterium sp. Ag1. Taxonomy (NCBI): domain Bacteria; kingdom Pseudomonadati; phylum Bacteroidota; class Sphingobacteriia; order Sphingobacteriales; family Sphingobacteriaceae; genus Sphingobacterium; species Sphingobacterium sp. Ag1. The sequence continues at coordinate 163,650 of NZ_LBGU01000040.1, read as the reverse complement.
GGCCTGCTGGAAGCTAATCATCCGACGGGACGAATTTATGAAATCCCGTTTAACGATACGATTCGGTTGAATCCAACAGTGGTGGGGACGCTTTCGGCTAGTGACACGACACAACTCACCTTTGAATGGAAGGTGGACTCTGTTGCAGTCAGTAAATCGAAAAATCTATTTTATGTGGCCAATAAACGTTATGGTAAGATCTCGGCCGAGTTTACTGTAACGGACAGGTCTACGGGAATAACAAGCAGCTACAATTGTTTTTTGAATATTGTGAACCCGTATAAATGGGGGTACTATGTACTGACACAGGATAAATCGAAAGCGGCATCATTGTACTGCCTATCGAGCATTACCAAAAAAGCTTCCTTTGATCAGGTTTTATTGCCCAAGTTAGGTAAGCTGGGCCAGAATCCGCTGTCGATCAGTGGCACCAAAAAGTATGGCGCTTCGTCAACAGACTTTTATAACGTGTTGACCATCGGAATTCAGGATGCTGTAAATCCTGTCGTGGTCATTGATTCCAGGGAGTTTGTGCCTACGCTGCTGTACAATTCTTCCAGCTATGTCGGTGGTGGCAATTTTGAGCTTCGTCCAAGCCAGGTGATGAACGACCGATACAACGACGTGATCTATGTGGTTAATAAAGGTAAGTTTCATGTATTGCGGAAGGGCGCTATAGCGCTGCCTGCTTTTATCAACGATCCGACGGATTACCAGATTGCACCGAATGGTGTGGCCGCCCCGCTGGGCAATGGTAGATACTTTATGAGTGTCTACGACGAAAAGAATAAAAAGGTGCGGGTGTGGGATAATGGTATTACGGCCAATGAGTATGTTTATATCAATGATTATAAAGATATCCTGGGGCAGGAGCTCATGAATGGAAAGGTATTTTTGGCCTGTAGTTATGCCAATATCCCTTCGATCAACCATATCTACCTCTTTAAACAAGACAATCAATTGTATTCTTATCGTTTGGATTACGCTGCAGATTATAAACCGAAATCGTTCAGTCTACTGGGCTCCGGTCCAATGCCGACAACTGGTTCAATTGGTTATGTCTATTTTGATGGTCCTACAAGCCGTTGGTTTATGGCTATTGGCAAGACCATTTATATGGCCTCCTACCTCGGTGTCGAATTCCAGAAATATGTGCAGCTGCCTGAAAATGCCACTGGAGATATTGTCAAATTTAAGATCCTGGATGGCAAGCTGATGATAGCCACCAATGATCTGACCGCCAGTAAACCTGGGTCCATCTATATTTATAACGCAAACACCATGGTCTTGGAACAGTCTTTTCCACATGTGGTTGACGAGATCGTCGACCTCCATTTAGGGATATTGACGCAATAAAAACTGTTAGCTCTTAAAGCATAATATCATTCATTTAAACATGTATAAATCTTAAAATATGAATTTGAAATCAATAAAATTAGCCATTCCGCTACTACTATTGGGAAGCCAGGCTGCTTTTGGACAATTAGCTGCAAAAAAAGGAATTACTCAGGAGGAGCTATATAAGCACCTCAATGGCTTGTTTCAGAAAGGGACAGATGAATCGAAGGCAGAAATACTGAAAGAAGCTGAATTTCTGGCGAAATCGAAAAGAGAGGAAGGCCAACTGCTGGCAGGACAGATCTACAATGGCTTGCAAAATGCAGATAAGGCCGATGCGATAAAGGCGGGTATCGCCAAAAAGTTTCCAAAGGGAATTACCGCACGAAATGAAGCTTTCGGTAAACTGTTTAAAGCGGAAAATCAGACTGGGGCACAATTAGAAGAACAGTATACTAGCTTAATTAAAAAGTTTCCGGAAAATAGCTATGCTGAAAAAAATAGAGGAATCTATGGTTACGGCATGGGGACTATTGCACAACAGTATGCAAAAGAAAAAAACTTGGATAAGGTCAGTTATTATTTGGAGCTATTGAAACCCAAAGACAATTATGCAAACGCTGTTTTTGCGATCGGACGCGAGTTAAACCGGCAAAAAGAATATACTTTTTCACAAAAGATGCTTGAACCGGTCTATGTCAATCTAAATCAGTTGAAATCTGAAGGTAAGAAAACTGCGGGTGGTCAATATCTGGGGGCTATCGGCCTGCAGTATGCGGATGCTTTAATGGGCAACAAGGATGTGGATAAGGCGCTTGAAGTATTGGACAAGGTGCGCACAGAATTATCGTCCGAATCGGCAACGATCGCGTATGCCAAGGCGCTTCAGGCAAAAGGACGCGATCTGGATGCTTTTCAGCTTATGGAAAAGGAAGTTGTCAAAGAAGGGAAAGATCCCAAAATGATGGAAGTACTCCTGCCTTTGTACAGTAAGCTGAATAGTGGGCTTTCGGACACGACGGCTTATCTCAAAGCGCTAAATGGACGTATTGACGAAATGCTGGTGACAAAACTGAAAGCTGAAATGATCAAAAAAGAAGCACCTCAGTTTTCGTTGGTGGATCGTTCGGGCAAGGAAGTATCCTTAGCCGGTCTGAAAGGAAAGGTGGTTGTACTTGACTTCTGGGCAACCTGGTGTGGACCATGTAAAATGTCATTCCCGGGCATGCAGGCTGCGGTCAACAAATATGCAAATGATCAGGAGGTCGCATTCTTGTTTATCAATACCTGGCAGAAGGAGGAAAACTATAAGGAACTTGTCAACAACTTTATCAACGACAATAAATATAGTTTCCATGTCCTATATGACGAGATGAAGGAGAAGGATAAGTCTGTCGTTTCGGCCTACGGTGTCAGTGGCATCCCTACAAAAGTGGTGATCGATAAAGATGGTTTTATTCGCTTTCAGTCATCGGGTAGTGGTTCGGATGTCGAAAAGATCGTTAACGAAATTTCAAACAAGATCGAATTAGCCAAGAAAGGTTAAGGTATCCTCCAAGCTAGAACTGCGATTTGGCGGTCAAAAATAGGAAGGATAATATCCCAGAAAGTCCATAATCTGCCAATGTTCAAGTTTGGCTGATTATGGACTTTTGTTTGTTTGGTTTTAAGCTACAATTTCTATTGGATTTCCCTCTGGATCAAGTATGACACTTTCATAATACCCATCGCCCGTCGTACGGGGTTCACTTTCGATAATATATCCATCCGACCGTAATTGCTCGGTCAACTTATCGACAGCATCTTTTCCACCGACGCTTAGGGCTAGATGGGTATAACCTTTGCTCAGGCTTCTGTCAGCTGCTGCTGCAGTGATATCAATACGGTTCATAATCTCTAAACGTGCGTCTGACTCGCGAAATTTAAGAAAGTAGGATGAAAACCCTTTCTTCGGGTTATGGTATTTTTCTCCGCTAACAGTACCAAAGTATTTGGCGTAAAAAGCACGTATTTTCTCGAGGTCATCGACCCACAGGGCGAGGTGTTCTATTCGCATGGCAAATCTTTTTATCTAATTACATTGCAATATTATGCAAATTTGCATAATATTGCAATGTAAAATTTATCAGGATGTTGAACAAACCGATCATTAACGAATCGATAATTAAGGCAAAAACAGCGACACAGGTTATGTTTTTGATATGTGGTCTCGCGCTATCAAGCTGGGCACCGATGGTACCTTTCGCCAAGGACCGTCTTGGTCTTAACGATGGAGAACTGGGGCTTTTACTGCTGTGTTTGGGTGGTGGTGCACTATTAACGATGCCTCTCTCTGGTTTTTTTATCGGGAAACTGGGGAGTAGACAAGTGATTTTGATCTCAGGTATAATTGCTGCCGTTGTGCTCCCTGTTCTGTTGATGGTAACAAATAGCTATTTGATGGCCTGTGTTCTTTTTATATTTGGCTGCAGTATAGGTAGTATAGATGTGGCTATGAACGCACATGGTGTGCAGGTTCAGAATGCCATGGGTAAACCGATCATGTCATCTTTACATGGGCTGTTCAGCGTAGGTGGTCTATTTGGGTCGATCGGCTTGGGTTTTCTGATAAAGATGGGGCTAATTCCGATTTATGCGGCAGTTACTATCGCTATCTTTTTAATACTGCTATTGATCTTACAATATCGAAAGCTGCTGGGTTACCATAAGGAAAAAGAAATCATTGTCGAGTTTTCCCACATTGATGAGACTCGGGTTTCCAAAAAAAGATTTCAATGGCTCAGGTGGAGTGTGCTGGTACTTGGGCTGATGTGTTTCATCGCCTTTCTGTCGGAGGGAGCGATGTTGGATTGGAGCGCCATATTTTTGCGGGATCACAAAGGCGTATCTCCGGAATTTACGGGAATTGGATATGCGGCATTCTCCGTAGCGATGGCGGTGATGAGATTGCAGGGAGATCGATTAGTAAGTAAGCTGAATAGTAAAGTGGTGGTGATCGGTGGGAGCCTATTGGCGTCATTAGGTATTTTGATCCTGGTATTTAGTCCCTGGCTTTCTGTTACACTTGTTGGATTTGTCCTGTTGGGACTGGGAGCCGCCAATATTGTCCCTGTATTTTTTAGCGAGGGTGGCCGGATTGAAGGACTTTCACCGACAGTAGCCATTCCAGTTATTTCAACAATGGGTTATGCAGGTCAGCTGGCAGGACCGGCGCTTTTGGGTGCTATTGCACAGCATTTTTCTTTGATCATTGCTTTCGAAACAATAGCTTTACTTTTTCTAGTAGTAGCCCTTATTTATAAAATCAGGAAGTAATAGCATGTTAAAAGAAGAGCGTTTTGAGGTAATCCTCCGCGAATTAGCGAGTCGGAGGAAGGTGAAATTTGAAGAACTGGCGGTATTGTTGGCGGTATCGGAAGATACCATCCGCCGCGACATAGATCTTCTCTATCGGAACGGCTTGCTTTCCAAGACCAGAGGTGGGGCTATGCTTCGCGAAAAAGATCCGTTGACTTTTCAGGATAGGCAATCGTTTCTGACCAAAGAAAAAGATATTATTGCATTAAAGGTACAGCCGTTTCTGAAAGATGGCATGACCCTTTTTGTGGATGGTGGCACTACGACATGGGCCGTAGTGAATGCTATGCCATTGGATATCCGGATTCGGATGATTACGAATAATTTTTCCATCGTGCCGCTGCTCGAGAAGTTCAAAAATGTGGAACTTATTTTTTTAGGCGGTAATTTTGAACCTGATCTGGCGGTAACTTCGGGTATCGCAACCTGTATGGAAGTCGCTAAATATAACGCCGATATCTTTATCATGGGAACTTGTGCTGTAGATCCTGAGCTCGGTGTGTCGGCAACGTCAGCTGCAGATGGCGAAACCAAAAAGATGATGGTGCAATGTGCAAAGAAAACAATAGCCTTAGCCAGCCAGAATAAGCTTTATCAAGGGGAACTGTTTAGGGTGTGTCCAATAGATTCGCTCACGGCATTGATCACCGACCTGGACTCCAATGATTCCGAACTGAATCCCTTTAGAAATATGGATCTGCAGATTATTTAGTCGATCGATTGAAAACAGCATTGATTGTTTCTTCGGAGTAGTGTAAAAAGACCAATTGAATTATAAAAAAAATGAGGGCGATGAGTTTCTGTTAGTCCACCTTAAACCGTTTGGGATATTCGCCGGTGGTATCTAGGCTAAAAAAATCATCGAATTTTTCTTTGGGCGTATGAGCATAATAGTCATTAAGTAGCCCTAAAAAAACTGCGAGGTTTGGTGCAATGACATTGCGGTCATTGTCTTTATTCCAGTATTCAATCAATTGACCTGCCTGTCCCGTAAAGATGCCCCCTAGATCATAGCAGATGTAACTTCCACCGCCGTTGTGGAATATAGGGATCCAACGTTCATTCCACCAGTTTTCGATTTCAAAGTCCATACCAATCATATTGGTCAGTTCCTGCGCTGTATCCAGCGCTTCTCCTAGTGGGATGAAAGTCGAATTGTTCACAAAGACTTCATAACTTGTATTGCATTGCCCATTTTTCCAGCGATAGAGCGCTTTAAGATCTTGAGGTATCTCCATATCATATTGCTGTTCAAGGTCCCTAAACTCTTCTGCCGATAACGGGGATTGTAGATCGGTATACAGCTCAGGTCTTAGATTTTGGATATAACTGTCTAATGTCGCTAGCGTCTGTTGCATAATGGTGGATTTTTGATGCATTCATAAAGTTAGCATAATTGCTTGATTATGCGAATTATCATGTGCGCTATGGATCGTAAGAAAAGGTAAAAATGTTAATAATTATTTAATGGGAATTAGTGTAAATTTATGTCAGCATAACGCTGTAGCTATGTTCATCATTGGATAAAACGATAGCAGATGTTCAAGTGTTATTTATGCAGGTATCCTTTTTATAATTTACTGAATACGCATGAAAAAGATCGAACTAGTCCCACTTGTTGGGATTCAAATTGAAGGTATTGGTCAGGTTAATCTTGGTGCGGGCCTTGCTGAAGTTCAAGGTGTGCTTGGTGCTCCTTCAGATGCGCTGGACGACCAATATTATTATGATGAACTCGAATTGAGACTTGATTTTAATGATCAGGGAACATTGGAATTTATAGAAAGCATCAATGGACCCTATCCAGAAAAAACTGAAATCAATATCTATGGTGTTAATCCATTTCAGGTCGAAGCAGCTGAACTGGTCAATCTCTTAACGGATAAAAATCAGGGTGAGGTTGATGATGCCGAAGCGGGATATTGCTATACATTTTTAAATAGCTCTGTGGGCGTCTGGAGACAGATTACTGAAGAGGATGTTCAGGAGGAGATTGAGGAAATCAAAGCCGATGGCGAATACGAAGACAATGCGGATATGCTGCTGGAGGACCTTAAAAAGTCAAAGTTCTTTTGGACGATCGGTATTGGGGTAGCGGGATATTACGCGGAGTAAAGATAAATAACCTATTGAAACTGCTGCCTAAATTCCACGGGACTTTGTTGGGTATTCTTTTTGAACACTTTACTGAATGACTGTGGATGTTCGAAACCCAGTTCATAAGCGATTTCACTGATGGAGAGGGAACTCGTGCTTAGCCGTAATTTGGCATACTCGATCATTTTATGCTGAATATGCTGTTGGGTGTTTTGTTGTGTATAGATACGCAGCAAACTGCCCAGGTAGTTTGGTGATAAATTGAGCTGCTGCGCCAGGAAGCTGACTGTCGGTACACCATGCTCCACAAGTATGTGTTGCTGAAACTGTACTGACAGTAACTGCTCAAACTTGGTGACCAGTTCTTGAGTCGATCGCTTGCGGGTGATAAATTGACGTTCGTAAAATCGTTCGGCGTAAATCAGCAAGCGCTCGATCTGTTTGATAATGAGTTCGCGGCTAAATTTATCGATATTGGACTGATACTCTTTTTCGATATTCTGCAGAATATCGACAATGATGGCTTCTTCTTTGTCCGAAAGAAAAAGCGCTTCATTGACCTGATATTGGAAAAAATCGTACGAGTGAATATGTTTTGCCAATTCGCTGTTCCAGAGAAAATCGGGATGGATCAACAGGATCCAGCCGCTGGGTTGTGCCTGTACTTGCTGATTGATCTCCACTTGTAGAAATTGTAGGGGCGAGATAAAAGTGAGTACGCCCGAGTCGAAGTCATAGTGCTGCTGTCCATAATTGAACCGGGCATTTACATTTCGCTTTAAACCGATCGAATAAAAATGTTGTATCCAATTCAATTTGCTGTCATTTATGGGGTAATGTACTTGACTATAATCAACCAAGCTGATCAATGGATGTTCGGGCTTAGGTAGTCCGCAAAAGCTGTGGAATTCCGAAAGCGAATGAAAGCGAAATGTATTCTCCATCTTGTAAATTTAATGAATTTCTAATTTGATTATTGTGAGATTTCCTCGGAAGCTTTTTATGCTGAGTTAAGCAATTATTGGGATTATTCAAAACCCGTTGATACTGTATAGCTTTTCCATTTTTCGATCTCGGTCATAAGCATATTGATCTTATTTTTGGCCAGCTCATACGCATCTTCGCCCATTAAAAAATGAACTGGGGGCTGTGCGAGCGTACTTAACTCAATTAATAAGGTTGCTGCTTTCTGGGGATCGTTTGCCTGATTTCCATGGATCTGATGCAGATGGGTAGCTTCGTTTTCTCGGGCAGTGACGTACGCAGCGATCGGATTGGCTGCGGTATGTAAGGATCCCTCCGATAAAAAATCAGTTCTGAAGTAACCGGGATAGACCAAGGTCGTGTGTACGCCAAAAGGCTCCATTTCGACAGCGAGGGCTTCAGTAAAGCCTGCGACAGCAAATTTGGTGGAGCAATAAACACCAAAGGCTGGGTAATTTCCAGCGAGCCCGCCGATAGATGCTATATTGAAAATATGACCCGATTGCTGAAGGCGCATATGGGGAGCAATATGCCGGATGGCATTAAGCGATCCAAAGACATTCACTTCGAAGTTGCGGCGTGCTTCCCAGTCGCTGAGTTCCTCGAGGGTACCGGTCTGACCATAACCGGCATTGTTGACCAATACATCAATCTTTCCGAAATAATCAATGGCCGAGAGTACTGCCCGGGCAACGTCTTTGTCATCGGTAATGTCCACTTCAAGCGGCAGAAAATTTTCCTGATCGCCAATTTCATCTTCCAGGGCCTGTTTTGTTCGTGATGTGGCAACCACAAGATAACCTTGGGCGAGCAACTCTTTAACAAGACTGAGACCTAACCCTTTGGAAGCACCAGTGACAAACCATACTTTTTGTGATTTCATGTATTTCTTTTTTTAAATAAATTGATGTTACAAAGGTGGCTAATCGATCGAGTTTGGATGTAGGCAGATCAACGGATCTTGTAGTCAAATCGTGGATAGCCATTTTTTCCTTAAAACAATTTTAGCTTTTAAGTGCTTTATTTAAAGATGATGCACATCTATTTTAAGGTTGTGCACCTTGAGATGGTCGATAAACTTTAAAGACGTTGATATGTTAAAAGAAAATGATGTTGCCCCTGATTTTACCTTGTACGCGACACCCGATCAAAAAATTAGATTATCAGAATTTAAGGGGCACAATGTGATATTGGCATTTTATCCGGCAGATTGGAGTCCGGTATGTAGCGATCAGATGGCCTTATATAATGAAATGCTCAAATATTTCAAGAAATATGATGCAGAGATAATGGGTATTTCCGTTGACAGCAAATGGTGCCATATGGCCTTTGCGCAATCCCGAAAGCTGCATTTTCCACTTCTGGCCGATTTTGAAGCTAAAGGCGAGGTCGCCAAGAAGTATGGTGTTTACGATGAAGAGGAAGGGGAGTGCAAGCGCGCGCTTTTTGTGATTGATAAGGAAGGGGTTGTTGCTTGGAGTTATCTGTCTCCGACTGCGGTCAATCCGGGTGCAGACGGTATTATCGAAGCATTGGAGAATCTTAAATCAAAATAATTATGTCATTGAAACCGAAGGTCAGCAATGCTGACCATATATTGGGAAATGGCCAGGCCGATCTGACCATTGTTGAATATGGGGATTACCAATGTCCGCATTGTGGTGCAGCTCATCCAATTATAAAAGAAATGATGGCCGAACTGGGAAGCCAGATCAGGTTTGTATTCCGCAATTTTCCGCTATCGGAGATGCACCCCTATGCAAAACCCGCAGCATTGGTGGCGGAGGCTGCAGCACTGCAAGGGAAATTTTGGGAGATGCATGATGCCATTTTTGAAAACCAAAACTTGCTGAGTGAAAGATTGCTGCTGGATATCGCCGAGCAACTGGATTTGGACATGCCAAAGTTTAAATCTGATTTGCAGGACGAGGCGTTACAGGATCGTGTAGATGGCGATTTTGAAAGCGGTATGCTGAGCGGCGTTAATGGGACACCGACATTTTTTGTTAATGGACAGAAATTTGACGGTGGAGCGGAAGATCTGGTTCAAATATTAGGTGAAAACTGAATATATGAATACTATTTAAACACAGGTGAGCACACCACGAGAAGTCTCTTGCAGGATAATAGATCGTATCGTAAAAAACGAATGAATCTGTTGTATAAATAACGAAATATCGTTGTTTTTAAATTAACGTTTATTTTTCTAATGTACTTAAATACAGTTGTATGTGTTTGTTGGGCTATGAATTGCAATCCGATTAACATATCATGTAAATAATAAAATTCTTAAACTAATCATTATGGCAACATTCAAAGTTCAAGACGGAACAGAAATTTATTACAAAGACTGGGGAACAGGACAACCGATCGTATTTCATCATGGTTGGCCTTTATCCAGCGACGATTGGGACGCGCAGTTGATGTACTTCCTAGAAAAAGGATACCGTGTGATCGCACACGATCGCCGGGGTCATGGTCGCTCGACACAGACGGCAACGGGAAATGAGATGGATACCTATGCGTCGGATATTGCACAATTGGTAGAAGCATTGGATTTAAAAGATGCCATCCATATTGGTCACTCAACAGGTGGTGGCGAGGTCGTTCGCTACATAACCAATCATGGTACTTCTCGGGTTTCAAAAGCTGTATTGATCAGTGCGGTTACCCCCACAATGGCTAAGAGTGCTACAAATCCCGATGGTGTACCAATGGAGGTTTTTGACGAAATAAGATTGAATACGGCAACACGCAGACAACAATATTTTCAAGATTTTACCCTCGCTTTTTATGGCTATAATCGCGATGGAGCAAATGTACAACAAGGTGTGATGGACAACTGGTGGCGGCAAGGGATGATGGGCGGTATTAAGGCACACTATGATTGTATAAAAGCGTTCTCTGAAACTGATTTTACCGAAGAACTTAAAAAAGTCGAGATCCCTGTCTTAGTATTGCATGGTGAAGATGATCAGATCGTACCGATTGATATCACGGGAAGAAGAGCCGCTAAGTTAGTCCAAAATGGTACTTTAATTACCTATCCCGGTTTTCCACATGGAATGCCTACTACAGAAGCGGAGACCATTAATAAGGATATTTTGGATTTTATCCAAAAATAAGATTCTGTTGATCTAAAAATAGTTTTTAAATAGTTGTATAAGCCATTTCCATAAACGGGAATGGCTTTTTTTGTTTTATTCCTTGGAGTAAGAAAACTTCTTGCCAATGCCCAGCTTTTTCATCTTGGATTGAAGCGTTGTGGCTGGAATACCGAGTATGGTCGCCGCCCCATTGGGGCCAGAAATACGGGCTTTACAGTTGTGCAATACCCAAAGAATATACTCTTTTTCAAAGTTTGCCAAGGTTTGTAAACGGAAATCCGGAACCTTGCTTTCTCCTACAAAATCACCGTCAGACAATAGTGCGATTTTTTTTATAGTTGAATCTTCCGTCAATAGAATCGAACGTGCAATAACATGTTCAAGTTCGCGAATATTGCCAGGCCAGGAATGTAAATGGAGGCGTTGCAAAACCTTTTTACTGATTTGCTTAGGTGGTTTTTCTCCGGCATGTTTTAGGAGGAAATGCTGGATTAAATGAGGAATATCTTCTCGTCGTTCACGAAGGGATGGGAGAGTAATTGGAAATGCGCTGATCCGGTAATATAGGTCGGCTCGAAAGTTGCCGGCCTTAACTTCGGTTTGTAAGTCCTTGTGTGTGGCACAGATTATACGGACATCGATAGGAATATTTTTATTTCCTCCCACGCGCTCAATTTCTTTTTCTTGTAACACACGGAGAAGTTTGGCCTGGAGTGTTAACGGAAGATCTCCAATCTCGTCCAAAAAAAGTGTTCCGCCCTGAGCCTGTTCGAACTTGCCGATTTTACGTTTTACAGCACCACTGAAACTACCTTTTTCATGTCCAAAAAGCTCACTTTCGATCAATGTGGGCGCAATAGCCGCACAGTTGACTTTTATTAGGGGACGGTCCGATCTGATTGAAAAATGATGTACAATTTGGGTGGCAACTTCTTTGCCAGTTCCGCTTTCACCTTGAATAAGCAGGTTCATTTCTGAGCGCGCTACTGTTTTGAGCTGCGATTTTATGGCTTGTATCAGTTCACTCTCGCCAATCATCTGCGGCTCCGATGCCTCTGATTTCTGACCATAACCCTCGTTCTGCTGGAGACCCTGAGGCTGTACAGTGAGCTGCGCTTGGCTACTGGCCAGTTTTGTAAAGGCTGCATGTGCCGACCGTTCGTGCATCAGAATATTGCCGACAGTAATACCAAGCTGTGGGATAAAATTTTTTATGCGATACTCAAGCTGAGGATCGATCGGTTCCAGTCTTTTGTAGCCTAGACTTAAGATCGCCCAATGGTGTTCATGTACTCGAAAAGCTTTGGATACAATTGCTTTATTTCCCTCTTGAATGGCGTGGACAAAGTTTGTCGGAAAAGATTTATCCGCTTTTAAAATTTCGCTGGCTCGGAACAGGATGGGTTCAGCGGAAAGGATACATTCTTTAAAGAATTTGTCTTTACAGCTACGTGATTCGTTCTCGCTTGTTTTTGCCTTATTTTTGGATTGAAAAAGGAGGCTATAGTTAACTTCGCGATTATCCGCAATAAATAGCGAAAGCCAATTCTGTCCCAAAAAGATTTGGATTTCGTTTTGGAGCAAATCCAATGCGGCTAGGGTATGAATAGGAGCTATTTTCTGCTGAATAGCCATTTGAGCAAGCTGCTCTATTTCGCGTTGCTGAATGCGATTATAAATCGCTTGCGGATCTGATCCTACGCCTGTATGCTGCATGATGGTCATTTGCTATCTTGTTATCAATAAAAGTCGGATTTAATTCCGAATTTTTTCATTTTGTTATATAAACTGGATGAACTGATCTGTAAGATTTCTGTTGCGCCACCTGGGCCGGAAATTTTGCCCTTACATGATTCAAGTACACGCAAAATATGCTCTCGTTCCATTTCTTCAAGGGAGGCTAATTTTTGAGATGAGAAATCTGAAATTTTGATTTTACTTTCCAGGTGTTCAGTAAATACCATGTCGTTGATGATGGGCTCTTTTGCAAGCAGTACAGTTCTTTCAATAAGGTGCTGCATCTCCCGAATATTGCCCGGCCATGGATAAGCTTGCATATTGGCAAGTGCATGGGCAGAAAAGGCCGTGACGTTTTTCTTGAGTTTAGTGGCGTAAAAGGCCAGAAAATAATTGGCTAGCACCTCAATATCTCCAGTCCGCTCTCGAAGTGGGGGAATGGCAATTGGGAAGATGTTGAGCCGATAATATAGGTCCAGTCTAAAGTGGCCTAGGGCGACCTCCTGTTCCAGGTTGCGGTTAGTCGCAGCGATAATACGTACATTGATCTTGACCGGCAGCTCTCCACCTACACGGTCGATTTCTTGTTCCTGAAGCACACGCAGTAATTTGGTCTGCGCTTCTAACGGTAGTTCACCAATTTCGTCCAAAAAGATGGTTCCCCCGTCGGCAAGTTCAAATTTACCAATTCTTCTATTTTGCGCCCCTGTAAAGGCTCCTTTTTCATGACCAAATAATTCAGACTCCATAAGAGATAATGGTATGGCAGCACAATTGACGACAACCAAAGGCTGCTGCTTGCGCAACGATAGCTGATGTAATGACTGCGCAATCTTTTCTTTACCTGTGCCGCTTTCGCCGAGCAGCAAAACGGAGGTGTCTGTAGGAGCAACCAACTCAACCTGTGAAAGTACCTCATTAAGAGCTGGGCTTGTACCGATGAGCTGATTTTTTAAGCTTCTGTTTTCAATGGACTTAATTTTTGGATCCTCGGCTTTGTTTTCCGAACTGAGCCTTTCATTGGCAATATCGAGCATAATGAAAAGATCCTTTTCGCGAAATGGTTTTGTCAAAAAACCATAGGGTCTTGTCTCTTTAACCGCTTCTAAAATGCCTTGGTTGGTATTGGCCGATATAAATAAGAATGGTAGCTCCAGCTTGTTCAGTTCAATAGCGAGGTCGATACCTGTTTCACTTCCCTTTAATAGGATATCGAGTAGTATCCAATTCGGTTTTGTTGTCGCGATAATTGTCTTGGCCTGCGACACAGAAGACGCTATACCAATGACTTCATAACCGTTTTTTTTGAGGATCATCCTGAGATCATTAGCGACGATAAATTCGTCTTCTACGATTAAGATCTTGTTTCCTTTTTGCATAAAATTCGTCTTAAATTTCGGCTTCTTTCTGTGAAAATTGAATAGTAATGAAAACACCTTGGTCAGATGTCAGTTTAAATTCCCCGTCAAGCTGGGAAGTTAGCCCTTGCATGAGATTCATGCCGAAAGAGTCACTATCATTACTGCTAAGATCTTTCTGTATTCCGATACCATTGTCGGCAATGCTAAGCAAGAGATCGTAAGGTGTAGCTTTGATTCGCCTGAAGCTGATAAAAACAGTTCCCTCCCTTTGAGTAAAAGCATGTTTGATTGCATTATTGATTGCTTCATTGAGAATAAGCCCAACTGGGACAGCTTGTGCAACATCAAGAGTAATCGGATCTACCTGAATCTCAAATTTAACTGATTTTTCGGATTGAAAGCTATCTTTGAGATATTCGGTCAGTTCCTGGATATACCATTTCATGTCAATGCGAGAGAGGTTGTCTGTCTGATATAATTTTTGATGGATCAGAGACATCGCATGCATGCGATTTTGACTGTTTTGAATTGCGTTGATGGCATCTTCGTTTTCAAGATAAGCCGATTGTGTATTGAGCAGACTGATAATAATCTGCATGTTGTTTTTGACGCGATGGTGAATTTCTTTTAGTAGCCATTCTTTTTCAGCGATCAGCTGTTTTAGCTTTTCATTCTGGATATTGATTTCTTCCTGTTTAAGCGTTAGTTTTTCATTACTTCTTTTTTTTATGGCATTTTGGATATACAAAAAGCCCGCGAAGGTCAACAGAACGACAAAGCTGCCTATGAACACGTTTCGTATAATGGCCTCCCGTTCAAGCAGTGATTTTTGCAGTTGACCTTTTTGCTTGAGGAGGACGATATCATGGTCTTTTTTTTCGGTATCATAATCTAATTGTAAGGCCGTAAGCTCCTTGGCTCGCTCTACACTATTAATGGAATCGCTGATCGTTTTGAAAGCTGTCAAGTTTTTGAATGCGGATTTAAAATCACCGCGGGCGGAGTCGGCCAGATAATAAAGTTTCCGCAATTCGGAGGCACGGAGCAGACTGCTTTCTTTGGTCATTGATCGCTCTATTTCTTCAAGGTAAGGATACATCTGCTTGATCTGTCCATCTGCAAAAAGATAGCTAGCGATTCCAATCATCATGATATGCCTTTCCTGTCCGGTGATATTCCCGGTTTTGTAATAGGTTAAGAGTTCCTGATAATAGGGATAAGCTTTTTTTGTATTTTTATTTCTTGTGTACAGCATGGTATACAGATAGGCATAGCGTATGGAGTAGATATCAGACGCGTAATCTTTGGTGACATTATCAAGCAGATTCAGTGCATCTGAAACGCGATTGAGACGGGATAGAATCGTCGCTAAATTGAGTGTTATCGTATGGATGCCATATCTGTCACCTTGACTTTTAGCGATTTCAAATGACTTTTGGTAATTTTCTAGGGCCTCTTTATTGGATTTGAGGTCATAATAGATCAATCCCACAATATTGTACACGGCAGCTAAATTATCTTTGGTTGTCGTCGTGTTTTCGTTTTCCACTACCCGACGGGCTTCGAGCGCATATTTTAAAGCTTCTTTGAGGCGCAGGAGCATCCGAAGATTACCGGCAACGGACACAAGCTCCTTGCTGATATTTTTTTCGCCGGTCTGTTTTTTTAATACAGCAGCTCGATGAGCAGTTTCTATGGCACCTTTATAGTCCCCATAATTGGAAAGGAAGCTGGATTGTTCCATCAGGATTTTGGGCTCAAGTGATTTATCACTTGTCTTTTTGGCTTGTTCTAACGCTTGCTGGAATAAGCTGGTTTTTTGATGATAGTCAACATCTTTAATGTCGTTAGCCATAGACAGGTAAATCATGGCCGAGGCTTTAGCAAGCTGATGGGTGTTCGCAAAAAGTAAACTAGCCTTTTTCTGGCTTTTTGCAAGGTCAGGTTTCCCCATTTCCTCCTGTATACGGGCATCCAGAAGCATATTTAGCGCGGCTTCGGTTTTAAGGTTGACTGAGAGGTGGAGTTTTTGGGATGTCCTATTAAGCCATAAGGCACTGTCTAGGTCTTTTTTTGATTCACCTGGTTTTTCCAGATAACATTTAGCGGCTCCATAAAGCATACGAGCTTTCTGTCCGGTATCCTTTTCCTGCGATATGCTGTCTAGCAGACGATGAATAGTCGTGTTGTCCTGACCGAATGTATTAAAGATCGAAAGGATAAAAAAGCTAAGTATTAGATAGATTCTCATTGAGGTGACTTACGTTATAAGATAAAGCAAGCTATCTTTATATCGGTAGCTTGCTCTATTTGCTTTATGCTTTTATCCTAATTATTGATCCTTGTCGTTCGAAAGGAAATAACAGACGAGCATCGCTATACCTGCAAATATAATAGAAGTTAATCCAAGTTGTTTACCAAAATAGGCTCCCGCCAAACATCCGATGAAAAAACCTGATAAGGTGATCAGCTGCTTCCCGAAGCTGACGTTGGTGTCTGGATTTTTAAATTTATTAGCGATAAGTACACAAAGGTCTAGTGATGCTTGGGTCACATTTCCGGTCATCATGGTTGTTGGTCCGTAAGTTGCTTTGGCAAATAGTTTTCCGAATGCATTTTGCATGCCCAAAGCGAATACGACGAGCATAACCAGGCTATACATCACGGTTTTGGAGGCGTCTACCGGAAGAATAATAGCCAGCAAACCTGCAATCACAAGTAATAGGGCTTCGGCAAAGAGGACGGTATTTTTCTTATGGGAACGTGAGGTAAGCCATCCGCCGACCATCACAGCGGTGACAAATACAGGAAAGGTTGCCAATTTGATCCAGGCCGTGCTATCTCCACCATTGATAAGCTGATAGGCGAAGACGATAAAGTTGCCTGTCACATGGGCCGAGAATATTTTGTCAGCTGCGACAAAGGTAACAGTGTCACAATACCCTCCAACAATTGTGAGAACAAGTGTTGTTAGATGTGCTTTGTTTTGATTTTCCATGGTTTTATGATAAATGCGCACGTAACATCCAAGCCATTTTTTCGTGAGTTTCCAGAAGTCCAGTTGCATAGTCGCTTGTTCCAATGTCCTTCAGTGTTATGGCAAAGTGGTCGATGTTTTCGCGCAATGAAACAATAATGCTTTCGTGGTCCATTAATAATTCTTTGATATAACCAGCACTATCATTGCCTGACCTTTTATGTTCGGTTAACTGTGTCAGCGCTAGAAACTGATTTAGGCTGGCAGGTGCATAATGCCCTAGGTTGCGGATGCGTTCAGCAAGACTGTCAATCAGCTCATCGAGTTCGTTATACTGCGCTTCAAAAAAGAGATGTTTGTTATAAAAATCGGCTCCCTCAATGTTCCAATGTGCATTTCTTGTTTTCGTATAAAGCAGGTATTCATCGGCTAACAGTTTAGAAAGAATCTGTGCCGATTCAGCTAGGTGATTGTCGTGTATTCCGATATGAGGTTTCATATGTTTATTTTGTGAGTAGTTGATAAATGTAATGATCCATTGAATAAGCTCCAGGGCCAGTGAGCAAGAGGAGCAAAAGGCACAGCGTGTACATAAATGGAACATCGCGTACTTCGCGTGAATCGTAGCGATGGACGACGAAATAGCCAACTGCGGTAACTCCTATTGTCGGTAATAGCGCTAACCTTCCAAATAAGCCAAGCGCAATAAAAAAAGGTACAATGGTGTCAGCAAACTGGGCCACAGCGGCGTTGAGTTTTTCTGGCAGCTGCAAAGGATTCGGGATATGTTCAGGTTTAGCCTGTGGGCCTTTTTGTATTTTTTTGAGGCCGTGAACGGTGAGCAACTCCCATGCTAACAAGATACGAAAGATCAATATAGCTCCATTGTTGACTGTATTTCCCAGATCTGTGTAAAAAAGTTTTTGAAGTATTTCCATCTTTTCAGTGTCTTAAAATGCAAAACATGAACAGCCTAGGGCTCCCCAGAATGCGGTGTAATTGTTTATCGCGATGTTACTCATTCGGGCTTGATTGTGATCGTGTGCATGTACCTGACAGCTGCCGCTACAAAGATGGATGGAATTTACAATGCTGTTTTGAGCTGTTGATGCAGTTGCACTGCTTTTTTGAGCTGTTTTCGAAACACTATAATAACCACTATAGCTTTTTGTAGGTGACCAATCGGGTAGAATGGGGATCGGTGGGGGAGAGAAGGAACTGAAATCACCTTCCGCATAGACAATTTTGCCCGCTACGACAGTAAGTTCGGATTCGATCTCCTTAATCGCTTCATCTTCTACCGTAAAATAGTCATTGTTAAGTACCGTTAAATCAGCTAGCATTCCCAAAGCAATATCTCCCTTTTTTTGTTGTTCTTGTGAAAACCAGGCACTGCCTTTGGTATAGAGCTGTAGCGCAGTCATGCGGTCAAGCTTGCTATCTTGGTATATTTGGAGTCCACCCACAGTTTTTCCTGCGGTAAGCCAGTACATGGACACCCAGGGATTGTAGCTGCTCACGCGGGTTGCATCGGATCCACCTCCTACAGGAACTTCCATGGCCAGCATTTTTTTGACAGGAGGTGTTTGTTCAGCCGCAGTAGAGCCATATCGATCTGCAAAATATTCACCTTGATAGGCCATACGGCTTTGGATGGCAATACCACCACCAAGCGCTTTGGTGCGTTCGATATTACGTTCGTCTATCGTTTCGGCATGGTCGAAAATCCAGGCCAGTCCATCAAACGGAATGTCGCGATTGACTTTCTCGAATACGTCCAAAAAGCGGCTGATACTTTCGTTGTATGTGGCATGTAATCTGAATGGCCATCGATTACTCACGAGTAAACGAACAACTTTTTCGAGTTCGGCTTCCATATTTTCACCGAGATCGGGCCTTGGTTGGAGAAAATCCTCAAAATCTGCTGCCGAAAAAACAAGCATTTCACCAGCGCCGTTGTGGCGGTACATGTCGTCGCCTTGGTGGAGAGGAACGCTGTCTATCCATTGCTGGAAATCTTCGTATTCGTGCTTGGGCTTTTGTGTAAAGAGGTTGTAGGCGATACGTACTGTAAGCTGGTCTTCACGATGTAAGTCACTGATGACTTTGTAGTCGTCGGGGTAGTTCTGAAAGCCTCCACCGGCATCGATGACGCTGGTAATCCCAAAGCGATTCAACTCCTTCATGAAATGGCGAGTCGAATTGATCTGTTCTTCGTAAGGTAAAGTTGGGCCTTTTGCTAAGGTTGAATATAAGATCATGGCATTGGGCGATGCAATCAGCAATCCTGTGGGATTACCATGGCTATCGTGTTCAATGGTTCCTCCTGGAGGGGCAGGTGTGTCTTTGGTATAACCTACGGCACGCAATGCAGCAGCATTTAGCAGTGCGCGGTCGTAGAGATGAAGGATAAAAACGGGTGTATCAGGTGCTAGGGCATTGATCTCAGCTAAAGTTGGCATGCGACGTTCTGCAAATTGAAATTCGGACCAGCCACCAACGACACGAACCCACTGCGGATGTGGTGTACGGTCGACTTGCTCTTTAAGCATACGCAGTGCATCAGCCAATGATGGAACACCATCCCAGCGCAATTCAAGATTATAACTGAGTCCGCCACGGATCAGGTGGATATGCGAATCGTTAATGCCCGGTACAACACGTCTACCGCCTAGGTCAATCAATTTTGTCTGTGTGCCGGCAAGCTTAAGGACATCGCTGTCTGAACCGATGGCAACAAATTTACCATCTTGGATCGCTACAGCTGTAACAGCTTCCTGGTTGTAGCCGAAATGGGTTATCTTCCCATTATATAGAATAAGGTCTGCTTTCATGGGGCTATTTTTTAGTTTTGTAAGGAGAAAATGGCTTTTTTGATACCTTCACCAGCCGTTTCAAAGAATGCCGGTCCGGCTAATAACGTGATCTTGTTTAATACCGGTTGTTGATCCATATTTTTTTCGCCCAACCATTTTTGGGTTCTGAAGGCATCTATACATCCGAGAACAACATTTTCGGCAACTAAGGCAGTCGGCGAATCCACACCTGCATCTTTGAGATCACTCGCAAAACTAAAATCCTTGACACCTAATCGAAGCGCTTCGCGCATGGCAACATGGGCTACATCCTTCATCAGTTCAGCATGGAAGTCCTCCCGTTTGCCAAGCCCAATCAACAATAGTTTTTTACTTGCGAGTGTGCTCTTTTGGCTTGGGGTTAAGAGGATGGTTTCGAGTGCATGGCCCTTAAATTTTCCTGTCTTACGTATTTCAGTTAACGTACCATGTAAAGCTTCATCTAAATGTACAAGACCGTTCAATGCGGCAGGCAATGCCGGAGGGGAGATAAAGATATCGCCCTCGGTATATTCAAATACACAGGCCACCTGCAGATCACTTGCAGCTGCCGAAGGACCTTGAACGAGGCCTTCAATAGCCAGTCCATCGACATTGCCCCAGATGGTACTTGTGCCTATTGCTGTAGTTTTAATAGGAGCTGACGCCGTTACTTGCGCATAGGATTGTATCGGAGTAGCTGCAAGTGTGCCAAGCAAGGCGACTAGTGTCCATTGACATGTTTTCTTTAGAAAGAGTCTCTTTGTTGTTTTCATGTTTTTAGAATTTAAAGGCGATTCTGCTATTGAAGAAAATTCCATTCTTTGGTATGCTAATGATGTCTTCAATGAAGGCGCCGGTCTTGAAATATTGGATACCTGTTACCAGCGACAGTTGCTTACTGGCTGTGTAGGCGAAATTGGCTAGATAGGCCGTGCCGATATAGCGTTTACGCGAAGCAGATCCAGGTAGGTTGAAAGATCCGCTTGGCCTGTATAAACCGTCTTGTAAAGTATGTCGCCAGTTGAAAACCACGTCAACCTGCATCTTGAGATTGGAAAGAAGGTCTAGCGTGGCATAAGGGTGAATGTCAATCAAGTTGACGGGACCGATCTGTGGACTAAAACCGAAATACCCACCTTTGGGGTAAATGGGATTGAAGGTCTGCAGATTGCCATCTCCAGCCTTTTTGTCCCCTGAAATATAGTCGTTACGTAGATTGATGGATGGCTTGAGTACCGTATTTTCAAAGAGGTAGCCGATATCGACGGAAGCAGTCCATGCTGATATCTTACCCTGGCCAAAAGATCCAAATTGATAAGCCCCTTCAAGATTATAAATAAATCCACCGCCATATTTCCAGATCCGGGCTCCTAGGGTATGGCGGGTTTCCTGTGATATCCCCTCCTCGAAAACCGAATGGTCGCGATAGATACCGATGTAATATAGGTCGAGATTGGCCTGTTGAGGAATAATAAATTTACCGTAAGCTCCCCACAGGTTTACTTGTTTGGAAGGTTTGTTGTCAAATATGCCCGGTCTAACGGTATCTGCCATCATGGCAAATGCTTCAATATTCACTTTGCTGCTGTTATAAGCTAGCTTTGCTCCAGTGAAATATCTTCTGGCATTTGGGCCTTCACCTACGGAGATTAAGCGGCCGGAGCCATAGTCAAGCTCCTGCCTGCCAAGGCGAATCAATACTGATTTATTATTTTGTTTGAACAGCGTTCCATCTATAAATAGGTTCTGTACATTCAATTGGTCTTCATCGATCTGGCGTGAACCATTTTTGCGGCCATGCTGCAGGGCTGAGCGGAGCTGGGTGAAAAGACGGAGGCGCGTCCCGAGATGTAAATCGGCATGAAGGCTATAGCGTTGCAATAGAAAGCTGTTATGCCCAAGCTGTACGCGTCCCCAGTCCTCATTGTTAAAATCGACATATTCCAACCGTGCCTCGCCACCCATCGAAAGCCATAATTTGCCGTCACCGGATAAAGGGCTATATTTGAGCTTTTGATAACCATGACGTGTACTGTCTGCGAGGGCGCTATAGTCTTCCTCAAAACGCATTAATTTGTAGGTTTGACCCTTAGAAAAATGCGGGAATAGGCAGAGTATCGACAATACGACAGCCGCTTGACGGAGATAGTTGAATATGGACTGTTGCTGTTGCACGAGGTACGATTTTGAATGAATATTTTTTACAATTAAATTAACCGTGTTTTAGCATATTGTGAGCATAATGAATCCCTAAGCCATAGCTGCCACCATGTTTTTTCATGAGATCTGTGACAGCTACATAGGTTTCCTGACGGGCCCAGTCGCGTTGTAATTCCAAAAGGTATTGTACAGCAGTGATGGGTTTTGCACCTGTATGAATCATTCGTTGCATAGCACGCTCATGCGCCTCTTGACTTACATCACCACAAGCATCGGCAATAACATAAACTTCATACCCTTCCGCGAGTGCAGATAAGGCTGGTCCAACGATACATACACCTGTCCATAGGCCGGCTAGTACCAATTTTTTCTTGCCTGTGCCTGTAATTGCTTGGTAAGCAGCCTGATCTTCCCAGGTGTTCATACTGGTCCGGTCGATATAATCTGTACTGGATTGCGGATAATATGTCTCAATTTCTGGAAAAACAGGTCCTGAAAAGCTTTCTTCCGCGACAGTAGTTACGATGGTCGGCACATTGAAAATCTTGGAAGCACCGCAGATTACGGCGACATTATTGCGGAGTTCTTCCATAGTAATACTTTTTGTGGCAAATGCCATTTGGCCTTCGAAGTCGATCAATACCAGTGCATGGTTGCTTGGCGACAATAGTTCTAGTGATGGTTTCATAAATATGTATTTTAATGTTGTTTGATAATCGTTGATATTCAAATCTTTTACCTTTTTTCTTATTGTTTTGATATTTAGTTTTCTACGGTATTTTGTTGGTTTTTAAAATTGACGATATATCGTTAATTGGTTTTTCTTGCTAAAGTAATCCGATAAATCAATGAGCAATTCATCGCTTTGACAATGCTGTTGTCCCTTAGAGATGCCCAACGCATTTGTTGTATATCCAAATTTAGGGATGTTAATTTTGCTGTTCATTGAACTAGTTTAAGAAAAACAGGGAAAGAAAAAGTGCACTAAACAATGGATATTGTGGAATCCCCTCATATTGCATGGGGTCTTTTGTTTAATCCCAAATCATATATCTATTTGGAATAAAATCATCTTAAGTAAGTTTATGCACTAATAACTTAGTTGAGATATTAGAAATTAGCTTACCGGATTATACTGATCACTTGGGGCTACAGGCGTCATGGGAACCTGGATTCGAATTCCCTTGAAATGAACGCTGTTCCGATGATTTAAAAAAAACTATAGCGATCATGAATACCAGTTTTCCCCTATAAAAGTCGACGGATATAGACTTTTATAGGAGAAGAATAGCAAATATATTTTTGATTCTTTGTGTTGTGTTAGCGCCTTTCTTGGTAAACGCCAATCTCGTTCACGACCGCATGACCTTTTTCGGGTTTGAGGCTAAAACGTAATTTTTGTCCCAACACTTCATTAAATCGGAAGATCTTGATACGGCCCTGTTGTACCGCTGTAACCGCGATAGGATACCATTTTCCATCTTTCAGATAGGATAAGTTATACTGTGAAGGATTGTCTTTTCCTTCGGTAATAACAACACTATTGAAAGCCTTACTACGTTCAAAATCCAATTCATACCATACTTCACCTTTAACTGCCGGATTGGAAACCCAGGCACTGCCAAAGTTATCGTCATTGGCGAAATCCATAATATTCATGTCATCGCTCCAGCTACTGTATGAAGGTACTTGTTTGGCCATATTGTGGTCGACTATAGGTGCCTGATAACTTGGTAATGAACTGTAGTTGGGTTTATTTTTGTATAATGTACCAATTGTCTTCAATGCATCAAGCGCATTTTGATCCATCAGACCATCACTATTTGGGGCTACATTGAGCATAAAGTTGCAATACGCGTTGTTGTACGGAATGACAAATTTCTCGACCAATTCATTGACGTTTTTAACTGGGGTGTTCGGAAACGATGTTTTCCAGAACCAATTTTGCTGTAAGGGAAGACAGGCCATTGCCGGCAATTTGTTATGCTCCTTAGAAATAAATTGACCCGCACCTTGTTCATAGGATTTAATATCGGTGTAAAACAACGCATCACCTGGGTATTTTGCTGAATTGAGATCCATCAACAAACATTTCGGTTGAAGTGATTTGACAAGATAATAGATGTCGTCGAAAGGAACATCATCGTACGAAATACGCGACCAAGGGGCATCCCATCCGTCAATAACCAAGGCGTCGATTTCACCATATTGCGTTAGCAATTCTGTCAACTGATCTTTGATTAATTGGATGTGGGCTTTGGTAATGGTATGTGGACGTATGCCTTGATGCATATCCAAAATGGAATAATACAGCATAACACGCAAACCATTTTTGCGGAAAGCATCCGTAAATTCTTTAACAACATCACGATGTAAAGGCGTATTCATCACATTATAATCTGTTGTTTTGGTATTCCAGATCGGAAAGCCACTGTGATGTTTGGTGGTTAGGCAACCATAGGTCATGTTGGCCGATTTGGCCGCTTTAGCCCATTGATCTGCATTGAGCTTTGGCGATTTGAACAGTTCAAGTGCGGCATTGGGATCTGACCAATCTTGTTCCATAAACGTCGGCATGCCATAATGGATAAACATACCGAATCCAAGATTGACAAAGTCGAGCTGGCTCTGCTCGAGTACCTTCTTTGATAAACCAGATTGTGCAAATAGCGTGTTGCCCAGGAAAAGAAAAGATAGGCAGTAAAGTAGGGACTGTGAAATTTTGGACATAATTTACGAAGTTGTTATCCTGCAAAGGTAGGCCATCGTTGTGTTATTTAAGCCTAATGGAAACCTAACGAAAGCCTAATAAAAGCCTAATAGAAGTCTTGGTTCGAAAAATTGATGCTATTTTTAAACCATGCAGCGTACCGGTAAAAATTTATATCCTTGGGCATTTGGAACGAGCTTCTTGATCTTGACCGTTTTGATCGGTTTTCTAATTTTCAACACCTATAAGCTTGAAGATAAGAATTATCAGATCGGACAGCTCAATCAGATTCAGAATGCTTATGGCGCTGTTATTATGGATGATAAGATATTCCCCGGTGGGGATGCCATCTTTCAGACAACGTTAGTGCCCTGTTTGCCGATATGGTATGAAAAAAAAATCACGAAGTCCGCAGATGCAGACCAGTACGGTAAGCATTGTATGAATGGCTTTCTTGATGAGATGCGGAGTCGGCAGTCATTGGACAGTATCTTTCGTCGGATTGTACATCAACAAGGGCTCGATACGACACTTGTTTACCTGTTCCATTTTGATAAATTGGAAGTATATAATGAAAGAGACGGTACCTGGACGACTTTCTTTGCGTTAGCCGCTGATGATCGTGCAGGTTTAATCAGTGGTACACTCAAGAGCGTAACTCATAATAATAGGGTTTTTGAACTATCTGTCAGTGATAAGAACCCGATTCCTTATCGTTTTACCTATAGCCTGTATGTGGATTATGAAAATAGGAACTGGCGTATCGTCCAAGATATGGCACCTGTGTTTTTACTCTCTTTAGCATGTATCGTCGTGATTGTGCTCTTAAGTTATCGAACCTACAGCAATTGGATCAACCAACGTAAATTGGTAGACCTGAAAACAAGTTTTCTAAATCATATGCGGCATGAATTTAATACGCCACTGACGACGATTTTGATCAGTGCACATAGTCTGGTCGACAGTGAAGCGGGTAAGGAAGACGTAGAGGTGGTACAACTCGGCCGCATTGTGGAAAGGCAAGCCAAACGACTCAAAGCTTATTTTGAACAGGTCATGGGAGCAGTTGCGTTACAAGAACAACAGGCTAAAATTGTATCCGTTTCTATTGATCGGTTGACACAGCAAATACTGAGTGAGCTTCATTTGCGCTACCGAGGAGAAATTGAAATTCAATATGAACCTTTAGCCGAAGATGCAGAGATAAACCTTGATGAAGACTATTATTATTCAATTTTGGATAATCTGGTATCTAATGCGATAAAATTTAACGATAATAGTAAGAAGACGATTCAGTTAAGCTGGGAGCAGAGAGGTCCTCATTGTAACCTCAAAATAGTGGATAATGGGATTGGGATCGCCGCTGCGGATCAAGGAGCGATCTTTACAGCATTTTATAGAGGGAAACTGTCCGGCAACAAGCCTGGACTGGGACTGGGACTTTATTATGTCAAATCTTATTTGGACAGGCTGGGTTGGACAATCCATATAGCGGAAGATAAGTCTGGTTCCGGTACGATTTTTTATATTTACATGGGCAATGCGGCACGCAATGGTAAAAGACAAGTTTGACATTCTTTTGATCGAAGACGAACCCGATTTGGGGGAAGTTTTTTCGCGTTATTTGCAGTATAAGGGCTATACTGTACTTTGGGAAAGTACAGCACAAGGAGGTTGGTCTGCTTTTCAGTCCTATGCTGTCCAATTACTTATTATTGATGTGCAGTTGCCCGATGGCAACGGTTTTGACCTGGCGCAACAAATGATACAATTGAATCCTGGACAACCTATTTTCTTTTTGACAGCACTTCATGAACGTGCATCGCGGCTTAGAGGGCTTAGTCTAGGTGCTGTTGATTACATTGCTAAACCTTTTGACATGGACGAAATATTGCTTAAGATCCGCAATTTATTGACTGTGGCAAATGCACCCGAGGTGCACCCCAATTCGGAAATCGAGCTCGCTATCGGTTGTCTGGCACTCAACATGGAACGCTATAGCCTGCGCGATGGAGTGGGCGGTATACAAAAGCTCACGGTCCGTGAAGCTGAATTGCTACGACATCTGATTCTCCATAAAAATCTATTGGTCAATAAGAAAGATCTATTGCTGAAGTTTTGGGGTAATACGGATTTTTTTAATGGTAAAAGCCTAGAGGTTTTTATCTCCCGACTTCGTAAATTGCTGCAGATGGATCGCAAACTTCATATCGAAAGTATCTATGGAGCGGGTTATATTTTACACGAAAATGAAGGTAATTAACGACCTGATCTATTAAAGAAATACAATGTTATACGAAAATATTCTTAAAAATGTGTCCAAGTGCATTACTTTGACAATTGAAGAAACCAAACAGTTTACTGGTTTATTGACAACAAAGAAGATTCCTAAAAAAACGATGCTATTGGAGGAAGGGGAAGTATGCCAGTTTGAAGGATATCTTCAAAAAGGTTGTGTCAGGATTTATTACCTGGATGAAAATGGTTTTGAAGTAACGCTGGCGTTTGCTATCGAAGATTGGTGGATTAGCGATATTGCTTCATTTCATTACCATACACCATCTAGTTTATACATGGAAACATTAGAAGACAGTGAGTTCTTGATGTTAACACCAGATACGAAGGAGAGATTATTAGAGACTGTTCCAAAGTTTGAGCGAGTTTTTCGTATGTTAGTGCAACGCCGGCTTGCTGTTCTGCAAAATAGGCTGATCCATACAATGGCTAAACCTGCTGCCGATCGCTATCTTGAATTTATTGAACTATATCCGACCATTTCCCAAAGGGTACCGCAATACTATATTGCATCCTACCTAGGGGTTTCACCCGAATTTGTCAGTATTATACGTAAGCGGCTTGCTGCAAAGAAATAGTAATCAGTCCGAATGGCTCCGTAATGAAATACAAATTTTTAATGGACGAAAAGTGTCTTGATTGAACAGCAGGCTTTATTATAATTGGTGGATTTCTGTATAGCATTCTTTGCGATTTGATTTGAGCTGTGCGGCAAATATATTTTGAGCTTTTGGACAACTAGACTTTGTAAAAGGTATGAGATATTTGCTACCTTTAGACTGGGACTGATCTTAGCTATTGGTACCCATAGTCGCACAGCCATTTAAAATAAATCGTATTGAGCATGGAAGAGAGAGATTTTGGGAATGCCTTTTTGTATTCCTGTTATGTCGAGAAAGCATTTGGGCATGAACAGTTTATTTCCGAACATGTCGTTTTTTTTCAGCTATCTGGTGAAACACACCTGGATCATCAGAAAGGAAAATTGGTGGCGACAGAAGGGCAGATTGTAGTTGCCCGTAGAAACCAATTGGCCAAAGCTTTTAAATACCCCGCAGAAAATAATGTTTACAAATCTGTTTCAGTATTACTGGGGGCTGATCGGCTGAAGCAATACGCAATGGACCATCACCTCAGTTCGGACAAAAAGTATCAGGGTGAGTCTAATGTTGTACTGGAAAGTAACCTGTTTATAAGAAGTTATTTTGAGTCATTGACACCCTATGCGGAAGCCATCGACCGTGTGAGCCCACAGATGGAAAATATCAAGATCTACGAGTTGATCACCTTGTTGTTGGAAAGCTATCCACAATTAAAAGACCTGCTTTTTGATTTTTCAGAGCCGCATAAAATTGATCTCGAGCAATTTATGGTTAAAAACTATCGGTACAATGTGCCTTTGGAAAATTTTGCGAAGCTAACAGGGCGGAGTTTAGCAAGCTTTAAACGTGATTTTGAGAAAATATTCCAGACGTCTCCCCGAAAATGGCTGCAAGAAAGACGTCTTTCTGAGGCCTATTATCTAATTGAAAATAAGCGTCAAAAGCCCTCTGATTTTTATCTTGATCTGGGCTTTGAAAACCTTTCTCATTTTTATGCCTCTTTCAAGGAGAAGTTTGGGATAACACCAGCGACCATCAATTCCGTTGCTTAAAATTATTTCCGCCACCAATAACTAGGTGTTAAAGGGGGCTGATCGAGGTCGATGACCTGACCGATCATGGGGGTAAGCAAAGGCTGTTGTTGTCGTATTGCTTCCTTGGAAATACGTTCTAGAGGTTCATTCCAGGCATGATTGGCCAATACAAACTTGGACGAATGGACGGGGAAAAGTAAGGACGCTTTGAGATCATGTGCCGCTTGGACAACCTCCTCCGGCATCATGTGTATGTGTTTCCAACTGAGGTCGTATTGGCCATTTTCTAATATAGCCAAGTCAAAAGGACCCAATCGATTACCTATTTCTTTGAAGTGGCTGTCATAACCGCTATCCCCGCCTAAATAGAGTTTCATTGAAGGGGTCTGGAGGACGTAGGAGGCCCATAGGGTATTGGCAGAAAATATGCTGCGGCCTGAAAAATGTCTGGCGGGCGCAACTGTTACACTGAAACCATCACCCAAGTTAAATTCATCCCACCAATCTTTTTCGATGATCTGTTCAGGACGATATCCCCAATATTCAAGATGGGAGCCAACACCAAGACCAACAATGACTTTTCCAACCCGGGGTTGCAGCGCTTTAAGCGTCTTGTAGTCCATGTGATCGTAATGGTCATGTGATATAAATAGATAGTCAATCGGCGGTAGGGCAGATACGGTAGAGACATCGGCTCCTTTAAACGCTTTTACACTTCCCGGAATAGGGGAAGCACTGCCACTAAGGACAGGGTCGACGAGTATGTTCTTACCATCGATACGAAGGAAATAAGAGGAGTGACCAAACCAAACAAGCCCATGAGGTTGACCTAACAACTTTTCCCAGTCGATATCCACTGTTCGTATAGTATGTTTGGGACTTGTTTCGTTCGATCGCTTAAAAAAGTAATCGTATAGGGCCACGGTCCAGGGTTGTGTAAGCTGGGGTGTAGGGCTGCTATTCTGAAATTTACCGTCCCGATATTGCTTGGATAACTGTATGCGTTGAAGTCTTTCACCCGAGGGTCTTTTGCCGAATTGTGGATGCATCATATATAGTCCGATAAAAGTGATGAGAACTGTCAGTCCTAGGATTGTTATTTTCAAAAATATAAGCCATTTCTTCCTGCTGTTTCTTGTTGTCATCTGCTTGTTGTATGGCAACAAAGGTATGGCTGCTGAGGCAGATTTGTTTTTGTTGACAGCTCAAATTTATGTGCTGTATGGCTCATCTAATGGTTTTTAATAGGAGCGGAATAAGCATTGTGAAAAACCTGTAATGGATGATAATTTTATTAATTTGTGCTTTTAATTGTAATTTTTATGGCAAAAGACTTTTTTATCTGAAATATTTCTTGAAATTTAGTCCTTAATTCTTTTTTCTTGAAAGTTATCGTATGTTTAGGTAAGAATAGATGAAGAGATACAAAATCGCTGAAAATAAAATCTATTGATTTGGTAGATTATAATAAGGCAATTTGTATATTTGACCAGTTTCACAATGACCTAACTTTAAAAATACTGCGGATATGGAGGTAGCAGATTTAGAAAAGCATTGGCTAGTCTCTTTGCAACAAGGTGATAGACATGTTTTTGCGGATATTTATGATTTTTACTGGAAAAGATTGTTAGGCATTGCCTATAACCTAACGAAAGACAAACAAACAGCAGAGGAAATTGTACAAGAGGTATTTGTTTCACTATGGAATAGACGTGAGGATGTGCAAATAAACTTGCTGTCCCAATATTTAGCGACAGCTGTAAAATTTGCTTCTTTTAAAGCACTGCAACGTGCCAGGCGACATGAGCAAATCCTGAACACTGCTGTCGTTCAACCTATGTTCCAGCAGGATCAGAATACAATTGATGCACGCTTTTTACAAGAATATCTTCATGAAGTTGTTGAAACACTACCTGATCGTTGTAAGCTGGTCTTTCAGCTGAGTCGCGAAGAACATTTTTCCAACCGTGAAATAGCCGCCGAACTCCAAATTTCGGAAAAGGCTGTGGAAGCAAATATTACGCGTGCCCTGAAAGTGTTGCGTATGCAATTGCGCAAGGTTGGCTTTATCTTTTTATTTTTTATTTAAAAAAAAGCAATTTGAATATAGGGGTACCCATAGTCATGTGGTACTATCATATAACGGACGATTTCATGGACAATAGTAATTTACAGCAACTAATCGATAAATACCTTCAGGGAACAATTTCTGTAGAAGAAAAAGAGCGTTTACTACTGTGGTATCGTCAGCAGCAGGAAGAGGAAAACATTTGGGAACTAGCGCCAGGAGAAACAGAGCAGCAGGTCGGTGAACGAATGAAAGCCAATATTTGGGCGCAAATGGATAATACACCTGTGCGTAAGCGTGTTTACTGGCCCTATGCGGCTGTAGCGGCGACGCTATTATTGTTTTCTTTTTCCATTTTGATGTGGAATAAATCTACTTCGAATGAACAGCAGGTGGCCTTTTCCAAATCGGAAGGATCGGCGAATCGATTTATCCTATTGCCAGATAGTTCACGTGTTGTTTTGCGGGCAGGGAGTAAACTTTCCTATCCCAATACCTTCGATGATGCAACACGTGAGGTTAGCTTGGAAGGTGAAGCATATTTTGATATTAAACATCGGAATAATCAACCTTTTATTATTCATACAGGGGAGATTAAAACAACTGTCCTGGGTACGGCATTTACAATAAAATACCCGGCTGACAGTAAGCAGATCGAAGTCCTTGTCGAACGAGGAAAAGTAAGGGTAGAAAATGAAAAGCAAGTATTTGCCGAGCTTGTGGCGGATCAGAAAATCGATCTCAAAGAATCACAGTTGAAGGGTAAGGTTGAGAAAGTAAATTCCGCATCGGCATTAAGCTGGAAAAGACAGGATATGTCTTTTGACGCTCTGGCTTTTGGTGATATCGCTAAAAATTTGGAAAAACGGTATGGAGTGGAACTACATTTTATCAATCCAGCTCTAGAAAATTGTCCCGTCAGCGGGAAATTTACCGGAAGCGAAACGATCGAAGAGGTCTTGTTGAATATCTGTGCTACGCGCAATGCGACCTATCGTAAGACAGCTGATGGTCAATATGAAATACAGGGAGAGGGCTGTCAATAAAAAATGGAGTGAAAAAAACTAACATACATTAACTTAAAAATCAACGCCTAATGAAAACGAAAAAACAAACTTAACAGCAAGTGATATAGTAAAAACTCCCTGGCCGTAGGAAGCAAAACAGGGAGCTGAGCTTATTCGATTATTGACAAACAATTAAACCCAATACAAATAATGCAAAAATTCTTGTTTTTTGCAAGTGGGGATTATTTTGCCCACTTTAACCCTAAACATCGAAAAATCTTTCTATCTACCATGAAAGTAAATTTGATCGGGGGCTTGTTGCTATCCAGTTCGCTACAATTGATGGCACTGCCCGAAACGTTGGGTCAACGGATGAACACAGTGAAGATTCACATGGAATCTTCGTCTATGTCATTAAAAAAGGCTCTTCAGGAACTTGAAAATAAATCGGGGATTACTATTTTCTACCCCAGTGATCAGGTGGAGCAATATATGGCCCCTACATTGGATAGGCAATCGCGGTCTGTCGCCCAGACTTTACAGCTTATGCTTCGGCAAACCAATCTGAGTTTTAAGGAAACTTCTTTGGGGGTCGTTCTTTTTGAGGATCACGACAAACAGCGTAAGGTCAAAAATGAGCGTGAACAGCCTCGCCGTATCGGCGGGATAGTCTTAGATGACCAAGGTAAGCCCATTGCCGGTGTGACTGTTCTCACCAAAAATGGAAAGGAGCAGGGGGCACCATCGGGCAATAGTACTGCAACGGATCAAAATGGACATTGGGGATTGCCTGTTACTGGACCGGTGTCTACCCTAGTTTTTTCAATGATCGGCTATGAAACACAGGAGCTTGCACTCTCCGGTAGATCCGAATTTAAGATCGTGCTAAAAACGCTTGAAAATAGGATTGAAGATGTAGTTGTCACCGGGCTTTTTGAGCGGCCAAAGGAAATGTATACGGGTGCTGCGCGATCATTTACCAAAGAGCAGTTGCAAAATGTGAGCAGCGACAATGTGCTATCGGCAATCAAATCACTTGATCCATCTTTTCAAATGCCCGAGAACCTCAACTTGGGTTCTAACCCCAATGCATTACCCGAGGTCACGTTGCGTGGAGGAAATAGTCTTATCGATCCAAATAGCAGCGGAAGCAATCCTTTCAATTATTCGAATAATCCAAATACCCCCTTGTTTATTCTGGACGGTTTTGAAGTATCGTTATCCCGGATCAATGATCTCGATCTGACGCGTATCAAAAACATCGATCTGCTTAAGGATGCTACAGCAACATCTATTTATGGGTCCCGCGCGGCAAATGGCGTCGTGGTGATCGAAACGATTCGCCCAAAATCAGGCAAGCTCCAGGTCACCTATACAGGTAATATGACCTTGGAAATACCCGATCTAAAGGGGTATGATGTACTCAACGCGGCCGAAAAACTCGAGCTTGAGCGACAGATCGGCGTATACGACTACAGTTGGAATAGTACCGATCAACAGTTAAAAACTATTTATAACAACCGATTGGCTGCGGTACGTTCTGGTGTCAATACCGATTGGCTGGCACAACCGGTACGCACCGGTGTTGGGCAAAAGCATAATCTTTATCTCGAAGGAGGAAGGGAGGAAATTCAGTATGGAATCAACCTCAACTATTATAACAATGCCGGTGTAATGAAAGGATCTAGTCGCCAAACGATGACTGGAAACACATTTTTGGCCTACAGATACAAGAACCTCATCTTCAAGAATGATCTGACTTTAGTGTCTAATAAAGGTACCAATTCACCTTATGGTTCATTTCGACAATATACACAGCTAAATCCCTACTGGACCCCATATAATGCTGATGGATCTTATAAGGTATATCTCGAAGATATCCTTAATGAGGAAACTGGAAAACGCCTGACGAACTTTGATAGCTATGACAATCTCACTGGTTATGTGGGCAGACCGGTAAATCCGCTATATGACGCGGCATTGAACTTAGTTGATCAGACAAATTACCATAGTATAATCAATAATTTTGCCTTGGAATGGCAGGCGTACAGCTGGTTAAAATTAAAGGGAACTTTTGCTTACCTCTATCAAGCCGACGAATCAGATCGCTTCTTGCCTGCACAACATTCATCCTTTACCAATGTAACAACCTTTGAAAAGGGTTCTTACACAAAAGGTTATGGTAAAAATCAACGTTATGAGGGTATATTCTCTGCCAATTTCAATAAAACCTTTGACAAGAATTTGATTTTCGCAACGTTGGGTGCGAATATTAGTCAGGAAAACAATCATACTGAAACGTTCAAAGTGGTTGGTTTTCCAAATTCGAGCATGGACAACATGAGTCAGGGACTTCAGTTTGCAACCGGTACAAAACCAGAAGGAACGGAGAATATCAAACGTTTGGCAGGTCTGTTTTCTAACCTTTCTTTTGCGCACGATAACCGCTACTTATTAGATTTTTCGTTTCGCCTAGATGGATCTTCCCAATTTGGTAGTGACAATAGATTTGCACCATTCTGGTCCGCAGGGGCTGGGTGGAACTTGCATAAAGAACATTTTCTAGCACAAGCCAAAGGAATAGACCGGCTTAAACTGCGCTATTCTTTCGGTTACACGGGATCACAAAATTTTGATTCTTTCTATGGTAAAACAACCTCCCAGTATTTCAATTCCACAGACTACCGTGGGATGATCGGGACTTATTTACTCGGATTTGGAAATAACGCTTTGGCTTGGCAAAAGACACAGAAGAATAATATAGGATTGGATTTGACACTTTTCAAGCGTTTTGATCTCACAGCGAACTATTATATCGAAAAA
This sequence comes from Sphingobacterium sp. Ag1, assembly GCF_000988325.1. Classification (NCBI taxonomy): domain Bacteria; kingdom Pseudomonadati; phylum Bacteroidota; class Sphingobacteriia; order Sphingobacteriales; family Sphingobacteriaceae; genus Sphingobacterium; species Sphingobacterium sp. Ag1. The sequence continues at coordinate 129,156 of NZ_LBGU01000040.1, read as the reverse complement.
ACGGAAGGTTCTATCGCGAGCATATCCACAGCGCCATCGACTGGGTTTGACCAATATAAAGAAAATATGGGCGATCTCGAGGCGAAAGGCTGGGAACTTTACACCCGTTACAATATTTTGGCAAACAGTGCCAACCGGAATAACTGGTCTGTTTTTGTTAACCTCTTTTCGGTCAAGACCAAGATTACCAAAGTCTCCAATACCATTGCTGCACTAAATAAATCGGCCAATGAGAAGCTATCTTCTCTTCCGATTACCCGTTATGCAGAAGGACAATCGCAAACGGCGATCTGGGCGGTACCGTCGCTAGGGATAGATCCCGCATCGGGTTATGAGATTTTTAGAACAAGGGATGGCAAATTGACCAATACATACAATCCACTGGATCAGGTAATCGTTGGAGACTCGCGCAGTGATGTAGAGGGTACTTTCGGAACCAATTTCGAATACAATGGAATTGGGTTTAATGCATTTTTCCGATTTAGGCTGGGTGGACAGGCTTATAACCAAACACTCGCAGATCGGGTAGAAAATGTCAATGCACGTCTCTACAATGTGGATAGAAGAGTTGCCGAGGAGCGATGGATGAAACAAGGAGATCATGTATTCTATAAGGGATTGATCGATGCCGATGGCTATGCGATCAGTACGCCTACCTACGCAACTTCCCGATTTGTGCAAAATGACAATTTACTTTCCCTGGAAAGTGTTTCAGTCTTCTATCGTTTCAAAGATCAATTGACCAAACGCTGGCGTATGAGCAATACTAAAATATCGCTGTATTCCAATGATGTTTTTCGCATGTCTTCGATACGTCGGGAACGTGGCCTTGACTATCCTTTTGCACGCTCATTTACACTTCAATTATCCACCAGTTTTTAAAAGCAACACAGATGAAAATCATTTACAACAACAAGGCTTATAGTGTATTGCTTGTGATAGGACTGGGTATTTTAACTCAATCCTGCAACAAATGGCTAGATGTACAGCCCAGTACACAAACAACCGAAGAAAAGCAGTTTTCGTCCGAACAGGGATATAAGGATGCTCTGATCGGAATCTATCAGAAAATGGCGCAGGCAAACAGTTATGGTAAAGAGCTTAGCTATGGATGCCTGGATGTGCTGGCACAGCTCTATCAGAGTAAATCCAATGCCAATACCGATACCTACGGGCAAATGGCAAGATATAATTATACTGACGCTACAGTTAAATCTACATTGAGTAGCTTATGGACGACACAATACAGTACCATCGCTCAGGCCAATTATATCCTCAAAGATATTGATGCCGATAAAGGACTTTTTACCGGAGTAAATTATCAGCTAGTTAAAGGTGAGGCTTTGGCGACCCGGGCGCTACTTCATTTTGATCTGCTGCGTCTTTTTGCTGCGTCACCAGTAGGAAGTCCTACGGAGGATAGTCCAAGCATCCCGTATATGACCGCATTTACGGTCAACCCGGGCAAGGTTCTCCCGCGAGCCGAAGTACTTGCCTTATTGGAGAAAGATCTGAAAGAGGCAGAAGCATTATTGGCCGTATATCCGACAATAGACCAGATTAAAGATAATGCTGCGAATACCTCTTTGGAGGTCTTTACCATGTTTCGTCAAAACCGACTGAATGTTTGGGCTGTTAAGGCCTTGCTGGCAAGGATCTATCTGTATCGGGGCGATAAGGTCAATGCGCTTAAATATGCCAAAGAAGTAATCGATAGCCAAAAGTTTGAATTTGTGAACGGCAATACCAACACCGTGAATGCAGCAAGTACCACTTCCAATGCGATTTTTAGCACGGAGCATATCTTTTCGATTTACAAATCCAACCTAAAAGAGCTATCGGACCGTTATTTCAAAACAGAAGCGGGCGCTCCTGAAAATGAGGATTTATTTACCACATTGACCAACCTCAATAACTGGTATGAGATCGCTGTTGCCGGACATGCCATTGATATCCGTGGGCCACAAGCTTCAAACAGCCGTTGGAATCAATTTAATGCCACAACAGTTTATAATACGAAGTATTATGTCGGCAACAATGTGACAAATGTTAATCAAAAGCTGGTTCCTGTGATTAAGCTTTCGGAGATGTATTATATTGCTGCAGAGGCGAGTGAAACGTTGGAGCAAGCATTGAGCTACCTCAATAAAGTGCGTACAGCACGTTTGATACCGACTTTATCTGCGAGTACCATCAGTACGCCTACATTGCTAGAAGGTGAATTATTTAAAGAATATCGCAAAGACTTTTATGCTGAAGGGCAATTATGGTACTACTATAAGCGCAAAAACTACAGCACACTACAAAATAGCGTTGGGGGTACCATGGATAATAGCAAATATGTTTTCCCCTTACCGGACAATGAAATTGAATTTGGCCTGAACTAGACAGCATGATGAAAAGATTACTCACCTTTATTGGAGCATGTGCTGCTCTGCTGTTCACTTTACTCGGATGTAAGGAGGACGATAAATTGATGTTCGATGACAGTGATCCCAAAGTTTATATAGATAAGCGTTATGCAGGGACACGGGTAGATAGCGTAAACTATAGCTTTGCCTTTCAATCGAAAGATATCCTTACGGATACCGTTCAAATTCCACTTCGGATTATTGGCTTGCCCCGCAATATTGACCGTCCCGTAGCCATTGCACTGACAGCAGGTTCTACAGCAAAAGAAGGTTATCACTTTAAGCTTGAGCATGCTGTAATTCCGGCCAATGCATCTGATGGTCTTGTGGACGTCATATTTTTTAGACGTGCAGGGCTCAAGGATAGCGTTGTTACGGCTGAATTAAAAATTATAGCAAATGCTGACTTTAAACCTGGATATAACGATAAGGCCGTATCTGCAGTGCTCGACCGATTGACCTGGCGTTTCACCTTAACCGATAAACTGGAAAAACCAAGCATTTGGGATTCCTATTGGAAAAATCTGTTTGGAGACTATTCCAATACGAAGATCCTGTTTTTGACACAGTTGCTCGATTATACTAATTGGAACCAGGGAGGATTGTTTCCACAGGATAGCAATCGGATGCTGGCTCAGGCACGATTAGGTATTTACGAATATGAAAAGGCCAACGGCCCGATGTTCGATGAAAATGGTAACAGGGTGATTATTCCCTAACTGAAATATTATGAAAAAAATAAAATTATATCAGCTATTATACCTGACTCTGATAGCACTGTTAAATTTCTCCTGTGCAAAAGATGAGGGTAACTACAGTTATACTGTGCTGGATAAGGTTAGTTTTCCTGAAGAAAAGAGTGACACGACAATCTTTATCCAACAGGGGAAGGCTTTGACGCTTTCACCACAGGTTACATACGATGGGGATGCGAATGACCTTTCCTATGAATGGTTTGTCTACCTTAATTCGGCAAGTGCAAGTTATGTACAGGACAGTACTTTGATTGCTAAAACAAAAGCGCTGAATTATACGGTTTCTCCAGATATTTTTGTACTGGGTGAAAATTACAAATTGACTTATAAAGTGACGAATAACAAAACCGGAATCGCTGTATTTCGTTTCTATCAGCTTGCGGTTCAGGATTTATTTACGCAAGGCTGGATCTTTTTGGAAGACCGCAATGGAAAAGCTGATCTTTCCATGATTTTGCGGAACGGTACATTATACCATGATATCTATAGTGGAAGGAATGCAAATTACCCAATTGCTAATCCCAAAAGCTTTAGCATATCGCCCCAATCCATCTCAGATGGAGTGGCACAGGATGGTAAGAAATTCTATATCGTTGGGGCCAATGATGCCATTGAATTGGATGGCAATACCATGAAGAAACGTTTTGACTATGCGTATCTATTTTTCCAAGCTCCAGCAACGATCAAACCTGAGTATATTGCTTGGGGTGGAGCTGGGGGTAACAATCTTGGACTTTTGATTAACGACGGTAAACTGTATCCCAATATGGTCGGTGGATTTCCCGGAGCCAAAAAATTTGGAGCTGAAATGAAGTCTTCAACGCATGAATACACGTATAATCTAGCCGCGCAACATATATCGGGTGCCAATTATTCGGATACCTACAATGTCTTTGTATTTGATCGGTTGAATAGGTGTTTTTATGCAGTTACTTCCAGCAACCTCAATGCTTTTGATGCAGCTTCACAGAATACGGCACTCTTTGACATGAATAACGTAGGCATGGATCTGATTAAACTGGATTCCTCCAATGTAAGTACTGTCCGCAATGCAATTATGCGCACGACAGATGGTTCTGAAGCCTATTTGCTGCAATTTCGAACCACGCGAACCGCTGCTGAGCCAACTATAAATGTGGCCAAACAACACTTGGACGCTCCAGGTTTGACCAAAGCAGCCGATCTCAGCTGTTCTACTTTATCTCCACATATCTTTTATGTAGCCGATGCAAAGCTCTATCGGTATGAGGTGACCTCTAATAGTTATACCGTGGAATATCAACTGCCGACGAATGAAACTGTCAGCAAAATAAAATTTGAACGGCATGGCTATGGTCAGGGCTTGCCGCGGTTGATTGTGGCGACTTGGAATGGGACAGAAGGAAAAGTCTACTATTTTAAAGTGAGCGCGACAGGCGCCATCCAGTCACTGGATAAGACCTTCACGGGGTTTGGGAAAATCATTGACTTAGCATATAAATACTAATTATACAACAGATTAACATGAAATTTAAATTGATGATAGGCCTTTTGTTGGCCTCGGGAACAGTGCTTGCCCAACAAGTGGACCGTACTAAAATGGAACGTTATTACCAGATTGCCAATGGTGGAAATGCCGAAAGGAAAGACTCCTTGGCAAATGCCTTATTTGCTGAATCAAAAAAATATAATTCAGAAGATGAATACCGTACGGCAATCAATGTCCTACGAACACTGGAAAAGGAAGACAAACAGCTTGCTTTGGAGAAAATTGCGACTAAAAAATATCCGAAAGGCAAGATTACACGGGAAGCATTTTTGACAAATGTGTTCTACAAAGCAGAAGAAACTGCGGCTAAAGAAAAGGCTTACCTAGAGTTGATAAAAAAATGGCCAGTGGCTAATTTTCCTGGTGATGAACTAACCTATGATTATGTGTTGGGATCTTTGGCGACTTCTTTTGCAAAAGACGGTAACGCTAAAAAAGCAACGTATTATTTAGGTGAAATGAAAGAGCGTTTCTGGCGAGGAAATGGTTATTTGCCAACGGGACAAGCGTTATTAGCTGCTGGAGATACAGCCGCTGCCGCGCCAATTTTTAAGACCGCAATGGATGATGCTTATTACTATATCAGTTTGCCGGAAGAACAGAAAGATAATAAAGCCAGATTTGCTTCCATGGGCTATGCCAGCGCGATGTCGGCTTACGTCAATATTTTAGTTGGACAAGGAAAATATCGGGAGGCACTTGACTATATTGATAAGGCTTTGGTAGCAGCACCTGAACAAGCCGATGGGTTGGCGAAAGTGCATGCAAAAGCGCTATTAGGCGTCAACCGCAAGCTTGAGGCCTATAATATCTTATCTAGGCTCTACGCCAAAGGTCAATTTGAGACTGAGGCCGAGTTGAAGAAATTGTACGGCGAACTCAATGGTACTTTAGCGGGTTATGAGCAATATAATGCCACTCTTAAGGATGAGCTTGTTAAAAATATTCGTGAACACATCAAAGGAAATGAGGTTTTCAAGAAGGCACCTGATTTTGAATTGTTAAACTTGAAAGGTGATAAAGTCAGCTTGGCTAGCCTCAAAGGAAAAGTTGTCGTACTCGACTTTTGGGCAACCTGGTGTCAGCCCTGTGTACGTTCGTTTCCAGGAATGAAAGCAGCGCAGGAGCTCTATGCGAATGATAAAGATGTACAATTTATTTTTGTGAATACCTGGGAACGCGATAAAAATTACAAAGAGAATGTTGCGAAGTTTATCGACAAAAATCAATATCCTTTTGAGGTGATTTTTGATGATCAGAAAGATCCGGAAACAGGAAAAGTGTTGGCGGGTAAATTGGGTATAAACGGTATTCCTTCCAAATTTATTTTGGATAAGGACGGTAATATTCGCTATATGCTAACAGGATCGACCCCTAATGTTGATTACATTAAGTTAGAAATGCGTGAGCTGATCGAATCCGCAAAAAAAGAGAAAAAAGGATAAACAAACAAAGCCCCGATATGTATTGTCGGGGCTTCGTTGTGATAAATCACCAAGCAGCCCTCTTTAATCCATCAGCTTAATTTGATCGGGATAGGGGATCTGCTGTCCCGTAGCTTTGTAGGTCGGCAACTGTGCCCTCCAGGTCCGGAGCTGATCCGAAAGTAATTTGCTGAGTTCGCTGGTTTTACCCGTCATTTTTGGGGCAAGGTTGTTGAGCTCACCGATATCTTGCTGCAGGTTGTAAAGTTCAAGCTTTCCATTTTTCATGTCGTAAAGCAACTTATAATCACCTTGTCTTATTGCCGAGAAAAAGTTAATTCCAGGGCCGTCTGGCACGGTCCACTTGTTGGGGATATTCCATACCAATGGACGGCTGTTCCAATTGTCGGACCTATTGCCTTCCATTAATGGCAAAAGATTTTTTCCATCTGGTTTTTCCTGTACGAGCTGATAGTGCTCTATTTTGGCTAAGCTGAGAATTGTTGGAAAGAGATCTTCGACCATAACAGGGCTAGCTTCTGTACTTGCAGGATGTTTCTTGGCCTGTTTGATTAACAGCGGAACCCGGATTCCTCCTTCGTAAACCGACCCTTTACCGGCTTTTAAAGGGAGGTTCTGTGTATGGCTTGGTCCGGTGCGCATCGGGCTGAGGCTAAGTCCGCCATTGTCGCTCAGGAAAATAATGACGGTATTATCGTACAGGTTTTTGTCTTTGAGAAATTGTACGATATCACCCATACTTTTATCATAACCTTCGACTAGAGACGCGTAAGCAGCTTCAGTAGAATCTAAGCCGCGGTCGAGGTATTTTTGTACAAAACGTGGATCTGGTTGGATCGGCACATGCACCGCATAGTTGGAAAAATGAAGAAAAAAAGGTTCTTTACGGCGTATAGGTTCTTCGAGTGCCTTGAGGGCTTCCCGAGTCAGCGCTTCGGTTAGGAATGTCGAAGTACCATGATATTCCATCAAATCAGGCACAGCTTGATAACTGGCTTTACCAGGCATATTACCGTAATTCTGCTCGCCATAATAGTTTTGGGGGTGCCCAGCGGAGTGGCCTGCAATATTGACCATAAAGCCCAAATTCAACGGACTGGCACCAGGTGTTCCGGCAGATCCCCAATGTGCTTTGCCCACATGAATGGTATAGTAACCATTGGCCTTGAGGATGCTTGGAAATGGAGTGGCATATATCGTATGTGGTATATTGGGCACAGGGCTTAGTCCGTTGATATTCCAATCTGGTGGATTCAACAATTCATCTTTGCTATCTGTTGGTGTGTCAGCCTTGGGATGGGTCCAATTGGTGACACGATGATGAGCTGCATTTAAACCGGTCAGAAAACTCACTCGGGAAGGTGTGCACACTGAGGTTGCATAGGCATTGGTAAATTTAATGGCTTCTTTGGCCAATGTTTCCAGATAGGGGGTATGAAACTTTTCGTTGATTGGTGTTTTGACCTTGTAAAATGGTTCGGACATGTCCTGCCAACCGAGGTCGTCCACAAAAAACACGACAATATTGGGGCGTTCTGTTGTGGATACCGATTGGTGCTTTTGCTTAACTTTAGTTCGGTTGACAGTTTGCGCATGGCCGCCTACATACATGCCCATAAATAACACCGCAAGGGTGAATGATAAATTGTTTTTGTGAAATAACATAGGGACAGCTTATAGTTTAAATATCGGGACTTATTATTGATCCAACCTTTGTAAATCACTTTGTTTACCATTTACAGTATTGTTGGAAACGCTACTATTTGCGACACGTTCAAAAAATAAGGGCTTTTTATTCCAATGAAATGCAGGATATTCCTTATTGGTCTTGATTTGGTTGTTGCGGAAGACCAATCCATCGACCGATTTGGCATAAAGAATAGGCTTATCGAAGGTTTCAAAGTGGTTGTCCTCGATGATGATGTGGCTATGGAAGTATTTCTGCTGATTTTTTAAATCCGGAATTTCTGGATAGATCGATATAATCGCATTGGTAAATTGGAACATATTGGTCAAGGCATTGATAAACGTATTTTTTCGGATGCGAATATCGTGGCAGCTGCCAGTTTCATACCAACCATTGGCATCGCCACACAGGAGAATAGCGGTACCTGAAGTATGATCAAACAGGTTGTTTTCTACCAGGGTCTTTTTTGGCGTACTGAATAAAGCGCCCCGGGCTCTATTGTGACGAATGGTATTGCCGCTAAATAGTACACTGGGAGTCCATGTGAGGTTTTCGATGCCAATATCCATTTTTGTTGGGTCAATAGCTGGATCCAAAGCAGTACTTAAGGTGATTTTGAATTCGCGGATTGGATCTGAGGTTTTCTCGCGTAAAACGCTAATGGATTGGATCTTATTTTTTTGGTCCCAGAGTTCCATGGTACTGGATCGTATAAATTGGACAGTATCCCCTTTGTAACCCCAGTCAAATCCGTAGGATTGATCGTGCATGTAACGGCCAATCAAAGTTTTGTCATCCAGTCGTTTGGTGATCTTGAGGTAAGTGCCGTGGATGTTGATGGCATCATCCATCATATTTTCGTAGAGCCCATTCTTCGAGACAATGACTCCCTTGCAGCCCGAAAAATGTGTAGCATCAGCCTGCGCTGTAAAATAACGTGGATCCTGATCGTTGCGAAGAGCAATTCGGAAACCTTCTAAGGTGATATTGTCCGTTAATTGAGCTAACAAGCCCATGCCTTCGGCATAATGGACGGAGATATTTTCTAGTCTTATATTTTTTCCTTTATGGACAAACACGCCCGGGCTGGGACGAAATCCAGCGCGCATGGCAACGACAGTGCCCGGTATAAGTTTGCTGTTCTTCCATTGCTGAGCTTGTATTACGCCCGGAGAAAGTTCCTTTACTTTGCTGGTGCCAACACGGATGTCGCTGGTATTATAAACAATACGCTTGGTCTTTTCTTCAAAGGCAATACCGGATGTTGGTTTTAATTCCCAACCTTCACCGGTATTGTAAAATATACTGTCCTTAATTTTGTAAGTTACCCAGGGAGCAGTCTGATACGTGATTGTACCGTTGATGCTATCATTTTGTAGGATCTTAACCTGGCAGATCTGAGGACGCTCAAAATCGATGTGGATATTTTTCAGCGTTAAGTTCTTGTTTTCAATCAATGCAATAGGCAGCATCCTGCCATGATAAATAAAATCTGAACCCTGTCCATCGATTGTGATGTTATCGCAATTTTCAAATGCCATGCCTACCGTCTTGGGGTTGTCCTGATCGTGATTGGAAATGTAGTATTCGCGGACTAGCGCTCCTTCTGGATGAAAGTCATAGCGCCCCTTTTTGAATTTTAAAATAATAGGTTCTTTCTTGCCAATCTTGCTGAGAATAGACTGAATGGCCTTATTGACCAATGCAGTGCTGTTGTTGCCTGTATTTGGAAGCACGCCATAGTTTGACAGATCGATGATCTTTGGATTAAGCTGTGCCTGGCTGTGCATGTGAAAAAAAATAGAGATAATGATTAGCAGGTAGGATTTTAGGATATTCATGATAATCACATTAGAATAAATTGGTGTATGTTGTGCTTTTCCTTGTCGGATTAGGCTTGTCGAAGATAGGTAATATCCCTCAACATAGCAATTATGGTGCTGAGCGTAGCGATATTTTTACGTGCTTTATCAATCGACATTTATCCTAAAGTTTACAGGTAAATGGTACGCTTTCTACCATAACAGTGAATTGTCACAAAAAAATGGCGAATTCAACGATTGGCTTCGTTCCATCTGCGTAGACCGCTTGGAGTTCAATAAGGACGGCAGTATTAAGAAGGTAAAGCAGACTGGTGTACTGACAGGCCCCAAATAATCGATGGACACGAAGACGATATGTTGCCAAAAAAAATTAACTTTAAGGGCGGAACAACTGTTTCGCCCTTAAACCATCGAACACTTAATTGTTTAAAATGCTAACGAAGAATATCAAACGTAAAACCAATACATTGTTACGCACAATATGTTGCTGTTCTCTTCTTTCGGTCAGTATGCTAAAAGGTTTTTCCCAAGCTAGAATGACGAAAGATTATGTTGATTATGTTAATCCATACATGGGGAACATCAGTCATTTATTGGTACCGACCTACCCAACGGTTCACTTGCCAAACAGCCTTTTGCGCGTTTATCCCGAGCGTGGAGACTATACGTCAGACCGTCTGTTCGGTCTGCCGCTTATCGTTACCAGCCATCGTGGAAGATCGGCATTCAATCTTAGTCCAATGGTAAAATTGCCAAGCGGTTTGAAACCGGTACAATTGTACAGTTACGATCAGGAGGAAATTCATCCGTATGCGTATTCCGTGTTATTGGATCAAGAGAATATTCAGGTAGACTATGCGTTGTCGCATCAGTCGGGGATGTATACCTTTACTTTTCCGTCAACTTCGACAAAATACCTGCAGTTCAATTCACAGGAGGGGAAACTTCAATGGGACGGTCAGGGACTTTCGGGTATGCAGGATATTGGTAATGGCACGCATGTGTATATTTATGCCGTTCCCGAATCCAAACCTGTTGCCGTGAAGCGAATGCAAGGCCAACAATTGGAAAATGCCACTGAAGCTGCTGGTAAGAATTCTTGTCTGGTACTGGAGTTTAATCAAGCAGGGACTAGCTTACGTATGAAATATGGTGTTTCATTTATTGATGCGGCACAAGCAAAAGCCAATTTGAAGCGTGAAATCAGCGACTTTGACCAAAAGAAGCTGGCCGAAAAAGGACGTAAAATATGGAACGATGCTTTAGGTAAAATTGCTGTAGAAGGCGACAATGAGTCCAATAAGCATGTGTTTTATACGTCTTTGTACCGCACTTACGAAAGGCCTGTCAACATTTCTGAAGATGGTCGCTATTACAGCGCGTTCGACGGAAAGGTACATCAGGACGAAGGTAAACCTTTTTTTACAGATGACTGGATCTGGGACTCTTACCGGGCACATCACCCATTACGGGTACTCTTGGATCCCAACACAGAGTCCATGATCCTCAATTCTTTTGTCCGGATGTCCGAGCAAATGGAGCAGCCATGGTTGCCTACTTTCCCTGAGATTACCGGCGATAGTAGACGGATGAATTCCAATCATGGTGTAGCAACTTTATTGGATGCTTATCGCAAAGGAGTGCGCAATTTTGATATCAAGAAAGCGTATCTGGCTGCAAAAGGTGCAATTACAGAAAAGACTTTGGCTCCATGGTCCGGTAAGGCCGCAGGAAAACTAGACGAATTTTTTAAGGAGAAAGGCTATATCCCAGCATTGTATCCAGGTGAAAAAGAAACCATACCCGAAGTAAACGGTTTTGAACGGAGACAACCGGTCGCAGTAACCTTGGGTACCTCTTACGATTTATGGTGCTTGGCACAGCTTGCGCAAGAATTGGGTATTCAGGCTGACTATGAGTTATTTATGAAGCAGTCTTTCAATTATAGAAATCTTTTCAACGAGCAGACCAAATTTTTCCATCCCAAAGATGACAAAGGAGATTTTATCATGCCTTTTGACTATGTGTTTTCTGGTGGACAGGGAGCACGGGAGTATTATGGTGAAAACAATGCCTGGATCTATCGCTGGGATGTACAACACAACATTCCGGATCTGATCAAATTGATGGGTGGGAATGAATTGTTTGTCAAGTATCTCGATGAGATGTTCCAGCAACCTTTGGGTCGGTCAAAATTTGATTTTTATGCGCAGCTTCCAGATCATACAGGTAATGTTGGACAATTTTCCATGGCGAATGAGCCGGCTTTGCATATTCCTTATCTCTACAATTACGCCGGACAACCTTGGATGACACAGAAACGGATACATAAGCTGATCGGTGAATGGTTTAGAAACGACCTAATGGGTGTGCCGGGCGATGAAGACGGTGGTGGGATGTCGGCTTTTGTGGTATTTTCCCAAATAGGTTTCTACCCTGTAACACCGGGTTCGACTTCCTACAGCATCGGATCTCCATTTTTCCAGAAGGTGAGCATACAGCTTCCTAATGGCAAATCTTTTGTTATTATCGGCAAGAATGCATCTGCAAAAAATAAATACATTCAGTCGGCGAAATTAAATGGACAGCCACTGAACGTTCCACAGTTGACCCATGCCGATGTGTTGAAAGGTGGTACCTTGGAGTTTGTGATGGGGGATAGTGCAAATCGCAATTGGGGAAACTAACAACGCTTGCTTACCAGCATGCGTATGTCAGAAAGTAAAAAAGGTAAAAAGCGCTGTTGATCATCGATCAACAGCGCTTTTGTTTATATACAGCTGTTTTCTATGGTCTATTCGGGCTAGGAATTTTCGTTACGTTAAATCGAATGAACAAAATGTGGCAAGTAGCTCAACAATGGATGAATGCATACTTATTGAAACATTTCGGGGGTAATCAAGACTGCTGTACCTTTTGTTCCATGCCGTTCGATCTGTTATCGGCATAGCTGATACAGACCGGACCAGTACTGCTGGGTAGGATTTCGGCGGCTATCATAGGTCTTTTTATATGCGCTGACGTCGGGCCAAAAATCGATATTCGTAGAACCAGGTTGGAATCCGTTTTTTCCACGGTAATGATACCATCCGCGGTCTGCACCATCGGTAGGACTATTGAACCAGCCTTGGTAGCCAGCCATAATGAGGCCGTTATAGGAGTCGTATTGTTTTGTGGGAATAGCGGGCCTACCGAAAAAAGTGGGCAGATGCCAGGAAGATGGAATTTGAGCCTTTGGGCGATCATATTGATTTATAATTAAGTTATCCCGGTAAATATCGATTAGCCCAATTAATAGTCTATTAATAAAGTATTAATGGAACATATAAGTATTTGTTTTTAAAATAACAATAGCGTTCCAGTTTGGATGCAGTCGGTTGCATGCTTCTTTATACTAAAAAAGTTACAATGTGAATTTCAATAAATAAAAGTCAATCGATTGCGCAAATAACGCAATCGATTTCGTGCTACCGCTATTTTGTTCCCATAAAATATCCCTCTAATTTAATTGGCTGAACCATGTCAATCTAATACTAAACTGACAGATTCAACTTTACTAACTATTTAATTATGATTTCAAAATTTACAAGTAACCAAAAGGTAAGCCTGCTTGCTATTGCTCTTCTTGCTGCGTCTTCGCAAAGTTTGTGGGCCTCAGAAATGCCGATTGCATTTAAACATACAGCAAACGAGGCCATTCAGAACCAAGTTACCGGGAAAGTAACCGCAGAAGATGGTCCTCTTTCGGCTGCGACTGTTTCGGTCAAAGGCACCTCGATATCGACATCGACAGATGCAAAAGGGACATTTACAATTCGAGCGAAAGCGGGTGATATTTTGCTTGTTAGTAGCGTTGGTTATAAAACTAAAGAAGTAACTGTTACAGGGGCGACCCTGTCAATTCAGCTGGAAAGTAACAATGAAGCTTTGGAAGAAGTGGTCGTTGTGGGATTCGCCAAACAAAAGAAAGTAAATCTAACTGGTGCGGTACAGGCGATCACGTCAAAGGATTTACAGGACCGTCCCGTTACCAATGTATCTTCGGCGATCCAGGGTAAATTTTCGGGTGTAACAATTACTCAAAATTCGGGACAACCCGGTAAAGATAACGGTACTATCCGAATCCGTGGTCTAGGTACTATCAATAATGCAAATCCGCTTGTTATTGTCGATGGAATAGAAAGCTCGATGAATAACATCAACCCCAACGATATTGAAAGTGTTTCAGTACTGAAGGATGGACCTAGTGCAGCGATCTATGGATCTAAGGCTGCAAACGGGGTTATCTTGATTACGACCAAAAAAGGGGGAAGTGGCAAACCGCAATTGAATTATACGGGCTATGCTGGTATTCAGGATCCAACACGTCTACCGGAATATATGAACTCTTATGACCACGCCGTCATCTTAAACGAGGCCCTTAAAAATGAAGGGAAGACACAGCGTTTCTCCCAACAGGATTTAGAACTTTTTAAAAATGGATCTGATCCGGATGGTCATCCCAATACGGATTGGTTAGGGTTGTTGTATAATGGGTCGGGTTTCCAACAATCGCATAATTTGCAGGTTACAGGTGGAACAGAAGATGTACAATATATGGCTTCCGGAGGCTATCTAGGGCAGAAAGGAGTTATTAAAGTAGCGAGTTCGGACCGGTATAATTTACGGACAAATGTCGGTGCAAAAGTGTCTTCAAGGCTTCGATTTGATTTAGGACTGGCGTATAACTATCAACGTATTACCGAACCCGTAAACCCTTATACAGGTGACATGGCACAGATCTTTAGACAGGTAAACCGTATTCCTAGTTTTATTCCTTATAAATACAGTAATGGTGTATATGGTCGTGGTAGCGATGGTAACCCAATTGCTTGGATGGATCTGGAGGCAAAGGACAATATGATCTATAAACATACACAGGTCAATTTCTCCGGTGAATTTAAGATTATGGATGGATTGAAGATCAAACAGGTTGTTGGTTTTCAACCGATCGACAATATGTCTTCCAAATTTGTCAAGGACATCCAATACTATGCACCGAACGGTGATTTGGGACCTAAGCAAGGGGTGAATAATCTGACTGTTTATAACTTCCAATCCGAACGATTGACTTTTCAAACCTTGTTGACCTATGATAAAAAGATTGGTAATCATCAGATCAATGTTTTAGGCGGTTTTATGGATGAAACATTCCGTGCAGATTACTCCAGTGCTTATGCGCAAGGGTTCTTGAATAATGATTTTTCTGAACTAAATTTGGGCAGCAAGGACGGAATGAAAGTCGATGGAGGAGCCAAAAAGCTAATTTTACGCTCTTTCTTTGGCCGTATCAATTATGCATTTGCAGATAAGTACCTATTGGAAGCTAATGTGAGACGTGACGGGACTTCGCGATTCTTGGGAAGCAATCGTTGGAGTACATTCCCATCGTTCTCAGCAGGATGGCGTATTTCTCAGGAAGATTTCTTTAAAGAATCTTCTTTGTCTGATGTAATCTCGGAATTGAAATTAAGAGGCGGTTGGGGTAAACTCGGAAACCAACAATTAGCTGCAACATCAGACAATTCATATCCTTCTTCAGACGCTTATTATCCAGGCTTATTTACCATCTCTCCTGGTTATAATTACTCCTTTGGCGGTGAGATTAGTTCCGGCGGAGCTATCGTTGAATCGGCAAACCCAATACTGAAATGGGAGTCAACGACAAGTACTAACATTGGTTTGGACCTGAACTTCAAAAATAATCTGGGCTTTGTATTTGAATACTTTGACCGTAAAACTGATGGGGTGTTGTTAAAACTGCCTGTATCGAATTTATATGGTCTTCCAGCACCTTACCAAAATGCAGGAAAAGTGCAAAATAATGGGGTAGAGCTCCAAGTCAACTATCAAAATAGTATCGGAGATTTCAAATATAGCATTGCCGCAAATGGTTCTTATATTAACAACCAGATCAAAAAATGGGCTAGTGACGAACCTCAGGTCAATGGAACGTTCTATATCTATGAGCAGGGCCGACCAATCCGTTCGTTTTATGGCTACGAAACTGCTGGAATCTATCGCTCGGACGAAGAATATAAAAACAGTGGTATTCAAGGCGTGAACGGAACTGTAGGTGCTGGCGATATTATCTATAAAGATCAAAACGGCGATAAAAAAATCGATGGAAATGACCGTGTATATCTAGGTTCGCCTGATCCAAAATTTATCTTTGGTCTGACCTCCAATATGAGTTATAAAAACTTTGATCTGAGCCTATTCTTCCAAGGGGCTGCTAAAGTACAAGGGTATCTTTGGGGTGAAGCCATTGGCGGGATCTCGGGATCGGATAAACCGACAACCATTTTTGCAGATCGTTTCAATGCAGAGACCAATCCAAATGGATCTATGCCGAGGGCATTGACCAGTTGGTCACAAAATAGTCCTTCAGGCACTCCTTCCGATTTTTGGATACAGAACGCAAGTTATGTCCGCTTGAAGAACATTACCTTCGGTTATACCTTACCAAAAACGTTTACGGATAGAATCGGTATTAAAGGGGCCAAGGTATACTATAGTGGGCAAAACCTCTTGACTTTTACTGGTTTTGCTAAAGGATTTGATCCGGAGGCTCCAGCGGATTCTCGAGGTAATTACTACCCACAGGTGAAAACAAATGTGTTTGGTCTTAACGTAAACTTTTAATTGAAAATCATGAAACTTAGAAATATAACGATCGCATTGAGCGTAGCCACCTTACTGTTCTCTTGTCAAAAACTCGATCAGGAACCGTTGGATGCATATAATGCTGATAATTTTTGGAAAACGGAAGCAGAAACCGATTTTGCTGTAACAGGTTTGTACAGCGGTACAAGGGGAAGCGACGGTAAGCTGGCCGAAGGATCTGCTTGGGAAGACGGTACACAGATCTTTTACATGGACTGTACTTCGGATAACTCCAATAGTGATTTCCCTTGGGAAGGATTCCAGGCTTTGGGAAATGGCACGGCAACACCGACAAACTCTGGAAATGCAGAGGCGCGCTATACGTATGAGCATATCCGTCGTGCTAATTATATCCTTGAAAATATTGAAAAATCGCCGGTTAATGCTGAAAAAAAGAAACGGCTGACCGCTGAGGTACGCGTCATACGCGCATATAAGTATTTTGATATGGCGACCTTATTTGGGGGAGTACCTATCATTACGAAAACTTTGACCACAGAAAATTCGTTCGTGCCTGCAAATACGCAAAAAGAAGTATTGGAATTTGTGGAAAAAGAATTGAAAGAAGCTGCAGCAGATTTGTCGTTCGCTAAAGGGGGCGGGCGGATGTCAAAAGGTGCTGCCCTTGGTCTATTGGCGCGCTGTTATGCTTTTGAAAAGAAACACCAGGATGTCATCAATACGACACAGGAGATCATTTCTTCGGCTAATTATAAATTATTCGATGATTATGGGACCCTATTTGAAGAGGCAAATGAAAACAACAGTGAAGTTATGATGAATATCGAATATTTGGTAAATATTCAAGGATATACTTCACTTGGTATTATGTTGCCCAATTCCATGGGAGGCTGGGGGTCTATTGTACCAACACAGAGTCTGGTAGATGCTTACGAAACTGCCGATGGACAAACGATTGACGAGTCAAAATCGTACGATCCTGCCAATCCATATGAAAAAAGAGATCCACGCCTGGGCGCAACAATTGTTTACCCGGGAGCGCTGTATAATGGTAAATATTTCGATCCGCTGGATCCGAAATCGGAAGATTATCCATCTGGTCCAGATAATGCTTCTAGCACAGCTTACAACTATAAAAAATATATCCAAAATCCGAGCAGTTATGCGAACATTTGGAACGTGGGCACTAACATTATTGTGATGCGTTATGCTGAAATGCTTTTGTTAAATGCAGAAGCAAAGATCGAATTGGGTATCATTGACAATAGCGTGTATGACAATATCGATCTGGTTCGTCTACGTGCAAAGATGCCAAAAGTAGATAAAGCCGTTTACAGTGGTCAGAGCAAACTGCGTGAGTTGGTTCGTCGTGAGCTGCGTGTAGAATTCGCAGGAGAAGGACGTCGTCGCTTTGATATTATTCGTTGGGGAATAGCCAAAGATGTGATGAACGGTCCTGTCAATGGCGCGCTGTCAAAAGGTACGGTCGATCCTAAAACAGGCAAGGTTACTTACACGTCGTTAACGGACCGTTTTTTCTCTGAAAATAGAACGTTCAAAGCTGGAAAAAATGAATTGTGGCCAATTCCGCAAGCTGTAATCGATAACAGTAAAGGAACGTTGAAACAAAATGTAGGGTATTAATTTTCTCCTGCTATATTTTTTACGAAGCAAGCAAGCAAGCAAGCAAGCAAGCAAGCAAGCAAGCAAGCAAGCAAGGCGGTTATGTGATACACTCACTTAACCGCCTTTTTGTAGTTATAGGGTATTTCTAATTTTTTTTGTATAATTTTTTTGTGGAAAAAGAAAAAATGATCATCTTATGTTAAAATGTATTCTACTTTAGCGTGATACGCAGTAGATAGATCAATTATGAATCATATAAGCTGAAATGCATGAGAGGTGTTTTATGTGCACTTGCGATAACTACAGTTCTAATTTTATCGTTTAATAAGCTTGTCTATAATGATACGCCCATGGCTAATCATGCAACATTATTAACCGAAGTGAATCGCCATAAAAAAGAAATCAAAAGTATCTTGATGACCGATAGTAATTTTTCGGATCTACGCTTTTTTGATGCTACGCTAAAAAATAATAGAATTTTGATGTTGGGTGAAATGTTGCACAATGATGGCGAGACTTTCAAAGCGAAAGCCAGGCTCATCCGTTATCTGCATGAGCATCTCGATTATGACGTAGTTTTATATGAGGCGGGGCAATATGATATGTGGATGATGAATGCACAGATGGATACCCTCACGAGTCGGTCTCAAGTAAAATCGGTGGGCGGAATCGGTCTATTTGACTTTTGGTGGCAAAATGAGGAAAATCAACTGCTCTTAACTTATTATAAAAATACGAAGACATCCCAGCATCCTATTTCTCTCGGTGGGTTTGATATTCAGTTTTCGGGTAGGGAATTGTCTGATAAGCGGGCGAAATTATTAGAAGATTTCTTAGTCAAAAATGGGATTGATTCAACCAAGTATCCGTTATTGAAAAAAAATAGAAACAAACTGGAATACCTGACATATGAACGTCTTGCCAGCAAGCAGCTCGATGCGGACCAAAAGAAAAAGTTTTTAGCAGAATTGGATGCATTGAGCCGTGTGATCAGCAGGGGTGTAAAAGACAATGAGCACCTAATCTATAGCCGATACCTGTCCGATATGAGAAATAACTTTGACAAATCTTGGCGCTATAAATCGGGATCAATGCAGAGCATGCATTTTAGGGATTCCCTGATGGCAGAAAATCTATGCTATCAGATCGATTCCCTGTATGCTGGCAAAAAAGTAATCGTCTGGTGTGCCAATATCCATAGCTTTGCTGCTCCGTATAATTTTGCTGCTCCGTATAATAAGGAATATCTTCCACTCAGTGCTTATATAAAAAGGAGGTACGGTAATCAGGTTTATAGCTTGGATTTTACTTCCTATGGAAGATATAATCAAACTGGACGCATTGTTGATCGCGTAGGCAAACTTGCGGTAGAAAATGTATTTCATGCTACCAAATCGCCCTATTTCTTTTTGGATCTTCGGGAGTTGTCCAACAATAGTATTTTAAAACAGAATTTCAGTTCAGTCATCAATCAAGGGATGGATGAAGATAGAAGGTGGCACGAATTCATCGACGGCATTTTCTATATCGATATCAATAAAGATCCAATTTACCGCTAACATCAATGGAAAGTATCCTCACAAAACAACTTAGCTTTAAAATAGGCACGAAAACAATCTTGGATAACATCAGTCTGCAGGTGCCAGAAAAGGGTATTTATGGCTATCTCGGGCGAAATGGGGCTGGAAAGTCGACAACAATCAAGCTACTTTTAGGACTTTTGGAGGACCGGGCAGATGCGATTTTTATTCAGGGAAATAGTCTTAGGACAAATCGAACACGTATCTATACGAATGTTGGAAACCTGATCGAATCGCCTTGTTATTATACTAAGCTAACCGTTTTTGAAAATTTAAAGTATTTGGATATCATTCATAAAAAAGGGAATAAACGCATTGATGAAGTATTGGAAATGGTTGATCTTCATCGGGAGAAAAAGAAAAAAACGAGTGCTTTGTCTATGGGTATGAAACAGCGGTTAGGGATTGCAATGGCGATATTTCATGATCCCCAATTACTCATTCTGGATGAACCATTAAATGGTCTCGACCCACAGGGTATTGTGGAAATGCGCAACTTGTTTTGTCACCTCAATGAACAAGGTAAAACGATCTTTCTTTCAAGCCATATTTTGAGTGAGCTTGAAAAAATAGCAACGCACATTGGTATCATAGAAGGTGGGAAAATGATTTTCCAAGGAACTAAGCATGAGCTGCTGGGACAGGTTGACCGGGAAGTGTTCTTACGGACATCCAATCCTGCTGTAACAGTTTCTATTTTGCAGAATGGAGGTTTTTCTACCGTTAAGATCGATGGTCAAAATGTTATCGTCAATATAGGGGGTGATCAGCAATTTGATTTTGTGATCAAATCATTGGTTGAACAGCAGATTGCTATTTATGGGCTGGAATCCCGTGGTGCTGATCTTGAACAAATTTTTATAAACCTAATCGCTCGTGCAAATGACTAATACATTTTATACTGCTTTTTTGTCTGAAAAGTACAAACTTCTTCGTAACAGGGAAATTTTTGGGGTCTTGATCGCACCTATGCTGCTCATTTTTGCGATTAGCGCTTATATTATCTATGATATTGTCAATTCGGGTGGTGCCAGCGCCATTCCCAATCCCTGGAAAGTCTTATTGGGTCGATATGTATTTCAATTTTTTTATTTACTCTACCCCATTCTTGTCGCTTTGTTTGTATATGCTTGCTGTGATGTGGAGTATAAGAATAACAATTATAAAATACTCTTTACTGTGCCCATCAGTAAATCGAATATTTTCTTTTCCAAAGCGACCTTTATTCTACTAACATTACTTTTTTCAATTCTTTTTGCGTACGCTGCATTTTTGATCAGCGGCTATCTGCTCAGTCTGATTTACCCCGTCCTTGGTTTCCAGAATTACGACTATAGGCAGGTGATTTTTTATACATTTCTGAAGCTTTTCATTACCTTATCAGCTATTGGGATGATCCAGCTGGCTTTAAGTCTATTGTTCCGAAGCTTTATTTACCCGATTGGGGTAGGGATGTTTATGTTGGTGTTTTCAGTGCTGGTGGCGCAAAAAAGATTTTCGGATTTTATACCTTATACGGGTGCTTATAATGCGGTCATGAACATCCTATCCGAAAATGACTCATTTGCACGGCTCGATTACTGCAACATGGTGATGGTTGTTGTATTTCTATTGATCAGCTTTTATCTATTTAAACGAAAGGGGCAGTTTTAACGTTTCGTTTGTACATGCCCCACTGATCGGCTATTTTTTGTCAAGTTCTTTTTTATAGGCGCTTGGTGACTGTCCATATTTCCTTTTAAAGGCCGACGCGAAGTAAGATGCTGATGAAAAGCCGACACTACTAAATATTTCGTTGATGGTTAGACCCTCAGCCATCAGGCTTTTGGCTTTCTTTAATCTTCGTTCCACAATATACTCATTGACACTGCAGTCGAGCAGCTGTTTCACCTTACGATAGAGCTGAACGCGTGAGAGATGGAGGTCGTTGGCAATCCCGTCGACGCTTAACCGCTGATCCGATAACTTGGATTCGACAATGGCGGAGAGATTGTTTAGGAATCTTCTGTCGCTATCGTTGACCTGCTCGGCTTGAGTACGCTCAAACTGTTCGACGTTGCTGCTGTATTTTTCTTTAAGCTGATGACGCGATTGAAGGATATTTGAAATACGTATCCGCAGCAGTTCGGCATTGAATGGCTTAGTAATATAGTCATCGGCCATTAATTTGCTCCCCTCAAGCATGGTTTCTTCATTGGCGAGTGCACTCAGTAAGATGACGGGAATATGTGCAGTCTGATAAAAGGCTTTGATATCTTTCAAAATATCTAGTCCGCTTCCATCAGGAAGCATAATATCGGTGATCACCAGGTCTGGAAAATGTGTCTTCATCATACTAGTGGCTTGCTGGGCATCCTTCGCCAGAAACAGGTTGTAATCCTGTTCCAATAACGAGCGGAGATAGTCTCTGATTTCATCATTATCTTCGACGATCATAATGCTCTTCGATTTGTTGGATCGAAAAGACAGATTGTTGTCTACCACCTTTGCTGTCGTGTCCAGTAGATCTTGTTGCTGAAACGATTGTTTTTCTCCACTGTCGAAACCGGTCAGTTCAGCAGGTTCATAGTGACCATTCCCAATTGGCATGCGGAGGGTGAAGATCGATCCATGGCCGGGCTTGCTGCTCACGGTGATCTGGCCATGATGCAGTTCGACGATCTGTTTGCTGTATGCGAGTCCGATTCCGGATCCGTTACGGCTGCCGGCTCCTTGGTAAAAAGGATCAAAAATATGCTCAATATCAACCGGCGCAATTCCCAGACCATTATCCAATACGCGTAGATAAAAATAGTCCTTGAAATTGTTTTCTTCTAGTATAATTTCAATTCTGCCGCTTGCTGAAGTATGTTTGATCGCATTGGATAATAAGTTGGATAGGACCTGTTCCATGAGGTATTCGTCCATCCAAACCTCTTTCAAACTTGTTTTGTTGACATAACTGACGGAGATTCTGTTTTTCTTAAATAGCGGTTTGAAACTACCTATTACCTGCTGGATGAATGGATCGATATAAACGATAGACGCATGTAGCCTAATTTTTGATTTACTGATTCGGTGGATATCAATGAGGTCGGTAACCAAACGCTGTAGTTTTTTTGCATTCCGCTTGACGCGCGACAACTGTTCTTTGACTTCTTCTGGCAGGTCTTTTCGTAATTCAAGGTCCTCGATAGGCGCTATAATAAGGGTCAGTGGTGTTTTAAATTCATGTGAGATGTTGGTGAAGAAATTATTCTTGATTTCTGCCGCTTGCTGGATCTGACTGTTCATCTCAACGATCTGTTTTTGTTGCGCAAGGATCTCACTATTTTGGATTTCCAGATGTTTGTTCTTTTCCCAGTTGCTCCTGATCACGATAATAGAAATGCCACCAAAGACAACAGCTAGCACCAAGCTAACGACCAATACATTAAGAACCGACTTTTGGCTTTGGTAAATCTTATTCTGTTCCGTAATGAATTCCTGTCTTTTGTCTATATCGAGCTGCTGTTGCTTTATTTTATCCGACTGCAGGGCAAGCAACTCCGCGTTGGTTTTATCGATGACAGAGGTTGCGAGTATATTCTCGCGGCGGTAGTTTTGGTGGTTGATGATAGCCAAGGCCGTTCGAATGGCTTCGGCTCCGCCAGTGGGGTAGAGTATGGAAGCGAACATTTTGCCCTGTATGATCTGTTCAAGGCCATTTCCGGGACCAGGAAGAGCATCAACACCGATTATCTTAATGTCCTTTTTGATCTGGGCTTCGTCCAATGCTTTTTTTACCCCCATGGCCATCTGATCATTGAAGGTGAAGATGATATCACTCTGGATCATTTGGTCTATATGCCTACGCGTTTCCAAATAAGCTTTGTTTTTTTCCCATCCGCCGTGAATGATTGCGCTCGTTCGAATTCCTTTAGCATCTCCAATTTGCTGCATAAAGCCTTTTTCACGTTCTATGGAGGCGGATGTACCCGATAATCCAGTAACCAGGCCGATCGAACCATTGTTTTGTAAAATGGTGCGGCTATACTGGCCCGCCAGTTTTCCGATAGCAAGATTGTCTGCCCCCACATAGGCATTATATTGGCCTGAGGATGTCTTACGATCAGTTACGATGACGGGTATATTGCGTTGAAATACCGAATCTACTATAGGGGTAAGGGGCTCGGCCTCATTTGGCGATACAATCAGAAGATCGATATCCTGTTTGACTAATTCCCGAATTTGATTAATCTGGACATTATTGTCGCCATGGGCATCTCGATAAAGAAAGTCAATATCAGGATTGAAGGAAAGTTCCCTTTTCATTTCTTCGAGCATGGTTTGTCGCCAGGCATCATTTCCGATACACTGTGAAAAAGCAATAATCCGCTTTTTCTTCTGGACCATTGGTTGACATCCACAAAAAAGAAGCAGGATCAATATGCCACCATAAATGAAATATTTTCCCATGATTTTTTTCCCTTCAATATCCGAATATACATTATTTAGTTTTTTTAGGGTAACCTCGTCTTTGTTAGTGTATTCTTTACACTGATATGGAAACTTTCAAAAATGTATCATTTTCTAAATTTTCTGTTTAAAAAGTGAAAGTTTTAAAAAGTAATGCTAGCGTAAGTTTCAGATTTTTAGTGTTTTAACGTTTTTTAAAAAATGTTACATAAATAAATGTTTTTGCGAAGCTCAAATTTAAGTTAAGATGAAACTAGGGTTAAATTTGGATTAATCAATTATAGATCATAACATGAACAAAAACACGGTACTAGCTTGGTCCTTTGTAGTGGCTTTAGGCGGATTTTTATTTGGATTTGATACAGCGGTTATTTCAGGAGCAGAAAAGGCCGTGCAGGAACACTGGCATTTAAGTGAGTTTCAGCATGGATTGACCATGGCCATTGCATTGATCGGAACAGTTGTTGGAGCAGCGCTGGGTGCACTGCCTTCAGATAAGTTGGGGCGTAAGAATACCTTATTTGCAGTTGCAGCTCTTTACTTTATCTCAGCAATAGGCAGCGCATTGGCGAATGACTGGACGATATTTATTTTATTCCGCTTTTTGGGTGGTATAGGCGTTGGGGTCTCTTCGGTAACTGCACCGATCTATATATCGGAAATATCTCCGGCGGCATCGCGTGGAAAATTGGTCGGACTTTTCCAGTTCAACGTCGTATTGGGGATTCTGATTGCCTATCTGTCCAATTACTTTATCGGTCAGGTAGGGGAGGAGTCCTGGCGTTGGATGTTAGGCGTACAGTGTTTTCCGTCGTTATTATTCTTCGGTCTGATCTTCCTTATTCCGGAAAGTCCAAGATGGTTACTGCTGCACAGGGGTAATTTAGCTGAAGCAAAACGAATTATGAAAAAAATCAACTCTGATGGTTACGAGCTGGAGATTTCAAAAATTCAGGAGTCCAAAAACAATACAGCAGGAGAAGGCAAACTCTTCGTTCGCGAAAATGTCAAACCTATTTTATTGGCCTTTTGTTTTGCGCTGTTCAATCAGGTTTCAGGCATTAACGCAATTATCTACTATGCCCCCCGTGTATTTGAAATGGCCGGCTTGGGCTCACAGAGTTCATTGCTTTCAACAGTTGGGATCGGGGTTGTCAATTTTATTTTTACGTTGCTAGCGATCAATTTCATCGATAAGGTCGGTCGAAAAAAATTAATGTTGGTGGGCTCCATTGGACTGATTGTATCTTTGGCACTCGTTTCCCATGCTTTTTATACCAATCAAACGACGGGTTTCGCGATCACCATCTATCTGATGAGTTTTATTGCCTTTTTCGCATTCTCGCAAGGCGCTGTGATTTGGGTGTTTATTTCGGAAATTTTTCCGAATGATGTCCGTGCTAAAGGACAGACATTCGGCAGCTTGACACATTGGGTGATGGCGGCAATTATTACCTTTTGTTTTCCTGCATTGACGGAAATGCTCGGCGGGGGCGGTACCTTCTTGATTTTTGCCCTATTTATGGTTTTACAGCTTATCTATGTGCTTAAGTTTATGCCGGAGACAAAGGGGAAGTCGCTGGAAGACCTTGGGCATACCATCAATCTACATTAGTCTTTAGCTGGACTATACGAATAGGCGTCGGAGTAGCAATGAAAGCGACTGGCGCCTATCGAAAGCTATTTAATCAATGACATTATGATAGCAAGTCGTGTATATCCATTGTCAACATTGAACTTAAAGGGAAATATAATAATCAATTCGTTACATGGCTTTTGGCGCTCGGCCGAAGCTTTGTGAAAAAAGAACAAATATGAAAAACGGAGAAAAATCAATACAGGGTATTTGTTTTGGAGAGGTACTTTGGGACAATCTTCCTACCGGTAAAAAATTGGGCGGTGCACCGTTGAATGTGGCTTATCACCTCAATAAATTGGGCGTTACGACGCGTATGCTAACACGCATAGGGCGTGATGAAAATGGTTATGAACTACGTAAGGTATGTGAGGATCTAGGCATTCCGACCGATTTCTTCCAGTATGATGCGTTGTTGCCGACCTCAACCGTAGAGGTTTCGATCGATGCCAAACGCGATGTGCATTACGATATCGTTTATCCCGTCGCCTGGGATAGAATAGCAGTGGATAGTGTGGTTCTGGATGCAGTTGCAACAGTGGATTTTTTGGTATATGGAAGTCTGGCCTGTCGGGATGAAGTAAGCTTTCAAAGTTTGCTGTTATTGCTTGAAAAGGCCCGCTTTCGGGTGATGGATGTCAACCTGCGTACACCTTATTTTGGTCCTGAAAAAATACATAAGTTGTTGGCATACGCTGATTTTGTGAAAATGAATGCCGAGGAACTGCATGTTATTTCCGACTGGAATGGCGCCACGGAAGCCTATACCGATCAACAACGCGTAGACTTGATCATGGCCCGTTTTGCAATTCAGGAGGCAATTGTAACCTATGGTGCAGATGGAGCGGTGTATCATTATAAAAAAGATAATATCAGTTATCATTTCCCGGCCTTGAAAGTTCAGGTAGAAGACACAATCGGAAGTGGTGATTCGTTTTTGGCGGCTTTCCTCACCAAAAGGTTTCAGATGCAGGAGGGTGTTCAGCTGGAGGAAGTACTGGAATTTGCGGCGACCTTAAGTGGGTTTGTGACACAGAGCCGGGGGGCTTGTCCTGAATATAACGATGAGGTCATCAATCGATTCCAATGGTTGCATCCGATCTTCAATGGAGGCCAGAAGCAACAGTAAGTATACTGCTTCTTAAAGAAGCAGTATACACGCTATCATCATAAAATAATCAATCTAAATAATTAACCATTTACGCATAACCAATTATGTTTACAAGACAGAAAGCAATGCTGCTCCCGTCTTTGGCACTTTTTTCTGTTGTCGCATTTGCGCAGCAGACTGAAATCCGGGGAAGAATTACGGATAGTGGAACAGCAGCACCTATAGTGGGGGCATCTTTAGTGGTGAAGGGAACCACAATAGCTACCAAGACAAATGAAAAGGGAGAATTTGTCCTCCAGACATCGGGCAATCAGGGCACATTAGAAATAAGTTATGTCGGCTATGCCACGCAGACAATTGCTGTTGCCGGAAGAAAGTTCCTCGATATTCAGCTTACGAGCACCGAAAAAGGGCTGGATGAAGTGGTCGTTACGGGATATCAAACCGAACGGAAGAAGGATTTGACTGGTGCAGTGAGTGTTGTTAATGTTGCTGAGATGATGAAGGCTCCAGAAAATAACCCGATGAAAGCCCTGCAAGGAAGGGTAGCCGGTATGACTGTAACTTCGGATGGTAGTCCAAGTGGAGCGGCAACAGTGCGTATGCGCGGAATCAGTTCGATCAACAGTAGTCAGGATCCCTTATATGTCATTGATGGAACCCCCACACAGGGAGGAATGCACGAACTCAATTCGAATGATATCGAAAGCATTCAGGTTTTAAAGGACGCTTCTTCGGCGAGTATCTATGGCTCGCGTGCAGCCAATGGTGTTATTGTCATCACAACGAAAAAAGGAAAGCTAGGTGCCCCTAAACTTACAGTAGACGCCTACGCCACCAGTACGCATTTTAATAATCGCATGAAAGTGCTCGACGCACAACAATATGGTCGTGCCCTATGGCAGGCAACGATCAACAACGGTGGCAATCCAAATGGAAACAATATTGGTTATCAGTTTGAATGGAATAACGATGCGAATGGCGTGCCTCAGCTCAATACTGTTTTTGTTTCCAAGTATATTGATCGT
This sequence comes from Sphingobacterium sp. Ag1, assembly GCF_000988325.1. Lineage (NCBI taxonomy): Bacteria > Pseudomonadati > Bacteroidota > Sphingobacteriia > Sphingobacteriales > Sphingobacteriaceae > Sphingobacterium > Sphingobacterium sp. Ag1. Next base: position 101,423 of record NZ_LBGU01000040.1, on the reverse strand, counting down.
GAACACACCATGTATGCTTCAGATACCGATTGGTTTAAGGAAGTTTCGAAACCAGGACTGCAGCAGTCATACAATGCGACATTGAGCTCCGGAACAGAAAAATCCAGCTCCTTTTTCTCCTTAGGTTATTTGCACAACAATGGCACACTCCGTTACACGGATTTCCAGCGAATATCCGCCCGGATGAATGCTGACTATAAACTGTTTGATGGAAAACTGGTTGTTGGAGAGAATTTTACGGTAAACAACACGGGTGAAGTGCAGGTCCCCGGCGATGTACTTGACCTTTCGTTGAAAGCTTTACCGATTATCCCCGTGCATACGGTAGATGGAATGGGCTGGGGGGGACCAGCATTGGGAATGAACGACCGTCATAATCCCATGCGTGTACTTTACGACAATAGAAATAATAAATACAATTATTGGCGTTTGTTTGGGAATGCCTATGCCGATCTACAGCTGATAAAAGATCTGCATGTTCGAACCAGTTATGGCCTGGATTACAGTAATTTTTACAAACGTAACCTGGAAGTATCCTATCGTTCGGGATTTATGAACAGCAGCCGCAGTGGCGTTAATATGGAGCAGTCTCATGGGATGAAGTGGACTTGGTCCAATACAGCGACTTATCGGAAGGCAATCGACAAACATACAATAGATGTGCTGGCTGGTATCGAAATGAACCGTCAGAATGATATTAATTTTAATGCCTATACCGCTGGTGATGGTGCATTTGCCATAGAAACACCAGAGTATATGTGGCCAGGTGTAAGTACGGGTACAGCGGCAGTAGGAGGTGGCTCTACAGGCTTCTCGCTGCTATCCTATTTTGGAAAGGCCAATTATTCCTATGATGACCGTTATCTGGCTTCTTTCACCGTACGCCACGATGGCTCTTCCCGCTTCGGTAAAAATAACCGCTTTGCCACTTTTCCAGCGGTAACGGCAGGCTGGCGGATCTCTTCTGAACGCTTTATGGCAAGTACAAAAAATTATATTTCTGACCTCAAGTTACGTGTGGGATGGGGGCAGACAGGCAACCAGGGTATTGGTAATCTGGCTACCTATGCCCTGTTTGTCCCTGAATATGGTGTTGCTGATCCAACATGGAATATCGTGGACGGTACAGCATACGATCTATCGGGTGCAGGAACGGGAAAGTTACCATCGGGATACCGCAAAATCCAAACGGAAAATAATGATCTGAAATGGGAAACTACCACGCAGACGAATATAGGCTTGGACTTTTCATTGTTTAATCAAAGTCTCTATGGTTCGATTGACTGGTATGTTAAAGCAACCAAAGATATGTTGATCAATCCAGCCTATATCGGTGTGGTCGGAGAGGGCGGTTACCGTTGGGCGAATGGTGCCTCCATGGAAAATAAAGGTTTGGACGTATCGGCGGGATATCGTAATAAAACAACCTTTGGATTGGACTATGATGTGATGGCTGTGTTCTCGACCTATAAAAACAAGGTGACACATTTACCTGAAGCAGTAGAAAACTCTTATGGTGGTCGTCAAGGGGACAATATTATCGGCCGGCCGCTAGGGTCATTTTATGGCTATGTCACCGACGGCATTTTTCAGAATCAGGACGAGGTGGATGCGCACGTCAATCAGACCGGTAAGGGGATTGGACGTTTACGTTATGTGAATGTGTACGATGCGGACAATCAGATCACCGATATGGACCGTACTTGGATTGGTAGTCCTCATCCTGATTTTTCTTATAGTTTGAACATTGTGCTAAAATATAAAAGCTTTGACCTATCTGCGTACTTTCAGGGGGTACAGGGAATAGATGTTGAAAACTGGCTGAAAAAGCAAACGGACTTCTGGAGTGTGGACGACGTCAATTCCAATAAAGGTGTACGTCTGCTCAATGCCTGGACACCACAAAATCCAACGTCAACGATCCCGGCCTTACAAACAACAAATAACAACGACGAGGGCCGTCTGTCAAATTACTTTATCGAGAATGGATCTTACATGAAGCTCCGGAATTTGTCCCTGGGCTACACTTTGCCAACAGCAACCGCCGCACACCTGCGTATGAGCCGATTAAGGGTTTATGTAACTGGTCAGAATCTATTTACCGTTAAATCAAAAAATTTCACCGGTGTGGATCCTGAAAATGTAGGTTGGGGTTATCCAATTCCAACCACGTGGACAGCTGGGGTAAATATTGGATTTTAAAATGGGAGCGAAATAAGGCGATACACTTCTAAATAATTTATACGGATGAAAAAAATAACCACTAAAATAGCGATATTCATGGTTCTTGCTGGACTACTTCCAGGATGCACCAAATTTTTAGATCAAACACCCAATGGTGTACTGAGCTCCGATCAGGTTAAGGAGCCTGAACGATTATTGACAGCTACCTATGCGGCATTGGGTAACGATCATTATGACGTCCCTTTTAGCTTATGGCCCTATGGTACGGTTCGCTCGGACGATGCTTATAAAGGCGGATCGGGACCACAGGATATCCAGACCTTTCATTTCCTGGAGGTCTCCAATAACATTACAACCAATTTTGCAGAGTTGGATAAATTGTGGTTTCAGTTGTACGTTGCGATTTCACGTGCCAATACCACGATCAAGACCATACAGGAGATGGATAATTTCGATGGGAAGGAAGAAAAACTGGGTGAAGCACGCTTTCTACGCGGTCATTTTTACTTTATGCTCAAGATCCTTTTCAAATATGTGCCTTATATTGATGAAAATGTCGCGGTAGACAGCTATGAAACCGTATCGAATAGGGCCTTGAGCAACGATGCGCTCTGGCAAAAGATTGTGGATGATTTTCAGTATGCTGTAGATCATCTCCCGGCTGTACAAACGGAGGTCGGGCGTGCCAACCGTGTTGCTGCTGCGGCATATCTTGCCAAAACCTATCTCTATAAGGGATACCGTCAGGACAATGCCGAACGTAATGTGGTGACGGGCATCGATGCCGGAGATTTGGAAAAAGTTGTACAAAATACGGATGTTGTACTTTCATCCAATCATACGCTGGAAACCGACTTTGCTTTTAACTTCTTGCCGGGCAAATATGAAAATGGGACTGAAGCCCTGTTTTCAGTTCAGTTTTCAAAAGATGACGGGACAAAATTTGGGCGTGTTAATTTTTCTGATGTGCTATCAGTACCTATGGGCGTAGGTTGTTGTGATTTCAATAAACCGAGTCAAAGCCTTGTCAACGCGTTTCGCACAACGGGTAAAGGTCTACCACTGGATAACTACAATGCGTTGAATAGCTTTAATACCTCAGAAAAGTACGATCCACGGTTATTCCATACAGTTGCAATTCCGGGCTTACCTTACAAGTATAGTAGCAAAAGAACGTATGAAGAAAGCTGGAACCGTAACCCGGCAGAATATTCGGTTTACGCCTCATTGAAAGAGAATGTAGATCCCGATTGCGATTGTTTTGTCCCGATGGTACCGTTCTATGCCAATACAAAAAATCGAATTGTATTGCGCTTTGCCGATGTGCTGTTGATGCGGGCAGAGGCGCTTATCGAGCTGCATCGTTCGGCTGAAGCACTGCCATTGATAAACCAAGTACGTACGCGGGCAAAAAATAGCACCGCACTTACGGGCTATGCAAATGATAAAACCCTGATCGAAACGTACAAAAATGGAGATAATATTGTATGGAACGAAGAAAATGCCCGGAAGGCGTTACGTTGGGAAAGACGATTGGAGCTTGCGATGGAAAACGGAAGATTCTTTGATCTGGTACGCTGGGGAATTGCAGACCAGGTCATGAATGCCTATTATGATGCGGAAAAGTCACGTCGATCTTATTATTCTTCGGCACATTTTACTGCAGATAGGAACGAATATCTGCCGATTCCCGAAGCACAGATCAGATTAAGTAAATATCTGTACAAACAAAATCCAGGCTATTAAACAGCCATTTATTGTTGAACGATTAGCATAACCAATTATTCCAATGAACACATTAAACAATTATATAAAAGTGGGGATTACTATCCTGCTTATCTGGCTTATTGCTGCCTGCAAACGTGATGCCGGTAGCACACTCAATTTGAACGCAGATGTAGATGTACTTTCATTCAAGGTCGGTAATACCGTTGGAAAAATAGATCCGGCAAAAGGTACCATTCTTGTCATGGTTCCTGAAGGCACAGATCTTTCAGCGGTGGCTCCGACGATTGAATTGCCTAATAATGCCAAGGTTTCTCCAGCTTCAGGTATCGCCCAGAACTTTTCATTTTCTGGTACAACACCAATTACTTATCGCGTGTTTAATGGCAATCTATTTAACACCTATCAAGTAACCGTCAAAGAAATCAAAGCGGAAATAACGGCATTCCATATCGGAGAAAAAGCTGGAATCATCGATCAGAAAAATAAAAGCATTAAAATTTACCTACCCCTGGGGACAGATCTGAAGAACTTATCACCTGCGATAGAATTTACAGCTGGCGCGAGCATAACGCCCAATCAGAGTGGCCCCGTGGATTTAAGTTCTCCGATAAAATACAGCCTTGCGTATATGGGGCAGACGTTCCAGTACACGGTAACAGCGATTTTGGGCACGGAACCCAAACAGATCCTGATGATTTATAATGGCGAAACAAGCGTTCCACATTTCGACGGGTTAGGGGTGAGCGCCGTAGATTCACCTTATCCCAACCCGAAAACTACGGGAATTAATGCAACACCGTTCTGTGCGTCTTTTGTCCGGGATAATAAAACGGGCGAAGGCTGGCATGGTGGTGCATTGTGGAATGCAAATAAAGTGACGATCAATCCGGCAGAATATGGCCGTTTTTCCATTATGATATTGAAGGATGTAGCGGGAGATGTACAATTGGAGATTCAATCGGATGGTGAACAGCAAAAAGATTGGTTGCGGGCTAATTATGCAAAGGAGCACGTTGGGGAGTGGCAAGAGTTGGTTTTTCAGATTCCTGCTGGAAGAAAGGCTATCATCAACAATATACTTGTGATGCCGCATGAGCATCCTAATGGACAGCCCGTGGCATTTCCTACCCAACGGATGTACTGGGACGAATTGAAAGCATTACCTAAAGAATGATCGAATACAAATAAAACAAGCGATGATAGATAATAAGGGATTAATAGAAAGATTTAAATCATGAGACCAAAATTGTATTTGCTTCCGACAGTATTCTTGTTCAGCTTGTTGACAAGTTGCAAGAATAGCGACGAGCGTTCGACGGTGGTAGATAAGCCCATAGCAATACAACCTGTGGACAGTTCTACGGCCTGTATTTCGGGGCAGGAGGCTGGCCCATATCAACGATTCTACAGGCCCCAGCAGGGGTTTGTGGGCGATCCCATGCCTTACTACAATGCCAGCGATAAAAAGTTCTACTTGTTTTATCTCTATGAGAATGCCAACAGGCACCCGATTTATAGCACGCGAACAAGTGACTTTGGAACATTTGAGGGCTATACCGAAGTGTTGTCGTCGGGCGCTGTGGGGAGTCAGGATGAATGGATCGGAACAGGAAGTTTTATCAAAAAAGGAACAGTGTATTACTGTTTCTATACAGGTCATAACAGTGTTTTTACTCCAGCAGAAAAGATCATGTTGGCTACGTCCACTGATTTAATGAATTGGACCAAGCAACCAGCTATGGCACTGCAGGCTGCGGTGGGCTATGATCGAAATAATTTTCGGGATCCGCACGTTTATTGGGATGAAGGCCGTAATGCCTACGTGATGCTAGTCACGACGCGAAAAGATGGAAAAGGAATCCTTGCACGTTATCAGTCAACCGATTTAAGCAGTTGGTCGATGATTGAACCGCTCGTTGCGACGACAGGGACAGTGGAAAAATATGGCATCGAAACAGATGCTGAACTATTGGAATGCCCGGATCTATTTAAAATGGGCAATAAGTGGTATCTGTTGTTTTCGCGGATCAACCGGGATGAACACCGCAAGACATTTTATCGTATTGCGGATTCTCCGGACGGTCCCTGGATGATCTGTCGGGATGCCGAAGGACATCATGAAACCTTTGATGGACTTTATCTCTATGCTGGCAAGACCGCTAGCGATGGTACAACACGTTATCTTTCGGGTTGGTGTTCAACGGGACAAACCGTCAATAATAACAACGAACTGCCCTGGGCTGGAAATCTAATTTCCCATCAGTTGGTTCAGGGAACGTCAGGACAGTTGTATCCTAAAATTCCGGAGGCCCTAAACAGCAAATTCAATAAAGAAGTCGCCTTTGAAAAACTGAGCAGTGTTGGTCAAGTTTCTGAGTCGAATAAAACCTATCGTTTTTCGGCCCAATCGGGGGGAAGAAGCTATGCGCTGTTTAACCGAAATACGTCGACCGTAAAAATGACAATGACTATTGATGCTTCGCAATCCAATCAATTTGGTTTTTCATTTGGAGCATGTGATGATCCGACCGAAGTGTATAGCATTGCTTTTGACCTGACTTCATCCAATCGTTGGAATATGCCGGCCCTGTTTATGAATAAGGAGGCTCGAAATGGTGGCGGAAGTAAAACAGCACTCAATTTTACACCACTCACCGTACCGACCAATCGGATTTTTAATCTGAAAATTAGTATTGAAAAGTCTATTTGTGTCGTGTATGTGAATGATCGCGTTGCTTTTACCAACCGGATCTATAAAATGGATCAAAATCCATGGACTATTTTTGTGGATCAGGGAACTGTTACAGTGAATGGGTTGAAAGTTGAAAAATCTTCCTGATAATTTATAAGATATTTGCTTATTGAAGCGAACAATAATCGGATTATAAACGTAAACAAAAGAAAAATGATAAGATTAAAAAAATACGGACTTACGATGTTCTTGCTAAGTATTGTCGGTACAAGTCTGGCCCAGATGGGGCAGCAAAAACAACGGGATCCCCGAGAGAAGTATCGCCCACTTTACCATTTTACCCCACAGCAGGGCTGGATGAACGACCCCAATGGGCTGGTCTATTTGAACGGTAATTATCATCTTTTTTTTCAGCATAATCCCGAAAAACCCGTTTGGGGACCAATGCATTGGGGCCATGCGATCAGTAAAGATTTGATTCATTGGGACGAGCAGAAGATCGCATTGTACCCCGACAGTTTGGGAACTATTTTCTCAGGTAGCGCTGTGATCGATAAAGACAACACCGCAGGTTTTGGAAAAGATGCTATGGTCGCCATTTTTACCCATCACAATCATCAGGAAGAGGATCGGAAAACGGGATTGCATCAAAATCAAAGTTTAGCTTATAGTTTAGATAAGGGTCTTTCCTGGACAAAATATAAAGGCAATCCAGTATTACCAAACCCTGGCATATGGGATTTCAGGGATCCAAAGGTGATGTGGCATGCGCATAGCCAACGTTGGATTATGACCTTAGCTACAAAAGATTGTATTACTTTCTATTCTTCCAAAGATTTGAAAACATGGCAGAAGGAAAGTGAGTTTGGTAAAGAGGTGGGAGCCCATGGAGGTGTCTGGGAATGTCCCGATCTTATTCCCATGGACTACAAAGGAGTTACAAAGTGGGTCTTGTTGGTCAGTATCAATCCAGGTGGACCCAACGGTGGTTCCGTAACACAATATTTTGTGGGTGACTTTGATGGACATCAGTTCCGCACAGAAGATAACCAAATAAAGTGGCTGGATTGGGGACCCGATAATTATGCCGGTGTAACTTGGAGTAACCTGGGGGATAGGCACCTGATGATTGGCTGGATGAGCAACTGGCAATATGCCAATGTGGTTCCTACCACAAAATGGCGCTCCTCCTCAACCATACCACGTATTTTATCGTTGGATAAAATTGGACAGTCTTTCTACGTTGCAAGTACTGCGCCCAAAGAAATTGAAACTGCATTTCGACCACTTAAAAAGTACCATGGCGGCGGAACGAAGGAAGTTTCGTTCGAGCAACATCTCCCGCAAGCGTACCGTTTGGACCTCAAAGATTTGAAGCAACAGTCTTTCAAAGTGATCTTATCAAATGACTCTGGTGACGAATTGGTTATTGGTTATCGTGAAGATCAAAATGCATATTACATCGACCGCTCTAAGTCCGGGGAAGTTTCGTTTAACGAGGAATTCCCAAAGATAGCTTCAGCACAACGCCTGCTGAATAACGGAACACTCTCTTTCAGCTTGTATGTTGATGTGAGCTCTGTGGAGCTTTTTGCAGATGGGGGACTAACGGTAATGACCAGTTTATTTTTTCCGAACAGACCGATAACCAAGGCGCGTATCGTCGGGAATAAAAAGCTGGAGTTTCAAGAGCTCGGTATTGCTGGATTTAAGAGATAGAACCCCAATTTACACGATTAAAGCGATCCTCGTTTTCACGAAGGATCGCTTTATGGTTTATCCTAATCTATATTATTGGCCTGATTCAAGTATACTGGCATTAGTGTCGGGAAAGTCCAGGCAAAATGATTTTTTTTGTAGATAATTGGACGGTAAATCGAGAGATACGAATCATATTCAGCCGTCTGATAAATATCCTTCATGGCTTCAAATAGGTTGGACGGCCAGACACCTACTGCCATGTCGGGAATGTCTACGTCAGGACTTTTAAACCAGGGCCATGCTGTAGGATGTTGGTTGTAATAATATAAGTAATCTAGAGCCTTTTTGATCGATTTCCCATCCTTCGTGGCTGCAAACAGGTTCTCGCCCGTCACCTGACGTATACACCACATAGAGGCTGTTAATGGGGCCAACGAGAAATAGGTGTACCATAAACCTTTTTCTCCTCGTTTTACTTCCTCAATGAGGTGACCATCCGCTGCGATTTTTTCAAAAAGATCGCCTTTAATCAATGATATGGTGAAGGCGAGCTCTTTTGGGGCATCAAGAAAATTGGCCGAAAGCAAATTTGCAAACCTTGCCCAATCAGCAATATTATTTGGCCTTTCACGTAAGAAATGTGTCGCTTTTTGATAGACGCTGATCGTCCAGTTTTTAAAGTGATTAAGATCGTTCTCTGCCCAGAGCGGATCGTTTTTGAGCAGCTCTGCTGCAATCATTAATCCGGCACCAGCATAAGAAAGTACAACTGGTCCGTCAAACTGGGAATATTTTTTATTGATGGTGGCCCAAGCATTCATGAAGTAAAGAGCTTTTTGGGCATATTTCTTCTCCCCATTCAACGTGTAGGCGAGGGCCGTACAATAGGCGGCAAAAGCGTCTGTGTGGAGTTTTTTTGCCATGGCACGTTGGCCTTCTTTATCGCTATAAAAGCCGGGGACGCTAAAATCTTCGACAGCATGATGATTGGTCAATAAAAGAGAATCGGCCAGCGTGATCAATTGCTTGTACGCCGTATATACCGGTTCGGATTTTTTGCTGATCTGCGATTTTACAAACTTAATCTGTGCAGTCGGGTGCATAAGTGATTGGGCATGGCAGGGAGAAGAAGCCGTAAAAAAATAGATCAGAATCAAGGTTGACCCTATTTTAATACATTGAGCTGTCGAACGGCTGAGCGTCCGAAAATAATATCTAAAATTTTGCATGTTTTAAATGGATACGTTTATCAATTGATTGCGCAGCTATGGGGGGATTAGCTCCTGCAAATTAAGAAAAAAATATAATAAGTTTACTGGGCTTCAGAAATTTGATTTGAATTATTGCAGCGAAGTAATTAACTTCATGCCTAGAATAATCAATTATGGACATCGATCAAAATCTGCCTGAGAAGGAACTCTTGTGCCAACTTCACTATGGAGATATCCAGGCTTTCGATATTTTGTACCATCGTTATAGCCAGATTATTTACGCCAATATTCTTAGGTTTTTGAAAGATGAAACTATCGCTGAAGATTTACTTCAGGATGTTTTTCTACGTATTTGGGAAAATAGAACAAAAATAAATCCTGAACAATCTTTCGCCGCATTTCTGTTTACCTGTTCACGTAATATCACCTTTAATTTCAAACGAAGGTTGAAATTGGAAATGGAATCCGAGATCCAGCTCGCTTATGGGGTAGTGGAATCCGAGAATACCATTGACAAAGTGCTGGATTCAAAGGAAGCCTTGGTCCTGGTCGAGGAATTACTGAGCAAATTGCCCAAACAACGCCAAAAAATATTCAGGCTGTCCAAACTGGAGGGTAAAAGTTATCAAGAGATCGCCGAAGAAATGGGGATTTCCATTGCGACAGTTCGCGACCATATTGTCAAAGCAAATAAGTTTATCCGAAGTGGCGCATTGCAGGATAGTGGATTTTCATCATTGTTATTGGCATTGCTTCTCTATTCGGCTAAATAAAAAAAAATTCTAGAGCAGACCTTTATTTCATGCTGTGTGTATTTACTTTAAAATACAGCTCAGTGGAGACCAATAAATCTAAAATAGACCAATTACTTCAAAAATATCAAGAAGGGAACTGTTCGCTTGAGGAGATCGAATGGCTACAGCATGCGCTTTCTACTACTGACACCAGTGAGCAGGATGCGATCGATCAGGCTTTAGTCACTAGTTTACTACGGCCTTCGTCTGTTGGTAAAATGGAGGAATCGAGATTGAAAATAATACTCGAAACCATCAAAAAACAAATCCAGCAAGGAAAAGAAGATAACGATAACTTATTGGAAAAAGGAGGGGAAGATCGTATGCCGATCCAGAAGAAAACCATTATCTCCATACGATGGCCCTATTGGGCTGCAGCGGCCTGTCTATTGCTCTTTGTTTTTTCAGTAATATTTTGGCAACAGCAGACGAGTCATACCATGGCGGACAGGAATCTCGCTGGACTGGAAGATACAAAGGATGATGCTGTACAGCCTGGCGGAAACAGTGCCACTCTTCGCTTGGCAGATGGTACACTTTTGGAACTCGATAAGCAGGCTTCGGGGATTGTCATGGGGGAAAATATCACCTACGAAAATGGGCAATCTATCGCTGATGCCTTAAGTAAACAAGGCCAGCAAATGGATCCAAGCAAGGCGATGTTGGAGTTGACCACACCGCTGGGGGGGATGTATCAAATTACTTTACCTGATGGAACAAAAGTATGGCTTAATGCGGCCTCTTCGCTAAAATATCCGATGGCCTTTGCCAAAAATGAACGAAAAGTTATCCTGTTGGGAGAGGCCTTTTTCGAGGTGACCAAAGATAGCTCGAGACCTTTCAAAATACACAGTAAAGGGCAGGAAATTGAGGTGCTTGGGACAACATTCAATGTGAATGCTTATCCGGAAAATACGGCTATTAAGACAACCTTAATCACAGGGAAGGTCAAATTATCAAACGATAATCCCGCTTCACAGGCAATATACCTTCAACCCGGTCAGCAATCGACTAATACTGATAATGGAAATATACAAGTTGCAAATGTAGATACGGCGCCGTTCACTGCCTGGAAAGATGGCTTGTTTTATTTTGACGAAACACCGGTGTCGGATGCATTGCAGCAGATTGGTCGCTGGTATAATGTAGAAGTGAGGTACAAGGGCGAAGCGCCACAAACGCATTTCTATGGTCGTATCAAACGAAACAAGTCACTCCGTGACGTACTCGATGTACTGGAAGAAGGTGGGTTGCATTTTGAGTTGAGTAAAGGTCAGGAAAAAAATATCTTATTGGTGACACCATTGCAATAAAACCTTAAATATTGATGAAAAAAGAAATGACTATAGACTCTTCTTGAGCTGGAGAAAGGTATAAGCAACACAAAAAGGGCAGTGCTGGGGGGCACTGCCTTAAATTGGATGCATATACTTACAAGTGTTGCCCAAAGGCAAATTTTTGATAACCATTTATAAATAACATACAAACCGTACAAACATATGATTTTTTATCCATTTGTTAGGCTACACCCGTGGAGTTTAACTTTACGAAGTATACTGATTATGAAATTAATCGTACTCATTTCTTTACTGACTGCAATGCAGCTGTTTGCAGAAGGAAATGCGCAGACCATAAACTTAACCGCTAAGCATGTCACCTTAAATCAGGTGATGCGCGATCTCCAAAAGCAGAGTGGCGTCAATTTTTTCTTAAATGGCAAGTTGCTGGCACAGACTCGCTTGTCAGTCAATATACAGCATGCCAAATTGGAAGATGCATTAAATGCTATCGTAGCACCTCTGGATCTGGAGTGGATCAAAAAAGATGAGGTGATCGTGATAAAACCCAAAAGAAATCCATTAATTCCCGAACACAAAGAAGTCCTGCAGCGGGGCATTGCCGGTAAAGTCGTTAATGGCAAAGGACAGGCCCTGGTAGGAACGACCGTTACCGTGAAAGGAACCAATATCTCCACGGTGACAGATCAAGATGGGAAATTTACCATCCAGTTACCAACTACCAATGCAACCTTGGTATTTTCAAACGTCGGTTACCAAGGTCTAGAAAAGAGTGTCACCGGCAATGAAGAACTGAGTATTGTGCTTCAAGAGCTTGTCAGTGGTCTAGACGAGGTGGTTGTTGTCGGGTACGGAAGTCAGAAACGCGCAAATGTGATTGGTGCTGTATCGACCGTGAACGGAAGTTCGGTGGAAAACAGATCAACGGCTACACTTAGCTCTTCTCTGGCCGGACTCGCGGCGGGGGTTAACGTACAGACCACAACCGGAAAACCGGGGGCAGATGGCGCTAATATCCTGATCCGAGGAAAGGGAACTTTAAACAATACCTCACCCTTGGTGGTGATCGATGGTATTGTCGGATCCATAGATGCTGTCAATCCCAATGATGTAGAATCGATTTCCATTTTGAAAGATGCGGCAACAGCGGCAATTTATGGATCATTGGGTTCAAATGGTGTTATTTTAATTACGACAAAAAAAGGATCAAAGGGAAAAAATAATGTATCCTATTCGGGAATGGTTTCGATGCTACGGCCCAATAATGTCCCCGAATTTATTACCGACTACGCGCAGCATATGCGCCTTGTGAATGAAGGGTTCAAGAATCTGGGGCAGGCGGCTGTATATACGGATGCAACAATCAATCTCTGGGAAGAAGCGAAGAAAAATCCGAATGGATTGACCGAATTTGGGATTCCCAATGAAGTTGCGTATCCCAATACCAATTGGGGAGATGTGCTTTTCGGACAACGCAAACTCTTACAAAATCACAATCTATCCTTAAATGGTGGGAGTGAGAACACGCAATACCTCTTTTCAGTAGGTTATTTCAACAACCCGGGGACCATGCCCGAAACTGGAGCCGACAAAATACGCATGCGTATTAATCTACAGTCGAAAGTTGGCAAGTTTTTAACGGTGGGTACCCAGACCTTTGGCGATATGCAGAATTTGAGTGTGGCCGATGTAGTAACTGCATATTCTTACCTGACACAGACTGTGCCCGGAGTTTATCCTTATTACAATGGCGTTTATGGTTTTCCGGCTGCCGCCGAAGAATCGGCAACCGCAAACAATGCCCTAGCTTTTCTAAATGGAATGGGAGGGAAGAACCAGGTCAACCGATTCAACACCACAATATTTGCAAAGTTAAATTTAATGAAGGGGTTGGAGTTTGAATCTAAGGTAAATTACAATTATGCGTATACCGAAACCAACTCCCATCAGGTGCCTTATGAAAAATGGAATTTTGCAACCAACAAAATGAGTACAGCTGCGCTTTCGTCGGGACAAATTACAACCCAATATGGCCTTACCAAGAGCTACAATGTGATTATTGATAATGTATTACGTTATTCAGGATCTTTTGGTAAACATGACGTTGGCGGTATCTTGGGCTATAACGAACAGTATTTTAACCAATATAATATAGGGGCGGCTAAACTGGGACTTGTACACCCCGACTTGACGACATTTAATTCGGCAACAACAATGAGTTCTATCACAGGTGATGAGCTCGACTACGGTTTACGTTCCTTTTTTGGTCGCGCCAATTATGCTTACGATAATAAATACCTGGCCGAAGCGGTGTTACGGTACGATGGATCATCACGCTTTGGAACCGCCAAGCGCTGGGGCTTCTTTCCGGCCTTCTCCGCAGGATGGCGTATTTCGGAGGAATCGTTTATGCGTCCACTTAAGTCTTTTCTGAATGATTTGCGGATAAGGGCCTCCTGGGGGAAAACCGGAAATAATGCATCCCCGGGTAATTATGATCATCTGCCCTCGTACGGTACTGTAAACTATTCATTCAATAACCAGGCTGTTCGTGGTTTGGCGCAGACTAAGCTAGGAAATGACCTGTTGCATTGGGAAACCACCACCACGACAAATGTAGGCTTTACAGCGACAGCATGGAGAAATAAATTGACCGTCGAATTTGATGCCTATCGCGCTTACACCGATGGAATACTATACGTCCCGACCATTCCGGCGACCACAGGTACCGCTACAGCAGCGACGATGAACATTGCCGAAGTGAGCAAACGAGGGATTGAATTGACGCTGGGATACCAAGATAAAATCAACGATTTTAAATATGGCGTATCAGCCAACTTCGCCTATAATACCAATCGTGTCGAAAAATATAAAGGCGCATTGTCGGAGGGTTATGTCACTGATGCCGCCGGTAATCGGGTTTACCAGTCCAATATCGGTATGGTTTCTAATGGGGTAAACCAACGAATTCTGGAAGGCCACGAAATCAATGAATTCTATTTATACAACGTATATCGTGGTTCAGGAAGCCACTTCTTAGCGGATGGTTCCGTTGATAAAAATGGTGGACCTCGCGACGGAATGATCCGGACAGAACAGGATATGGAATGGTTGAAGGCTATGGTCGCTGCAGGCTATTCATTTCAGCCCGCCGACGGGATAGATCCTACCAAGATCTGGTATGGCGACTTGATTTATTCGGATATGAACGGTGACGGTGTTTATGGAAATGTCTATGACCAAAAGTTTATGCGCAAAAGGGCAACACCAGCATTCAATTATGGTCTTAGTATCAACATGGCCTATAAAGGATTTGATGCGTCCATGATCTGGTCCGCTTCTTCAGGTATGTCGTATTATTGGAATGAACTTTATCTCAATTCCTCTATCGTCGCACAGGGGAAATCAGTCCCGGCATTGGTCGCTAACAACCATTATTATTATAATGCCGCGAATTCTTCGGATCCCAACAATCGGATAGATGGCTATTATCCACGCTTAAAAGGGGTGACCGATGCACAGAATGGACGTACCAGCGATTATTACTTGTATAATGCGTCTTTTGTGAAGCTGAGAAATCTTCAGTTAGGCTACACCCTTCCTGAAAGCATAGCAAAACGTTTCTCAATCGCTAAACTTCGGATTTATTTAGCCGGTGAAAACCTGTTGACATGGACCAAGTTCCCTGGACTGGATCCGGAAATTGGACCTGCGAGCAATGATCCTTCGCTGATCAACTCGTCTGTCGTCAATTACCCAACGATGCGTCAATATTCATTGGGTTTGAATCTAACCTTTTAATCTAAATGAACACCATGAAAAAGATGAAAAAATTTCTAGCGATTGTATTGCTAACAGGTATAGTAGGGTGCAAAAAAGAACTTTTGGATACCTCTCCATATTCATCGGTTTCCACGGCAACGATGTGGACAACCGACAATTTAACAGATTTGGGCGTTGCGGGAATCTATAGTTCGTTTAGGCTCCTGATGGGGCATAGTGGACTGATCTCACCCTATGAACTGTATCAGTTTGATCGTTTTTCCTATACGGGGCAGGCACGTTTTGATGAACCCTTATTGACGGGAACCATTACCGCGGGTGACCCCTTATTTTTGAACGTTTGGAAAATTCAATATGAAGGTATTCAGCGTGCAAATGACGCCTTAAAGAATATTCCCATAAAATCACCTTCTACAGCAGAAAAGAAAGCAAAATATATTGCGGAAGCTAAATTTCTGCGCGCTTATTTTTACTTTCGACTTAACCAACTCTACAAAGGAGTACCCATTTATCTCGAGCCCTTTACAGCGGCGGAGGCCATTAAAGGACGTAGTTCGGAAGAGGAGGTTTGGAATCAAATATTGGCTGACCTGAACGATTGTATTGCTGAAAGCAATTTCCCCGATCGTTATCCCGCGGGTAATGCAAATTATGGACATGCAACTAAAGCCGCAGCTTATGCCTTACGGGGTAAAGTTTATCTTTATCGAAAGGATTGGGCAAAAGCAGCGGCTGATTTTCAAAAAGTAAAAGATGCTGGCCACACCCTGTTCGGCGATTATAAAGCTTTGTTTAAGGAGGCCAATGAGCAGTGTCCTGAGATGATTTTTTCCATTCAGCATCGCAGTGAACAGGGATATGGGAATAATATGCAGCTATTTTGCGGTTGGCCCTCGGTCTATTCGCGAGGCTGGAATTACTATATGCCTTCACCACACTTGGTTGATCTATACGAAAATAACGATGGCTCTAAGTTTGAATGGGATAAAATTATTCCAGGATACAGCAGTTTAACCGAAAATGAAAGGGAGGTCTTTTTTCTACGTAACAACTTGACAGATGCGGAGAAGGCAGCGGCGGTATTAAGAGGTGCAAAAATGAGCCTTTATCTGCCCCAAGGCAATGAGGAGCGCATCAAAAAGGCCTATGAAAATCGCGATCCCCGTTTGCAGGCCAATGTCGTGACGCCTTATTCGACTTTTAGGGGTGCCTATAATTTTACGAATGTTGAAAGTCTTCAATTTATGCGCTGGCCATTTCGTGGGCAGGCACAGGTAGGCGGCGATATTCAGAGTGATACGCAGATCAATTTCTTCTATTTCTATCGAAAATTTGTTGCTGAAGGAGTCAATGAGCTTGTGGATCGTAATTATGGACCTATCGATTTTCCGATTTTTCGCTATGCTGATGTTTTATTGATGTGGGCCGAGGCCTTGAATGAAGATGGTAAACTGAATGAAGCTATAGCAAAAGTTAACGAAGTTCGCCAGCGTGCGGGGCTGGCACTTTTAAATTCCAATGCTGTAACAGCTGTTGGCGGAAAAGATGATTTACGTACACGTATTCGCAACGAACGCCGTGTGGAGTTTCCGAATGAGGGGATCAATTACTTTGACGAATTGCGTTGGGGGACCTGGAAAGAGACGGTGTTTCAAGCAGGCAATGGACGTAAGCAGGTCTGGGGGACAAATGTTGGGAATTATAGCTACAAAGGCGATTTCTTGACCGTATGGCCTATTCCGACCTCAGAAATACAGATGAACGTGAACCTGGTGCAAAACCCGGGTTGGATCGATTAGTTTTTTATGAGTATAAAATGAACCTAAACATGATTTTTTTTAGATATAGCTTATACTTTATTTATTTTTTGACCTTTTTTTATCCTTTTCTCCTACGTGCGGATACAAGCGATATCGTAAAAAAGGGATTTGATTTGGCCGAACGACAGTATGCATTGCTGTATCAAGATCATAAAGACCTGAGTAAGTATCCACGATCGGCAGATCATAATGGAAAAACAACGTTTACTGATATCCGGGATTGGACTGGTGGCTTTTGGCCGGGCTGTCTTTGGTATGTTTTTGAGTATACAGGCGATGATCAATGGCGGGACGCTGCATTAAAATGGACGAATTCATTACGTCAAAATCAATTTAATACGCATCACCACGATATTGGTTTCGTAATGAACTGCAGTTATGGCAATGCCTATCGGTTGACGGGTGACACCACCTTCAAATCGATCTTGATCCAGAGTGCCAAATCTTTATTGACACGTTTCAATCCAAAGGTTGGAGCGATCAAGTCTTGGAATACATTTTCTTCTTGGGACAGTAAGCATAAATATGAATTTCCAGTCATTATCGACAATATGATGAATTTGGAACTTCTTTTTTTGGCTTCCAAATTATCTGGGGATTCTGTTTATCGGCATGCCGCTATTCGACATGCAGAAACGACGTTGAAAAATCAATACCGACCGGATTACAGTTCTTACCATGTGGTTACCTATGATCCCAATACGGGTGCTGTATTGAGCAGGGAGACTGCTCAGGGCTTTTCGGACAATTCCGCCTGGGCTAGAGGGCAAGCTTGGGGATTGTATGGATTTGTTGTGATGTATCGTGAAACGAAGGATCCTAAGTTTTTACAGGCTGCTCTAAAAATGGCAGACTTTTATGCACAGCACCCGCGCTTGCCTGATGATGGAGTTCCCTTTTGGGACTTTGATGTCGATCAAGCGGGGTTTATTCCAAACTGGGACTATCGAAAAGAAGATTTTGGCACTACCCCGCGGGATGCATCCGCTGCTGCTGTCACTGCATCGGCACTTTTGGAATTGGTTGAATATATGGAGCCGGGACAACAGCAGGATTATTTGGATCTGGCTGAAAAGATTTTGCGATCATTGGGCTCGCCAAAGTACGCTAGTGAAGTTGGAGGGAATGGTCTGTTTATCTTAAAACATAGTGTGGGCAGTATTCCACATAAAGGAGAAATTGATGTGCCTTTGGTGTATGCAGACTATTATTATTTAGAAGCCTTGACGCGATGGAACAAGCGAAGACATCGACTTGCACAGCTAATGAAGGAATGGCAGGAGATGAATAAACAGAAAGCACGGGCACTCCAAGATTTTCAGCAACAAAAGTTTGGTCTATTTATCCATTGGGGACTGTATGCGATCCCAGCAGGTATATGGAATGGTCAGAGAATAGAAGATTTAGGGAGTCCTAGTGTCGCCGAATGGATTCAATTGGTCGCAAAAATTCCACGGTCAACCTATGCCAAATTAGCAAACCAATTTTCGCCACAATCTTTTGATGCCGATAACATTGTTAAAATGGCCAAGGATGCCGGGATGAAATATCTTGTTGTGACAAGTAAACATCAAGATGGATTTGCGCTATATGGTTCAAAGGTCAGTTCATTCAATAGCATACAGGCTACGCCCTTTAAACGCGATATCATTCAGGAACTGTATGATGCCTGTCTTCGGCATAAACTCGATTTTGGTGTCTATTATTCACAGAATATCGATTGGAGGGATGGTAGCGACGCGCAATATAAGGTAACGAAGGCACAGCATGATCTTGCCCATACCAAAACCGATGCTTTTGGTGCCAATCTTTGGGATCCCAGTAAAAATTCCTTTGCTTCGTATCTCAACGAAAAAGCAATTCCTCAGGTAAAGGAAATTTTGACGCGGTTCAAACAGCTGAAATATATCTGGTTTGATATGCCGGGACTGATGACTGCAGAACAAAGCTTTCGGTTCTATAAAACCGTTTATGATTGCAATCCACATGTTATTGTCTCCGAACGGATTGGCAATGGCATGGGCGATTATGCCATTCCAGGAGATAATCGGATTCCAGATCCTTCGGAACATTTTAACCAACCTTGGGAAGCTATCGGGACATTCAATCATTCCTGGGGCTATAAATCCTACGATCATGATTGGAAAAATGTAGACGAATTGCGCTATTGGCTTTTGGAAATTGTCAGTAAAGGTGGTAACTATATGCTCAATATTGGGCCCGATGCGCAGGGGAATGTCCCTGCGCCGGTAAAGAAAAATCTTGCTATATTAGGGAAATGGTTGCGACTCAATGGTGAAGCGATTTATGGAACATCCCCATGGACCACTGCACATGAGGGGCCTACAGCAATTCGGATAACGGATACCGAACAACGGGAGAGAGAAGGATTTAAGGCATCTTTTACCGCTTCGGATTTTTGGTTTACCCAAAAGAATGATTTTGTATATGCGATGGCTCTTGTAGTACCCAAGGGTGGAATCGTCAATGTAAAGTCCCTGAACCAAAATAAGGCTAAAGTGAAATCAGTGGAAATCTTAGGGTTTGGTCAGATCGATTTCCAGCAGGATAACCATGGATTGCAATTGAAATTACCCAAGAAGATAGAAAACAACAGCTTGGGCTATGCGCTAAAAATAAAACTAGGCTAATTCGAATATTGACTGTATCAATTATAACGATGTTGAATCAATTATTAACTATAAAAAAAATACGTGTTTTGTCGCTGCTCTTCTGCTTAAGTTTATGGTATGTACAAGCTGTTGGGCAAAAACAGGTTAATCAGTTTGCCTGGAACGAAGCACAGAAAATTCTTTTTCTGGGAAATAGCATTACCTATGCCGGTCAATATGTCGCCATGACCGAAAGTTTGTTCCTGAGCAGTCATCCGAAAAAGAAACCCCAGTTTATTAACTCGGGGCTACCCAGTGAGACCGTATCTGGACTTAGTGAGCCGAATCATGCCGATGGAAAGTTTCCGCGACCTTGTCTATTTGACCGTTTGGATAATGTACTCGATAAAATCAATCCTGAGGTTGTCTTCGTCTGTTATGGCATGAATGACGGTATTTACCTACCATTTGATTCGGCTCGGTTTGAAGCCTATAAAAACGGAATTATACACCTGCAAAAACGACTTGCAGATCAAGGTGTCAAACGTATCATATGGATGACTCCACCGGTGCATGATGATCCGCAGCTTCGGCTCAATGGGTACAATAAAGTATTGGATCGTTATGCCGAATGGTTGATCGATTATGGCCGAAAACAATCATGGGAAATCATTGACCTCCATTTTCCTATGCGGCGATATTTGGAGACTGGCATCAAGAAAGATCCTCAGTTTAGGCTAGCGGCAGATGGTGTTCATCCTGGCGAGTTGGGCCATTGGCTCATGGCAAGGGAAATTGTTAAACACCTGATGCCTAATTTCCCGATCGAAAGCACATGGGATGATAATTTGCGCGATAAACCAAAACTTCGCCAGTTATATACCCTTGTTTTGAAAAGACAGACGATCATGAAAGACACATGGTTGACTTTTACAGGCCATAAACGACCCGGACTATCAAAAGGAATTCCTTTGGAGGATGGGCGAAAGACTTATGATACCATGCAGGAGGAAATAAACCACTTGGGTTTCTGATGACCCCTGTTTAATGATTATAATCCATGAACTTTTATGTATAAAACTATATTACGATGAAAATCAATTTTTTAAAGTGGAAGTGTGCAGCAGCAGTGGGAATGTTGCTATGCATGACCGATGTTGCTAATTCACAGACCAAATCATTACCCTATGAAGGCGTAGCTGGCTGGCAAGAGACGCAAGATAAACGCATGGAATGGTTTAAAGAAGCTCGTTTTGGGTTATTTATCCATTGGGGATTGTATAGTGCATCGGGAGGTTCTTTTGAAGGAAAAAAATACCCACAGCATTATGCTGAATGGATACAAACTTGGGGGAAAATTCCCAGTAAGCAGTATGCTGAAGTGCTGAAACCAAAATTTACGTTGCGTTCCTTCGATCCAAAATCCTGGGCTCAGCTTGCAAAAAAAACGGGAATGAAGTATATGGTGCTGACCTCCCGACACCACGAAGGCTTTAGCCTATTCAATAGCCAACAGCCTTACACGGTTAAAAACGATGTCACAGGTACGGCAAATTTATCGCCAAAAGGGAGAGATCTTTACCGCGAAATTATGGAAGCTTTCCGCCAGGAGGGAATGAAAGTAGGCGCCTATTATTCGCTGCTGGATTGGCAGCATCCCGATTCCTATGAGGCTTTTCAGTTAAACCCGAATGTAGGTAATCATCAACCTGATCATGAACGGTATAAAGCCTATCTCTATGGCCAAATTAAGGAACTTGCCCAAAATTACGGGCGATTGGATATGCTGTGGCCCGATTTCAGTAGCAAACAGCACGAAGGTGACGCCTGGGGAACCAAACATATTTTGACAGACCTGATCAAATGGCAACCCAACATTATTATCAATAATCGATTTTGGAATGGACTCGAAAATAAAAACGGTGATATTGGAACGCCTGAAAAATATATTCCACCAACAGGCTTGCCTGGTATGTATTGGGAGGTAAGTCATACCATGAATGAAAGTTACGGTTATAGCGCCCATGATCAAAATTGGAAAAGCTTCCCCAAGATCATGCAATTATTTGTGGAAACAGTAAGTAAGGGCGGCAATTTCCTGTTAAATGTTGGACCCGATGGTGATGGCGGCATTCCTGAACCTGCGGTGCGTATTATGGAGCAGATCGGGGACTGGATGAAGATCAATAGCGAATCTATTTACGGGACTACGGCGAGCCCTTTCCAAGCGTTGGATTGGGGTTATTGTACGCAAAAAAATGGGAAGCTCTATCTGCATGTTTTTGACCGTCCAGCCGATGGGAAAATAAATCTACCAATCAAAAATAAAGTGACGGCTGTCTATGCCCTGGCTTCACCGAAAATGAAGTTAAAATCTACGCTGGAAAATGGTAGACCAGCAATTCCTGTTGATGTCTTTGACAACAACAAAGGACCTAAGGTTATCGTGGTGGAGATCCAAGGAAAACCAATTGTTGAGGAAAGCCTGACACAAACACAGGCGGATGGTCGCATCGTGATGAACGCAAATAATGCGAAACTGCAGGAAGGAAAGGGACTGAAAATTATTGGCGCACATACCCATGATCCAAATCGCCCGAATGCCATAGGTCAATGGAAGGATGTTGCCGATCAAGTAATTTGGGATATTAAAATTCAAAAACCGGGTAAATACCGAGTACTCATCAATTATCTACCTAATCCTAAACATCAGGGCAAAATTTTGCTAACCGCTCTTGGACAAAAGATTCCTTTCGCCTTTATAAATGAAAATGGAACTGCATTTAAGGAAGCGGTCATGGGAACAATAGAAGTACCACAGCAAGTGATCGGAGAGCCAAGTACAAAAGTGCTGCTGCAGGCTACGGCAATTGATGGCGATGCATTACCTGAGATTGCGTCAATTACACTGGTTCCGGTTCAAGAATAAACTATTTTTGAGAAAGCCTAGACAAATCATCCATACATAAACCATTTTGCCGCCAAGGACCGAATAAGTGTCTATAAAGACGAGCAGAAAAATAAACTATCAGTAAAAATGAAAAGAAGAGAATTTATAGCCAAGGGGATTGTATCCTCTTTGGCTTTCACAATTGTCCCGCGCGTTGTGTTAGGCGGAAATGGATTTCTTGCACCAAGTGATCGTATCAATCTTGGATTTATCGGTGTCGGAAAACAATCCTATACTTTGATGAACGGTCTCAATCACTGCAAGGAAATCGCAAGTCTGGCGGCCTGCGATGTGGACCGTAACAAGTTGGCCGCATTTATTGCTGCGACAGCGAAAAAGCAAACGGAATTGTCAAAAGCACAGACTGAGATTAAGGCCTACCACCATTATCGCGAACTATTGGATCGGAAAGATATTGATGCTGTTGTTATTGCAACACCAGATCACTGGCATGCGCAGGTTGCTGTTGATGCAGCTAAAGCCGGCAAAGATATTTATTGTGAGAAACCCCTGGCGCTTACCATTGCCGAGGGGAGAGCAATGGTTGATGCAACCCGCAAATATAAACGTGTCTTTCAGACAGGTAGCATGCAGCGTTCTTCCTATAATTTTAGACAGGCAGCAGAACTGGTTCTCAATGGCTATATCGGCAAAATAAAAGAAATTAATGTGTCTGTGGGCGAACCGGTCAAACAATGCGACCTACCAGCTATGCCAGCACCGGATTATTTGGATTGGGATATGTGGGTAGGACCTTCACCTTACCGCGGTTATAACCCGATTTTAAGCCCACCGCTTGAGGATGATAAATGGGCTTGGTGGCGTGGTTACCGTGATTTCGGCGGTGGTTATATTACCGATTGGGGAGCACATATGTTTGATATTGTGCAATGGGCATTGGGCATGGACGAATCTGGCCCGGTGCAATTCAATCCACCTAAAGCAGCAAATAGCAATAGCGGGCTTTCCTTTAACTATGCCAATGGAGTTCGGGTAAACCATGTGCAATGGGGCGTACATAACGCGATTCAATTTATTGGTGAAAAAGGTAAGATTGAAGTAAGCCGCGAATTTATCCGTTCGAATCCCGAGAATTTGGCCAATCTTAAATTGAGCTCTACAGATCGTCGCCTGTATTACAGTGATAACCACTATCAGGATTGGGTAGACGCGATCAAAAAAAGAAGTAAGCCGATCTGTGATGTTGAAATAGGCCATCGGACGAGCTCTGTTTGCAATGCCATCAACATAGCGTATGAACTTCAAAAGGATTTAAAATGGAATCCACAAAAGGAACAGTTCGACAATGATTATGCTAACCTCATGCGTAGCCGCCCTTATCGCGGGGAATGGGATTTTAGAAAGTTCTAATCAAGAAAATGGTCGACTAATGATAAAAACAGGCTTAGCATATTTGCTAAGCCTGTTTTGTTTATAGATCAATATTTCTACAACAATGTAGGCTTGTATTACCCTGTCTTTGGCGGTAACATCTGCTAAGCACCTTTTCACAATTTTTTAATAAATAGGGAGGAAAGATTCGTACCTGCTTCGTACCTTATTCGGATGGGATACAGATATTGTACAGGTGCTGAACAGATATTGACCAGACCCTGAACAGGAATTACTTGGTCAACTTTCGATCAATAGCCGTAGCAAGATTCTCCACAGCCGAAGGTGATACGAACACAATACGAAGACAACCCGAATACAGTATTTAATGCTATAGACACAAAACGCCATGTAAAACACGTTTTTCTGCTAACGGAAAGCTGACGGAAGCGAGCATATTGGAGAGGTCGTTTACACGATTTGATCACTAGATCGCTTTTCTTATCTGGAGATAAAAAAACATGGCCCGCTGATTTAAAACAAAGGGAACAAAAAGAAAATTTGCTATTCTGGATAGATAATTGCTTTATTTGTATCCAACAATTATTACATTCGAACAGCAAAGGGAATCTTGATATGTCGCAATTAACAATAGTAGATCTGGCCAAAAAACTCGGCTTGTCAAAATCGACCGTTTCCCGTGCATTTCGGGATAACGAGGATATTAATCCGGCGACAAAAGCCCGTATTTTGGCCATGGCCGAAGAAATCGGTTTTTCGCCGAATGTCTATGCGAGTAGTCTGAAAGCGAATAAAAGTCTGACCATTGCGATTATTATTCCCGAATTTGGTAATAAATTTTTCTCGCAGGCCATCAAAGGAATCGAGGCAGTGGCACGCTCTAAGGGCTATCATACCTTGATTTACGTGACGGATCATCAGGTACAAAATGAAGCTTCCATCGTGCGCTCGCTGGCTAATGGACGAGTGGATGGCGTGATCATTTCGGCTTCGGGTGAGGGAAAAGACCATTCGCATTTGCAACTGTTGGCGGAAAGGGGAATACCGGTCATGTTCTTTGACCGTGCATATGACGATTGGAAGGGGGGATATATTACGGGGAATGACTTTGATTCGTCTTATCTGGCAACGAAGCACTTGATTGATAATGCCTGTCAACGGATTGCTTACCTCGCCATCAATCCTCATGTTTCGATTGGTAAGGTGCGTAAAGACGGGTATGAAAAAGCTTTGCAGGAGGCGGGAATACCGATTAGGCCCGAGCTTATTTTGGATACCGTCAATGATGCCGATCAGAATATGAAAGATATCACCAGCTTGATCGAAAAGGAAAAACCCGATGCCATTTTTGCCTCAGTAGAACGTCTCGCCATTTCGAGTATACGGGTCGCCAAGCAGCTCGCAATTCGTATTCCTGAAGACCTCAAGATCATTTGTTTTTCTTGTTTGGATATCGCCGATCTGATCGACCCAGCACTGAGCGTAGTGAAACAACCTGCCTACGAAATGGGCCAATTGGTAACAAAATACCTGTTAGATAAGATGGATGATCCAACAAATGATAAGTTTGCTAATTCGGTTTATCTTGATTCCCAGCTTATTTTTCAAAAATCTAGCCTCAAATAAGAAAAAAAATATTTGTTTTTTGTAATCCCATTATTTAGCTTTGATTACTTTCGGGAACATTCCCGAAAGTGTTTAAATAATCAATTTGTATAAAATATTGGATAGGGAAATCCAGCAAATCGCAACAGGCGATTTCTTTTTACCTTGATTTCGGGAACGTTCCCAATATCAGATTCCAAGTAAAGCTAATTATCGATGGGGAAGCATATCTCTCGTTTAATAGGGTATCTCTGGGTGATTGTCCTATTATCATCATGTGCAAATAAGAAAGATATCGTGGATGTCGAGCAACCACCTGTTATTGAACAGCAGGGGACTGGTTTGGTGAATCTTTCTGCTCCATTTATCTTTTGGGATAAGGAAATCACGTTGCAATTTGATCTTTCGAAAGGAAATGCAGCGTTAAAAGGTAGCACCACCGACCTGTATCTACACGCGGGGTTGATTCCTGTCCATGGGGGGAGCTGGCAGCATGTAGCGACAGACTGGTCAAAGAATGACAACGCTTATAAACTTAAATTTGTTTCTGCTGGTTTATATACATTTACGTTTACGCCTTCCACATTCTTTAATCTGTCAAATGCTTTGGAATTTGGTCAGTTGGCACTTTTAGTGCGCAATGGTGATGGATCGCTGGTCCAACGAAATAAAAATAATTCAGATTTATTTCTGCCCTTCGTGGCGAGTAACATGCAAGCGATTCGTTTTGTGTCGCCTATGCTGCAACCTACAGATCCAATGACCACTGAGCAAATGTACACCGTTGGCGATAACCTGAAGCTACAATTACAGGCAACGCAGTCCGGAAAAATCAGTGTCTGGGACAATGGTATATTGCTGGCTGAATCTTCTGTTGCACTGTCTTTGGAAAAATCTGTTAGTCTACAAAGCAACGGCCTGCATGAGCTCGAAGCCCGCTTGGAAGCTGATGGCAAGGTATATTCCAGTAAAGTGGAGCTATTTGTAGAATCAAAACCTACCATTGCTGCCCTCCCGATAGGTATCAATCCAAACGGAACAACCATAAACAGGGAAAAAGGGGAGGTCAGTTTTGCGCTCACAGCACCACTGAAAAAAAGTGTATATCTGTTAGGTGGTTTTAACAACTATAAAGCATTACCAGCCTATGCGATGAGCCAGACTCCAGATGGCAAAACCTGGTGGGTAACGGTATCGAATCTGGATTTCTCCAAAAAACAGACTTATCAGTTTTTGGTGGATGGCCAATTGGCTATCGCTGACCCCTATGCTGAACTGATTCTTGATCCGCAGAATGATGCTGCACTTGGGCTTACAGCAACGGCTGTACCCGCTTATCCCGCAGCTGCGCATGGTATTGTCGGCGTATTGGATCTTCCCGCAAAGGCTTATACCTGGAAAACAACTGCTTTTAATAGACCTGCTCAAGGTGATTTGGTGATCTATGAACTGTTGGTCCGCGATTTTGTCAGACAGCATCAATATACTACACTCAAGGATTCTTTGTCTTATTTAAAAAGGCTAGGTGTAAATGCCGTTGAGCTAATGCCTGTACAGGAATCGGAAGGGAATTCGACTTGGGGATATAATCCTTCATTCCACCGGGCATTGGATAAATATTACGGCTTGAAAAATGACCTGAAAGCCTATGTCGATGCCTGTCACGAAAATGGTATTGCCGTGATTTTGGACGTTGTTTTTAATCACGCATTTGGTCAGTCGCCGCTTGTACAGCTTTATATGGAGCAGGGCAACGTCGCTGTCAATAGTCCTTGGTTCAATACGGTTGCCAAGCATCCGTTTAATGTTGGATTTGACTTTAACCACGAAAGTAGTTATACACAGGCTTTTGTTAAAGATGTCTTGACCTATTGGATGCAGGAATACAAGATCGATGGCTTCCGCTTTGACTTGTCTAAAGGCTTTACGCAGAAAAATTCAGGCACTTCAGAAAGTGATTTAAACGCATGGAATGCTTATGATGCTTCCCGTGTGGCGATCTTAAAGCAATATCAGCAGCATATTCGGAGTATAGATCCTTCTTGTTATATCATTCTCGAGCATCTTGGCGGTGATCAGGAAGAAATGGAGCTGGCGCAATCGGGTATGTTGCTCTGGAATAATATGAATCATGTCTTCAACGAAGCAGCGATGGGATGGAATGCCAATAATGGCTCGGATCTAGGAAGATTATTTGCGTCGAGTCACGGCATGGCACAACCTTCTTTTGTGTCCTATATGGAAAGCCACGACGAACAGAGACTCTTGTTCAAGTGCCTCAATTATGGAAATTCATCCGGTAATTATAACATCAAGAATCTTGGCATTGCATTAAAACGTATGGAACAGGCTGCAGTATTCTTATTGGCTTCACCTGGACCTAAGATGATCTGGCAGTTTGGTGAATATGGCTATGATGTGTCTATCGATGAAAATGGACGGACAGGTGAAAAACCATTATTGTGGAGTTATCTGCAGCAAGATGATCGCAAAAAACTCTTTGAGACCTATGCGAAACTCACCCGTTTCAAAACCAAAAATAGCATTTTCCAAAACGGGACGATTGTTACATCGGCTATGAAAGATGCTGTTAAATATTTCGTGCTGGAAAAGGATGGACAACAAGTAGGGGTACTTGGCAATTTTGGGGTAGAAAGTGTGGAATTTACATTGCCACAAGCACTGCAGGGACAGTGGGTGGACAATTTTACAGGAAAAGAGCTCAACTGGGCCAGTCAGTCAAAATTGAGCCTTTTGCCTGGACAATACCAATTGATAAGCAAAACAAAACTAAATAAATAAACAGTTATTTTATGAACAAACAGCTATCACGTCCATTTTGGGCTCTGAGCATGCTACTCGGCGTAAGTGCTTCGGCATTTGCCCAACAGGCAACGCTAAAGGGGCGAGTAATGGACCAGAAGGGGAGTTCCTTGGTCGGTGCTACACTGCGCTTCGAGGATATTCAAAAATCACTGTCTACCAATGCGAATGGGGATTTTAGCTTGGATAGACTACAAACGGGGAAATTACGCCTGCGAGTCAGCATGGTCGGATACGCGAGCCTGGACACCTTAATCCAAATCAGCGATGGGCAGAATCCGTTAAACCTCTACCTTAAATCCAATACCAGCGCACTGGAAGAAGTTGTTGTGATCGGTTATGGTACACAAAAGAAAAGTGACCTGACGGGGTCAATCAGCACGGTGAGTTCTAAGGATTTTCAAAAAGGACAGATCTCTTCTCCCGAGCAACTCATTATGGGGAAAGTTCCGGGCGTACAGATTACAACAAGTGGGGGGCAGCCAGGCGCAGGAAGTACAATCCGGATCCGTTCCGGCGCTTCACTGAATGCCAGTAACGATCCATTGATCGTCGTGGATGGGATTCCTTTGGCTGGTGGCTCGGTATCTGGGGTAGCGAATCCATTAAGTTTGATTAACCCAAATGATATCGAGACATTTACCATCTTGAAAGATGCCAATGCAACGGCAATTTATGGATCGCGTGCATCGAATGGTGTCATCTTAATCACCACCAAAAAAGGCAGCCGCTCAGGAACACAAATCAACTTCTCTACACAGAACTCCTTGGCGACTGTGGCCAATAAAGTAAAACTGCTTAACGCGGATCAAATCCGCGATTATGTCAATACCAATGGCAGTGATGCCATGAAAAAATTGTTGGGAACAGCAAATACCGATTGGCAGGATGTGATTTATGGCAATGCCTTTACTACAGACAATAATGTTAACATTGCTTCCAGAGCTGGCAATATGCCTTACCGTATTTCTGCTGGTTATATGAATCAGGACGGTGTGCTGAAAAATGATAACTTAAAACGGACCACTGCGGCATTGGCCTTGACACCGAAATTTCTGGACAATCACCTTTCGCTGGATGTGAATGTACGTGGTACCTGGTCGAAATCGAAATTTGCTACGCAAGATGCGATCGGGTCAGCGATTCAGTTCGATCCCACCCAACCTGTTTATGTCGATGATAAGGATAGTTTTGGCGGATATTATGAGTGGGTTCAGGGCGGGAAACCCAATCCAAATGCACCTCGAAATCCTTTGGCCTTATTGGATCTGCGCAAAGATAATGGCGATGTTTTCAGAAGCATTGGAAATGCAAAAGTGGATTATAGTTTTCATTTCCTTCCCGAGTTACATGCCAACTTAAACGTCGGCTACGATCTGGCGCGTTCAAAAGGGAATACATTTACGCCGGCTATTGCTGCACGTAATTTCAATGAAGGTGGTGAAAGAACGCAATATAAAACCGATATCAACAATAAAACACTCGAGTTTTATCTAAAGTATGATAAAGAATTACCTACGATCAAAAGTACGATAGACGCGACACTAGGCTATGGTTACTATAAAAATAGTAGTAAAGTATACAATTTTAACCGTACAAATGCCGAAGGTGATAAGATCTTAAATGAACCAACGCGACCTTTTGATAAACCCGAAAACCTGTTGATTTCCTATTACGGACGTTTGATCTATACCTACGACAACCGTTATGTCCTTTCTGGAACCTTGCGGACAGATGGTTCTTCCCGTTTTAGCCCGGACAACCGCTGGGGATATTTCCCTTCTGTCGGTTTTACCTGGCGCGCGAAAAATGAAGGCTTTTTAAAAGAAATAGCTGCGGTTTCGGAGTTGAAACTTCGTTTAAGTTATGGAAAGACAGGTCAGCAAGACGGTATTGCCAACTATTCTTATTTGCCTAATTACACCATCAGTGGTAATGAATCCATGTATCGATTTGGTAATGAGTATTATTACCTGAATTCGCCGGTCGCCTACGATCAAGATATCCGCTGGGAGAGTACAACGACCTACAATGCTGGAGTTGATTTTGGTTTCGCTAACAATCTATTTTATGGTAGCATAGACTACTATTCGAAGAAGACCAAGGACTTGCTCAGTACCATTCCAGTTCCTGTAGGATCAAACTTTAGCAACTTTTTGTTGACGAATGTCGGTAATATGGAGAATCAGGGTCTGGAGTTTAACCTGCATTACGTTCCGGTAAAAACAGAAAATTCGTCGTTGGATCTTGGTTTCAATGTGACTTATAATAGAAGCAAAGTGACCAACCTGACGCAGAGCGATGATCCAAACTTTATCGTGGAGACCGGTAGTATTCGTGGTGGAACAGGGGGGAATATCCAGGCACATAAGGTGAATTTCATGCCCAATAGTTTCAATGTGTTCCAGCAGGTATATGATGAACAGGGGCATCCTGTAGAAGGGGTCTATGTTGACCGCAATGGCGACGGCGTGATCAGCGATAACGACCGTTACCTATACAAATCACCTTTACCGAAATACCTTTTGGGTTTTACGGCGGCATACAGTTACAAAAAATGGTCGGCAAGCACCGTATTGCGCGCAAGTTTGGATAATTATGTGTACGACAATGTTTCATCCAACCTAGGCAGTGGCGCGAATATCAACGATCAGGCGGTTTTGGTGATCAACAATGCCCCGGTGGATTTTTTGAATACCAATTTTCTACTCAAGCAGTTACGAAGCGACTATTACATCAAAAATGCATCATTCGTGAAAATGGATAATGTCAATCTGAGTTATAACCTCGGAAAATTTATTCGGAACAGCAAAGCTTCGATGTCTATTTCTGCCACTGTACAAAATGTATTTACCATCACCAAGTACAAAGGAGTTGATCCAGAAATATCCAATGGTATAGACGACCGTTTCTATCCAAGACCAAGAACTTATGTATTGGGTGTAAATGTGAGTTTTTAAATGATATAACAATGAAAAAATTAAATAAATATATAGGCGCTTGCCTGCTCGCCATCGCATTGAGCAGCTGCCACAAGGATTTGGATTTAAAGCCGACTAATGATGTCACCGCAGATATTGCTTATAAAGATTTTAAAGGTTATACCTCATCATTTGCAAGGTTGTATGGATCATTGACTTTAACGAGCACATCGGGGCCGAATAATACAGACTTAGGTGGTTTAGATGCCGGAACATCGGATTTTTTACGTCTTTTTTGGAATGCGCAAGAACTTACTACCGATGAAGCTGCTTGCGCCTGGCTTAATGACCCGGGAATTAGTGGTTTGGATTACCTCAATTTTGACGATAGCAATCCCATGCTCCGCGGTCTTTACACGCGTTGTGTCTACAGTGCTACCCTTGTCAATGAATTTTTAAGAGAGAGCACGGATGCTAAATTGGCCGAACGCGGTATTTCAGATGCCGACAAAAAAGAGATCGCTTATTATCGTGCCGAAGCAAGATTCTTACGTGCTTACAACTATTGGGTTCTACTTGATCTATTCGGAAATCCACCTTTTGTAACCGAAGAAACTTCAGTAGGCAAAGTATCACCGCCACAGATCAAACGACCTGAGCTTTTCGCGTATGTGGAGAAAGAACTGCTGGAGGTTGCTGGTCAGCTCAAAGGTGCCAAACAGAATGTTTATGGTCGTGTGGACCAAGTAGCGGCATGGGGGCTATTGGCTCGTTTATACCTCAACGCTGAAGTCTACCTGGGGGCCGGTAATAAGAAATATACCGAAGCCATCACGTATTCAGAAAAGGTATTGAACTCGGGCTATAGCTTGGGGACAAATTACCGGGAGCTCTTCTATGCAGATAATGATGTGAACAACCCAGAATTTATTTTTTATCTGCCTTACGATGGAACCAAAACACAGAGCAAGGGGGGAACGACTTATCTGATCAATGCAGCTATAGACGCGACCATGAATCCCACTTCTTTTGGTGTGCCTGGCGGCGGTTGGGCGGGAAATCGGACGCGTGACAATATCGCAACCATTTTCGGTGACTACTCCGGAGCAACGGACAAAAGGGCAATGTTTCACTTAAATACAAGCGTAAAAATAGAAGATATCGCTGTCTATAAGCAGGGGTTGGCCGTTACTAAATTCCGGAATGTGAACAAAGACGGAAAAACTGCTCCTCCAGCAGCTGAAGGTTTTGTAGCATCGGTGGACTTTCCATTAATTCGATTGGCAGAGATGAACCTGATTTACGCCGAAGCAACTTTACGGGGTGGCTCCGGTGGTAACGTGGCTAAAGCATTGGATTACGTCAACAAGTTGCGTGTGCGTGCCTATGGCAACAACAGTGGGAATTTGGCAAACCTCTCGCTAGACGATGTACTCAACGAGCGTGTGAAAGAGCTGTATTGGGAAGGGTTTAGACGTTCGGATTTAATTCGTTACGGCAAATTTACGGGCGATAATTACCTCTGGCCTTTTAAAGGAGGTGTGTTAGCCGGTCAAGCTGTGCCAGCTTATAGAACACTGTTCCCGCTTCCGGCTTCAGATATAATCGCGAACTCCAATCTTGTACAGAATCCCGGCTATAATTAATTTCTGGTCGATGTGGCCATACCTGTACTAAGAAAATTGTTGACAGATGAAACCGAGCAATGCATATTGATCGGCGCACAGGACGGTAAATATTTGCCCTGAGCTTTCATCAGCTATTGAAAACAAAATAAAACAGATGAAAACTAGACACTATATCGGAATCATGCTGCTGTTTATAGCGCTATTCCAAAGTTGTAAAAAAGACGAAACGCGGGCCATATTGGCTAGTGATGAAGGTATAAAGCCAGCGACTTTAAGCCTTGATAAAAATAATGTAACCCTGTCTAAAGATAATGCAAAGGACACGGTACTGCACTTAACTATGATTCAGCCTGACTTTGGTTTTCAGGCGGCAGTAACCAACGTACTCCAGTTTGGGCTCAAAGGAGACAATTTTAAAACAGTAAAAGAAGTTGTTATTCCGAGTGGTCGGACAACAGTTGGTTTTACAGGTTATGAATTGAATAGCTACTTACTTTCTCTTGGTGTTCCGACAGGAACGGCTTCTGACTTTGATGTACGTCTGAAGTCAAGTATCAATGCTAAAATTACGGTCGTGTTTTCGGCTTTGGCAAGCCTGAAAGCAGTTCCCTTTGCTTCAACCAGCTATCTGTATGTTCCAGGCGCTTATCAGGGATGGGATCCAGCTACAGCTGAGTCGTTAGTTTCCCCAACAAGTAACGGTATCTATACAGGCATTATCTTATTTCCGGAAGTGAATTCAGAATTTAAGATTACAACTGAACGCAATTGGGCGAATTCTTATGGACAAACTGCAGATGGTAAAATCGCATTTAATGGCGGTGGAAATATAAAAGCGCCGCGTGCAGGTAATCTGGAAATCGAGGTCAACACAACTGCCAATACCATTTCATTTAAAGATCACAACTGGGGCATTATTGGCAGCGCGACACCGAAAGGTTGGGATGCCGATACAGATATGAAGTTTGACAATGCCAACCAGGTATGGAAGCTCACAGTGAGCTTGACGGCAGGAGAGATCAAATTCCGTAAAAATCACGATTGGGGAACCAATTTTGGCGGGGCAAATGGAACTTTAGCGGCTGGTGGTGCCAATATCGCGGTCGCCAGTGCCGGTACCTACGCTATTGTCGTGGATTTCAATGCAAATACCTATACGCTGACAAAGAAATAGCAAATGATGTTTAAAATAAATAAAAATATTACCACAGTAATCGTGGCGCTAACAGTGCTTGGATGGAGCCCCTTATTGGGGCAATCCATTCAACGTGTAGAACCTTTAAACTGGTGGGTAGGAATGGAAAATCCAACCCTGCAGCTTGTTGTCTATGGACCCCAGATCGGGAAAAGTGAGGTGCAAGTGGAGGATAAAGGAATAGAATTGGTAAAAATCAATCGGGTGGAAAATCCCAATTACCTGTTTTTGGATGTCAAGGTGGCTGCTTCGGCCCAACCGGGATGGTCAACTTTTACCTTTCGTCAAGGAAAGAAAAAACTGACTTATCGTTATGAGTTGAAGCAAAGAGATCAAAAAGTAAAAGCGCAAGGAGTAAACAGTGCCGATTTGATCTATCTGATTATGCCTGATCGTTTTGCCAATGGAAATAAGGCAAATGATCAAGTGAAAGGTATGTTGGATATGAGCTTGAACCGGGATTCAATGTACTTGCGTCATGGTGGCGATTTGGAAGGTATTATCGGGAAACTGGATTACCTGCAAGATCTTGGTGTTACATCCTTGTGGCTGACTCCCGTGTTGACCAATGACATGCCACAGGCCTCGTACCATGGTTATGCCAATACCGAAACATATCATATAGACCCTCGCTTTGGCAGCAATGACACTTATGTGCAATTAGGCGAACAGCTCCACCGGCGTCAGATGAAATTGATTTTTGATGTGGTGCCCAATCATATTGGAAGTTATCATTGGACGGTGAAAGACAAACCGATGGCAGACTGGCTCAATGAATGGCCTTCCTATACGCAGACATCCTACAAAGATCAGGCTGTTTTTGATCCTTATGCCTCGGCAGATGACAAAAAGAAAATGGTCAAAGGTTGGTTTGTTCCCACCATGCCTGATATGAACGAACAGAATCCATACGTTCAAAATTACCTGACCCAAAGCCATATCTGGTGGATAGAGACCGCAGCAATAGACGGATTCCGAATAGATACCTATCCGTACAATGATCTGGATTTTATGGCTAAATGGACCGATCGCATTCTGCAGGAGTATCCAAAGTTTACCTTTTTTGGGGAGACATGGGTACACGGGGTTGCCAATCAGGCTTATTTTCTGGGCGGAAAACGAGTTGGTCAGGACGTGGATTCCAAGTTGATGGGCGTAACCGATTTTCAGCTTAATTATGCCATAGGTGATGCGCTCAACCAAAAGACAGAATGGACTGCCGGAGCCAATAAATTATATTCGACCCTGGCCTCAGATTTTCTATATCCACATCCAGCGCAAAATGTGCTTTTTTTGGATAACCACGATAAGGATCGTTTTTTCTCCGTTGTAGGCGAAAACGTGCAGAAATATAAATCAGCAATGGCTTGGCTTATGACAACAAGGGGTATCCCACAGTTGTACTATGGAGCTGAAATTCTGATGAAGAATTTCTCTAATCCCGACGGCTTGCTAAGGGAAGACTTTCAGGGTGGTTTTATAGGTGACAAATCGAATAAATTTACAGCTGACGGAAGAACGAAAGCCGAACAGGATATGTGGAGTTATGTGCAGACCTTAGCCAATTACCGAAAACAACATACCGTTCTGCAAACCGGTAAAACGATGCAATATGTGCCCGAAGATGGCGTATATGTTTATTTCCGTTACAACGAAAAGCAAACTGTTATGGTCGTGATGAATTGCAATGATGTCGCGAAGGAACTTAAACTCGATCGCTTTAGGGAACGAAATAACCAGGTGAAGTCCTATTTCGATATTATTCAAAAGCAAGAGACCAATCCAGTTGACCATAGCTTGAAGTTGGACGCTTACGAGACTAAAGTGTTTGAGCTTAAGTTTTAACACAATTTAAAATTCTATAGAATTCATTTTTCGATGATTAATTATAATACTGTAAAAGCCGTAATATTTGATTTGGACGGTGTGTTGGTGGATACGGCGGTCTACCATTTTCAAGCCTGGCACAGATTGGCAGAAGGCTTGGGTTATTCGTTTTCTCTTGTTGACAATGAACAGTTGAAAGGGGTCAGTCGCATTGAATCCCTCGAGCTTATTTTAAAATGGGCGGGGGCGAAAATATCCGATGCTGAAAAAGCGGATTTGCTGTCACTTAAAAACAAATGGTACTTGGAGCTGATTGAACAACTCAGCCCTGACCACTTGCTTTCAGGTAGTTTGGATCTATTAGAAAAACTCCGGAAAAAGGGGATTAAGATTGCATTGGGGTCAGCCAGCAAGAACGCGATGGGCATCCTTGAAAAAACGGGGATTATCAGCTATTTCGACGCATTGCTTGATGGAAATGTGGTGCAACTGTCTAAACCTAATCCAGCAGTTTTCCTGAAGGGAGCTGAGGCTTTGGGAATTGAGCCGGCATGCTGTCTCGTGCTGGAAGATGCCCAGGCGGGGATCGATGCGGCAAGGGCAGCCGGCATGCAGGTCATAGGGATTGGGCAGGCTGAACATCTTAACGGAGCAGATTTAGTGGTAGCCGATTTAGGAGCCTTAGTCGATAAATTTTAAATTTTAGGAGCAATTCAAGTGATGGAAGCAAGGCGTAGATCATATTGGCAAAGAAGACCAGAATGATTGAGGCAGAGTATCCGTCGCGCATTGAAAAAAATATAAAGATGAAAACATATATCAAACATAACCCTTGGCAAATTATCGAAGACACCTTTCGTCCCGAACATAATGAATTTTCGGAAAGTATCTTCGCTATTGGTAATGGTCGGATGGGGCAGAGGGCTAACTTTGAAGAAGAATTCAGCGGGAAATCGTTACAGGGATCGTACCTAGCGGGTATTTATTATCCTGACAAAACACGCGTGGGCTGGTGGAAAAATGGGTATCCCGAATATTTTGCAAAGGTCATCAATTCCATCGATTGGATAGGCCTACATATTCTAGTGAATGGGCAGGTTCTCGACCTAAACAAAGTTGCGGTCAAATCTTTTGAACGTCGCCTGGATATGCAAAATGGGGTTTTATACCGCAGTTTTATCGTGGAAATGTCCGATGGGGCACAGTTGAAGGTTGAAGCAAGCCGGATGTATCATCTGTTTGCTTCGGAAACAGCTTCATTACAGTACAACATACAGGCACTTTCCGGTCCGATTGCTTTGGAGGTCCGCTCGCATTTAAATGCTGAAGTTGTCAATCGAGACAGTAACTACGACGAGCAATTTTGGGAAAGCACAGCGCAGGGAAGAGATGGTGAAAATACCTTTGTGGCGGCGCGTACCAAGAAAACTGGCTTTGAGGTATACGCCCTGCTTACAACTACCGTGACAGGATCTACAGCCGTTGTCGAAGTGCAAGATACGGTGACAAGTCGAGGCTGTATAGCAGAAATTTATAAGACCGAGCTAACCGAATCTCAAATTTGTTGTGTTGAAAAGCGAGTTTCCATTGTTACATCACAGAACCATGTGTCGGCAGAGCTAGAAGTGGCTGCTTCGGTCAATTTACATAGGCTAGATGCACTGAGCTATGAGCAACTAAA
This sequence comes from Sphingobacterium sp. Ag1, assembly GCF_000988325.1. Classification (NCBI taxonomy): domain Bacteria; kingdom Pseudomonadati; phylum Bacteroidota; class Sphingobacteriia; order Sphingobacteriales; family Sphingobacteriaceae; genus Sphingobacterium; species Sphingobacterium sp. Ag1. Next base: position 63,617 of record NZ_LBGU01000040.1, on the reverse strand, counting down.
GGAGAAACAAGCAGCAGCTTGGCAAGCGATCTGGGCAGAAAGTGACATTGAAATCAGTGGTGATGTTGCTGCGCAGCAGGCTATACGCTATAATATATTTCAGCTCAACCAAACCTATACCGGCGAAGATGAGCGACTCAATATTGGTCCGAAAGGTTTTACCGGAGAAAAATATGGCGGTGTCACCTATTGGGATACTGAAGCTTATTGTATTCCTTTTTACCTCGCAACACAATCTCCAAATATTGCGCGTAACTTGTTGATTTATCGTCATCAGCAATTGGATAAAGCCATTGAAAATGCCGCTAAACTTGGCTTTACCAATGGAGCTGCACTTTATCCCATGGTGACGATTAATGGTGAGGAATGCCATAATGAATGGGAAATTACGTTTGAGGAAATTCATCGCAATGGAGCCATTGCATTTGCGATCTATAACTATGTCCGTTACACCGGTGATCAGGATTACATCTGGTCGCACGGCTTGGAAGTCTTGGTTGCAATAAGCCGATTCTGGGCACAGCGCGTTAATTGGAGCGCTGAGCGCCAGCAATATGTCATGTTGGGGGTGACGGGACCAAACGAGTATGAAAACAACGTGAACAACAACTGGTATACCAATCGGATTGCTTCCTGGTGCCTGGAATATACACTGGACTGTTTAAACAAGCTGGCGCAGCTGAGCTCCGACAATGCTGAGGCATTGAAAACGAAGCTAGCCATAGGAACGGAGGAACAGGAAAAATGGCAGCATATTATCGATAACATGTATTATCCTTTTGATGCGCAGCGCGGGGTATTTCTCCAACAGGATGGTTTCCTCGACAAAGAGTTAATTCCTGTGGCCGAACTTGATCCGGCTCAACGACCGATCAACCAGCGTTGGAGCTGGGACAGGATTCTACGTTCCTGTTACATCAAGCAGGCCGATGTGCTGCAGGGCTTTTACTTTCTTGAAGACCAGTTTGATCTTGAGGCCTTAAGGCGACATTATGAATTTTATGAACCGTTTACGGTGCATGAAAGCTCGCTTTCTCCTTGCGTCCATGCGATATTGGCTGCTAAATTGAATAAACCAGAAAAAGCCTATGAATTCTATCTGCGGACCTCGCGTTTGGATCTGGATGATTATAATAACGATACCGAAGACGGTTTACATATCACTTCCATGGCGGGTACCTGGATGACAATCGTAGAGGGCTTTGCAGGAATGCGGATTAAGGGAGGAAAACTGTATTTAAATCCGATGTTACCAAAAGAGTGGGAAGGGTATAAATTCCGTATCTTATTTCGCGGTGCGACCTTGTTGATTGCGGTACGGTCGGATGGATTTACGATCGAAAATGACAGTGACACTGCGGCCCATATCCAGACGGAGGCAGAAGCTTTCGTTCTGGCTGCACAAAGCAAAAAGCAGGTGTTTCAGGTTCGGTAAGCCCCTGTTTTCAGCAGCGAAAGGACCGATCTTATGCTGCTGAAAATAGGGATTAAGTGATAATTAAATTGTATTTTGTCTTAAATTTTGATAGCCTATTATGGGAAATAAACCTGAATTAAGTATTAGCCAGGTCATCAATATGAGTTTTGGGTTTTTGGGCATACAAATGGGGTTTGCCTTACAAAACGGCAATGCTTCCCGTATTCTACAGACATTTGGTGCTGATGTAGAACACCTGTCGCTGTTTTGGCTTGCTGCTCCGATTACGGGGATGATTGTGCAGCCAATTATCGGGCATTATAGCGATCGAACCTGGAATAAATTGGGGCGTCGTCGGCCTTATATTTTGGTGGGTGCACTGCTGACCACCATAACCCTGTTTTTGATGCCGAATGCAGCGGTATTTACCACATTGCTAGCACCACTTTGGATAGGAGCAGGACTATTAATGTTTATGGATGCTTCCATCAATGTGACAATGGAGCCCTTTAGAGCCTTAATTGGCGATAATCTACCGAGCAACCAACGTAGTCTTGGATTCTCCGTACAAACCTTTCTGATCGGTATTGGAGCCGTATTGGGATCGTTACTTCCCTTTATACTGACAAAATATTTTCATGTACAGGGAACTTCCGAAGCCGGTCAGGTGCCAAACAATGTGATATATTCTTTTTACTTTGGTGGTTTTGTACTGCTTCTAACGGTGTTGTGGTCGGTGTTTAAAACGAAGGAATATACGCCACAGGAATTACGGTCATTTTCCGATACCCTGGTGGTTGAACAGGAGACAGCGCCAAAATTTGGTTTGCGCACTATTGCCAGCGATATTGGTAAGATGCCATTGATCATGCGCAAACTCGGTTGGGTTCAATTCTTTTCCTGGTTTGCCCTTTTTATGATGTGGGTATATACAACTCCTGCGATTGCAGATTCGGTTTTTTACCTGCGGGAAGGAAATCGGCAGGATCTTTATATGGAGGCGGCCAATTGGGTGGGCGTGCTTTTTGGTATTTACAATGGGGTATCGGCTCTATATGCTTTGTTTATTCCGCGGATAGCCAAACAGCTCGGGCGTGGAAAAACGCATGCGCTTGGCTTGTCTATTGGCGGACTTTCGTTGATTTCATTGTTTCTGATCAAAGATGCTAATCTGCTGATTCTTCCCATGATCGGTATTGGTATCGCTTGGGGAAGTATTTTAGCGATGCCTTATGCCATTTTGAGCGATCACCTGCCTGCAGGGAAAATGGGGGTTTATATGGGGCTTTTCAATTTCTTCATTACCTTACCACAGATTGTATGTGGATTTTTTGGAGGAATGATCATCAAATATTTTTTTCATAGCCAATCCATTTATGGCTTGTTGTTGGCCGGTGTATTTATGCTGCTGGCTGCATTCTTTGTTCCCAAGAGTAAACGCTAAGATCATTATCGTAGACGTAGTAAATAGAGCTTACGTCTACGATTTTCTGCTCACTTCGCCCAGCTCCTGCAATTGGATTTTCATCACCCCCTTAAGTATACTAATTTTCTTTAGTTAGCACGGCTCGCTTTTACACAGCGGGATAATTTCGTTCGATTTACTAAAACTTGTGCGTATCATTTGCTGAAAAATGCACCATCATTTGCTGAACACGTAAGCATTATTTACTGTTTTCAAGAATATAGTTGCTCGGCGACATACCATAATGCTTATGGAAGTCCCTGGAAAAATTGGATTGAACGGTGTAACCGACCATCGTTGATACTTGGGTAATGTTGTATTCTTTCTGGGTAAGCAGTTCTGCCGCTTTTTTTAATCGTGAAATATTGATCAATTCATTGGGTGTTAGGTCGGAGAGTCCTTTGATTTTACGGTAAAGGGTCGGACGACTCATATGCATCAGTTTGGCCAGTTCATCCACATTAAGGTCTATCGCTGAAATATTCTCATAAATAACCGTATTGAGCTGACTGATGAAATCTTTGTCAGGACCCGAAACGTTGATATCTATTAAGTTGGAGCTGGGTGCGTTAGTAAAGTAATTCTTGATAATTTTTCGGTTCTTGAGAATATTGCGTATTTGTACCATGAGGAATTCAAGCGAAAAAGGTTTTTCGATATAAGCATCGGCACCATTTTTTAATCCCTGAATTTTGGAATCCAATGCATTTTTTGCGGTCAGAAAGATCACTGGAATATGACTATAGAGAATATCTGTTTTGATACGTCTGCATAAAGCCAGGCCATCCATAATAGGCATCATGATGTCTGTCAGTACCAGTTGTACATTTTCTTGGTCTAATATTTCGAGCGCTTCGGCACCATTGCCGGCTCGTAGGATTATATAGCTGGTTTTTAATTCTTTATTGAGGTAGGCAAGGATTTCTTTATTGTCTTCGACGAGTAGAATCACCGGTTTTTCTTCCTCCTGCTCGTCTGGTTTATCATTTAATACATGATCGTCATTATCTTCCTGAAAAGATTTGATGTCCAGTGATTGTTCTTGAAAAATCGGTACGGACAGCAGGAATATATTGCGGTTTTCTTCCAGATAGACAAGTGACAAGGTTCCTTGGTGCAATTCGACCAAGGAGCGGGATAGGGGAAGCCCAATGCCTGTCCCCGTATCTTTATCGGATTCGTTCAATCGATAAAATGGTTCAAATATTTTTTCTCTTTTTTCATAAGGAATAAGCTCACCATCATTCTTAAATTCGATATTGAACATAATATCATCGCTATTAAAAGGGAGGAGCCTGACATAGACTTCTTCATCTGCATATTTGATGGCGTTGTGAATAAGATTAGTAAAGATTTTTCGGAGGGCTTCCTCATCCACATAAGCAGCGAGACTGATACGTGGCAGGCTAAGCTCATAATGCAACTGTTTATCTTTTGCAAGATAATTTAGGTCGTGGAATACTTCGGATAGGAGTGTGTTGATGTCCGTTTTAGTAAAAATAAGGCTCATATTGTTGGTTTCTGCTTTTCTAAAATCCAGTAGTTGGTTGGTCAGGCGAATTAAACGCGCTGTATTCTTTTCAATTAGTGCGAGATCCTTGGCTGTGTCGCTATCGGTAAATTTCTGTTGGTTTATTATTTTCTCAAGGGGCATTTTGATCAGGGTGAGTGGCGTACGAATTTCGTGGGCCAGATTGGTAAAAAACTCCAGTTTGAGATTATAAATTTCCTGTTCTTTTTTTCGTTCATAGCTATCCATCTTTTGAGCATTATTGGCCTTTATAAGTAGAAAATAATACCGTAATACGAGCAGTATAATCGTACCAAAGCTCACAAAATAAAGTAAGTACGCCCAGCTTGATTGCCACCATGGGGGCGAAACAATGATGAGCAGTTTTTTTTCTGTTGGATTCCAGACGCTGTTGTTATTTGCACCCCTGAACTTAAACGTATACGTACCTGGTGGAAGTTTATTGTAATAGATTTTTTGATTTCCCGTAATATCGGTCCAGCCTTTATCATAACCTTCCATGATATAACGATAGGGATTGCTCTTTGGGGAAACAAAGCTCAAGGCTGCTATATGGAAGCTGATATTGGAATTGTCGTAGGTTAAGTGTATCTCTTTTGATAGGGAGATGGATTCTTTGAGTATGCCATTTTCACGAACCGGCACACTGACATTGTTGATCTGAATGCCGCTGATGAATATGGGTGGAATAAAACTGTTCTTAATGGATTTTGTGGGGTTGAAGCTTACCATTCCTTTGATAGTCCCGAAATATAAAGTTCCGTCGCTATCTTTAAAAGCCGAATTATAATTAAACTGATCTGCGGGAAGCCCATCTCTGGAGGTATAGATGACCCTTCGAGGGACACCCTCGTCCAGCCGGACCAGTCCACCGCCGGTCGATATCCAGATGCTGTTGTTGTCGTCTTCCAAGACCTTGAATACTTGATTAGAAGGTAAACCAGATTCGGTCAGGTAGTTGGTGAAACGTCCATCACGGCGGTATTTCGAAAGGCCGCTTTCGGTGCAAAACCATAAATTTTTTTTGCTGTCTTCAAATAGGCCGTTGACGTAGTTATTGACGAGTGTATTTTGTTTACCTTGTTCGCACAGCAAATGCTGTATTTCTCCCGAGCTGCGGTTATACTGGAAGATCCCACTGCCATAGGTGTTGATCCAGAGTATACCATATTCATCTTCATAAATGCCTTGTATCCATGCTTGAATAGGAAGGAGATCAAAACTGTCCTTATTTTTGTTGTAGGCGTATAAAGCGCGGTCTGTGCCAACAAACATCGTATTGTCTTTGGACTTATAAATGCATACGGCGAAGCTACTTTGTAAGGGACCTTGACCGATGCGGTCATAGTGCTTTTTTAATTTTCCGGTCTTTACGTCGAGAATGTCCAGTCCATGTGTGGTGGAGCCTACCCAAAGATCGTCGCCGATTGTTGCCAAGCCATGGACATTGTTATGCGCAATACTGCCTTTTTTTCCGTTGGCAAGGAAATGCTGGATTTGTTGTGTTTGGGCATCTATTTTGTTCAATCCGCCATCTTCTGTTCCGATCCAGAAATTTCCATAGCGATCTTTTTTGATATCGTGTACAATATTGCCTGATAGGGCTGATTTTCCAAATCCGGACAAATACTTCTTGAAATTGTCGAATTGGTTGCTGTATTGGTTAAAGCCACCGAAAAATGTTCCAAACCAGATATTGTCTTCACGGTCCCGATAGAAATTCAGGACAGCATTGTCAGAAATGGCAAATGGATTGAGCAGGTCTTTTTTGATGTGTTGGCTCTGGCCTGTGTGAATATCATAGGTGTATATTCCGGTTTCAGTTCCAATCCAGTATGTCGACTCTGTTTGTTGAATAATACAGTTTGCCTGAATGACTTTGTTGGGGTAATGACTTGCAAATAGATTTTTTAATGTGCCATTTTTGAAATCAAACAAATAAGCCGAATTGATTGTCCCGACCATTAGCAATGAATCGTTGATCGCATACACGGTTTTGGTATTCGCTAGTGTTTGTCGATCGATTTTTTTAAGATCAACAGGGAAAAATTTACCCGTATTAACCTGATACCGTAGTATTGTACTGTTATTGTCTGTTACCCACAACCCACCTTTCTTACTGCTGGTGATCGCTACTAGGGTATTTTTGTTGAGATCAAATGGGAATATTTCTCCTGTATAAGAATTGTAACGGTACAGTTTTCCATTGGAAAGCAACCATATAAAGCCTGCGTATTCGTGTATGGCATTTACTTCACCGATGGGTATGAGCTTGAATGGTTTGAAATCTTCTTTTATAGGATCGTAACGATAGGCACCCCGTGTGGTACCCACCCATAGGACACCTTTGCTATCTGTGAGGAGGCTTAAAATAGATGAACTTCCGATACTTGTCGAATCTGAAGCATTGTGTCGAAATATTTTAAATTGATTACCGTCAAAACGATTAAGGCCATTCCTCGTTCCTAGCCACAGAAAACCCTGAATATCTTGTGTAATACATTTGACCGTACTATTGGAAAGGCCATCGTGGGTCTGATAGTTTTTAAAATAGATCGATTGTGCCTGCAGGTTGATAACTGCCAGCAAGATATACAAAAGGAGTATGGTGGTTATTCTTTTCAAAACTGATTACGTTGAACTAAAAATAGTCAATTAAAAGATAAAAAAGAGTTTTACTGATACGCTTTGATATAAAATTGAGACGCTCTGATTGGGCGAGATACAAGGATTTGCGCATTTTTATAAAACAATAATAACCAAATATAAACGTATGTTTCGCCCTAGAATTATGACAGGTATATCCTGTATCCTTGTTTTTCAGTTTGTTAGGTTTTTGTTTTTACAGGTGCGGCAATATCTTCACGATGATTTGGTATTCCATTTGGGCGTTAACGATTTTGATACTGATCGTTACGTATTTGCAATAATTGGGAAAGACCATACTCATTTCAAATGAGTTTTAGGACTAAAAATAAACCATTAAAAATCACTTATTATCAGCTGTGTATCTATTGCACACGATAAAAAATCAATTAAACCACCAATCAAAAAGCGTATGAAAAATAAACTACTTGCACAATGCGTAATGACGCTCACATTTCTGCTTGTATCTTTTATTGTAGTTGCCCAGACGAAAGTCTTGAAGGGGAAGGTTGTAGATGAGACTCAAAGTCCATTGGCAGGAGCTACGATCAAAGTAAAAGGGGGTACCGCGGCTACCACAACAGACACGGAAGGTTCCTTTACATTGACTATTCCCAGTGAAGCTAAAACGCTGGAAGTATCCTTTATCGGATATACTTTAAAAGAAGTACCCATTGTGGGGAGCGATATCACGGTAGCGCTTGAACCTAGTGCCGGTCAGGGCTTAGATGAAGTCGTTGTGATCGGTTATGGTACGGCCCGTAAAAAAGATCTAACGGGGTCTATGGTTACTATTGGAGCAAAAAACTTCAATAAGGGGATCATGACCAGTCCCGACCAACTCATACAAGGAAAGACACCAGGGGTGATGGTGATTAACAATACGGGGCAACCTGGGGGATCAACCACAGTACGTATTCGTGGGAATTCATCGATCCGCGCCAGTAACAACCCGTTATTTGTGCTCGATGGTGTGCCGATGTCGGGCAACTCCCCTCTGCCCGAAGGAAGAGGAGGTTTTTCTTCCGACAGAGGAAATCCTTTAACTTACTTAAATCCGGGTGACATTGCTAGTATGGACATCCTTAAAGATGCTTCGGCTACGGCAATTTATGGATCACGTGGGGCAAATGGTGTAGTCATTATTTCCACGAAAAGAGGTAAAGTAGGACAGCCCGAGGTTTCTGTAGGAGCCTCTGCAGGTGTTTCGACCATGCGGGAATATCCTGATGTATTGGATGCAGCGCGATTCAGAGAGGCGTTGAAATATTATACACCATCTGAAGTGGCAAATGCTGATTTTGGTGGTAATGAGGATGCTTTTAAAGCAATCACAAGAAAAGCCATCACGCAAAATTACTATGCTGACGTGGCGGGTGGAACCGAACATGGTAAATACCGTCTTTCGGGTGGGTATTTAAACCAAAATGGTATTATTCGTGGCTCACAACTGAAGAAATATACAGCCAATTTTAACGGGAATTTCCGTTTTTTGGAAAACAAACGATTGGGATTGGATTTTGCAGTCTTTTTGACGCAAATGGATAATAAATATGCGCCGATCAATGCGATGGTAGGTTCTGAAGGAAATGTGATTTCCCAAGCACTGCAGTGGAATCCAACGCGACCATTACGCGATGAGCAAGGTAATTTGACCTTTGTGAGTTCAACCACACGAAATCCATTGACAAGCATTGAAGCCTTTAAGGACTTGGCGACAACCAATACAATGGTGGTCAATTTGGCGCCATATTATAAAATTACAGATGATTTAGAGTATCGCTTTATTTATAGTGCGATGCGACAAACAGGAAACCGCGAGGGTATGTACCGCGCCGGGCTTATTGATCCTTCTGCTGTGAACAATGAGCAGGCTTTTATCTCCAATAACGGGGAAACCAACTTGCAAATGACGCATATGCTCTCCTACAATAAACAAATCAATTCAGATTGGAGTGTCAATGCAGTAGCAGGCTATGAATATTTGGATTATAATTATAATAATAACATTTCCTTTGGCGGTGGATTTCGCTATCTGGGGTTAGATTATTTTGACTATCTACAATATACGCCTGTTTCCACGCGTGAAATATCGTCGTATAGAAGTCCAACCAACCAATTGCAATCGCTTTTTTTACGGGGCGGCTTCAATTACTTAGACCGTTATTTATTCACTGCAACAGTGCGAAGGGATGGTTCAACGAAATTTGGTTCAAACAACAAATACGCCATGTTCCCTTCGTTGGCCGTAGCCTGGAATGTTAATCAGGAAGAGTTTTTAAAGTCTTCCGGTATCTTTGACCAATTGAAAGTGCGATTGGGTTGGGGAAAAACAGGTAACCAAGAATTCCCTTCTGGTGCCTCATTGAATAGATTGGTCTTCGGTAATCAGAGTGTAAGCCAGGCTAACTATGGAAATCCTGACTTGAAATGGGAAACTTCGACGACGATCAATGCGGGTATAGATTTCGGAATCTGGGGCAACCGTTTATATGGATCCATTGATTATTTTAATAAAAAGACCACAGATGCGCTATTTGAGCAAACGCTTGCACAGCCAGCTCCTGCGGGACGTATTTGGGTAAATTTGGACGGTGAGATTGTCAATAAAGGGGTAGAGGTCGCGTTAACAGGTACAATTATTAAAAATGACAATTGGACTTGGGATTTGACAGGTAATGCAACATTTCTTAAGAATAGTGTAAGTGGCCTTGTTGGTTATTATGAGACAGGAGCACTCCGCGGACAAGGTTTTTCTGGTGTATTGGGACAACGAATGGTCAATGGCCAGCCATTGAATGTATGGTATTTGGCCGATTACCAAGGTATCGACCCGCAAACCGGAATGAGCATGTACCGTGGACAGGATGGTAGTATCAGTACGGCCAACGATCCTGCAATTAATAAGTTTTATATGAACAGTCCAAATCCAACCACATTATTGGGTATTTCCACCAATGTAAATTACAAACAGTTTTCTTTGGCTGCCAATATGAATGGCGCTTTTGGACATTATCTATTCAATAATACGGCAGCGACGACTTTGGGATTGAGCAATTTGTCATCACGGAATATCGGTTCAGCATTCTTTAATACAGCTGTAAAAGAGTCTACTTCCAATTCGGCTGCGCCTTCGACGCGATTCCTTGAAAAAGGTGATTATCTAAAAATGGCTAATCTTACCTTAAGCTATCGTGTTGGAAATGTAGGCAGAACACTGAAGAATTTAAATGTATCCCTTACTGGACAGAATCTTTTCATCATCACGAAGTATACAGGGTTTGATCCTGAGGTGAATACAGATGGTGCAACAAATGGTATTCCTTCGTTGGGTATCGAATATTTACCATATCCACCGGCAAGAAATATCCTATTGGGGGTTAACTTCTCACTTTAAGCGTATACTGTAGATCATTAGATAATAAAAAGAGGAGAGTATCAAGATTGATTTAAACATATTCATATTCGTGAATGAATAAATCTGATCGCCTCATTACGAATGAAACACTAAAGGCAGTATGAATGCCTTACAGTCAAAATGGATGAATAAATAATCAAATTTAGACGGATGAAAAAGATGAAATTAAGAACTTTATTATATATCGGAATAATTGGCTCCATTGTAACAAGTACATTTTCTTGTACTAAACTAAAGGAGGAATTTAAAGGAGAATTGGAAGAGGGGACATCCAATGTGGATCCTGGAAGCTTGTTGATCACAGCTTATAATTCATTGAATACCCCTTATCAGCAGGAACAGCGCTGGGTGATGCAGGAAATATCCACAGATGCTGCTATGGCTCCTACACGGGGAGGTGACTGGGATGATAATGGGATGCATCGTGCGATCCATTTACATACCTGGAATGCTGATAATGGTTATATGAACAATACATTTGTAAGTCTTGGTACAGCCATCTATAATGCGGGTAATGTGTTGCGGTATAATCCGAGTGCGCAGCAAGGTGCTGAGGCGAAGTTTATTCGTGCGTTGGTCATGTTTGATATGTTGGATCTCTATGGCGTAGTACCCGTCCGGGAAGGAGCCTCTTTTGAAGATTTTAGAATCGCACCAGAGGTGTTACAGCCACAGGCGGCTATTGATTATATGGTGAAGGATCTCAACGAAATTATAGCGAGTTTGCCTGCAAACGGTCCGAAAGCAGCCTATGTAGCCAATAAAAACGCGGCAAAAGCATTGCTGATGAAGATTTATTTGAATAAAGGAACATTTTTAAACAGACAAGCTCCTTCTTTTGCTGCCGAAGATATGAATAAGGTGGTGACCTTAGCCAAGGAAATTACGGCTTCGGGATCCTATACTGTTTCTGCAAAGGGCAAGTACTTTGATAATTTTGCGCCCGATAACGACGAAAAGTCTACCGAAAATATTTTCACTTTATATAATAAAAATGGCGATAGAGGTGGAAATGTGGATCGCACCTGGAATACTATTGCGCACTATAATATGAGACCTGGGGGCTGGAACGGTTGGTGTACTTTATCAGATTATTACGATAAATTTTCGGATGCCGATGAAAGAAGAGGAATTTACTATAATTATCCGGCTGATACGACTTCTAACAGAACAAAAGAATTCAAACGTCAAAATGTAGGTTTTTTTGCAGGACAGCAATACAATTGGAGTACAAACAAACCATTGATGGCGCGAAATCCAGCGAATGCACCTTTGGTCTTCACGCGTGAAGTGACCATCCGGACCTCTGGAGCTACATTGGAAACAGCGGGTATCCGTCCAATGAAGTATGCCTTTGATTATGCTGTCACTGGTCAACGAAATAACGACTGGGTAGTCTTCCGTTATGCCGATGTATTGTTGATGCAAGCAGAGGCCATATTAAGAGGCGGAACTGGAACTGCAACAGAGGCACTCGGTTTGGTCAACACTATTCGGACCAATCGCGGTGTGAATAACTTGACAGCGTTGACGCTTGATAATATATTAGACGAGCGTGCGCGTGAGTTGTATTGGGAAGGTTGGAGAAGACAGGATTTGATCCGTTTTGGTAAGTTTTTATTAGCCTGGCAGGAAAAAGCTGCGGATTCCAGCCCGAAAACATTGGTTTATCCAATTCCGAGTCAACAGCTTGCTGTCAATCCAAATTTAAAACAAAATCCAGGATACTAGATTTTATTGATATCCATAAAACAAGCAGTTTCACGGTGTTTGTTTTAGTGCGAAGGTATTTAGATGACAAGTGATTTTTCTTATCATCTAAATACCTTCTTTTTTCTATATAGTGATTAAAACTGATCTATCTTAATACCAACTTATACCTCTTCACAATTTTTAATCAATTTTTAGACAGTAATCAGTCATTGTTTATTCAGTTTACACTGAGCAATCACTGAACAATCACTGAACGAGCACTGAACAAGCACTGTTAAAAGGGCTAATTTGGTCACGAGTTGAAACGAACTTGCTGCGTCTAAAAAAATACAAGAGAAGAAAACAGGACCGATAAGTTGCCTATCGGCAAAGTAGCTTTTATGAAAGAAAGCGCTTAAAATGAAGATTGAGGCGATGGCCTTATCGAAAATATTATCTTGTTTTTTTGATAAAAAATAATCACTTTAGAGGTGGATAACTAGCCAAAAAGCATGGGTCATTTTGATGGATCAAATTGAAATTCTGTCAGATACCAATTTCGATATTCTTTGTAAAGAGGATAACAGCATTGAAACAAGACTATCTAAATGTAGATTATGATGGATAAAATCCTACAGCGGGCACCGACTAACGAAAAGGAGTTTTTTTTAGCTTATCGTTATTGGTACAGGAAATTGTACTATTTTCTGTATCAGAAGACCCAATGTTCGAATCTGGCCGAAGATGTCGTCCAGCAGACTTTTCTAATTGTTTGGGAACGCAAGAATCATGCGAATCAGCAAATCCAATTCAGTACTCAGCTCTTTCAGATTGCACGAACAAAATTAATTGATGAGTTGCGGCGGCGTGCTTTGAATAGAAAATATGTGGAATTTGAGAAACCTTTTGTACTGACCCAATATGAAGACCTTGAACGACAAATTGCCTATAAAGCTGAGTTAGAATATGTAAAAGAGCTGATTACACAAATGCCTTTTATGCGGCAACAGGTGTTTTATCTTCATAAAATTGAAGAATTGAGTTATAAAGAAATTGCCGTCAAATTGTCTATCTCCCCGAAGACGGTAGAAAACCACGTTAGCATTGGCCTGAAATTTATTAAAAAATTTTTTAAGTTGTCTTAGGGGACAAGCCCATCACTATTCGTATAACAGTTATATACCTATCCCGCTAAAAGGATAGAAACTGTTATGAATCGCAAATCCTTATTCAATAAATTCCTGGCGAATGAATGTTCTGCTGAGGAAGCGAAACTTGTCTTCAAATGGCTGAATGATGATCCGACCTTATTGGATGATCTCATTTCAGAAGATGATTGGGTTTCCTACATCAATCAGGAAAATAAGTCAAAACGTGGTGGTGATAGCCTGTTGCGAATCATTACTGTATTTGTGCTATTTGGTTTCCTATTTATCTTATCCAATCTTTTGGGCACATCAACTGATAAACCTATACAAACAGCAAGTTTCATTCATGAAATTTATTACAACCCTTCTGCTCAGCCTAAAGAAATTGTTGCAGCGGACCATTCGATTTTAACCTTAGAACCCGGTGCACTGATTCAGCTGGGCATAAAACCGGATCTTGATTTTAGGCGGGTTAAATTATTCAGTGGAAGGGTCAGTTTTAAAGTAGCGAAAGATCCTTCAAAACCCTTCATCGTCGAAAGTGGCACGTTGATGACCACAGCGTTGGGAACAGAATTCATCGTGGATTATAATGCGGTGGTTGAACATGTTCTGATCCGATTATTTGAGGGGAAAGTTCGCGTTGAATCTATAGAACCGTCCGTAGCCGAGACAAAGATTCTTAAACCTGGCCAACAGATTTATTTTGGCGGGGTGAACACGATGTTTGTTTCAAATTTCAAAGGTACACCAAAAATGAGCGCGGGGGAAAATCTACCGGCCCAGCATATGCTGTCATCAACGGAAAAACCATATCGTAATCCGGCAACAATTCACCAGAGCGCCAATTGGCTCCAATTGGAAGAAACCGCTGTATCCGATATTATTCAATATATCAATCATGAGCTTGATGTTCCTATATCCTATGATTCATTAATCGTTAAAAACTATCGGATAAAGGGGCGGTTTAGCAAGAATCCGACCATGGACCTGAAGGACAAAACGGATCTTGCGGCGTCTATTCTGCAGTTGATTGTTGAGGTGAATCCGTTTATTCTTGAAAAACAACATAATACATATATACTCAAAACTAAAAAATAGAATCATGGTAAATTTCAACTTAACCAAGAAACCATTTTTTGTTTTTATTGCCTTGACACTGTTATCTTTTCAATGTCTAGCGGGAACAATAAATGGCGTAATCAAAAACTCGTCGGGGCAACGGCTGGCAGGGGTAAGTATAATTTTGAAAAATCCCGGCAGCAGTTTTTCGACAGCAGCTTCCAGTGCGAGTGATGGTAGCTTTCGTTTTGCTGATGTACCGAATGGCAAAGGTTATGAACTGACTTTTTCATACATCGGGTATCAAAGCTATGTAGAACGAAATGTGCAGGTTTCAGCTGATGGAGCCACCACTCTTTCCATTATTTTGGAGGACCAGGTAAATCAGCTGGAAGATGTTGTCGTGATCGGATACGGTAAACAAAAGAAAAGCGATTTGACAGGCGCCATTGCATCGCTTTCCAGCAACGAACTAACGAAAGGAGGGGCTGTGAGCAATGTCGGTCAGGCCCTACAAGGTAAAGCTTCCGGTGTCGTTGTAACCCAGAATTCAAAGGCGCCGGGTGGAAGTACATCGATTCGGATTCGCGGAACCAATTCCATTAGTGGAAGTAATGATCCACTCTACGTGATCGATGGATTTCCAACAAATAATGGCATTAACATCAATCCCGATGATATTGCTTCCATGGATATCTTAAAGGATGCTTCGGCAACTGCGATCTACGGCTCCAGAGGTGCGAATGGTGTCATCATCATCACCACAAAACGTGGGCTTACGGATAAGAACAATATTACCTATAGTGGCTATGTGGGAACACAGAAGCCGATTGTACCATTTACCTTTCTCGATGGTAAACAGTATATGAATCTCGCTAATGCGCTTTATAAAGAAATTCAAGGTCAAGAAAATCAGGAGTATGCCGTTTACACCAAGTCACAGCTTGAATCTGATGTCAATACGGATTGGGTGAAGGAAACCATGCGGAACGGTATTTTGCAGAACCATAATTTACAATTTTCTGGTGGTGGTGAGAAAACAAAAGTGTTGACGAGCATAGGCTATTTTGATCAAAAAGGTGTTTTAAAAACAACAGACTTTAATCGAATTTCGGGACGGATCAACGTGGATCAAAAGGTAAATGATTATATCCGCACTGGAGCGAGTCTATCCGCGCAACGGGAAAAATCGAATATGCAGGTGTATGATGGAAATATCCTCAATTCAAATGTATTATACAGCATATTGACCTATGACCCAACAGTACCTGTCTATAATGCAGATGGTAGTTTTGGAAGACCTCCGGGAGGGCAGGGGGATAACCCTTTGGCCAACCTGATGTCGCGGATCAATGATGTGCAAAGGGACAAGTTGAATGGAAATATTTTTCTTGAGGTCAATCCGATCAAGGAACTGACGTTGCGCATGGATGCTGGAACTGAAATTACACATGATCAATTGGGCAGTTATCTGACCAGAGATTCTTATCAGGGTGGGATAGATGATGGTGTCGCAAGTCAGGCCGATTACAATGAAACACATAACCTGATTGATTTTTATGCTACTTACGCGAAAGTCTTTAATGAGAAACACAATTTGAGTGTGATGGGGGGCTATTCGTATGAGAAATATGTGCGCAATAATAAGGGAATCAATGTGAAAGGTTTTTCAACAGATCTGCTGGAATATAATAACCTGGGCATGGCCTCAAGCATTACAGGAGTAAACTCTGCTAAAGCTGAAAATCTGGTTATTTCGTTTTTCGGACGGGTAAATTATTCCTACGCTGATAAATATCTGTTGACGGCGACTTTACGTCGTGATGGATCATCGCGTTTTAGTCCGAACCATCGTTGGGGAACTTTTCCTTCAGCAGCTTTTGCATGGAAAGTCAACAATGAAGATTTCATGAAAGAGCAGCAGCTATTTTCGGACCTAAAATTTAGGTTGGGTTATGGCCAGACCGGTAATGATCGTGTAGCGGATTATGCCTCTTATGGATTGATGGACAATGGACATTATACGTTTGATGGCGTGACCAATTCGGGTGGGGTTAAACAAAACCCAACTTATCCCGAGAACGATAAACTTAAATGGGAATCCACAACGCAATATAACGTCGGTCTTGATTTTTCATTTTTTAAAAACCGGTTAGCCTTTACTTTGGATGCCTATTATAAGAAAACAAATGATCTTCTGATCAAGAGTATACTGCCTTATTACACGGGATATACCTCCGGACAGCGAAACCTAGGTACGATGAATAATAAGGGACTGGAGTTTTCTGTAACAAGTAAGAATATGACCGGAGCGTTTACCTGGGAAACAAAATTGAATTTAACGATGAACCGAAATAAGGTCTCAAGTCTCGGTGGAGAGCCCGAGCAATTGTTGACTTCGTCTAAACCAATGGGGAATGTTTCTGAAGAAGCTTATTCGGTCATTCGGGTTGGGGAGTCGCTGGGCTCGTTATTCGGTTATAGATACCTGGGTGTTATCCAACAAGGAGAAAACTATGCGCCACAGCCAAATTCTAAACCCGGCGATCCTAAATTTGCCGATGTAAATGGCGACGGAACGATAAATTCGGCAGATCGTACGATAATCGGCCGTGGTTATCCGAAGTTTAACTTTGGTATGACCAATACATTTGCCTATAAAAACTTTGATTTGACTGCATTCATCTATGGCAATGTCGGAAACGATCTACTCAATATGACACGTATGAATCTGGAGTGGAAACGTACCACAGAAGCTTTAAATCGATGGACACCGACCAATACCAATACGGAAATTCCGAGAAATGGATTTTATTACATGAACTATGGTGGTTATATCAATGACCATTTCATTGAGAATGCTTCCTTTTTGCGTTTGCGTAATTTGACGCTGGGATATACCATCCCGTTGAAAACCAAAGCTGTTCAGTCGATAAGAGTATACGGTATGGCGGAAAACTTATTTACGATCAGCAATTATTCTGGATGGGATCCTGAGGTGGATACCAAGGGATATGAAAATGATGCGCTGGTAAAAAATAGAGCCGGAAATAATCAGAGCGCTAATGCGGGGGTAGGTCTCGATTTTAATTCATATCCTTCGATGCGCTCCTTTACCTTTGGTGTAAGTGCAACATTCTAATCGCTAATACTAAATCAGAAATGACATGAAGACGTTTAAAAATAACATTAAATATATTTTAGGGATAGCGGGTTTATCGGCCGTGTTGAGCTTAAGCTTAAATAGCTGTACCAAGCTGGATCCAAAATTATACAGCGATCTGACAACCAAAAATGCTTATTCAACAGAAAGCGACATCAACGCCGCTTTAACGGGAGTCTATACAAGTTTATCGCCTTATCCCGGAGATGCATATCTGTATTACGCGGGATATCTGGTAATGATAACGGACTATGCCACGGATATGGGCTTTTCTACCGCCGCAGGTGATCCTACACGAATGAGCAACTTTACATACGATGATAATAATCGATATTTTAAATTCAATTATCAGAATATGTATCAGGTCATCAGCAATGCCAATATGCTGATTGACCGTATCGAGCGTGTCACTATTCCCGACGATCGCAAGAAGAAAATTATCGCACAGGCCAGGTTCTTACGGTCACTATCGTATATGGATCTTACCGATGCCTGGGGACCGGTGCCTTTGATAACAACGGTCAAGAATCCAACGGAAAGCTACAACGAGCCCTTGGCTGCTGTCGACAAGATCGATGCACAAATTGCTGAAGATTGTCAGTATGCAATCGATAATTTACCGGAGAAATGGTCGGACGAGCTGGGTATTGGCCGGGCCACGAAAGGTGCCGCGCTGACCCTAATGGGAAAGATGTATATGCGTTCGCACAATTATGAAAAGGCAAAAACTTACATTGATCAGGTTCTCGCCCTACGTGATAAAGGTGTATATACGTTGAATCCGGATTTTAAGAAAGAATGGTCCGACAATAATAAAATGGATATGGGACTAATCTTTGGTATCTTGCATGAACCTACATTAAATGGGGGTGAGATCACCAATCACTTTGGACCGACGGACAATCCGGAAGTACCGGATAGATGGCAGTACTATGGTGTTTCCCTTGATTTCTGGCGAAAATATAGTGATCTGGATCCGCGTAAGAAGTTTTTCTATTATAATTACACCGGAAAGGCGGTACGGGATAAAAACACAAAGTATGGGTTCTTTTATATGTTACCAGCCAAAGGACAGACTACTCCGCCAAGTGATACGGTAAAATTCCTGCAAAATGTAGCGACGAAAAAGTATTCGTATGATATGGTCAATAATTCCTATCTGGATGGCCGGACGATTCAGGTCTTTCGATTGGCGGATGTTATCTTGTGCAAGGCCGAAATTGAAAATGCATTGAACGGGCCTGCAGCAGCATTGCCTTTCATCAATGAAGTCCGGAAAAGAGCTGGAGCACCAGAATATGGTAAGCATCCAGATTTTCCAAGTCCCGCAAGTAAGGAAAGTATGATCGATGCGCTTGTTGATGAACGTGGTTTTGAACTTGTATTTGAATACAAAAGGCGTCAGGACCTGATCCGCTTGGGACGTTATGAAAAAGTAAGTAATGCTTATTTGAAGGGCCGGGGACTGAAAGAAAATGTGACCGAAGCAATGCGCTATTTCCCTTATCCATTGGAAGAAGCTCGCTTGCATCAAGAAATGACAACGGCCAATCCAGCACGATTGCCTAAATAAACGTGATAAAGCAAATCCTATGAAGCGCATTATTTCGTGTAGTGCGCTTCATTTTAAAGATCAATGGCATTGAAATTATTTACAGATGAAACCAATTAAAGTAATTATTGCACTGATTGTGGTGGCAATAGTGGCGTTTGCCGCTTACTATTTTTATGCGCATCAAGTTGATATTGAGAATATTGAAGTGAGTTCGCCTAATAATCTGCCGCTCAATGCTGCTATTCAGGTGAAACTAAATAAAGCAGAAGCCCTGTATGTAGAGTATTGGAAGGAGGGAGAACGCCAGTCTTATAAGACGACAGTTTCAAGTGCGGCTGCTCAGCATAACATACAGTTAATGACGCTTGAACCAAATACAAGTTATAAGTTTCGGGTTATTATAGATCGGATTATTCCCATAAAATCGAATGAACAATCCTTTAAAACAAGACCACAATCACCATGGATGCTGCACGACTGGATCAAGGCGGATCATCCACACGATGAAAAAGCCCTAGGTAATGGCATGGTGTTATTATGCTATCGTGGATTCCCGGGTTATATGGCCATGGTTGACGGTAAAGGAACCATCCGATGGTATTGGCAGGACGAAAAGTTAGGGGTACGCCTTGCTTCACTGACTCCAAGGGGTACGATCCTAGCCTTATTGGCTCCGGCTAGTAAAGATGAATTCAACAAGCCCAATCAGCCCAGCAAGAAATCAACCAATGCAAGTTATTATTTGAGAAGCGGCCGTATCGGATTTGTCGGTGGAACAGTACTTGTTGAAATTGATCTAACAGGAAAGGAAATTGCTCGTATAGATCTCGATAAAAAAGGGATTATCATGCACCATGATGTGCAGATGGATGGCAACAATAATATTGTAGGCATTGTGCGGGATTTCAGAATTGACGATCGTCCCAACCATCCAAAAGATACGCTTTGGGGGGATGCTATCCTGACGATGGATACAAAAGGCAATATCTTAAAGAAATGGTCACCTTGGGAAAAATGGGATATTCAAAAAGATAAAAAATTGGATAGCCTTAAGCATGACCGATTCCATTTGAATACCATTTCCTTCGATCGTGACAATAATTATCTAACTTCTTCGCCCATTGAAAATCAGGTTTGGACGATTGATGCCAAAACCGGTGATATTCTTTGGAAATTGGGTAAAGGTGGCGATTACAAATTAAAAGATGAGGAACTGTTTTATTTCCAGCATGCGCCGCATATTACAAAAACAGGTGAGCTGTTACTTTTTGACAACGGCGATTTTTCTCCGCGCGATAGTACGACAGCCAATAAACAATCACGGGCAATTGCTTTTAATCTTGATCAAAAGAATAAAACGGCAACGCTTGCGTATGCGGCTCCAATTCCGAAAAAGCAGTTTACAGCAAGAATGGGGAGTGCCTATGAATTGGATAATGGTAATTTGCTGCAGACAAGCTCGAAAACAGGTAGTGTACTGGTGACGGATAAAACAGGGAAGGTGCTTTGGGAATTAAACGCTTATTTTATTCCTTATCGCGCTATTTACGTACCGGAGGAAACCTGGCGCAAATACAGACAAAACTAGGTGAAGATGTTAGGAATAAAACTTAATTTTAAACCTCTTATTGACCAATAAAAGTAAGCTGCACTACGGAGCCGTTTTGGGGAAGCGGTGCCGCTTATAAATCGTATCAGGCTTATCGGAAAACCTGGTAAAAGACAAAATATATTGAATAAATACTATTCACATGAAAAAAAGAACAGCCTCTTATAAGCTGGCAATTATCCTTGCCGTAACCTTATGTGCAAATTCGGCCCGAGCGCAATTGACCTATCCTCCGGAAACACAAAAGTGGGATGCAGACCAGCTGGGTAACCATCGTGCGGTGCTTCAGGTAAACACCGATCAGAAAGAGGTGCAAGTGACTATTCCCTGGCGAAATCGCTGGGTTGAAGCGAACCAGCAAGTTATTATCGTCGACAGCGCCAGTAATAAGCAGATTGCGCCCAGTTCTTATCTTTGGATGAACACGGAATCTGGTGGATTACGGTTTAAGCCAGTTTCAGGAAAGGGCGTTTACTATGTCTATTATTTACCCTATCAGATGGGGGGCCGCAGCCGCAATTATCCGGATGCAATTTATCTTAAAAATGCCGTTTCGGCTCCAGCGAAAGTTGTGCAGCAGGTGGCTGGAAACTCCAAAGGAGTTACTGTTGCACGTTTTGATGCCGTCGATAAATACAATAGCAATGATCCGATGGAAATGATCGGTACAGTGGCAGAAGTCAATAGCTTTGTGCGCAGAAATGGAAATACGGCTTATTATCTTTTTCCAGAATTAAGAGAATTTCCGATTAAAATGGAAAGCAACCTTCCACAACGCTGGCTTATGAAAGGTAAATCCACGAGTAAGTTGGAAGGAAAGGGCCAGAAAGGTGAATTTTATGCCTTTCAACTTGGCTTATGGTCTCCAAAACAGGAACTCCATGACATCCAAATTTCTTTCTCGGATTTTAAAACAAATGATGGGGCGATGATTTCGGCGAATAACCTGAATTGTATCAATACCCAAGGTACTGACTATACTGGAAAGTCAATGACATTACAGGTTGACGTACCGAAGGATAAGGTTCAGGCATTATGGTGTGGTATTCAGATACCGGAGAACATAGCAGCGGGAACTTACCATGGTGTAGTCACGGTGAAACCTAAAAATGCAGCAGCGAAACAGGTTAACGTGGAGATACAGGTTTCAAATGCTTCAGGAGAGGTATCCAGTGTTGATCAACCTTGGAAAATGACGCGGCTACCCTGGCTCAACTCAACATTAGCGCAAAAAAATACGGTAGTTGCACCTTATACAGCGATTGAATTAAAAGCGGATTCCACCTTACATATTTTAGGGCGCGAAGTGAAACTTCATGCGAGTGGTTTTCCAAAACAGATCAGCACGTTCTTTACGCCCGAATTGACCGAAATATCGTCCAAGGCGAATAAGCTTTTATTTGAACCACTCCATTTTCATTTCTATAACGCTTCAGATGGCAAGGAAATTCAACTTAAAGCAAGTGGGATCCAATTTCAGACGAAAAGCGAAGGTGAATATCGCTGGACGGCCAAAAACGAATCTTCCGATCTAACGATGGAAGTCGAGGGTACATTGGAATTTGATGGTTACATGCATTATGTTGTCAAGCTGACGGCGCTGAAGGATCTGTCTTTAAAAGATGCCACGATGCATATTCCCATGATGCCCGATAAGACGGATTATTTTATGGGACTAGGGCAAAAAGGAGGAAAGAGACCTGATCAGCTTTCCTGGAAATGGGATGTAGCACATAAAAATCAAGATGGAGGTTGGATAGGTGCCGTGGATGCTGGGCTACAGTTTTCACTGCGCGATGAGCACTATTCGCGGCCGCTCAATACGAATTTTTATCTTCAAAAGCCTCTTGTGCTGCCGCAGTCCTGGGGTAATGAAAATAAAGGGGGGATCGATATCGGTCTGAAAGGAAAATCCGTTTTGGTCAATAGTTACAGCGGAGCCCGTGAACTGAAAAAAGGCGATGTGCTCTATTACAATTTTAATTTATTGATTACGCCTTTTCATCCGATCAATACGGAAGCACAGTGGAATGAACGGTATTATCATGCCTACAAGCCCGTCGATTCTGTTGTTGCAAGTGGTTCCAATGTGATCAATATTCACCATGGAAATGAAATAAATCCTTACATCAATTATCCATTTATTGCGACAAAAGAAATGAAGCAATATATCGATCAGGCGCATGATAAGGGGTTAAAAGTGAAGATCTATAATACAGTGCGTGAGGTATCAAATCGGGTTTATGAGCTCTATCCATTGCGTAGTCTGGGCACTGAAGTGTTTTCACCTGGAAAAGGAGGCGGATATTCCTGGTTACAGGAGCATGTGGGTAAAAATTACATCGCAGCATGGTATGTTCCCCAATTTAAAGACGCGGCGATTATCAATAGTGGAATGAATAGGTGGCACAACTATTACGTCGAAGGCATGAATTGGTTGGTAGACCATATTGGTATTGACGGGATTTATCTGGATGATGTTGCCTTCGATCGAGTCACCATGAAAAGAATAAAGCGTGTGCTGACAAAAAATGGAAAACCAGGGCTGATCGATTTGCATTCGGCAAATCAATATAATAAAAGCGATGGGTTCAATAATAGTGCAAATTTGTATCTGGAGCATTTTCCGTATATCAATAGGTTGTGGTTTGGTGAATACTTTGACTACGAGAATAACAAACCTGATTTTTTCCTTACCGAAGTGAGTGGCATTCCGTTTGGTTTAATGGGCGAAATGTTACAGGATGGAGGAAATCCGTGGCGGGGTATGCTTTATGGAATGACCAATAGGATGCCTTATCAGAAATTGACGCCCGCTGACTTATGGAAGGCCTGGGACCAATTTGGCATCAAAGGAAGTAAAATGATCGGGTATTGGTCGCCAAATATTCCGGTTAAAACCGACAATGATAAGGTTCTGACAACCGTCTATAGCCGTGCCGGTAAAGCTATGGTAGCTATTGCCAGCTGGGCAGAGCGTGATGTTGCGGTAAAATTGGCTATAGATTGGGAAAAATTGGGCATTGACCCCGGAAAAGCGAAACTGTCTGCACCACTCATTCCTAATTTTCAAAATGGAGCACAGTTTAAACCAGGGGATACAATTCCGGTAGAAAAAAATAAGGGTATTTTGTTAATTATTGAATAGCAGCAATGTACTCGCGACAGTGAAAATTCTATCATAGAGTCTTTGTCAATGCAAACAAATTGCCTATGGTAGACTCATTCACGTTGATTTGAAAGGACCTGACGCAATGTCCTTATTGCGGATTGCATTCGTTGGCAGATGGATATTGTATCAGGGATACTTTTGAAATTA
Source organism: Sphingobacterium sp. Ag1 (assembly GCF_000988325.1). Classification (NCBI taxonomy): domain Bacteria; kingdom Pseudomonadati; phylum Bacteroidota; class Sphingobacteriia; order Sphingobacteriales; family Sphingobacteriaceae; genus Sphingobacterium; species Sphingobacterium sp. Ag1. Next base: position 39,592 of record NZ_LBGU01000040.1, on the reverse strand, counting down.
TGAACTTTTTTAATTAAAACACGAATGAAAAAGTGGATTATGCTCTGGGCCATGGGCAATTGCGTGCTTGGTGTTTTTGCGCAGCATCCGGCAATGGTGTCAGAAGTTAAGAAGCGTTATACAACCTATCCATTTACGGATCCGGATCCAATAGCCTCAGCCCAAAAATTGTACCCTTATTTCCGTTTCGACGGTTTTACGAATACAGCGGTTGAAAAGGATTGGAATACCGTGATTTTGGAAAACGATTACATTCGGGTACAGGTGATGCCCGAGATCGGTGGGAAAATTTGGTCGGCCTATGATAAAGTCAATAAACGGGACTATATTTACAACAATGGCGTTGTAAAATTTCGGGATATTGCGATGCGGGGGCCGTGGACAAGCGGTGGTATCGAAGCTAATTATGGGATTATAGGACATACGCCCAACACCTCTACACCGGTCGATTATCTTACACGGGAGAACGGGGATGGAAGCGTAAGTTGCTTTATCCACGCTTATGATATGTTGAGCCGCAGTAACTGGACTTTAGAGATTAGACTGGAAAAGGACAAAGGTTATTTTTCAACACGTTCTTTCTGGTCTAACGCCAATGCAGTCGAACAACCTTATTATACCTGGATGAATCTGGGCGTCGCGGCAGGACAAGATCTGAAGTTTTTGTATCCTGGAAACCACTATATAGGGCATGACGGTGATGCACATGCCTGGCCTATTGATAACCAGGGCAGAGACCTATCTAATTATAAGGAAAATGCTTTCGGCAGTTCTAAATCATACCATGTATTGGGTGCACATAGTAATGCTTTTGGGGTTTACTATAACGATCATAACTATGGCATGGCCCGTTATGCGCTCCGTGAAGATAAATTAGGGAAGAAGATATTTCTTTGGTCTCAGGCTGGAGATGGGAAGATTTGGGAGAATTTATTGACCGATGAGAGTGGGCAATATGTGGAAATCCAAAGTGGGCGCCTGTTCAATCAAAATGTTCCTTCGAGTAGCTCGACTCCGTTCAAGCAACTTGGTTTTGCTCCCTACCAAAGTGACAGCTGGACGGAATACTGGATGCCATTTGCAGGAATAGGCAAACCGAACGATATTCAACTATCGGCAGCGATCCGGATGAAACAGGAAAATGATGAGATCCTATTGGATATTGATCCGAAGCGACCTTTGAACGATAGTATCTATGTGCTTGATAGCGTAGGTGTCGTATTAAATAGAAGTTTTATTGTGGCTAAATTGGGTGAACCTACAAAATTCTCTTTGCAGGTAGCTGCTGTATCAAAACCGAGTTATCTTAAATTGGGACAGGATTATTTTAATCTCAGAACGGATGAATCTTGGTCAAAATTGAATAGACCCACTGTCATTTCAGCGGAAGTAAGCTCAGATACCAGTCAGACCAAGTTATTGGAGATACGTGACCTTATTCGCTTTAGGCAATATACACTCGCGGAAGTCAAATTACAAGAATTGGCTCAACAAGCGCCTAGTTCGCAGGCCTATCTTGAAATGGCCAAGCTGGCCTGGTTTAAAATGAATTATCAGCAATGTTATACCTATGCCCGGCAGGCATTGGCTATGGATGCTTATGATGCTCAGGCAAATTATTACTATGGTCTAGCTGCGATCAAACTAAAAAAAGAGAATGATGCCTTAGATGGTTTTGAAGTCGCTTCACTAACCCCGGCTTGGCGAAGTGCTTCGTATGTACAAATGGCCAAATACTATTATCGGATCAAGCAATATGATCGTTCGGAGAATTATAGCGCAAAAGCTTTGATTGCCAATCCGCTCAACATCGACGCTTTGCAGATGAGCTTGTTGGTACAACACAAAAAAGGGGACGTCATAGATACCCTTTCCCGTCAGACCATTCTCCAATATGATGCGTTTAATGCCTTTCTCCAATTTGAAGAAAAGAAGGCCGTTTCATCCAGGCAGGAGTTTGCTTCCGAAAAACGGATGGAACTGGCAATATGGTATGCGGACCTTGGCGAGTTTGAGTCTGCGGCCGATCTGCTCAGTTCGGGGCAGAAGAATACGGAAGCCTTACTTTGGCTAGCTTGGCTGACACGATCGAACAAGTCGGTCAGTCAAGGCTGGTTAATGCAGGCAGAACAAAGTAAACCCAGTTTTGTCTTTCCATTTAGGGAGGAAAGTAAGAGTGTATTCGAATGGGCAAAGGATAACAGCAAGAGCTGGACTGTCGATTATTTGTCCGCATTATTGTATCGCTTTAGGAATCAATCCCAAAAAGCAAGAGAACTCCTGTCAAGCGTGGAGCAGGAGCCAACAGATTTCGCAGCCTATTATGCATTGAAATCAAGCTTGCAAGATACAAGCCGTAATGACCTGGCTGTACAAATGATGCAGCAGGCAACACGAGTAGATCCACAAGAATGGCGATATGGACTACATTTGGTGGAGCTCCTAAATAATAGTAAGTCTTATGAAGAGGCTCTTCGGGTAAGTGCGGCCTATCATCGCAAATTTCCAAAAAATTATATACTAACACTGGCACATGTACGCACTTTATTGTTAGCTAAAGCTTATGTGCGCGCTGAGCAAGAATTAAGGGATGTGAACATACTTCCCTTTGAAGGAGCGACGGAAGGCCATCGGTATTATGTGCAGACCAAATTAATGTTGGCTTACCAATTTATCTTGGAGAAGAACTATAAAAAGGCAAAGTTGAAGATTGCAGAATCGAGGTTATGGCCGATAAATTTGGGCGTTGGTGAACCTTATGCCGAGGAAAAAAATGAACTGTTGGCTGACTGGCTGGAGCAGCAGGTGCAGCAAAAAGGTAAGCAAGGGAATAGTGATCTTCTGAAAAAAATTGTCCATAGTAAACCATCAAAAAACAGGTATGAGCTGATGCTTCGTCAACGTGCAGAAGAGCAGTTAAAGCTGTCGAATGGGGAGGAAGCTGCTGTGAAGCGGGATGATTTAAAAGGAATGAGTCCGTCGGATCATGACCTTATAAGTCAGATTAAGGAGGGGGACCTTGCAGGCTATTGGCCTATATTGATCCGAAAAATCTATTTTGAACAAGATCAACGGTTGTTCTGATAATTGTAAGAGGAATGAGATGGACGAGTTGTCATAAAAGTAAAAAGTCGGGATGGCCGGATTTGAACCGACGACCTCCAGCACCCCATGCTGGCGCGATACCGGGCTACGCTACATCCCGTTTATTCTGATGGAACGGTCGCTATGAATAGGACCATGATTAAGAATAATTTTTGGTAGCGCTAAAATAATAATTATTGACAAAAAATAAAATATAATTACGAAAAAGCGCCATTCGATTTTTAGAATGGCGCTTTGTGTACTACGAGATGCTGCTTAGAACTTATAACCGACCATAATGCCGATTGTTTTATTTTTTGCATCTAAGGTTTTGTCTACACTCGTAAAACCGTGGCTATAATAAGCATCTAAGGTGAGGTGACTGATGTCTACACCAATACCCACACGACCATCAAATGAAAATTTCTTATAATCGGTATTTGCACTCGACTTGACTGTTTTAACATCATAGTTTAACTGAGGGCCCAATAGTCCCCGGAGGTTGAAGTCGCCATTTTCCAAAAATTTATACCCTACTTGAAGGGGAAGATTGATCTGATAAAATTTAGGCGTTTTCTGTCCGTTTTCGAAGTTATATGCTTTGCGTAAAAGACTGGCACCGATTCCAGGCTGAAAGAATACACGATCTCCAATACGTGCAAATCCTGCAACTGATACGCCAACTTTGCCGTTATTATCTTTGACAGACTTATTGCCAAAGGAACTCATATGATAATTGCTTCCGACTTGCAGCCCATAAGTGATGTCCTGTGCCTGTGTAGTACCTGTTAATCCCAATAATGTCAATCCCAGCAGGGCTACTTTGAATGTTGTTTTCATTGTCAAATTATTTTTGTTATCAATTGTATATTGTTCTTTCCTTTATGACAACGGAAAAACTGTATACCCTTAGAAAAAAAATATTTTATAAAATAGATGACTTACCTTTAGTGATAACAATAGCTTTTCTATACTTCTTCTCGGGTGAATCCCATTTTTCAGATGGGAAATGGACTGTGCTTGTTGTCGTATTGATATGAAAAGATTTCAGAATAGGTTCGACTTAGGGATTTGCGATCACCTGAGTCAGGTCATTGAAGCTGATAAAAAAATGAAAAATATGTAAGGGTAACAGTCTATTAGGATGTCTTACTAATAGAGCGGATTATTTAAACAATAGAATTGATCAATGTCGGAAAATAAAGAAAAGAATTTTGAGCAGCTTTTTCGCACACATTACAAGGAGTTACATCGTTATGCCTATCGATATCTAGGTGATAGTGATGTGGCGGAAGAGGTTGTGCAACAGGTGTTTTTGCGGCTTTGGGAACGCGATTGGGAGGAGCAGATACATACTTCATTAAAAGCTTATTTATATCGGGCTATTTATAATGAAAGTATGAATGTGCTAAAAAAGGAGCAACGAAAGCTAAAATATCAATCACATGAGCAGCATAGACAGGATTTTGCGCCTGCAGTTGATGAAAGTACACAGGATTTGGACGAAAGGCTGCAGATTGCCTTGGCGGAACTACCCGAAAAAAGTCGGACGGTTTTTGAGTTAAGCCGTTTTCAGGAAATGAAGTATAAGGATATCGCAGTAACCTTGGATCTGTCGATAAAGACTGTTGAGGGACATATGAGTAAGGCGCTGCGACATTTGCGCATTGAACTTGTGGATTATTTAACATTGATTATTTGCTTTCTTATCTATAGGCTATGAATAAGGAACTGTTAGAAAAATATATCGTTGGTGAGACCAACGAGGTAGAGAATACCATGATAAAAAATTGGTTGGAAGAAGATGCCAACAATAAGGAGGAATACATAAAAATGAAAAAAATGTGGGATAGTTTGCCGAAACCCCTAGATGTTCCTGATGTGGATGTGGATAAGGCTTGGGCTGACTTCAAAGTGGTACGAGATAAAAGAGCGTCAGAAGCTGCGGCGTTACCCCAAAAAATGACTCCTGTGAAGCAATGGAGCTGGTGGCTCGCCGCGAGTATCTTGATACTCTGTGCAGTAGGATTCTATGTATTTGATCAGTCGCATCGTGAAGAAATGTTTCTTTCGAGCAGGGATCAAGTGCGCCAAGATTCCCTTCCTGATGGCTCGGTTGTTACACTAAATAAAAATACATCGCTGGCTTATTCAAGTCGTTGGACCAATAAAAATAGAAACGTGACCCTGGAAAGAGGGGAAGTGTTTTTCCAGGTTCACAAGGATAAAAAGCACCCCTTTGTCATTGAAACAGGTAAAACCAAAATCACGGTATTGGGCACAAGTTTTAATGTGCGACGGATACCCGATGCGACGGAAGTTATTGTTGCTACAGGATTGGTCAAAGTAGGCTATGCAAATAAGGAAGTCTTTTTGCGGCCACAACAAATGATTACGATCCGGGACAGGGATACGATAAAAGTAGGAAAGGAACCTGTCAAAGATCAGTTTTATAAATACTATGTGGATCGTGTGTTTGATTTTCAGAATACCCCATTGAAACGTGTTGTAGAGGTGCTCAATCAAGCTTATGATTATACGATTATTATAGATCATTCTCCTGATCAGAAATTGTTATTGACAGCAAAATTCGAACAAAATAGTTTAACTGAAATTTTGAAAGTCATTTCTAGCACATTTGGATTAAAAGTTCATGTGAAAGATAGGGAGATTCATCTGACGAGATGAGCCAACAAATAGATATATTTTCGGAACAAAATTGTATATAAAAACAACATGATACTATTTTTTATAAAAAGGATAGAGCTTTACCTCTTCATTTTAATGCTGTGTTCGTTCCATTCGGGACGAGCACAGCAAAAGCTTGCGGTGGAGATTCAGATGCCTGCTTTTGCGGAGACCACAGTAGGTGAAATCTTTCAGCTGTTGAAAGAGAAGGAAGATGTATTGTTCTCTTTCAATGGAAATATTTTACAGACAGACAGTGTTATTCATACCAAGCCTTTTAAAGGAAATTTGTACGATTATCTAGATGGGATTTTGGGAAAGGAATATTCTTTTAAAGAACTGGGCAGACATATTATCATTCAATATACACCACAACGGATGTCGGTAGATTTTGAAGTACAAACACCCACTAAGAATAAAGTGGTTATAACAGGTTATATCAAGAATATTCGAACCAACCGCCCGATTTCGAATGCGAGCATCTTTGATCGAAATGCTTTACTGTCTACATTGACGGATCAAAATGGCTACTTTGAACTAGATGTAAAGAAAAGGAGTAATCTCATTGCTGTGAATGTGAGTAAGGAGGCTTTTCGGGATACCAGTGTTATGGTGATTTTTCCGATAGAAGCGAAAATTGGAGATAAGAAGACGCGTGATTATGGCTATTTCGAAGGGTATGAAGAAGATCATGGTCTTTATCGATCGTTTTGGGGGCGGGTGTTTCTCTCGCCTGCCCAGAAGATCCAAAGTATGAATTTAGGTGGTATGTTTTTGTATAGTCCATACCAAATTTCGATGACACCGGGATTAAGTACGCATGGTTTTATCCGATCGCAAATTGTGAATAAATTTTCCATCAATATCATTGGTGGATCTACTGCTGGCGTGAAGGGCATTGAGCTTGGTGGCGTATTTAATATCAATCAATACGATATGCAGGGCATGCAGATGGCGGGGGTGTTCAATGCAGTGGGCGGAAATGTGCGAGGGGTGCAGCTCGCTGGGGTAGGGAACCGTGATTTCGGAGGAATGACGGGGCTACAAATGGCAGGCGTTTTCAATGGCGTAGGTGGAAATGCAAGTGGGGTACAGATCGCTGGTGTGGGAAACCATGTTGTCGGGCAAGTAAAAGGTCTACAAATAGCAGGTGTTTTCAACAAAGCAGATACAGTTCGTGGTCTACAAATAGCAGGCGTTTTAAATTTGGCGAAAGAAGCGTCGGGAACGACACAGCTTGCCAGTATACTTAACCATAGCGAATCGACTGTTGGAAATCAAATTGCAGGCCTCGCCAATAAAGCAAAAAAAGTAAAAGGAATTCAGTTGGCCGGTATCGTTAATATCGCGGATAGTAGCGATTATCCCATTGGTCTGCTCAATTTTATTAAAAATGGCGAGAAAAGTCTTTCAGTAGCAATTAATGAAGATAGCTACCTCGGATTACAATTTCGTTCAGGTGGTCGTGTACTTTATAGCCTATTAGCGATCAATGTGGCGCTTGAAGGTAATCGACCTGATAAATATGCCTTTGAAGCTGGGTTAGGAGCTGCAGTGCTCAATGGGTCTAAATTTAGTCTCCGTACCGAAATAACGACACGTAATCTTCTGACCGAGAAATTTAAAATGCTGGATAACCATCAATTCTCGCTGCGGGTAATTCCGGCCTTTAAACTAAGTGAGCGCATGTCTATATTTGTCGCTCCCAGCCTTAACTATGCAGAAAGAGATGAGAATTCAATTTATGGTGGCAGTACGGTGTGGAAAGCTTGGCGAAGAGACCGAACACGAAATACATTTTATGGCGGTGGAATGGCAGGTCTGATGTTAAAATTATAAAACTGAAAACTATTTGTTAATCACGTTGTTTTATAGATAGCTTTTAAACATTTAACATTTTACGTAAACGCCCACTATCGATCCGATGGCGGGCGTTTATCTTTGTATAGCTGATGGAAGAACAGTGCTTAAGCGACTGTTGCAGTCTTTAATACATTACGGTAAGGGTAAGAATGGAAGATGTGTCTGCGGGCAAATCGACCTAAAGAATCTGCGTTGACAAATTTAATATAGTCATTGCGTTGAACACCGAAATATTCATATTGACTGCCGTCGTGAAAAGTGACTGTCAATATTTGTCCTTTCCAGTCAATATCCTGAATACCCGAATTGGTAATTGTCTCCATGTAGATCGGCAACTGTTGTTCTAATGTTTCTGGACAGATGCTTACCAGGAAATGGTAGGCTTCAATCATTTCCACACTTTTTTGCTCTGCAGCCAAACGACCTTCTTCATCATTGACAAATTTATCGGGATGACATTCTTTCATGATTGTCCGGTAAGTAGATTTTAGGGTTTTAAGGTCCACAGATTTCTCTACGTTAAGTAACTTCCGGTAGTCGGCAATTTTTTTCATGGCGGCAAAGATATGCTTAATAATCAGATTATTCGCTATGAAATATGAAAAAACTTATTTCTTCAACAAGGTTTTTACATAGAGTTGCTCGACCTTCTCTCTTGCCCAAGGTGTTTTCCTTAAGAAAGTTAGGGATGATTTGACGCTTGGATTTTCATTGAAGCACCGGATGGATATGCGTTGTCCCAACTCTTCCCAGCCATAATACTCCACTAAATATTCAATAATGGTGTCGAGTCTTTTTCCGTGTAATGGATTATTAATTTGTTCTTGCATGTCGTAAAGATAATAATCTTCAAATTATGGATTATGCTAATTTCTATGATTTGAATGAAAATTGGACAGAACTTAGTGTGTATTAATATTCATTAAGTTGTGTGGCCAGCTTTTCTAGATCTAAGTTGAGCTGTTCGTCCCAAATTGCTCCCGTAGCATCCAGCTTTCCTTTGACTCCTTGTATGAGTAGATTTCTTTTTTCGTCAATTTGAGCTCCTAATCCCTGCAGGATACGCTGTAGTTCGACATGCGCTGTTTCGCCTTGCGCAGCAGCAGTAATGATACTAACGGGCTTATCGGTGAAAACCGTCGTTGCGGCGCACCATTCAAGTAGATTTTTTAATCCACTGGGTACACTGAAAATATATTCAGGGCTGCTGATCAATACTAAATCGGCGTCATTGATTACCTGGCGAAGTGCAATAATTTCAATAGGTGGATGAGATTGGCTCTCCTCTGGATCAAAATGAGGCAGTTCTTTAAGACGGTCAAATAGGGTGAAATGGATATCGACATTAATCTCCCGTTGGAGGTGATTTACAATATGATGATTGGATGAATGTGCACTGGCGCTACCAACAATGGCAAAAATAGTTTTCATGTGAGTTTAAATCTAATCAACGGCTGTATACTGCTGCTGAGTTTTTACTTTTTATATTCTTAATTTAGGAACTAAATTACACTATTCAATTCAAACGATTGACTTTGTTCTTCGCTTCAATGTAATTTTTCGTTTCTTTCTCCTTTTACCGATTAAGTTTATACTTTTGGAACGGAGGACTTATATTAGCCTTTTTTCGGATTATATGCTTTATTATGAGAAATAAAATGGGGTACCGCTTATTGTGGGAACGTATTCGTACTGGAGACGAAACGGCTTTCTTTGACCTATATGCGGCACTCTATCAAGAGCTTGTCAATTTTGGAATACGTACATGTGGCGACAGTGACTTGGCAAGTGAAGCAACCGATCAGGTATTTGTGAAAATTTGGGAAAAACGAGAACAGCTTGACCGGGTCGAAAATGTACAGTCCTATCTCATTACTTTTTTAAAAAGACGTATTCTGCGTTTGCTGGAGAAACAACATAAAATAAATACAGCCCTTCAACATGTAAAAGCTGAAGATGATTGGGTGGAGATGCCCTATGAGGAGTTTGTCATCAAAGTACAGACGAATGAAATCATACAGATCCGTTTGAAGGAGGCACTGGAGAAGTTATCTTTTCGTCAAAAACAGCTGGTGAATCTCAAGTTCTTTGAGGGATATTCGTATGAAAAAATCTCAGAAATTACACAAATGTCTGTAAAGACAGCCTATAATACGCTTTACGATGCTTTGAAAATCCTACGGGAAGAGTTAAAAGATATTTAAGTTTAATCTGTTGTGGTTCCTTTGAAGATCCAATAGTCGTTTAGCATGCGCTGAAAACTATTACAGAATGCTATTCCTGTATTCTTTATTGAAAATAAAAAACTGAATTTCAGCTTTTTGTAAAATATTTTAAATTTTCTTTAGGCAAAAGAACGCCTTTTGGGCACTATAGAGTAAATACCCAAAAGAATGAGCCAAAAAGATTATAAACAGTTAGAAGATTTTTTGATTGACGATACTTTTCAAAAGTATTGTTCGGGAGAAGATAAGAACTGTATTCTGTACTGGCAACAATATAGCCTGAACCATCCAGAACAAGCGGAGACGATTCTGAAAGCCAAACGCCTCTATCAACTCTTGGTTGGCAATCGTAGACCTGTGAATGAGCAATTGGAAAAATTGAAGACAGATCTGCAGAATGTTCCAGTGGAGCATCAGGCATCCTATCGGTTTAACTGGCCCAAATGGGCAGCCATTGCCGCTGTACTTGTTGCATTGGTATCGGGCGGAGTTTGGTATTATGCTCAACCCGGTAAAGTTGATTCCTCATTGCCAATAAGTGCAATCGGCCAAGTGTATCAAACAAAAAATGGGGAGAAAAAGACCTTCGAATTAAGTGATGGAAGTACAGTAACGCTAAATTCTGCGAGTAAATTAGAGTTGTCCGCAGATTTCAATCAGGAATTGCGTGTGGTGCGGCTTGCTGGTGAAGGCTATTTTCAGGTGGCGAAGAATAAGGAGAAACCTTTTGTGGTACAGGCAGCTGATTTTGATATCAAGGTACTGGGGACAACATTCAATGTAAAGAGTTATTCTGATGAACCTACAGCAGAAGCATTGCTAGTGGAAGGTTCTATTGAGATGACGAGCAAAGGGCAGCGTGAAAATTCTGTTGTCATCAAACCGAATCAAAAAATCACGATCTTTAAGAATCAAACTGAAGTAGCAATCGCTCGTAAAACCAATAAACCAAACGCGAGCAAATTACCGATTAAGGAAATTGCCATAGAGAATATCCCTACAATAGAATCCAATACAGCAGAAATACCAGACATTGCGTGGCGTGAAAATAGATTAGAAATCGTGGACCAAGATTTTGAATCACTTCGTAGAACACTGGAACGTTGGTATGATGTGGATATACAAATCCAAAATGATCAATTAAAACAATATCGCTTTACGGCAACCTTTAGCAAGGAGAATATTACTCAGGTACTGAGTGCTTTACAGAGCGTTGAACCTTTTAAATTTAATGTATATGGGAAAAAAATAACTATATCAGAAAAGTAAAAAGGATGGTGGACCAACACCATCCTTCATTGAAAAAATGATTAACCAAAAGCAGCAACATTGGGGCGTGCTGCTTAATATTAATTTTAACCAACACTAAAATATGATTAAAAATTGCTTATTGCAAATGCGCAATGGATATATTGTGCATTTTAGATTCATTATCCGGATGAAACTAGCCTTAATTATGACTACGTGTGCTGTTATGAATGTTTCGGCAAATGTATTTTCCCAACAAAAAGTCTCCTTGGATGTCCAAAAAACAAAACTGAGCAAGGTACTTAAAATGATCGAAGAGCAAAGTGATTATTACTTTGTCTATAATTCGACGAACGAAAATTTAAATAAAGAGGTGTCAGTCAATGCGAATAATACGAAGGTATTGGATGTATTGGCTAAGCTTTTCAATAAAAGTGGATTGGTTTACTCCGTTTCTAAGGAAGGTCTTGTGGTTGTCAGTCAACAACAGCAGGTAGCTGTCGCAGGTGTCGTCACGGACGATAAGGGTAATCCCTTAGCTGGTGCCACGGTACGTGTTAAGGGAACCGCGGTGGGGCGGGCAACGGATATCAATGGACGTTTTACGATCGATGCGGCAACTGGAAACACCTTGATTATTTCTTTCGCAGGTTATACTTCGCAAGAAGTCGCTGTCACCAAAGAGGGGGATCTGAAAATTGTTTTATTGGAAGATAATCGGATGCTCAATGAGGTTGTTGTGACGGCATTGGGTATGAAGAAAGAGAAACGCTCGTTGGGGTACTCTGTTACGCAGGTTGCCGGTGAATCACTAACCACAGCCCGTGAAAATAATGTGATGAATTCACTTGTCGGAAAGGTGGCCGGATTGGATATCAGTTCTACCTCCGGCGGTGCTGGAGCGGCGTCCAATGTGACCATCCGTGGGGTATCGAGTTTGAACCAGACAAATCAGCCATTATACGTAATCAATGGTATCCCCATGGAAAGTAAACCAGTTGGAATTGGAAATGCTAATTCCAAGGGAAACTCAGGAAGCCAATGGGATAATGCACCCGATCTTGGTGATGCGATCGGCAATATCAACCCAGACGATATTGAAAGTATTTCGGTTCTAAAAGGTGCGGCAGCATCAGCATTATATGGCTCAAGAGCGAAAGCTGGTGTTATCCTTATTACGACAAAATCAGGTAAAGGTAATTCGATCGATTTCAATAGTAACCTTGTTGCAGAGCAGATCATTGACAACACCAATTGGCAAACAGTGTATGGTCAGGGGGCGAACGGTGAGAAGCCAACAACCCAAGCAGGAGCGGCCCAAGTGGGCGGATCGAGCTGGGGAGCTAAATTGGACGGTTCTCCGGTAGTCCAATTTGACGGTGTATCAAGACCATATTCATTACAAAAAGGGAATTTAGATAGGTTTTATCGTACGGGTTCAACATGGACAAATACGCTGGCATTAAATAAATCATTTGATGGCGGATCTATCCGTCTGTCGGGAACAGATGTCAATAACAGATCTGTTGTTCCAAATTCGGGACTGAAAAGACAGTCGTTTAATTTGGTCGGACTTTTTGAACCACTCAAAGGTTTGACGATTGATGCGCGTTACAACATGATTTTGGAGCAGGTCAAAAATCGTCCAATGGTTTCTGACGGTGCAGGAAATGCCAATTACAACGTTATGTTTTTGCCAACGAGCATTAATGTCAATGATTTGAAGCCATGGAAGGATGGCAATGGAAAAGAGATACTCTATAATTCAGGCAATGTGTATGCGACCAACCCTTGGTTTGCTGCAAATGAGTTTATCAATAACACCAATCGTGACCGCTCCATAGCCTCTGTTACGGCTAAATATACGATGGGCAACGGTTTGTTTGTTCAAGGAAGAGCGGGACGGGATGGCTATACTGATCATTATAAAAATGTATTGCCTTCTGGTACGGGTTATTATGAAAATGGTAAAATCGCTGAACAAGAAACCAAATTTGCGGATATTAATGCGGATGTTTTGGTTGGTAAGTCATTCACTTTCGGAGATTATACCCTGACGCCTAATCTCGGAGCGAGTTACAGAAATACTAAAATCAGACAAACGACAAATTTGGGTACCGACTTCGCGATATTCGGTGTTTACAATATTTTGAATGCAAAAAATAAATCGGTAGCGTATCTCGAAAGCGAATCGGAGACACAGTCTACTTACGGTACCTTAGAATTTGCTTATAAAGATGTCGCCTATCTGACAGGTAGTTTGCGCTCTGACTGGTTTTCTACGCTAGCAACTCCGGGAGTGGATAATAAATTGAACTCGGTTTATCCAGCAGTTTCGGGATCATTTATCTTTTCAGAATATCTAAAGCCATCGTGGTTGAGTTTTGGAAAGTTGAGGGCAGGTTTTGCTCAGGTAGGGCAGGCAACAGATCCTTATCAAACCTTGCTAACCTATAATTTTAGAAGCGAGGTACTCAACGGTCAACCGTTAGGGGTTATTAACAATGTGAATATCCCGAACTCTTCCTTGAAAGCTTCTACAGCAACAGAGTTGGAAATTGGAACGGAGTTGCGTCTTTTTAATGATCGTGTAAACTTGGATCTAACCTGGTATAACAAGAAGTCGAAAGATGAGATTTCTTTTATCACAACCCCTTCAGCAAGCGGGTACGCCGGTGCCGTACTCAATGCCGGAAAGATGCAAAATAAGGGATTTGAAGCGTTGATTTCTGCTACTGTTGTTAAAACCGAAGATTTTAAATGGGTGTCTTCATTGAATGGTTCTTACAACGACAATAAAGTGATTTCATTGGCTGAAGGAATGGACGAACAGACGGTAGCAACGTCACGTTCGGGTGTAGGTTACTTAATGAATAAAGTTGGTATGCCTGCTTTTCAGATCATGGCTTTCGATTATAAGTATGATAGCAATGGCGAGATCGTAAAATTGGCTGACGGTTCTCCTGACCGGGGTGAGTTAAAGTCTTATGGTTCAGCTATGAATAAATGGTTTGCAGGTTGGAACAATGAATTTAACTACAAAAGGTTCAATTTCTCTTTCTTGATTGATGGAAAATGGGGTGGAAAGCTTTTCTCAGGAACAGACTACTACGGTTACATTTTCGGATTGCATCAGGAAACTGTGGCAGATCGTGAAAGCTTGGGTAGAACGGCCTCTACTTATTATACCAATACAGCGAATAATGTATCCAAGATATTTGTAAACAGCGCTGATTTTGTAAAGTTGAGACAGGTCGTTATGGGGTATACTTTCCCTTCCAACTTATTCAATAACAAAGTTAAGTCAATTACGGTAAGTGCTGTAGCGCGCAATCTCTGGACGATCATGAAGAAAACAAATAACATTGATCCAGAATCGAGCTATAATGCAACTTTCCCGGGTCTAGAACTCGGCGGTGTTCCAGCAGTGCGTACTTACGGTGTTAATTTAAGTGTTAAATTCTAATTGCAAACAATCATGAAAAGATATATTAAACCGGTATTTGTTAGTTTAATGGCGGCTACATTATTTATGGGAAGTAGCTGTACCAAAGATTTTGATAAGATAAATACAGATCCAGTTGCTTATGGAAAAGAAAATTGGGATCCAAATTATACTTTGAGCTCAGCACAGTTGTTTTACACCGGAAGTTTTGATTTTGCATACGATACATGGCGTGGAAATCTGATTTATTCTTCCACAATGATGCAAGGTTTATCGACCGTAGTGAGTTATTGGGCAGGGGATAAATATATGCTGAATGAAAGCTATACCGCGGCTTATTGGGGGACGGGTACAGTTGGGGCCTATATTGAGCAGGTTCGTAATATTGTGGATGTGGTTGAGTTTACAAAAGACAAACCAAAATATGCAAATCTCCACAATGTCGCCCGTATTTGGAAAGCGTTAATTTTCGCACGCTTAACTGATTTGTATGGCGATGTTCCCTATTCGGAGGCGGGACTGGGTTTTTATACCAAAGTTTATAAACCGAAGTATGACAAGCAGCAGGATATCTATACTGATTTGCTGAAAGAACTTGAAACGGCTACTGCAGCGTTAAAGGATGATGGTGATAAAGTCACTGGTGATGTTATTTATAAAGGTGATATTGCCAAATGGCGTAAATTTGGTAATTCTCTACTGCTTCGCACAGCAATGCGTTTGGTTAAAGTAGACGAAGCTAAAGCGAAAGAGTATGTGCAGAAGGCTGCGGGCAAGACAATGGACAGTAATGCTGACAATGCATTTATTTTACATGATGAGTCTGGATCTCGGGTAACGCAAAATAGAAATAGCCAAGTTTTATTGGGTGATGGTGGTCAAGAGAATTATTATGTCAAATGGTCTAAAACATTTATTGACTATCTAAAAAGCAATAATGATCCGAGGTTACAAAAGGTAGCTGTCACAAAACTGTATTTATCGGAAAAGGATAAAGGACAGAACGGGAGTTTTATTACAGACCCAACCAAACAAAAAGGGATGCCTAACGGAAAGGATTTGGGCTCAAATGCGCAGTATAACATCAGTAGCGATCCAAGTTACACGACCTTTGCGGAATATTCTTCGCCCAATCCTAATATGATCAAGCGGACTGGCGCGACATTTATTTTGACCTACGGTGAATCCGAGCTACTTTTAGCAGAGGCTGCCCAACGTTGGGGCATCGGTGGTAGTGCGAGCGACCATTATAAAAAAGGGGTGAAGGCAAGTATTACCTATCTGAATCAATATGATGGTTCCTTGGCAATAAGTGATGCAGATGCCGAGACTTATTTGGCAGCAAATCCATTTAATGCTGCTGATGCCTTAAAACAGATTAATACTCAATATTGGGCACATACCATCACGATGATGGATTTTTATGAAACTTGGAGCAACTGGCGTAGAAGTGGCTATCCAGTTTTAATTCCAGTGAATTACCCAGGCAATGCGACGTCGGGCACTATTCCAAGAAGATTCCCTTATCCTTCTACGGAAGCGGCTATCAATGGCGAAAACTACAGAGCAGCTTCGGCCGCAGTACCTGGCGGAGACAAGTTGTCTGGTCGAGTTTGGTGGGATAAATAATTACAATGGTTTGTTTTTGATTGAGGCTGAACTTTCGTAGTTTGGCCTCTTAAAACCTTTTATAAAATATGATAAACCTAAAAAATCAATTGCTGTTTGCGATCGCGACTTCCTGTCTTGTTTTTTCATGTAAAAATAATGCTGAAAAAAAAGAAGTTGATGCGGTAAAATCAACTTCTTTGTCCGGTACCTATAAGCTTATTGAAAGCAAGACAATTAAAGGTAAGGATACGGTGACCGCTTTTACCGATACCAGTAAAACAGAGATGTTTAAAATGTTCAATGAGGACCATTTTTCTTTCTTTAACCATGATAAGGAAAAAGGTAAAGGGAAAGAACCGCTATTTGTTGCCGGTGGTGGTACCTATTCTTTTGATGGTGTCAACTATCAAGAAAGACTACAATATTGTTCAATGCGGGATTGGGAAAGCAATAAGTTTGATTTTAAACTTACTTTAAAAGGAGATACCTTGATTCAAACCGGTGAGGAAAATTTACCTGAATTGGGGGTTAAACATACCATTGTGGAAACCTATTTAAAAGTCAAATAATCAATATTCTTATACCTGGAATTTTAACATCCCTCTTAAGTTTATTTTATTAATGCAGGCACTCAAGGTCATTCTTGAGTGTTTTTTTTGTTTGCTGGGAGGCCCTTTAAAAGGCTTTTATGCGATAATAGCATTATTTTAGAAAAAAAATAAAATTATATTGCAACATTTTCAACAGGGGCCCGACTTCATAGTAGAAACATAAGAATTAACAGTATTAATTTTAGAACGTGCAAAATCAGCTTAGCGATAAGGAATTATTAGCGATGTGCCAAACGGGCAACGAGTCTGGCTTTGCGCAGCTCTATCATCGGTATGCAAAAAAGATTTTTAATTCTATTTATCGGGTTTTGTCGAATCAGGAAGAAAGTGAAGATATTTTACAGGAAACCTTTGTTGATTTTTTTGCAAGATCAGATAAATGGCATTTAGTGCTCAGTGTGGAGGCCTGGTTGAGAAGAATGGGGGTGAATAAGGCAATCTCATTATTACGGAAGAATAAGCAATATTTTACGCCGGTGGATGATCTGGAAATTCAGGATGATGGCGAAGACGAATTGCTGGAAAAAGAGTGGCGTGAATGTCGTTTGACAGATTTGGAAAATGTGATCGATCAACTGACCGGTGTACCTAAGATGGTGGTCAATCTTTATCTGTTTGAAAATATGAGCCATGATGAAGTTGCGGAAACATTGGGGATGACAGCAGTTGCTGTACGTAGCCAATACCACCGTGCTAAAAAGAAAATTTACGAACAATTGAAGGAAAGGTATAATTATGCGGGATAATTTAAAAGATTTTGTGAACGCTAATCGGGAGGCATTTGATCAGAGAGAACCTTCGGCTGACTTATGGAATAAAATAAGGCCACAAGTAGTCCCCCCTGTTCAGGAAAGAAAGATTAAGCCTTTATGGAAATGGGCAAGTATTGCGGCAGCAGCGTTGTTAGTTGGGACAGCAACTTTTATTGCTTTTGACCAACAGCATGAATTAGCAGTAGAAAAACCTGTGGCTGTGGTGCATCCTGTTTCTGTTCAGAAAAGTACTGGAGATACAAATGTGGATCATGCTGGCCTGATGGATATTGTTTCTGATAGCCAAAAGAATTCAGCTCGGGTTAACGCAATAGCTGTTGTCGAAAGCAAAGGAAAAAAACTAGTAAAAGTAAGTGTATCGGAAACTGCTTATCGCGAAGCGGAAGAGAAGATGGATTATGTTCAGATGCTTCAGGATTCGAGTTCTGCAAGTACACGGTTAAGTGCTGTCTTGGCGATGAAAGATGTAGGGAGTTTAGATCGGAATAGTATGGGTGCTTTGGAAAAGACTGCTGTATCGGATCAAAGCAGTAATGTACGCATGGCTGCAATTGAAACGATATTAAATGGACTTAGTCCGGAAGAACGTCAACAAAAGGTTCAGGACTTTTTTGTGGAGCAAAATGATCCCACTTTACAAATGGAATTGATGCAAATGATGGCTCAACAGGAGGATCCGACGATGAAGGCGACGACAAAGGAAAAGTTAAATGAAATTGTCGAAGATCCCTTTACCCTGAAATTTGTGAAGGAGCAGGCCTATGCGGTATTATTAAATCAATAATGGGATATATATTAAGGTGGAAGTCGGATTGTGTATGTTAATCAATGAAAAAGCTTAAAATGCATTATTTGACAAATAATGAAAAAAAACTAAAACGAAATGAAAAAGATAAGGATAATGATGATTGGGGTCGCACTGATCTTTGCAAGCGCATTGCAGGCCCAGGTAAATGAAACTGTTGAAGGAGTTGCTGCACCAAAACCTCCTAATCCTCCTAAAAAGGCGAGAGCGGTTTCGGGGGTTGTTGTAAATAATAGTAATAATTTCACATACAGTGCTACTGGATTTGGCCGTTCTAATGGACCGAAAAGCTGGAAAGAAATTAAAGTGCCCAACTTGGGGAATAAGCTACTATTAAAATTGGATAATGTTTATATCGAAGGGTATAAGGGGAAGGATGTGCTGATTACCGCCAAGGTGGAGGAAAGTGAAGAAAATGACCGTGCAAAAGGCCTACGTGTGATCAATGGTTCAGGATTATCGGATAATTCAGGGCTTGGTATGAATATCAAAACAGAGGGCGGGGTGACCGAAATAAGCATGGTGGGAATGCCCTTAGAAGATTCTATTCGCATCAGGATACCGATGGATCTACCGGTAACGATCAAAGGCGGACGTGGAGCGATGTTTAATGCTGGAGCAATCGAATTGAAAGATATCCGGGCTGAGGTCGAAGTTGCTAGTACAATGGGGAATGTAAATTTATTGAACGTGACGGGCCCAATCAATGTTAAGGTTGCACAGGGAGATGTAACGGCCAAATTTGTTCAACCTGTTAAAGGACCGATTTCTTTGGTCGCAGCAATGGGGGCCGTAGATGTGGCCTTTCCAAAGAATTTTGGTGCTAATGTGGATGTGAAATCAGCCATGGGGAACATCTATGCAGCAGACGAGTTTCAGTTTGAGAAACAGTCTGAAGAGCCGAAGTCAACGCCAATGGGAAATGCGGTGAAAGGCAAAATGAATGGTGGTGGACAGGATGTTATCTTAAAAACATCCATGGGAGATATTTACATAAGAACACAGAAATAAAAAAAATAGCCTGTTAGAATAACAGGCTATTTTTTT
Source organism: Sphingobacterium sp. Ag1 (assembly GCF_000988325.1). Classification (NCBI taxonomy): domain Bacteria; kingdom Pseudomonadati; phylum Bacteroidota; class Sphingobacteriia; order Sphingobacteriales; family Sphingobacteriaceae; genus Sphingobacterium; species Sphingobacterium sp. Ag1. The sequence goes on along the minus strand of NZ_LBGU01000040.1, from coordinate 20,192 downwards.
AGTTCCATGCGGACGAGGTATTGATCATTCTCATCTTCATACAAAATTTGGACAACCCAGCCCATTTCGTGCGAAATTTTAATCAACAAATCCTGATCTAAGTAGAGCCATTTGAACAGGTTCCCTTTTTTGCCTTTGTATTCGTATTGATATTGAATTTCCCCAAAATAATGCGCTGGCTTTTTGATGTTATAATCTTTGTACAGATAACTGATGTCTGAAGAGTCAAAAATCAGTTGGCCATTTTCAGTCAATAATTCTTTACTATGCTGCAATAGTTTTCGAAAGCCATCTACGTCGCCAGCAAGGCCTATTCCGTTCATCAAAAGCAAAAGTGTATCGTATTTTTGGCCTTCGAATTTATAGAAATCTTCGCAGATAATATGTTGTACCCCGCGTTGTTGCATAATATGGCAGGCGGTCTGCGAGAGTTCCAGTGCATCTACTTCAAAACCTTTTTCTTGTAGATAAAGGCTATGGCTGCCAACTCCAGCTCCAACATCCAGTACACGTCCATCGCATAAGGATAGACCAATAAATTCCAGTTCAGGGAAATCATCAGGTTCACGAAAGAAAATCTCGACCGGCATTTCGTCTCGGTCGCCATAACTCGTGTGGAGTACTAAAGGAAATTTTTCTTCTTGATGTACGAAATAATCATCTAAAGCTTCACCGTATACGTCTCTATGCATTGTCATCATCAATCATTAGTACTTTTTTTGCTATATATATGGAGTCTTCATCTCCCGTATGTTTCATGGGTTCGTCAGATAGCTTGATGACCGGGGTCCATTGATCATCTTCTGGCAAAGCGTCGGTCATCTTAATGACGATATTCATGGGTTTGAGACCGACATCATTGGTGAAATTGGTACCGACGCCAAAGGAATGTAAAATTTTTCCCTCACAGTAGCTCGCGATTCTTTCGACTTTCTCATAGTCTAGGCCATCTGAGAATATAATTGTTTTGGAGAGGGGATCGATTCCATTTTTCTTATAGTGTGCGATGACCTTGTCTGTAAATTCAAGAGGATCTCCGCTGTCATGGCGGACTCCATCAAATAATTTGGTTAATTTTTTGTCAAACTGCTGAAAGAAGACTTCCGTCGTATAGGTGTCCGATAGTGCTATTCCGAGGTCACCCCGGTAGACATCAGACCAATGTTCGAGGCCAAGGAGATTCGCCATTTTATATCCGTATTTGGCAGCGTGGAACATAAACCATTCATGGGCATGTGTGCCGATTGGTTTCGTTTCATATTTCATTGCTAAATGTACATTGCTGGTGCCTATAAATGTTTTTTCGCCGTATTGCTTCAGTGTGCGAACGACCAAATCGTGGACTTCATAAGAATGACGTCTGCGCGTGCCAAAATCAGCAATTGTGATATTGAGTTTTTTATATTTTTCAATTTTATCTTTGGCGGTGGCGATCACAGCTGCATCCGAGGCACGTTGTAGGCCATGGGATTCATAAAAAAGTTCACAGATGAGCGACATCAATGGGACTTCCCAAAGAATAGTACGGTACCAGTACCCTTCGATAATGACTTCAAGGTCGGGGCCATCCTGAAATATTTTGATTTCCTCGGGATCGTAGCGATAACCTTGAAGAAAGTCAAAATAGGTTGGGTCTATGTAAGGACATGTTCTGGCAAAAAAAGCCTTTTCTGCTTTTGTTAACTTCAAATTAGCCATTTCATTGACGGCCTCCTTCAGGAGTACATCAAAACCATCGGGAAATTTATGATGTCCCCGATTAATAAAATGATAACGTGCTTTGGCCTTTGGAAACAACTTGACCACGGCATGCTGCATGGTGAATTTGTAAAAGTCATTATCTAATATAGAGGTAAATGAAGCCATCTTTATCGATCTGTTTTTTTGTTTGAAGCGGTAAATTTACTAATTAACGTGAAAATGTATGGATTGTTCATGATAAATATAAAAAGACATGCATATAAAAGGCGGGTAAAATTTTTCATTTTACCCGCCAGATGTGAATTATTATTTTATTCGCCTGTCGTTATCTTGTTCTAGATCTTTCTGATCCTTGTGAAGAACGTCCAGAGCTGCGTTCGCCTGAGCTTTCTGAAGACCTTGATCGAGATACAGACGATGAATTGTCTGTATTTGATCTACTTCTTGTATTTTCGTAGCTCCGATTTTGAGTTGGTTGTGCTACAGGTTGCGACACGGGTTGGCTCGAACGTGTCCTGGTGCCATCATAATTTCCATTTCGTTGCGGCGTTGTCGTAGGTTGCGCAACTCTTGGCGGTACAGCCTGATCGGAACCGTTTGCACTAGACCGCGAGCGTGAATTATAGTCTGTGTTTCTATTGTAGTCTGTACTTCTGCCGTTGGCTACACCATTATTGTCAACGGAGCGATTTTGCCTGTCCCTAGTGGTAGATGTAGGGTTGTTATTGTTTGAAGCATCCGACTGGCGACTTGATCGCGTTCTAAAATCATAGTTATTCGAATTAGGTTGTGTACCATTCGTATTTCTATTTATAGTACCATTGTCTCCGGTTCGAGTATTATTAATTGAACTACGGCTTGAGCCACCGCTGTTGGCATCATTACGAGACCTTACAGAAGCATTTCCACTATTGTCAATATATAACTCACGATTTCCTGATCTCGAGTCGATGTTATCTCTGTTGGTTATGACACGATTGGTTCGATCTGAAATCTCACTATTGTTATTTCGTGTTCGGGTAGAAGCATCCACGACATTAGTCGGGCGGGCAGAGGATCTTGTATTACGGTCTACATTCGGACGGTACATACTGATTTCATTGCTGCGGTTGCTGCTACTGCGTGCAGACCCAGGTCTATCGGCGTTTGCGATTCTATTGACTGTTACGCTTCTTCCTGTCGAACGTTCAATATCGGATCTTCGCGGACCGCCAACATAATAGTTGTTGTTAATTATCGTGGTATTATTGATGATGGTGGTTCTGTTGTAGATATTATTGTAATTTCTTCGATTAACATAATATCTATCCATGTCCCGCCGCATAAAGTGATTGACTCCCACAAATGTCCAAAAGTTCATTGGAATATTAACGGATACATTAATATTCATGCCTGGCCCCAGAGGAGCCCAACCGTAGTAGTCATTACTTTGGCGCCAATTTACCCATGCTGGTCCCCATTCATAGTCAGGGACCCATCCCCAGCCATAACGGTCATTGTAGTTCCAGCGACCATAGTGGAAGGGAGCCCAGCCCCAGTCATAGTTGGATACCCAAGTATTACCATAATCAGTCATTGTCCAATAACCATTGGTTGCATAAGGCTGGAAGTTCGGGCCAACGTCCGGAATCCAAACATAACCATAATTGGGGTCATTAACCCACTCTCCATAAGGTGAGAGCTGATCATAGAATAGCTGGAACGAAACTCCATCATTGTTATAATTGTTATAACCATTATTGTTATAACCATTATTATATCCACCCCGTTGGGCCATTGAAGTAGCACAACTTGAAAAAGAAGCGATACCGATAAAACCAAGTACCCAATATTTTATGTTGCCTAAATTTTTCATTTCTGTAATATTTAAAAGTGTGACAAACTCTATGCTATTGTCTTTGTTATTATGACAGCATAACGTATAAAATGGTTTAATCGGTACATTAGAAATCTGATTTTTTATATATAAAAGTCAAATTGATGATCTTTTTACATAAACGACAATTTTAGATACATATTTTTATTTACCTTTACCGCTCGAATTGCTACGTGTTTGTTCAGCATAAGACGTGTTTTAAAACACATTAATTTGAAATAGACATCATTTAAATGGCTAAAAAACTTCAGACTTTTTTTCTAGAATTTGCAAACATTCACCGTTTTTTGCTACGGTTTTGGCGTGAATTGGTAACTCCACCCTATGAATTTAAAGAGATTGTCCGCCAGTGCTATGAAATAGGCTATAAATCGTTGCCTTTGATCAGTTTAACGGGATTTATTGTTGGATTTGTTTTTACAAAACAGTCACGTCCTTCTTTGGAGGAATTTGGAGCGACTTCGATGTTGCCTTCGCTTATTTCGATCGCTATTGTTCGTGCATTAGCACCATTGGTGACGGCTTTAATAGCTTCGGGTAAAGTGGGCTCGCAAATTGGGGCAGAACTAAGTTCGATGAATGTCACGGAGCAAATTGATGCGATGGAAGTTTCGGGGACTAATCCATATAAGTTTCTTATTGTAAGTAGAATATTAGCTACAACTATTGGAATTCCAGTACTGTGTTTTTATGTGGCAGGTATAGGCCTTTTAGGTGGTTACCTAAGTATGATGAGTAAAGATGACTTAAGCTTTTTGAGTTTTTTTACGCAAGTATTTGAAACGATAGCATTTAAGGATTTAGGCGCTATGGTTTTGCGGGCAGTTATATTTGGTTTTACCATTGGAGCTGTAAGTTGTTATTGCGGTTATTTTTCTTCAAAGGGAACTGAAGGTGTTGGTAAGGCAGCGAACGCGGCCGTTGTAGCTTCGATGTTCCTTGTCTTTATTGAGGAAATAATTATTGTTCAAGTTTTATCGTTCTTTGGATAGTGAGCTATGGAAAAGATTAAATCAACCATCGACCATTCGAAGCCGGTCATTGAAATTAGGGATGTTAGTAAATCTTTCGGTGATAATCACGTTCTACGTGGTGTAAATCTGGATTTATATAAAGAAGAAAACCTCGTTGTGCTTGGGCGTTCTGGGACAGGAAAATCAGTGTTGATCAAATTAATTTCGGGCTTATTAAGACCGGATGAAGGGACCATCAATGTTTTGGGAGAGTCAGTTCTTGAGTTAAATGATCGCGAACTGCGTGAGTTACGCTTGAAAATAGGGTTTTCTTTTCAGAATAGTGCGCTCTACGACAGCATGACTGTGCGCGAAAATCTGGAATTTCCATTGGTTCGAAATAAACGTAATCTAACACGTTCGGAGATCAATCAGGCCGTGGAAGAGGTGTTGGATGGTGTAGGACTTTCGCAAGCTATTAATCAGATGCCTTCAGAGTTGTCGGGTGGACAGCGGAAGCGAATTGGTATTGCGCGTACCCTGATTCTTAGACCTGAAATCATGATGTACGATGAGCCAACAGCAGGGCTCGATCCGATCACTTGTTTGGAGATTAATGGATTGATTAACGAGGTTCAGGAGAGGTATAAAACAGCATCAATTATTATCACGCACGATTTGGCTTGTGCGAAAGAAGTGGGAGACCGGATTGTGATGTTGTTGGATGGCAAGTTTGAAAGACAGGGGTCTTTTGAAGAAATTTTTGATACAGATGACGCACGAGTAAGAGCGTTTTATAATTATAATTTTATTCTATAATATACATGAGTAAGGCAGAAAATAAAAGAGCAATCATTGTCGGTATTTTTGTTTTTTTAGGCGTATTGATTCTTTTAGCGGGTATTTTTATTTTGGGTAGCCAGCAAAAGAAATTTACTAGAAATATCGAAATTACGACTTCATTTCCCGATGTCGCCGGATTAAAGGTAGGGAGTAATGTGTGGTTTTCTGGGGTTAAGGTAGGGATCATTAAGAATATACATTTTAAAAGCGTGCAGGATGTTGAGGTGGTATTGACCATTGAGGAGAAATCTGCTGAATATATTCGTAAAGATGCCGTAACAAAATTGGGTTCGGATGGTTTGATCGGTAATAAGATCGTAGTGATTTCTGGGGGGTCGCAGAATGCGCCAACAGTTGAGACAGGCGATTTCTTGCGTTCGGCGAAGACTGCAGACATGGAAGCGATGATGGAAACATTGCAGGTAAATAATGAAAACTTAGCAAAGATTACCACTGACTTTGTAGAAATATCACGTGGATTGGCGGATGGAAAAGGAATGGTTGGCGCGATGTTGACCGATACGTCCATGGTAAATACACTGCGTGCGACTTTATTATCGATCAGTGCTGCAATGAATAATGCAAACAAAGCTTCTGCTAATTTGGTCACCTTGACGAACTCTTTAAATAGCAATAAGGGCTTGATTCATGATTTAACGACCGATACCGCTATATTCTCTAATCTGCGTCAGTCTGCAGCGCAGTTGCAAGGAGTTTCCCAGACAGCAAATGCATTGATAAACAATTTGAATAATGCATCTGGCCGGTTGAATGATAAAGATAATGCGGTGGGCGTTTTGTTGAATGATCCAGCATCAGCAAATCAGATTAAATCGGCAATCAATAACCTGAATTCGAGTACCGCGAAATTGGATGAAAATATGGAAGCGTTGCAACATAATTTCTTATTACGTGGTTTCTTTAAAAAGAAGATGAAAGAGGATGCTAAAAAAGCTGAGTTGCTTAAAGCGGACACGACGAAATAAGTGGATTAAAAAGAACATAATGAAAGGCTGTACGCTTGCGTAGAGCCTTTTTTAATAAATAATAGCGTCAATATGGGCTCCAATTCAACAGACATTTAGCTCTGTATAGCATTTGGATACCCCCTTTTAATTTGAAAAAATGAATCATACTGAAATTACAGATAAAGACGTCATCTACGAAGACAATCATCTCATCGCTATAAATAAGAAAGCCGGGGATATTGTGCAGGTGGATGAAACAGGAGACCTATCTTTAGAGGATATGGTGAAAGTATATTTGAAAAAGAAATATGATAAGCCAAATGATGCCTTTGTTGGTGTTATTCATCGATTAGATAGACCTGTTAGTGGTATGATTTTGTTCGCCAAAACAAGCAAGGCGCTAGAGCGAATGAATAAATTTTTTCAGGATAGACATGTGAAAAAGACCTATTTGGCAATAGTCAGACAACGTCCGCGAAAAACGGAAGGGAAACTGATCAATTGGTTGGTTAGAAATAGACAAACGCGCGTAACAAAGGCTTTTCCACGGGAGGTGAAAGGTGGAAGTTATGCTGAGTTGGATTATATGGTGGTGGGTGAGTTGAATGGATTCTATTTGCTGCGAATAGAACCTTTAACAGGTCGTACACATCAAATTCGTGCGCAACTTGCAGCGATGGGCTGTCCTATTGTTGGCGATAATAAGTATGGATACCCAAGAGGTAGTTCTTTGGGCAGTATCTGTTTACATTCGCGTTCATTGGCCTTTACACATCCAATTAAAAAGGAGAAGATGGAATTGATTGCTTCATTGCCGAAAGACGGCTTTTGGGATAAATTTGAATCTTTGGCACGCTAATCGTTAAAATTTCAGTACCTTTGTGTTATGAAATGGTTTAAATATTTACTCCTAATATTTACCTTAAGCTGCTCGGCTGTATCTGTTTCTTACGGACAGTGTGCGATGTGTACATTGAACGCGGAGAATTCTACGAAGGAAGGGAATATGCAAGGAAGAGGTCTGAATGACGGTATCTTGTTTCTGTTGGTAATACCTTATCTTGCCGCAGCAGGCCTTGGTTATTTATGGTATAAGAAGTACCGTAAGAAGAGCCCTGTAACAAAGAAATTTATAAACGAAATAAAATAGATTCTTAATGCCCACATCCAAATTCCATGCAATGATACACTCCAAATGCCCGAAGTGTCATATTGGTAATGTATTTGTAGGAAAGGTCTACAGTTTACACAAGCAGCATATGAATGATACTTGCCCATATTGTGGCGTCAAGTACGAGGTTGAGCCAGGTTACTTCTACGCCGCGATGTATGTGAGTTATGCTTTGTCAGTCGCTGAGATTGTTACTGTGTCAGTTGCTATCGCAATTTTGACAGGAAGTGAATCGCCCTGGTCTTATCTGATTGGTCTAGCTGTAACCATTTTGGTCTTCGCACCTTTTAATTTTAGGTATGCCCGTTTGATTTTACTTCATTTTTTAACGCCAAAAATCAGTTATGATCCGCGTTATGAATTGGCAGCAGAGATAGGTGAAAAGTATAATAGGAACCTTACCGAAGATAGTAACGGTATTAATGAAGTGAAAAAATAAAAGAGCTCTTTAGAGCTCTTTTATTTTTTTAGATACTTCATGGTACTGTCGAAAAGGAAAACCTTGTCTTTATATACTTCTGAAATGAGTTGTTGTAATGGAATGAGATGCACTTGTTGAAAATCTGCTACAAGCTCTTCTGTAGGAAGTATGACTTGGATGCAATAGGTCATACCTTCATGCGGCGACTGGAGCATTTCAAGAAAATGCACTTGAAATTTTTGGGATTGCACGATATTATCCTGAATCCATGAAACGATTTCTTGATGGATCGTTTCTTCTGCAATAACGGAGACATTGTATAAAAACATACACAAAAATACGCTATTTTTCTGCGATAAAAAAGAATCTCAGGGCCAGAAGGGAGATAAGTTTGAATATTACATTTAATTACTATATCTTGTAAAAATAAGGTTGCATTTCATGCAATTTCGTATTTAATTGCAATATTTGGAATAAATGATAAGGATGTAACTGGGATTATGAGGATGAAATTTTGGATAGGTTTGTTTTTTTCTGCCATGATCATGTTGGGGTGTCAACGACATAGCGTTGATCTTATTCCAATAAATCAATTTTTTTCTACACCTGAAAAATCAAATTTTAAGATTTCTCCAAATGGTCGATTTATAGCTTACATTGGCCTGGACAACCATTGCAAAAATATCTATTTGATAGATTTGATCCATCAGGATAGTTCCAAACAACTTACGTATCAAAATGATATTAATGTAAAATCCTTCGCTTGGAACAATAATTCAAAAATATCTTTTTTGACAGAGCAATCCACACAGGACAGTTTACGTTTATATGCTGTGGATATCAATACAGAGAAGATCTGGCCATTAATTAAACCGGTTCGGGGACGATTTCGCTGGGTTCATGCCCTAGTGACAGGAAGCGATAGTTTTATTGCGGGAATCAACGATCGAGACTCTTCTTTTTTTGACCTTTATCGTATCTATTTAGATGGAAGGCCACGGGAATTGGTTTTACAGAATCCCGGAAATATGAGCTCCTGGGTGGTGTCCAATGATGGGCAGGTAAGATTAGCGGTAGCCAATGATTCCGTACAGCAGTCTGTGCTCTATCGAAGTTCCGAGACAGAACCATTTAAAGAGATTATACGCTGTGATGTAGAAAGTAGTTTTACACCTTTGGGTTATAAAGATAGTTCTAATGCGATCATTTATGCCTTATCCAATATAGACCGGGATAAACTGGCATTGGTTAGCTATGATTTGGAAAACCAGAAGGAATTAGGGGAACTTTATAGCCATAAAGATGTTGACGTGAGTCCAGGAGGATATTTTACGGAACAAAACAAGCTACTGTTTGTAAATTACAGTACGTCCCGACAAAATAGGTACTTTTTTGACGAAGCCACCAAAAAGAAATATGATCAGTTGTCCAGACAGATCGATGGTTTTGAATTTCAGGTGCTAAATACCGACATTTCTGGCGATAAGGTAATTATCAAAACGTATACGGATGTAAATCCCGGAGGTATTTATTTTTATGACTTTTCGACGCAAAAATTAACGAAGCTAACAGATAATAATTCCGATCTAAAAGACAAAGAGCTCTCACCTAACGAGTATATTACCTATACGGCGAGAGATGGAGTTCAGATTTCGGGTTATTTGACTTATCCTATACATTCCAATCGCAAAGATCTACCCATGGTGGTATTGCCTCATGACGGGCCCAATGGGCGGGAAGTATGGGGGTTTGACAATGAAGCTCAATTTTTAGCCAATCGGGGGTATTTGGTCTTTCAGATGAACTATAGAGGATCAACAGGTTTCGGCAAGAAATTCTGGACGGCGGGATTTAAAGAATGGGGAGGAAAGATTCAGGATGATATTACCGATGGCGTGAAATGGTTGATCAAAGAGGGGATTGCTGATCGGGAGCGTGTTGCCATTGTAGGGAAAGGTTTTGGTGGCTATTCGGCGCTACATGCAGCCTGTTTTAACTCTGATCTATATAAATGTGCCGTGTCTTATTCAGGTTATACCAATTTATTCACTTACTTTAGAGATATTCCACCATACTTTAAATCTTATGTGCAGAAGATGTATCAAATCGTTGGAAATCCGATTCGGGAGGCAGAACTATTCAAAAATATTTCACCTGTATTTCATTCGGATAAAGTAAAGATACCGGTATTATTGGTCCAAGGGGGGAAAGATCGCTTTAGTTCGGTTACGGATGCAAATCAATTTGTGCAGAAATTAAAGAATAACAATGTTCCTGTGCAATACATCCTGAAAGAGGATGAAGATCGAACTTTTAAACGGGATGAGAATGTCTTTGGTTACTATAATGAGCTGGAGCGATTTTTAGCGAAATATCTTGTTGACTAAAGGCGGGAGATTATGAAAGCAGAGAAATATAGCTATCGAAAAAACTACGGCCTATTATTGATGTTTTTCATCGTGATAAGCGGGTTGTATATATTTGCGCTTTTTCTATCCCGCAATTATACAGAATCGCATATTAAAAATGAATTCACGAATCGGAAATCAGAAATATTTGATCAGACTTTAATCCCTTTCAATGATTTTTTTCAGAATAGAATTCCTGAAGTTTCTTTCTATCAGGGCTTTTTGGATTCAGTTCAGGCTGGGAAATATGCGTATAGTATATTAAGCTCGTACCCATTTGTTCGAGAAATTGGTTTTTTTGATTTGCAATTTAATAATGATCACAATCTGAACTATGGTTTTATTGTTAATAATCTTAGAATTCAGCCGAAAACCATAACCTTTTTTACCGTTTCCCGCTCCGGGCTGAATAAGAATACGATTCGAGACCGTGGGCAGATGGGCTTGCATTCTGAGGAAATTAATAATATAGGTGTCAAGTTGGCAACTTATATTGATAAATTGCAACCGAATGCCAAGCTTTCTGATAAGGATATTCTGAAGGTTTTTTATACCATAAGACCCGGACAGATTACCTATCTGAATATCCCAAGGGTTAATGACTTAATTGTCTATAAGTCCATTATGGAAGGTAATTTGGATCATACTGTGGGCTATGAACAGGACATGTTTAATTTTCAGATCGATCCAATGTATCTGGAAGTAAAAAATAGCTATTCAAATCTTTATGAGAAAGTTGAAATAGTTCCGTTGGTTGGCGCTCCGATCACGCCGGAAAATGACGAGATTTCAACGGAGATGCCTTTACCTGGAGCCTTAGCTGACTATAAACTCCTTTTTAGATCGAGTAAAAGTTTTCTGTCAAAAGAGATAAACCGCAGTTTTTGGCCCGTATTGGGCGGTATATCCCTGATTTATATTATTTTAATTGCAATCTTATATTTAATTTATAGAAATTTAGAAATTAACGGAAGACTTTTTAAATTGCAGTACGATTTCATCAATAATCTTACGCATGAGTTTAAGACGCCTGTGAGCGTTATTAAGATTGCTGGAAATAATATTAAGAGTGCTCAGGTGCTCTCTGATGAAGAGCGGAAAATGTATGGAAATATATTAGATCAGGAGGCAGACCGATTAAATAACCTGATGAATAAGCTATTGTCGTTTAGTCAGATCGAAAATAAAACCATAAAATTAAATAAAGAAGAAGTTGATTTGGAGGAGTTTACCGAAAATCTAGTAGCTTCATCAAGAATAAAATATTCGGATTTCAAGATTAGCACAAAAATTGATGTAAGGACATCGATGCTTGCGGATCCGGTGCTATTGAGCAGTGTGTTTCAAAATATGATCGATAATGCCTATAAATATTCGAAAGCGGGGCATAAAATCTTGGATATTGCGATACAACAAAACAAGAAGAATTTTGTTATCACTTTTAAAGATGAAGGAATAGGTATTGAGAAGGCTGAGTTTAACAATATCTTCAAAAAGTTTTATAGAATAAAAAGTCAATATAATCAGCAAGGAAGTATCGGTTTGGGGTTGGCTTTCTGTAAGGAGATTACTGAATTTATAGGCGGTGATATTACAGTAAAAAGCCAATTGGGACAAGGGACCACCTTTACCTTGGTATTTCCGGTTTAAAAATAAATTTAAATATGAATAAAGACATCACAGTTGCTGTTATTGAAGATGATGAGAACTTACGTTTCTTGGTAAAACATCGATTGGAATCTGAAGGCTATCAGGTCATTCAAAGTGGAAATGGGAATGAAGCGGAGAGTTTGATTTTGGAGAAGAGACCAGATGTGGTTTTGTTGGATTGGATGCTTCCAGGAAAAGAGGGCAACGAGATCTGTGAAGATGTCCGTAAAGCCGGCTTTGAGAATATCATTATCATGATGACAGCTAAATCTCAGGATGTGGACAAAATTGAAGCCTATAGCTTTGGTGTGACTGATTACATTAGCAAGCCCTTCAATATGGATGTGCTTATTGCTATGATTGATAATAAGGTGAAATTTTTCTTACCTAAAAACAGTCCCGAAGTATATAAATTTGGTCAGACGGAGCATCACCCTAACATCCATTCCTTGATACGTGACGGAAGGAAAGTGGAGTTGACCATCTTGGAGAACCGTATTTTACTTCATTTTCTGCAAAACTTAGGTCGGGAAATTACGCGTGAAGAGTTAATGGAAGTTGTCTGGGGATATAGTTCAAACGTCAACACACGTACCTTGGATATGCATGTGGTTCGTTTAAGAAAAAAGATCGAAACCAATCCAGATAAGCCACATTATCTACAGACCGTACGGGGGCTGGGATATAAATTTGTTGATGAGGAAGAGATTTGATTATATTTAACAGGTAAGAATTTGTTTTGTTGAAAACAATTATTATCTTCGTATAGATTCGAAGCAAGACCATGTTTCCCGACGAGGGTAATATGGTCTTGTTTCTTTTTTAAAATGTAGAAAATAAGAAAAAAGATAAAATTATGGCAGAAGTAACTTATTTTACGGAAGAAGGATTGCGTAAGCTTAAAGAGGAATTGGCTTATCTGAAGACGGAAGGAAGATCTAAAATTGCCAATGCTATTGCAGAGGCAAGAGACAAGGGGGATTTGTCAGAAAATGCAGAATATGATGCTGCTAAAGAGGCTCAGGGGCTTCATGAGGCTAAAATTGCCAATTTGGAGAATACCTTGGCTACAGCTCGTTTAATTGATGAGTCCAAATTGGATACATCCAAAGTTTTGGCTTTATCTATTGTTAAGATTAAGAACAAGAAGAATGGTGCTGAAATGACTTATCAATTGGTTGCGGAGTCAGAAGCGGATTTGAAGTCTGGTAAGATTTCTGTTAAGTCTCCTATCGCTCAAGGTTTGTTGGGTAAATCAAAAGGTGATACAGCTGTTATTGAAGTGCCAGCAGGTAAAATTGAATTCGAAATCGTAGAGATTTCAAGATAATATATGTCGGTTATGTGCGGTATGCCATAACCGTACATCCACAAATTAACTTTATATTAAGAAGGTCGTGATGTAGTAATCGCGACCTTTTTTGTTTATATTTGTTGGCAGTAGAAGAACAGGGTGTGATAAATCTGCAGTTAAATGTTTAATTGCTAACATACCAAAGGCTTTGCATTTTAAAGTCTGTTGTTTGCTAATTATTGTTTAAAAGATTTATTCCAAGATTAGAATAATATGTCGACAATTTTTTCAAAAATCGTTGCTGGGGAGATTCCAGCTTACAAAGTTGCAGAAAGTAATGATTTTCTGGCTTTTTTGGATATCAGCCCATTAGCGAAGGGGCACGTTTTGGTGATCCCTAAGAAAGAAACAGATTACATTTTTGATATAGCGGATGATGAATATATGGCACTTTGGGTCTTTGCCAAGATTGTTGCTCAAGGTATTAAAAAGGTAATTCCTTGTGTAAAGGTCGGTGTAGCAGTAGTTGGCTTGGAGGTGGCTCATGCACATATACATCTGGTACCAATTAATAAAATTAGCGATTTAAATTTTGCTGGACCTAAGCTGAGCTTGTCTAATGACGAACTTCACGAAATTGCGACCACTATTCGTGAGTCTATCGTCGGTATAACTGCTCAAAATCAATAATTAGAAAAGATTATATTACACTTGATTTACGTTCGTTTTTTAGAAGAATGCTATATTTGTACTTTGTTGTTTCAAATTTGTACAAGGATAAGCGTAGGATTTGTTCTAAAAAAGGAACGCAATATTGATTTTTACTAAAGGTTATGCATGAACTTTTGTTGTCATTTCAACAATTATTAAATCCCGAGGAGTTATTGAGCTCTGGTGGATTTTATCTGGTTATCTTAATTGTATTTGCTGAGACGGGTCTATTTTTTGGATTTTTTCTACCTGGTGATTATTTATTATTTCTTGCAGGATTGTTTTGTGCGCTAAATAAAATTGATGTTAACATTTATACGCTTTGTTTGGGCTTGTTTGTTGCGGGAGTTTTAGGGAATTTTACAGGGTATTGGTTTGGTTATCGAGCGGGGCCAATGTTATTTAAGCGAAAAGATAGTTTCATCTTTAAGCGAAAATATGTGGTTATGGCCGAAGAGTTTTACCATAAATATGGTGGAACAGCTTTAATTATAGGGAGATTTGTTCCAATAGTTCGTACTTTTGCACCTATCTTTGCCGGTGTCGTAAAATTAGATTTTAAAAAATTTGTTCTATATAATGTTGCAGGGGCTGCCATTTGGGTACTAGTGTTGACCCTTTCGGGATATTTCCTCGGTATTGAGTTCCCTTGGATTATACATTATGTAGAATATGTTGTCGTTGGAATGATTGTAATTGCCTTTTTGCCAATTGCAATAACGTTGTTAAAAAAGCGTATAAAAGATAAAAGAAACAAACAAAATATACAGTAAATTAAAAAATGAGTAAACAAAACCCTTGGCACATGGTTTCTCCAGGTGAGAACGTTCCACATGCCGTAAATGCTATCATTGAGATTACAAACGGATCCAAAGGAAAGTATGAATTAGACAAAGAAACTGGTTTGTTGCTTTTGGACAGAGTAATGAGTTCATCTGTCGTTTATCCTGCTAACTATGGTTTTATCCCACAGACTTATTGCGACGACAAAGATCCGTTGGATATTTTAGTCATTTGTTCAGTGGATATTTTACCATTGACATTGGTTGAAGCACAGGTTATTGGTGTGATGAATATGGTTGATGGTGGAGAACAAGATGATAAAATTATTGCGGTAGCTAAAAATGATCCCGTTTTTAATTACATTAAAGATATTGATCAGTTACCTCCGCATACGATGAAGGAAATTGTACAATTCTTTGAGAGTTACAAAGCGCTTGAAAAGAAACATGTTATTGTTGAGGGTGTAAAAGGACGTGAAGAAGCACAAAGAATCTTGATCGAGGCTATCGAATTGTACAAAAAAGAATTTGTTAACAAATAACCCCAAGCATGGCGCTCGATATATTTTGGACATTGTTTTTAGTATTGGCGAACGGCTTTTTTGTCGCGGCAGAGTTTGCTATTGTCAAGGTCCGAGTCTCCCAAATTGAAGTTCAGGCAAAAACAGGTAGCAAAGTTGCTACAATAGCCAAAAGTATAACGGAGCATTTGGATGGTTATTTGGCCGCTACACAATTGGGTATTACACTTTCTTCGCTCGCCTTGGGTTGGGTAGGAGAGGCTGTAATGACCCAAATTGTGCAGGGGGTTCTAGGTTTTTTCGGTGTTGAATTGACAGGTACAATCGCGACAAATGCAGGGCATGTGTTGGCTTTTACAATTATTACTGTGTTACACATTGTATTTGGAGAGCTTGCTCCTAAATCAATTGCGATTCAAAAACCCGTTGCGACAACGATGAAAATTGCAGTTCCACTGCAATTTTTCTACTTTATTTTTAGACCATTTATTTGGATTCTAAATGGTTTCGCTAATTTCCTATTGAAGATTTTGGGATTTGAAGTCACTAAAGGTGAATCTGCGCACTCTTCTGAAGAGTTGCAATACCTTTTGGATAAAGGTAAAGAATCTGGTGCTTTGGATATCTCCGAGCACGAGTTGATTAAAAATGTATTTGATTTTAACGAACGTATCGTTAAGAATATTATGGTACCCCGTACCAAAATTGTGGCTGTTGAAGTTACCGCTGATGCCTCAGAGCTAATTGAAACTATGACTGAAGAGGGGTATTCTCGTCTTCCAATTTATGAAGATAACATTGATCAAATCGTTGGTATTGTACATACAAAGGATATTCTTCCCCTCTTAGCCAAGGGAAAGGAAGTTGTCATGAAAAATATCATGCGCAAGCCCTATTTCATTCCTGAAACGAAGAAGATTAATGATTTAATGGCTGAATTTCAGCAAAAGCGTCTACAGTTGGCGATTGTACTGGATGAATTTGGGGGGACAGCAGGTATGGTTACCTTGGAGGACATTGTTGAGGAGCTGGTAGGTGAGATTCAGGACGAATATGATGAGGAAACTCCAGTTGTTGAACGAATTTCTGAAACGGAATATATGGTCGATGCGGGAGCTAGTATTCATGATGTGAATGAGTTTCTCCCTATAGAATTGCCGGAGAGTCAAGATTACGATACGATGTCGGGTTTGGTGAGTGAGATTTTTGATAAAATTCCTGAAGTAGGCGAGCGGAAGGAAGAATATGGCTACGTATTCACTATTATCCGGAAAGCCCAACAGAATATTGAGTTTGTCAAATTGGAATTGGTCGAATCGGCCGATGATGATACAGAAGAATAACATAATAGCGCTAATAAATGCAGTTATTTTTTACACCGGATTTAAATCCTTCGTTAGAAAATTTTATCCTTAGTGAGGAAGAAAGTAAACATGCTATTCGCGTGCTTCGTATGAATACTGGCGATCATTTACATCTCATCGATGGTCGTGGTGGTTTATACGAAGCTCAAATTATTGACCCTCATCCCAAACGTACCGTTCTTACTATTTTAAATGTTAAGGAAGACTTTCAGCAGCCGAGGTATCATCTACATATCGCTGTTGCTCCAACGAAGAATATTGATCGTATAGAATGGTTTTTAGAGAAGGCAACTGAGGTTGGCATTCAGGAAATAACTCCAGTTATCTGTGAGCATTCTGAGCGAAAAGAGGTAAAATTAGATCGTCTGAACAAGGTGGTTGTTGCAGCCATGAAACAATCATTGAAAGCCTATCTTCCCAAACTTAATCCAGCTGTATCGTTTAAACAATTTTTGAGAGATATTCCAACAGAAGGTGTTCAAAAAGCAATTGCACACTGTGTTGATGCTGAAAAAAAGTATTTAAACCAGGTTTTGGAGCCTTCGCAACATTATATTATCCTCATTGGTCCAGAAGGAGATTTCTCTGAGGAGGAAATTGATTTGGCACTACAAATGGGATTTCATCCAATTTCTTTGGGAGAAGCCCGCTTAAGGACCGAAACGGCCGCTTTAGCCGCATGTATGGAAGTTTCGCTGTTGAATAGATAAAATAAGCCGCTGATTTGGTTTAGCAAATTGGCTTTGAGGAATGAGTTTGCAAAACCCATTTGATCGTTCAAATGGGCGTTAGTTTATTTTACTGGTTCCGCGTCTACAATTTGAATCTCGGCATTTCCCTTAAGTGGGTCTTTGGTAAAGATCATTTTCCCTCTTAGTTTAATCGGATCTTCGGAAAATTTTATCGCACTACCTTTTAACGTTACTTCAACCATGGGTGGTATTCCGTTGGATCCACAGAATTGGCATTGCATCACGGGTAACACAGACATCATAAAGTTTTTATGGTTACGACCACTGTGAAGAGGAACCATGTAACCCGGTAATTCAACTATTTTATTTTCCAGGGCTTTAAGTTCTTTGGGATAGAATGGAGTATATACTTTCTTTGCTCCATTGTAAGTTACTTTATAAGCCATCTTATCAATCGCTTCCCATGTTTTGTTCATCATGGGCGTATGGTCCGGAACATCTGGATTACTGCCTATTTGAGCCTGTGCTTGTATGGTACAAAATATTATAAATAAGAATACTGTCAGTGTTTTTTTCATGTGTTATGCTATTGTTTTGTATCAAGAAGCTGTTCGTCTATATTTTACGTTATCCTGCCTAGAGGTCAAACTGCTCTTCTTGTTGCGATCTTTTTTGTAGTGTATTGATCTTAGTTAAACTTATTTACTTGATAGCGTTCCAGAAATACTTGTCCTGTAAGCTTTGATTGCTGGAATGATTGCTGCGAAGATACCGATTATACAAGCAACAAACAAAAATACCAATTCTTTGGGATGGAGTTTAAAGGCCTCAATAAAATCAGCGCTTTGACTCGTCTGGTTACTGATATAGTAAAGTGCCAAATGCGCCATTATAAGCCCAATTAACCCACCAATAATGGTAATTGTAAGTCCTTCAAGGAGCACAATTGCAAAGAGTTTTCCTTTGGAGGCTCCAAGCGTACGCATGATGGCAAGATCGTATTTACGTTGCTTTAATGCATTATATAGGTTAATAAAGACACTTAAACCTGCAATAAACATAATTACATAAGCTAGTATGGATAAGGAATCTATCCCTACACCTAATAAAGAGAATAGACGTGTACTTTCCATCGCAGGGGATGCGGCCTGCATATCGGTTTGTTGATCGATCAATTTTGGTAAAATTCCGATCGCCGCAGGAGATTGATATTTGAGTAGGATGGCGGTTATTTCCAACCCATTTTGCTTGACCATATCAGCGCCAATAGACTTCACAAACATACCTTCTTCCTCCTGTTCATGATGGTCTTCCTGGTCGTGCTGTCCTTTTTCATCCATTTCGACAGGAGAAGATGGATTTTCTGCTATATCTTCGCCGTGGTGGTGGAGGTGCGCGTTGACGGTTTCTTCCCGGTCTTCCTGACGTTCGCGCTGCTCTTTCTCTGCTGCTGTTTCATGATGCTCATGCTGATGTGCAATACCATGTACATCCCAAACACTTTCCAAGTTCGTCAGTATTAAATTGTCGGTAACGTTATTATTGTGTTTTAAAATACCGACAATGGTAAAAGGATGTTCATCATGATGGTGACCATCTTTGCTCAAGCCATGTGAACTATGGATCTGATCGCCAATTTTTAGCTGTTGTTTTTTGGCAACTTGATCACCAATGACTACTTCAAAATTATTTTGCCAAATACGCCCCTCGGCTACAGCGGTTTCGTAAATAGCTAAGAATGATGAGTCTGTTCCAACAATGCGGTGACCTTTAAAATTGTCGCCTAAAGATAAGGGGACTGCAAGCCGAACAAGTGGATTTTGGCGTAGTGGCTCCAGTTCGTCTAGTGGGATATTACCGGTTGGATTGTCGATATGATAAACACTAGATAAGATTAACTGAAGTGGACTTCCCTTGGCCCCGACAACTAAATCTATATTTTTACTGTTATTGTCAAGTTGCTTTTCAAAAGTTTCTCCGGTAATTGAAAGCACGGCAAGGATGGAAATTCCAAAGGCCGTTAACAGCATGCTGAGAAAGACGGAGCCAAACTGCCTACTTAAATTTTTCCAAACCAATTGTATTGTGTTCATAACAAATTTTAAAAACTAAAGGTGACGCGTAAATAAAGTAAAACAATTATTTTAAAAGGTACATTTTGGAGAACTGATCTTTTATTCTCTTGTCGTGTGTTGTTATCAGTAAAGTTGATCCCGCAGTGTCAGCTATCGATAGGAGAAGTTCTAATACCCTGTAGGTATTATTGTCGTCCAAAGCGGCGGTAGGTTCGTCAGCGATTAACAGGGCTGGCTTATTGATAATACTACGTGCGATAGCGGCCCGTTGTAACTGGCCGCGGCTCAATTCGTTCGGATAGGCATTACTTTTTTGATCTAATTGTAGTTGCGTTAGTATGAAATGTATTGCACTAGGATCTATTGTTTTTCCTGCTAAAGACTGCGCCAACTTGATGTTTTCCAAAAGCGTTAGATTTCTCAGCAGGTGTGCTTCTTGGAATATAAACCCGATATATTGGGCACGAAACTGATCCAATTTGCTGTTTGATAACAATGCTAAATCTTGGCTATTTATATTGACCTGACCAGTTTCTGGTCGTGACAATCCGCCTAATATATTCAGCAGTGTTGTTTTTCCGGAACCTGAATCCCCCAATAACAGCGTATGCTGACCTTTCTCGATATGGATATCTGGAAATTCAATTGGCCTTGAATTGGGATACTGAAATGATAACTGTGTTGTCGATACGATTGGAGTGCTCATGCGGATCAGAAATTGAAAATATATTCAAACTTAGATAAATTGCTTTTTATATGCAA
>NZ_LBGU01000032.1:0-139342 GCF_000988325.1 Sphingobacterium sp. Ag1 | reverse complement strand
AACAACATCGGCTCCAAAACCGACAGGCTTCAAACCGAGGTTCAAGGCCGGATTAACAAAAGCTCCTGACGCAGCGGCAAGCACTCCTGCATCCGATGAAACGACCGACGAAGCATCGACATCGGCTCCAAAACCAACAGGCTTCAAACCTAGGTTCAAGGCTGGAGTAACCAAAGCTCCTGACGCAGCGGCAAGCACTTCTGCATCCGACGAAACGACTGATGAGGCGACAACATCCGCTCCAAAACCTACGGGCTTCAAACCTAGGTTTAAAGCCGGAGTAACCAAAACAGAAACTGCTGAACAAACACAGCTGCCCGATACGAAAGACGAAATCAAATTAGATGCGAGCGTAAAGGCTGAACCTGAAAACAACAGCACCGAAACACAGGAACCTGCTGCCAGTAAACCAACGGGCTTCAAACCGAGGTTCAAGGCCGGAGTAACCAAAACAGAAACTGCTGAACAGACACAGCTGCCCGATACGAAAGACGAAATTAAGTTAGATGCGAGCGTAAAGGCTGAACCTGAAAACAATAGCACCGAAACACCGGAACCTGCTGCCAGCAAGCCTACGGGCTTCAAACCGAGGTTCAAAGCTGGCCTAACAAAAATTGATAAAAAGGAAGAATAATTTTCACTACATTTAGACTGATTTCTCAATTAATTTTAAAATTCCGATTAAAAACCAAAAGACCAATGTTAAAGGAAGAAAGACAAGCATTCATCATACATCAGATCAACCTACATAATAAAGTTTTATCCTCAGACCTCAGTGTTCAGCTGAATGTGTCTGAAGATACAATTAGACGTGACTTGAACGAACTTGCTGAGAATGGTAAAGTTCTAAAAGTCTATGGTGGAGCATTATCAAAATCATTTCAGTTCCCTTTTCAGGATGGGAACGTTTATGCCAAAGAGGCAAAAAAAGAAATTGCAAAAAAAGCAAGCACTTTAATCTCTAATGGTATGACCGTTTTAGTCGGCGGCGGGACAACCTTAATTGAATTAGCAAGAACAATACCCGATCACCTGCAGTGTACGTTTTTCACCATAAGTCCGCTAGTTGCATTAGAATTGGCCGAAAAGCCAAATCTTGAAGTCATCCTTGTTGGTGGTAAGCTTTCACGCAATACAAACATTGTTTCTGGTGCCCAGGTAGCTAATGAACTGGCCGATCTTAAAGTCGATCTTTGTTTGTTGGGAACAAATTCTCTTTCCGTAGAAGATGGGGTGACCGATTCAGACTGGGAAGTGGTGCAAATCAAACGTGCGATGATTAAATGCTCAAAAAAAGTAGCTATTCTGAGCATTGCGGAAAAACTTAATTCAGTTCAAAAAATGAAAGTAGTTCCGTTACGTGATATTTCCTATTTGATTACCGATGTCAATCCAACTGATGTTTCCCTAAAAGAATTTGCGAATACAATTGCAATACTTTAATATTGCCGCTCATTTAATTTAGCATGTCATCGCAAACGAAAAATGACTCTTTAAAATCAAAAACAACAAAAGGACTGCTATGGGGTGGTATGGCCAGTATCATCCAGCAGTTTTTGGGCTTCGGCTTCGGCATCCTTCTAAACCGTAAGCTAACAGCAGAAGACTATGGTTTAGTCGCTATGATCACCATCTTTTCTGTTCTCGCTTCTGCGTTCCAAGAAAGTGGATTTGTGTATGGGATTGTCAATAAAAAAGATGTTGAACATAAAGATTATAACGCGGTATTCTGGACAAGTGTAGGGATTGGAACATTTATTTATATCGTTCTATTTTTTGCAGCTCCTCTTATCGCCTTATACTATAATCAGCCAGTACTTGTAGAACTAAGCAGATTTACCTTTTTATCCTTTTGGTTAGGTAGCTTTGGTATTGCACACAATGCTTACCTCTTCCGAAATTTAAAAATCAAAGAAAGGGTCATCACAGGCACCTTTGCTCTTATCGCATCAAATATAGTTGGCGTTTATTTAGCCTATAAGGACTATGCCTATTGGGCATACGCGATCCAAATTGTCTCCTATAGTGGTTTCAATATGCTCGGATTCTGGTATTTTTCCAAATTCAGGCCTACTTTCCAGTTCGATTTTAAACCTATTCGTGACATTTTAGGATTTAGCAGCAAAATACTGGTCACCAATATTTTTATCAATATCAACAAAAATATATATGCAGCGATCTTAGGCCGGCATTATACCGCTGAAGAACTGGGGTATACCGTGAATCCAAATCGTTGGAGCATCATGGCCCAAAATATATTGACCAATATGGTCAATAACGTGACACAGCCTATTTTAAAGGAAATAGAAGATGATAAGGATAGACAAGTTCGGGTTTTTCGCAAACTGATTTCCTTTACAGCCTTTTTAGCCTTTCCAATGTTATTGGGTTTAACCACGGTAGCACAAGATTTTATTACTATTGCGATCACCGACAAATGGGCGAAAAGCGCTATTTTTCTTCAAATATTCTGTATCGGCGCCGCATTTGATTCTGTAAGCAATGTTTTCTCCAACTTAATCATTAGCAAGGGGAAACCTGAAGTTTACATGCGTAATATCATCGTTTTTGGTCTGCTCCAAATTGCCATCCTATTTTTCGGCAAATCATTAGGCCTAGAATTGCTCATTGGATTGACCTCGGCATTAAATGCCCTCTGGATATTCGTTTGGTACATATCAGCCAAACCTTATATGAACTATTCATTTCGTTATCTGCTAACAGATATTTTTGCTTATGCACTATTGGCAGCGATAAGCTGCTTAGCAGCACATTATGCCACCGCAGCCATCGCCAACCTCTATCTTCGGTTTGCAAGTACAATTGGAATTGCAGTATGCAGTTATATCATCGTAAATAGAATCTTTAAACCCAGTATTTTGTTGGAATTGTACCACTATTTCCTAACAGTTATCCGAAAAAAATAGATGGCCAGGATTCTCACCATAATCGTCTCTTATAATTTTGAGCCTTGGATTCACAAGTGCTTACCCAGCTTATTGGATTCGAGCTACCCAACAGATATTTTAGTTGTAGACAACAATTCGTCAGACAACACAACACAGATCATAAAAGAAACGTATCCAACAATACGACTGATAGAAAGTTCCGAAAATTTAGGTTTTGGAAAGGCTAACAACATTGGACTTGACATTGTTTTGAAAGAAGAGTATGATTATGCATTTTTGGTCAATCAGGACGCCTGGCTGGATCGGGACTGTATTGCCAACTTATTGAAGGTCAACGCAGACAATATCGGAATTATCTCTCCTATTCACTACGATGGAACCGAAACAACACTGGACTACGGTTTTGCTGTCTATACAAAAAATGCTATAATCGAAAATTCTAATCGAATTTGCACGTTCGTCAATGCTGCATTTTGGTTTATCCCCAATCCGGTGATCCGAAAAGTCGGTGGTTTCGCACCGATCTTTTTTCATTATGGAGAAGATAAAGATTATGCCAACCGCATCAAGTACTACAGATTAAACATTGTTCTCGCTGAAGGAGCCAAAGCCTACCACGATAGGCAACAACGTAAAATAGACCGCAAGGCCTTTCTGAAAAGCGAATTTGTCTATCATTTGACAGAATATTGCAATATCAATTATACTTTTGTAAAAGCTTTTTCCATGGCAATATTGGCAAGTCTAAAGAAAATGGCGTCTTCATTTTTTAAAGGTCATACTTTTGAAGCAAAAAGCTACTTAAACATTGCTTTTAGATTGCTGGGCAAAACAGGAGCCGTTTACCGTACCCGTATGACCAACAAAAAAGTATTCAACAAAATCTATTGATAAATGAACAATATTGCTCCCGTCATACTTTTTGTGTACAATCGTCCTGATCATACAATAAAAACACTCTCAGCTTTAGAAAATAATAAACTAGCAGACCAGACCACGCTATACATCTATTCGGATGCTGCAAAAAACGAAAAATCTGTTCCCGCCGTTACTGAAGTCCGAAAGATTATCAATAAGTCCTGGAACTTCAAAGAGGTTATTATTGTCGAACGAACAGAAAACTGGGGTTTAGCGGCCAATGTGATCGATGGTGTTACAAAAGTGGTCAATGCCCATGGAAAGATTATTGTTTTGGAAGACGATCTGGAAACTGCGGTGTTTGCACTAGACTATTTCAATCAGGCACTGGAGCGCTATAAAGATCAAGATCGGGTCATGGAGATCAGCGGTTATGGCTATCCGTTAAAAGATTTAAATAAACTGCCAGAAACCTTCTTTTTTCGGGTCGCCAATAGTTGGGGCTGGGCAACCTGGGACCGCGCCTGGCAACATTTCAATCCTAATATCGATGAACTTGTATCGGATTTTACGGACGAGCAGATACACCAATTCAGTATCGAGGGAAAAGAAAACTTTTGGAAACAAGTGCAGGAATTTAAAGCGGGAAAGATCAACTCTTGGGCCATACGCTGGTATGCTTCTGTATTCAAAAAAAATGGGTTAGTTTTGTATCCAAGGAATTCGATGACGCAAAATATTGGTAACGATGGTTCGGGTACACATACCGCTGCAGAAGCTACATATCAGGTTACACTAGCGGAAAGTCCTGTACGGTATTTTCCGACGGAAATTTCAGAAAACAAGCAAGCTTATGAAGCCATCAAGTATTTCTACGCCCATCGGAAAGGATCTTTACTCGACCGTGGCATCCGATTCCTGAAGAAGAAAATAAATAAATTCAATACATAAAAAACATGTCTGCTCATCCTAAATTTTCGATTATAACTGTCGTTTACAACAATGTGCGTGACATAGAACACACCCTAAAATCTGTTGTCAATCAGAGCTATGATCATATAGAGTATATTGTCATTGATGGACAATCAACCGACGGAACGTTAGAGATCATCCAAAAATACAAGGATAAAATCGCCGTCATCCTCTCCGAAAAGGATAAGGGTATCTATGATGCCATGAATAAGGGTTTAGCCTTAGCAACAGGCGATTATGTTCTTTTTTTAAATTCTGGAGACGAGATCTATGATCTGAATAGCATTGAGAACCTCGCCAAACTGAGCGATAACGCAGATATTCTTTACGGCGAAACAATCCTCGTGGACGACAATCGGAATATTATTGGTGAACGGAGGCATAAGGTTCCGGCTCATTTCGACTGGAAAAGCTTTCGCTATGGCATGAATATATGCCATCAGGCGATCTACATCAAGCGGGAAATCGCCGAGCCCTACGATCTAAATTATAAATTATGCGCTGATATTGACTGGGTTATTCGTTGTGCCAAAAAGGCAAAAAAAACGGTCAATGCGCAGCAATATGTTGCCCGGTATCTTGTTGGCGGAATGTCAAAACAAAGACATCAGGAATCCTTGAAAGAGCGCTTTGCGATATTCAAACGGTACTATGGAGCCATTCCCAATTTATTCAATCATGGCATCATTGCGCTAAAAGCGATTTGGTACCGTCTTAATTATGGAAAACCTCAAGACTAATGTTGAATCCTGAAATTTTAACCGAGCTTGTTACAGTCAAGATGCCATTTGGCAAATACCAGGGATACACCTTATGTAATCTTCCTGAGCCCTATCTTGTGTGGTATAACCAAAAAGGCTTTCCAAAGGGAAAACTAGGCCAGCAGTTAGCGACACTCTATGAAATAAAGCTTAATGGCTTGGAATACCTCCTCGAACCTTTGAAGAAAAGGTGACGAGAGTCATTTTATTCCACTTATTATTTTTCGTAGCTTTGCAGTAAATTTATTTTTAGCATTAAACGCCGTTTGCAGCGGTATCAATGAATATCATGACACAATATCAAACTTTGCTGTACTATTGTTACAGCCCTATCGAGGATGCCGAAAAATTCGCATCAGATCATTTAGAATTTTGTAAATCACTGGACTTAGTCGGCCGTATCATTGTAGCTGATGAAGGTCTTAATGGAACTGTTTCGGGTACTGTAGAATCCTGTAAAAGCTATATGGATGCCATTTATGCCGATGGTCGTTTCAATAAAACAGAGTTCAAAATTGACGATGTAGATGAACCATCATTCATTAAAATGCATTGTCGCTACAAAGCCGAAATCGTTCACTCTGGTTTGAGAGATCCAAAAGAAATTGATCCCAACCGTCAAACCGGTGTGCACCTTGAACCGAAAGATTTCTTGGCCATGAAAGACCAAGAGGATGTGGTCGTATTGGATGTACGCTCAAATTACGAGCACAATGTTGGTCATTTTAAAAATGCTGTTACCCTAGATATTGACAATTTCCGCGAGTTCCCGGAGAAAATCAAAGAGCTCGAACAATATAAAGGAAAAAAAATATTAACGTACTGCACAGGCGGTATCAAATGTGAGAAGGCATCTGCTCTCTTGTTAAAAGAAGGCTTCGAGGATGTTTATCAGTTACATGGCGGCATTATTAAATATGGAAAGGAAGCCGGTGGTGAAGATTTTGAAGGTCAATGCTACGTCTTTGACAATCGCGTTACTGTCGATGTAAATTCTGTCAACCCATCCGTGGTATCAACTTGTTTTAACTGTGGCAAGCAAACCACCAAAATGATCAACTGCGCCAACCCAACTTGTAATGAACATTTCACACAATGTGATGAGTGCGGCTGGGAGATGGATGGATGCTGTTCACCAGCATGTAAGGAAAATCCCAATAAACGTGAATATGACGGAACAGGATATTATGTCAAGGTACCTCAACCCGTCAATATTGACAAAATCAGCAAAAGAAAACATAAAAATTTTCCACCGAAAGTATCGGCCGAAGATTAATACAAATTGAACAAACAGAAAGCGGTCGGAAGTGTAGAACTTCCGACCGCTTCCTGTTTAGGATCTGCACCATCTTAGCTTAATCCCATACTAGCTTTTTATCAAGACGAATAATAGCCTAACAAAGTTTACTTGCCAAACATACCGGCGATTGAATCAAGAATATTGCCCTTCGCCTGCCCATCATTATTTTTATCAAAAAAACTGCCTGCCAATCCGCCCAACATGTCGGTAACACTACCTCCCGATGTCGGTTGCTCAGTTGCTTGCGCTTGTTCTTCTTGGCTACCGCCTAAAAAAGAGCCTAATATACCACCCAACATACCGCCACCTGCATTTTGTTGTGTTCCACCACCAAGTACAGAGCCGATCAGATCACCAATCCCACCGCCGCTTGAAGCCTGCTTTTGTTGCCCTAGATACCCCATTACGATAGGTGCAAGTGTGGCCAGTACCCCCGTCACCTGAGAAGAACTCAAGCCTGCTTTATCCGCTATATGCTGTGTCACGACTTCGGTATTTTGGCCGAACATATGGTTGACAATTTTATTACCGTCTTCAGAAACATTTTGCGCACTGCCCTGTTCTGCTCCCCCCTGCCCAAAGAAATCTCCAATTTTGTCGAGTATCCCGCTATTGCTATGCTGGTCAATAGCCTTATCAATATTTTCAGCCTGCCCTTTGTTTTTCGCATTGTAATTCAATGCTGCAATCATCAAAGGAACTGCCGCTGCTACAATCCACTTGGCTTTAGATTCACTGACACCAGTAATTTTTGAAATAGTCTCTATCGCTTTAGAGCCTACTCCACCTGTAACTAAATCTGTTAAGTTCATAAGTCTTCGTTTATAGTTATATAATGAAGATAATAAAAATATGTTTTAGCTTTACCAATTTTTGGAGAATGACATGCTTCTATAGAATAAATAAAGGGGCTGTAGCCCCTTTATTTATACAACCTATTGTTCAATTTTCGTTGACAACTCATTTTCGATTTCACTCAGCGTGGAAGCCTTGGTCATCTCGATGTTATTTTGAGATCGAGCAGAAGTCCATCGTGCTAACGATGTGTTGTATACCCCACCCAAACTAACAAAATAACCTACGTCAGCCGTATTGTATTTTAAGAAGATCGTATTGGTTCCCGCCATAAAAAATGGCTGTGACTTCAAGGATAGGGGATCGATGACATCATAAAAGTCATTATTTGTAATACGATATCCCCTCGTTCCATCGGTCAATGCTCCGCCGCCCGAAATATACATCACATCCACCGGTTTTGTTGCTTCTGTCACTGCAGTCGTATTAAATACTGCAATGCCAAATGCATTACCACTATTAGCCATTAGCCCACCAGTTTTAGTTCCAATACCGTCGAAACCATCTTTTGCAACATAGTCATAATTTACCACCCATTTTGCATTCGAAATATCTGTTGAACTCGATCCATTAATTAATTTATATTTTCCACCTACATAGAAATACTGGCCTTTTGTAACAGTGCCAGAAGTAATGTTCAGTTTATACGTTCGCATTCCTCCTGTCGCCCAACCTTTTGCAGGGATACCAGTTGGTGTAGAAGCATTCGCATTGTTACTAACAATGACAGCATAAGGCGTTTTTGAAAAGTCTATATCTTCAATTGCTAAAAGCTGAACATATTCATAATTTCCATCCCCACCTTTTACATCGCTGGCAAAACCAGAAATAGCCACAGAGGTATGTTCAATTACCGAGCTCAATTCCTGAATATCCGATTCTTTACGCAAGACCTCATAAGGAATGAGCTTTCCCTCGGAATCCTGTTTATTAAAGATCACACCAAAATAATTAGCCAAAACACTTAAATTCCTTTTAGCAAACTTTGCCGATGATTTGGTCTCCAAATTTAAATTACCGAATCCATCATTCAGAATTTTCTGCCCCTCTAAAATATCCCCAGCAGCAGGCAAAGGATTAAAACCGCCCTTTACAATTGCAACCAACGTACTTTCATATTTATCTGGATTTGCCAAAATATCTTTCGCAGTCACGCGATTATTGGGAATCGGCCTATCCGAAGCAATCTTTACGATATTTGATTCGGCAATGTTTTTTAACTGCAGAATACCATTTTCCCGCGTCAACTCACTGCCCACGATATTGATTTCCAAGGAATCTCCTATGACATAATTTTCTGCCGCCTTTCCCAAGGGTATGGTAATACCACGTAGCTGGCGTAAGCGTCTACGATCTTGGATGACCAGGTATCCATCCGGAAAATTTCCCTCGCGATGGTCCGAAACAACGACTCCAGCAATTGTTGTAGATCCGTCCAAATTATCTTGATTGATTTGTACAGGCTGTCCCTTGTAAATGTTTCTGACGTCGAAAATACCGATATAAGAACTAACCATCCCGCCAGGATAATTTCCGTCTTTGCTGCAAGAACCAAGAACAAACGCGCCCATGAATCCCGCTATTATATAAAAAATATATTTTTTCATTATCTACGCATTAAAATTATAAAACCCATTATCATCTCTGCCACCACACTTTCGTATTAATCTCATCAGCCCCTTGCTGTGCGATAGCTAGTTTATAGTTTGTAGGGTTTGCCGATTGGACATAAATTGGATACTTCAAGCGGGCAGGCATCTCGCCTCCATTTTTTAAACCAGTTCCCTTTGGCAACAAAGGGTAACCTGTCCTCCGAAATTCAAACCATTGCTGGCAGTCTACAAATAAGAGGGCATAATATTTTTGTAGATGAATCATTTCCATCTTTTTCTCGAAACTGTTGTTATCATCCCAATTTATATCGCCATTATTTAAATATTCTTCAATAGGCTCGGCATAGGTTGGAAGCCAGGTCGTAATACCTTTCATAACACCATCTTTGTAAAGGTCGCCGACCTTATCTGCATAGAATCCTTTTAATGCCAGTTCTGCTTTAATAAACTGCAATTCCGAACAATTCATGATCATTCCTGTCAATGGCTCGTTCATCATGGTTTTCACAGGAATATTATTCACGGTTTGATCATAAGAATAAAAATAGGACTGACGTTCCCAACCCTCGCCAGGAGCATAACCACTTGGAATACCAACGAAATTTCCACTGACCGGTGCAATTCCCAAACGATTTACACCGTTTGAACCATAGGTCGGAATGTTAATTCGTGGATCGTTCCAGGCAACCAAATGATCAATAAAAAAATTTGCTAAAGATGCTTGACGAAAGTCCTGTGCTCTCACCTCCATAAATGGAGAAATCAAGGGAGACATGCCCGTCCAACGTAGGATAGCAGAATCGTCATTACTTGACATAATGGGATAGAAAGATGCATTATTCACTAAAATGTCATTAATTTTTGAGCGAACCAATGTCGCAACTGCTGGATCAGTCTGCCCGGAAGCTCTTAACAATAATCGTAAAAATAACGAGTTTCCAAACTTACGCCATCTGCTGACATTTCCATTGTAAATCGGATCATATTCCCCTTTGATTGCCGTGTTTTTTGATAATAATACATTGGCAGAATCTAACTTATTAAAGAAATCCAGATAAATTTCCTTTTGTGTATCGAACTTAGGCTCCAGGATATCTTCACCCAATCCTCTTAATGCTTCTGTATAAGGAATATCGCCATAGGTATCGGTCAGGATAGAAAATCCCCAAGTTTGCATGATTAAAGATATTCCACGATAAGATGCATTATCATTGAGTCCTCCATCAGCCAATCTGTAAATTTCTTTTACATTTTTCAGCTCGGGATACATGGAATTCCAAGGTCCGTCAGAGACGGTATTACGTATATCATAACGGAACACACGGTATTCTCCATCACTGATATTAACCGTGACCTGCATCAGCTCATTATTTAATGAGCGATTACGAGACATATTGGACGCAACAAGATCCCTAAATGCAGGCTGCATTAATTGATACGGATAAGCGTTTACACTGTTATTTGGATTTGTATTAATTTCTTCAAAATTTTTATCGCAAGATTGCAAAAACATTGCAACGGCAATTAGGACCATCCCTATAAAATTGAACGATTGTTTCATTGTCTATATTGTTAAAAGCCTACAACTAAGTTAAAACCGTACGTCCTTGTAGAAGGAAATTGAGCAATTTCAAATCCTTTGACAATGTCAGTCCCCGACAACGTACCAAATTCTGGATCAAAGTTTGGCCAGTTTGACCAAATCACAAGATTTCTTCCATAAACACCAACTGAAGCTTTTTGTAATTTCAAGCGGCTAACAAAAGCTTTGGAAAAGGAGTAATCAAATCGAGCTTCCCTAAATTTGATAAAGTTTGTAGAAAAGGTACTTCCCTCAGCATTATCCTGCCCATAATGAGAACGGTAATATTCATCAACATTTGTTGCAATGACATCATTTTTGCGATAGGTACCGTCGGGATTTTGAACAACACCATTCCCAATAATTCCACTATAACGTCCAGGAAGCGTATTTTTAGTTTTTCCTTGCTCTGCCAATTTATAATGTGTCAAGGAATGTGCTACCCCACCAAATTGTGCATCAAATAATAAGTTTAACCGGAAACCTTTATATCTAAATTCATTGCCCAAACTTACTTTTCCCTTAGGGATCGTATTCCCTAAGTAAACCACATCATCAGTCAATAAAGCAACACCGGTTTTACTATCATAAATAATTTGTCCATCCGGAGATCTTCTATAACCAATACCGTATAGATCGCCCATTGAACCACCTACTTTCGCCACCAACTGACCACCTGCCACAGGTCCGGTCTGAAGAATCATAGACGAATCTGCCAACGACATAATTTTATTCTGATTCATGGAGAATGTCGCGAATACTTTCCAATTAAATCCATCTTTATTTTTAATTGGTGTGCCATCCATGGCCAACTCTATCCCTCTATTTCTAACCTCCCCTGCATTGACAACTTTCTGCCGACCACCAGTCGAAGCATCTATCGTCCTTTTTAGCTGTTGATTTCTTGTATTACTCTGATAAACAGCAAGGTCAAAACCAAATCTATCCTTAAACATACGCACCTCTGTACCAAACTCGATAGATTGTGTACGTAAGGGCTGTAAGTAAGGATTTACAATTAATGTTGGTACTTGTAACCCGCCAGGATATTGACCACCTGCATTTTCATAAGAAAAATCAATAGTATATGGATCATCGCCACCACTTCCTACACCTGAAATCGAGCCTCTCAATTTTGCATAATTAATTGCCTTGGGCAATTTCCATAATTCTGAAGCGATTAAGCTTGCATTTAACGACGGATAAGTAAAATATTTTTTCTTATCTGGTGCCATTGCAGATGCCAATGTACTTGCCCAGTCAATACGATAAGTCCCGTCTACATACAAGAAATTCTTATAAGCTGCTGTAAATAGTCCATACAGGCCATTCCTCTGCACATGACTTTTATAAGGTAAGTTAAGAATAGGCCCTTTTGCATTAGCCATGACATACACCCCAGGATAAGTCAGCGAATCTGCACGCATTTCATCTTTATGATAACGGTTATCATTTGTGCTACCACCGATAGTCCCCGTCACTTTCCAGTCTTTGTTTATCTCCGTTTCATATTTCAATAAGAAATCCAAATTGGTTTCCCGCGACGAAATAGATTGAGTTCGATAACTACCATATGGCATTTTCGCACCTGCATCATATGGTCTTTTTTGCTCTCTATTCTCGTAAGCCATATCCAAAGAGCTTCGTAACATCAGATTCCAATGTTTATTAAACTGATAGCTCGCTTGAACATTTCCCGTGACCCCATGGCGATCGGTACCATTTATAAACTCCCGAGATATGGCATACGGATTTTCAGGATAAGAAGAAAATGGGTATTTGATCTTCTGCCCTTCAGCTCCTTGCACCCAATAATCTTTCAACCAATTCATATCAGCATTGGGCTGCCAAAAAATGAACCAATACATCAGCGACTGATTTCCATATCCAGCTCCTGGTAAATTATCAGACCATTTATTTGTATAATTTACCTTAGCATTGATCTGTAGTTTGTCGCTCACTTTTGAATTAACCGACAATGCAACCGTATTTCTTTTGTAACCCGTATTTGGCACGATCCAAGTATTGTTTACATTGGTTGCAGAAAACCGCGCTGATGTTTTATCCGTTCCCCCATCTATACTGACTGAGTTAGTGAATGTTTTTCCGACATCAAAGAAAGACTTCAAATTATTATAAGGACGCCAAAGGGTACGTTCCGTACCCACTGTTTGCGTAACCGGATCATATTGATAAAAATATTGGCCGTCAAATTTCGGTCCATAGGCTGAACTTGTTCCCGATGTACTTGCGCCGTCCTCCGTTGTACCATAAGAGTAATAATCCGCACCGTCAAGCCCCTGTCCATATTCATACTGTAAATCGGGCATTCGATTAATGGCTTCTAGCGAGGTATTTGAATTTACCGTAACTCCAATGCCTTTTTTACCTTTTGCTCCAGATTTGGTCGTAATCATAATAGCCCCATTGGCACCCCGTTGACCATACAACGCCGCTGCACTGGCCCCTTTTAGAACCGTTATATTTTCAATGTCTTCAGGATTAAGATCATCTATGCCAGACCCATAGTCTGCCGGCATATTGTCTGATCCTGTACCATAAGCACTTTCTCCCGAATTTGCCGTCTTACGTCCGCTCCCTTCATTCACAACGACACCATCCACGACGATCAATGCCCCAGGATCGCCGTTTAAATTCGTTTCGCCTCTTAAAATAATCTTAGTCGACCCCGTAGGACCAGCATTTGAACGCATTAGGTTCAAGCCTGCCACTTTACCCGACAATGCGTCACTCCAGTTATTGGATAGTGCATCAGTCAACTGTTCTCCTTTTACAACCGTGGTGGCATACCCTAATTCTCGTTCTTGTCTTTTAATCCCCAATGCAGTGACAACAACTTCCTCAAGTGCTTCAGATGTTGGATTTAAACCAATGTGAACATTTGTTTGCGCAGCATCGTATGCCCTTGTTTGAGCCTCATATCCGATCATCTGAAAACGGACTTTCCCCCCAGCTTCGATATCTACCTCAAAATTACCATTTCGATCCGTAGAACCCTTCGTCACCCCACCTGAAAGTATCGATACTGAAGCCAATGGCTCCTTGGTTTTATTATCTACAACTTTTCCTTTGATTTTAATCTTCCCCTGATTAAAATAATGAAAAACGCCGTGGCCCCGTTCTAATGGAACCGCTGCCCCAGCTACATCCATATTGCAGGCAATTGCTAAGGCCACAAATAGCACTTTCGAGGAGGAGTGCCTTAGATTAATTTGGATAGGGTTAATACTAAACATAGTTATTGGTGTAAATTGTTAATTTTCAATTTGGCACAAAAATATATCCCTAACAAAAAGTTTGCTTTAACTTAATGTTTTCTTTTTGTTAACAATTATTTCGAATAGCATTTCCTTTAGGCACACTATTACTGTTTCAATCTTTAGTAAAATGCTTTGAAGCCCACTATGAAGGGATTATCACGCATTAGGCACACTATAAAGTGCTCTTTCTTTTGGTTATTTTTTATTTTCCAAATCGAAAATAATTAATAATATCTAAAAAACGAAATAAATCGAAATTATTTAAAACCGCACATCAGAACACACAACACAGGAGTCAAGTGAACCTAAAGGACATATAAAATTACTGCAACTGTAGGGAAGAAGGTATTCCAAGAAAGTTTTAAGCAAATTTCTCAGCTGCTTTTAGCAGCTATTAGGACTTCTCACCAATATATATACTACAATATGCAAACAATACAGAAAGCATGGGACAACCTTCATGTATAATACGAAAAAATAGATTCCACCAAGGGGCGCAGCTGCCAATAAGGCTTAAAATCGAGCGATCAGGCCTTTAGATCCACACCCCCGGAAGAAAAAAAAAGAGCCCAAACGAAAGTTTGGGCTCTTTATTACAATAGAAGCGTTAAGGCTTAAGCCTTCTCGAAACTCCACTTCACATAATTAATATTCTTGTCATGTGCCAAATACTTCCGTTCGTAGTATGTCTTGATGGATAAAACATTATCCACTAAGTCCGAATGGTAAAGATCTGTCGTTTCTTTATATTTTTTCAGATTCTGTAGATCAATCTGCTCCAATGTATAGGCATAAAAACCATCATTATCTGTTTTCAGATTCATCATTCCTTCAGGCTTCATAATGACTTTATAACGATCCAAAAACTTTGGCCCGGTCAATCGTTTCTTTTCACGGCTATCTTGTGGTTGCGGATCCGGAAAGGTAATCCAGATTTCATCAATTTCATTTTCAGCAAAATGTTCAAGAATAGTCTCAATTTGTATCCGAAGAAAAGCAACATTCCGAATTCCATCCTCCAAAGCTGTTTTGGCTCCCCGCCAAATACGATTACCCTTAAAATCGATACCGATGAAATTTTTCTCCGGAAACAATCTCGCTAGATTAACAGTATACTCACCTTTACCACAAGCAAGCTCCAAAACAATCGGATTAGTATTACCAAATTGCTTCTCAGCCCATTTTCCTTTATATTCTTTGCCTGCGTCGAGTTGGATTACATTTTCAAAAGTAGCAACTTCAGCAAATTTACGTAGTTTGTCCTTTCCCATTTTTTAATAAATATCCCGCAAAAATAACCTTATATTCCCGCTAAAAAAAATAAATCTGAGAGACAGCACCAATACCGGCAATTACAGAACAATCCGACGTCCGATAGCATACACAGTAATCCATAAATTGCATCCACACGGGCGAATTATATTGCATATAAAAAGCAATTTATCTAAGTTTGCAGGAATCAATAACTTATCGTGGAGAAAGACGCTAAAATTTATATAGCAGGCCATCGTGGAATGGTCGGATCGGCAATTCATCGCAAATTATCGGAGCTTGGATACAATAACATTGTCACACGCACATCTTCGGAATTAGATTTGCGCAACCAGCAAGCGGTCGCTGATTTTTTCGATCAGGAAAAACCGGACTATGTTTTCTTAGCCGCAGCCAAAGTTGGCGGGATCATGGCGAACAACACCTATCGCGCTGATTTTATATACGAGAATATGGCTATACAAAATAACGTCATCAAATCTTCCTACGATAATAAGGTTAAAAAATTAATGTTCTTAGGCTCAAGCTGTATCTATCCAAAAATGGCTCCACAGCCTTTGAATGAAGATATGCTACTCACGGGCACACTGGAGCCTACAAATGAGCCCTACGCAATTGCTAAAATCGCGGGAATAAAAATGGCAGAAGCCTTTCGGGATCAGTATGGATGCAATTATATCTCCGTTATGCCAACAAATCTTTACGGAATTAACGACAACTACCATCCGCAAAATTCACATGTCTTACCGGCCTTGATCAGAAGATTTCATGAAGCTAAAATCAATCAGCTCCCTGAAGTTATGATCTGGGGAACAGGGACCCCCTTACGGGAATTTCTTTTTTCGGATGACCTGGCAGATGCCTGCGTTTTCTTAATGAATAATTATGACGAGAAACAATTTGTCAACATTGGCATTGGCGAAGACATAAGCATTAAAGAACTTGCCGAATTGATTAAAGACGTCATCGGTTACCAGGGAGCTATTTCCTTCGATAGTTCCAAACCTGACGGAACGCCGCGAAAACTCATGGATGTCTCAAAACTACATGCGCTGGGCTGGAAACATCGAGTTAACCTCCGGGAAGGCATTCAACTAGCTTATGCGGATTTTTTAAAGAAAGAAGCAAACGCTTCCGAATAAATCCAACACGATTGCATTAGTAAGTCTCGCTATAGGAAGGAATGCCGTACTCGTTAACCTCATCCTTGATAACTACATTTTCCGCTTGGGCAGCTTTATTTTTCTTCTTTTTCTTGGGACGAATAAAGCTTGTTAATTTACCAATGAGACTGGTGATTTTATCTTGATTGATCTGGCCGACAGCACGCTCTGATAACAGCAACATCAGCGCTTTCTTTAAAACGCCCGTATTTTTTAGGAACAACCTATTCATAACAAAGGGCACGCCGATACGTAAGGTCTTCGTTAGCCAATCGGAATCTGGATTGCTACTTTTCGCAAACAACTGCTGGACGATATTTACCCCCGGTATATTATCTTTTAAGGTATTGAAGAAACGAATCGGAGCCTCTATTTTATTGTTGAGCAAGGTAAATTGAGCCTTAAGATAAGATTCTTGTTCGTTTTTTAATGTCTTTAAACGGGAAATCTCAGCTTTAAGTTCCTGCAGATTACGTATTTTAGTCTGTTTATTGTTCATTTGTAACCCTTTCTCTGTCAAGTTTTTCCTTGTGCAATTCTTCCTCCTCTTCCTCGATCTCGTCATTCCATTTCGCTAAAAAACGGCGGATTGACAGATCCATAAATTTGGATTCCAGCATAGGCTCAAAAACCCGTATTAAGATGATAATCACTAAAAAGATACCTGCTGTCGCCAAAAAGCCCAGTGAATAGCTTCCCAATAGCTCCCCGAGCCAAAAACCCAGTGCCAAGCACAAAAAAAACAGAACGAACAACGTGAAAATCAACTTTGTCGCATCAACAACAAGGCTAGCGATCAATCTGGACGACCGTTCGATTGTCTTTAATTTGACAAGCTTAAACTGAGAGTCAACATACTCTTTGGTTTTTTGAAACGTACCGCTAAGTGAAAATTTTTCTTCTTCCATGCATCTAAAATTTATTCAGGCTATTTCAACCGCTAGCTTAAAAAACGAAAACGCTGCATCCTAGGATGCCAACACAAATCCACTCTCTACGCATAAGGAGTAAATAGTTCGTCAGACAGCTATCCCTAGAAATAGCCTGATAATATGTATTCTACACCAATTATTCCAATGAATAATCTGCGGATTATGCATGTTCGATGATATCATCATCTAGCACTTCTTCGCTCTGATTTAATTTCCCTTTCAATGTAGAAACAATCTTCTCTTTAAAGTCATTCAGTTGATCGAACTGTTCTTCCGCTCTTTCACGAATAGCATCACTCAAATCGCTTAATGAATCATTGATTTTATCTCTCGTATCCGACCCCTTGTCTGGAGCAAATAAAACTCCCAAAGCTGCACCTGCAGCAAGACCCGCTAACAACGCCAAAGCTACTTTACTTGTGTCATTCATTTCTTTTTCGTTTTAATTTCTAATTCTATTACGATGAAACTAGTCCTCGTGTATAATACAATTAACAGAGCAAATCGTTTGCCAAATGCGGCATTTAATCCATTATTTACGAGAAACTATATCTTCCAATATAATCATTTTTTAATAAATTTTGATTGACTTTCAATAATTCACCAAACAATTATTAACCCTTTGGGATTTTTAGTATCTTTAAATCAACCCATTATAAAAATTATGCTAAATAAAACCTATTGCAGTGCTGTTTATGGGATTAATGCCTGCACAATTACCGTTGAGGTAATCGTGTCTACAGGCCTGCATTATTATATCGTAGGATTGCCTGACAATGCCGTAAAAGAAAGCTTAAGACGTGTCGAAAGTGCCATTACTTCCTGTCAACTTCACATGCCACGCCAAAAGATTGTTGTCAACTTGGCACCCGCAGACCTCCGTAAGGAAGGCTCCAGCTATGACTTGTCAATCGCAATCGGCATACTCGCATCCTCCGGACAAATGGCAAATGAGCTTTTGGCCGATTATCTCATTTTAGGCGAACTATCATTAGATGGAAGCATTAAGCCTATACGCGGTATTTTACCCATTACTTTACAAGCCTTGAAGGAAGGCTTTAAAGGGATTATTTTACCACAAGAGAATGCAAGGGAAGCCGCTATTGTTTCGGGAATCGATATTATAGGTGTAGAAAACCTCAGCCAAGTTGTTGACTTCCTAAACCATAGGATAAATATTGACCCCACAAAAATTGATATTCAAAGTTTCTTTAAGAGCAATACAAATCATTATGATGTCGATTTTTCGGATGTTCAAGGACAGGAGAATATTAAAAGAGCCCTTGAAATTGCAGCTGCGGGCGGCCATAACCTCATTTTAATAGGTCCCCCCGGCGCAGGAAAAACGATGTTGGCAAAAAGATTACCGACGATCCTCCCACCCCTCAATATGACTGAATCTTTAGAAACCACCAAAATACACTCTGTATCTGGAAATCTGAAAACCAAAGAGTCGCTCTTGACTGCACGGCCATTTCGTTCTCCCCATCATACCATATCGGACGTCGCCATGGTAGGTGGAGGCTCCAATCCGCTCCCAGGTGAAATCTCACTGGCACATCATGGCGTGTTGTTTCTTGATGAGTTACCGGAATTCAAACGTACTGTATTGGAAGTCATGCGCCAACCTCTTGAATCACGACAGATTACCATATCAAGGGCAAAACTCACGGTGGATTATCCGGCGAGTTTCATGCTCGTTGCCGCCATGAACCCCTGTCCCTGCGGCTATTTCAATCACCCCGAAAAGGAATGTATATGTGGCAGTAACACGGTACAACGTTATTTAAGTAAAATATCGGGACCTCTTTTAGACCGTATCGATCTGCATATTGAGGTGACACCTGTACTATTTGACCAACTGAGTACAACACATAAAGCCGAAGACAGCCTCACTGTGCGAAGTCGGGTCATTCAGACACGCGAAATTCAAAAGGAACGGTTCGATTCTTTGCCAGACATCCATTGTAATGCCCAGATGAGTACACAATTGACCCGAGAAATATGTCAGGTTGATGAGCACGGAAAGAAGTTACTTAAAACGGCGATTGAACGCCTCAGCCTATCCGCAAGAGCATACGATCGAATACTCAAGGTTGCTCGTACAATCGCTGATATGGAGCTGAGTAAAAACATCGAGAACCATCATCTTGCTGAAGCGATCCAATACAGAAATTTAGACCGGGAAACCTGGGGCGGAAAATTCTAAAACTGCGCCAAACAATGCTTAATAACCCAAGGGAAACAGATAATCGTCAAGATCAGACCTGACAATGCACCAAAGAAATGGGCATCATGGTTTATACCATCTTGTCCTTTTTTCGATGCCCATATGCAATAGCCCAAAAATAAGAACGCAAACAGGTAAGCCGGCATAGGTATAATCATCATCACACCAATGGTCACTTTCGGGTCGAAAAGAATATAACTGAACAAGACCGCACAGATCGCTCCAGAAGCGCCCAAACTATAATAACCGGGGCTATTCTTCTGTTGGATGATCGTCGGTATATCGCTCAAGATTAAACTACCGATATAGATCACCGCAAATAAAATATGACCATATGGACTCGCCTCTGCAAGTATACGCTCCAAACCAAATGCAAAATAGTAGAAGGTAAGCATATTAAACAGTAAATGCCCCCAATCTTTATGGACAAAACCACTGGTAAGGATAGTATATACTTTTCGATTACGCGCGATACTATACGGATGCAACATCAGCTTGCCGTAAAGTTGTTCATGTGAAAATGTATAGATACTGGTAGCGAGTGTAAAAAAGAAAATAATACTCGCAACAGGCATTTCAGTTAGATAATACAATAGCATAGTAATTCCTAGAATCGATCCTCTAAAAGTAAAACATAAAGTTCTTTTGGTCCATGTGCCCCCAAAACCAATCTTTTCTCAATATCGGCCGTTCTGGAAGGGCCAGTAATTGTCGAAATCATCGTCGGAATTTCCTGACCGTAACGCTTCTGCATATAGGCTAAAGCATCTTTTAGATCCCACACCAGTTGCGAGGCTTTGGCAATAACAATATGAATTGGTGGATATATGCTCAACCGGCGCCCTGAAGCATTTGCATTACTCACCATAATACTGCCATTACGTGCAACTAATGCTTCACAGGATGTGATGCTTGCGTTTGCCAATTCAAAATCGCGCTCTGTTTTTAAAAAAGGAAAACCATATGGACTGAGTAGATTTTGAACGCCTTGCTCCCAAGCGTATATATTTTTAATATTATTCTCCTCAGTCAATGAAATCAAATTTTCAATCAGACCGATTTCGCCATCACAATAGAGAAACTTGCCTCCTGCAGCAGTCAATTCGCGGACAAAAACAATATCCACCAACTCGTCCTCTTCTTTATAAAGGGCTGTTTCTTTGAAATTGGGATGTGGATTATCGTTTTTCTGTAGTAATGCCTGACGTACCCGTTTTAACATTACCTCCTTCGCTGTTGCGTTCTTCACGTTCATGGCGCATATCTATATAAATGCAGCGCTAGATGACTCTAGCGCTGCAGCATTCAAATTAATTCAAATTATTTGACGGTGTTTCTGAACCTTGTCCTTCACTAGATCGCGCTTCGTCCGGGCGAACATCCAACGGTAGATCTGTCTGTGGAACTCCACCACCATCAGCACCATTCACAAACTCCTCATAAGTAGTCTTCGTTTCAAATGGGCGTTTACCTAAGATCTCTTCCAAGTCCGACTGAAAAAGAATTTCTTTTTCCAATAGCTTTTCTGCTATTTTAATCAAACCTTCACGTTTGTCCAACAATAACTGTTTGGTACGTGCATAAACATCGTTGATCAAGTTACGAACTTCAGCATCAATCAGCTCTGCCGTTTTGTCAGAATATGGTTTTTGGAAAGAGGCTTCGGAGCTGTCTCTGAAAGAGACATTTCCAACTTTATCATTCATACCGTAGATTGCAATCATCGCATACGAAAGTTGCGTGATACGCTCTAAGTCATTTTGAGCACCTGTTGAAATTCTTCCAAACGTAATATCTTCAGCGACACGACCTCCCATAGTCATACATAAACTGTCTATAAGCTGTTCTGTCGTATATAAGAACTGTTCACGGGGAAGATACTGTGCATAACCCAAAGCAGCGACACCACGCGGCACAATTGACACTTTCACCAAAGGATCGGCGTGCTCTAAAAACCAGCCCGCAATAGCGTGCCCAGCCTCATGATAAGCTACAATACGTTTCTCTTCCGGAGAGATGATTTTGTTTTTCTTTTCAAGACCACCGATCACACGATCAACGGCATCCTGAAAATCCTGCATATCAATCTCTGGTTTATTTTTACGGGCAGCAATAAGGGCTGCTTCGTTACACACGTTGGCAATTTCAGCTCCCGCAAAACCAGGTGTCTGCGCCGATAATTTTTTTGCGTCGACCTCAGCCGATAATTTCAACGGCTTTAGATGCACTTTGAAAATTTGCTCACGGCCAATCAAATCCGGTTTATCAATAGAAATTTGACGGTCAAAACGTCCGGGACGCAACAATGCTGTATCCAGTACATCGATACGGTTAGTAGCCGCTAAAATAATAACCCCCGAATCCGTACCGAAACCATCCATCTCCACCAACAATTGGTTCAATGTATTTTCACGCTCGTCATTACCGCCCATCATCGAGTTTTTACCACGAGCACGACCTATAGCATCAATCTCATCGATAAAAATGATACATGGCGCTTTCTCTTTCGCTTGCTTAAACAAATCGCGAACACGCGATGCACCTACACCCACAAACATTTCGACAAAGTCAGATCCGGATAATGAGAAAAATGGCACTTGAGCCTCTCCGGCTACAGCTTTAGCCAATAACGTCTTACCCGTTCCCGGAGGCCCTACAAGCAAAGCGCCTTTCGGAATTTTACCCCCTAGATTGGTGTATTTACGTGGATTTTTTAAGAAATCCACAATCTCCATAACTTCTTGTTTCGCCTCTTCAAGACCAGCAACATCATTAAATGTGATATTGATCTGCGATTCTTTATCAAACAACGTCGCCTTAGATTTACCTATATTAAAGATCGCACCGCCACCGCCGCCAGCACCACCGCCCATACGACGCATCAAGAAGATCCAGATGGCAGCCAATACCAACAAGGGCAACATAAACGTGATAAACCAGCTTGCCCAAGGGTTAGAACGATCATCATAAGTCAATTGGACTTTTGGTGTACCTGGCGTTAATTCCGCTTGTGAAGCAGCTAATTTCTTTTCTAAAACATCAGGCGAAGCATCCTTAAAAATATATTGTGGCCCCTTGTCTTCCTGTCCTGATAGACTTGGAAGCGGATCAGCAGCTTTTGTAGCGTCTTTAAAACTTGGGTTATCTTTCCAGCCCTTTTTTAAATAGACCTCCACTTCGACAAGATCATTCTTTTTATAGGCGACAAGACGCTCTACAGCGCCTGTATTCAACATACGTGTCTCAAAATCACTATAGCTAACTTCCTTAGCTGGGCTTTCTCCAAAAACGTACTGTAAGGCAAAAAAACCTAAAAACATGGCAATCATAAGCCACACAAAATTGAATTTTGGCGGTTTCGGGCTTACCTTACTACTCGGGATTTTTTTCATTATATCGTAATTATATTTTCTTTATAAATTTTTCGTTGAGGACAATTAAGCGCTTTGGAAATGCTGTACTTCTGCATCTCCCCATAAATCCTCGATACCATAATGCGCTCTTTTTTCGGTCTTAAAGATATGTACAACCACATCCACAAAATCCAAAATCAACCATTCTCCATTGGA
The DNA here is from genome assembly GCF_000988325.1 of Sphingobacterium sp. Ag1. Classification (NCBI taxonomy): domain Bacteria; kingdom Pseudomonadati; phylum Bacteroidota; class Sphingobacteriia; order Sphingobacteriales; family Sphingobacteriaceae; genus Sphingobacterium; species Sphingobacterium sp. Ag1. The sequence goes on along the minus strand of NZ_LBGU01000032.1, from coordinate 116,045 downwards.
TTGTCCTTCTTTATATTGGGGTTCTTGACCAAATGCCTTATAGACTTCTTCTTCGACACTCTTTGCTATCGCATTCACCTGAATGTTAGAATCGGCATGACAAATCACAAAATAATCGGAAACAGAACTGTGAAGATCTCTTAAATCCAAGCGAACGATCTCGTTTGCTTTCTTTTCTTGCATACCATAAACGATAATTTCTGATAGACGTTGGGACAATTCTGAACTTTTATTTTTACTCATTAAAAAATGTGATAGTTTTGACTTAATATTTATTTAATACTTTCAGTTTGCAAAATAACAATATTTCGGGACTTATCATCGGTCAAAATACAATATATCTTGACAAAGTCGCCTCTACAAACGATTATCTCAGGGAATTATTGTCAAATTTCAAGCCACTAGCTGAGGGGACTGCCATTTTAGCAGAAGAACAATTTCAGGGGAAGGGGCAGCGCGGAAGCTCCTGGGTCAGTGAACCAGGGAAAAACCTAACGACATCCATCCTCTTAAAGCCTCATTTCCTGGCGATAGCGGAACAATTTGCGCTTTCCGCCACAATCGCCATTGCAACCGTCAATTGGCTGAAAAGCAAAACCGGGCAGCCTGTAGCCGTGAAATGGCCCAATGATATTTACGTCAATTCAAAGAAAATAACAGGCATTTTAATAGAAAATAAATTAAAAGGCAGTAAAATAGAGCACGCTATTATCGGCATTGGTGTAAATATTAATCAAATTAATTTTGACACAGCAACAACAATAACTTCGCTCGCCTGCCTGACCGATCGACAGGATTACAACATCAAGGAACTGGCACAGGAGTTATTCCAAGTGGTCCAACAGGAGTACCTGACCCTGTATAAGGAGGGCCCTCAACATCAGTTAAGCCGCTACAACGCATTATTATTTTGGAAAGGTGAGGAAAGACCATTTCTAGTCGACGGCATCAAAAAAACTGGCATTATTCAACAAGTGTCTAATGACGGGAAGCTACTGGTTCTTTTAGAAGACACCCTGCGCGAATTTGATATCAAAGAAATTACACATCTTATTACCTAATCTTTACAAAAAAAGGATAACCCATTTTAGAATTGTCAAACCTTTGTTCTAAATTTGTCAACAGCGTGATTAAACCTTTATTCACCCGAAGCATCAAAGAACAAGAACACACTGCAATCATTGTAGTGAAAAAGGAAAGAACAAATTAAATTCTGATGAAAAAGTTAATACTGTTAATGACTGTGGTAATTTTTGCAGTTACGGGAGCATTCGCTCAGATTCACAAACCTGTAAAATGGACTGTGGCGAGCAAAAAGTTAAATAACAAAGAAGCTGTAGTTTATGTAAAGGCTACAATTCAAAATGGATGGCACATTTATTCACAAAACGTGAAAGATGGGGGCCCGATTCCAACTTCTTTCAACTTTGCTAAAGCAGCAGATTACGCATTGGTTGGTAAAACTGCAGAGCCGAAACCAAAAGTAAAACACGAGGATGTATTTAAGATGGATGTTGGTTATTTTACAAACGAGGTAATTTTCCAACAGAAAGTAACTTTAAACAAAGGAACTGCCACCGTTAAAGGCACTGTTGAATGGCAAGCATGTGATGCATCACAATGTCTTCCTCCAGATGAATATGCTTTTGCTGTGACAATCAAATAGTAAAAATGATTCTACACGGATAAATTAATAAGGCGATTCTCATCGCCTTTTTTTATTTTTGACCATAACATCAGAAATTCATACGCATGTTAAAAAACACATTCATTCTACTTTTAATTGCTTTTTTCAGTCTTTCTTTAACGACAGCAACTTTTGCCTCCGCACAAGATAGCTTAACAAGTACAGAAGGACTTCAATTTGAATCATCACCGGATACAGCTACTGCTGTTGAAGCGGTACCTGAAGATCTAAATTTTACAGCTTCACCTGACACAATGGTTAGTCAAGACAGCAGCAAAATAGCTCCTGCTAAGGCAAACGCACCCTCCGGGCAAGAATCAAGTAAAAAATCACTTTGGAGTATCTTTATCGCAGGACTCGTTGGCGGCTTCGCAGCGCTACTCATGCCTTGTATATTTCCAATGCTCCCACTTACCGTAAGTTATTTTACAAAACAGGCTGGAAGCCGCGCAAGCGGTATCAGCAAGGCACTCCTCTACGGTCTCTTTATTATTGTGATCTATGTCGCTTTAGGAATGATTATTACCATTTCCTTTGGTTCGGATGCGTTGAATGCTTTATCGACAAATGGGATATTTAATTTCCTATTCTTCCTGTTATTGGTTGTTTTTGCCGCGTCCTTTTTTGGTGCTTTTGAAATCACCTTACCGAGTTCCTTCGTCAATAAAATGGATGCCAAATCCGACAAAGGCGGCCTAGTAGGACTTTTCTTTATGGCATTCAGCCTTTCACTGGTCTCCTTCTCCTGTACTGGCCCCATTATTGGCACCTTATTGGTCGAAGCGGCCTCAAAAGGAGAACGCCTAGGTCCCGCAATCGGTATGCTCGGTTTTTCTATAGCACTTGCAATTCCTTTTGGCTTATTTGCAATGTTCCCTTCGATGTTAAAATCCCTGCCAAAATCTGGTGGCTGGTTAAATTCAGTGAAGGTTGTACTCGGCTTCTTAGAGCTCGCACTGGCGCTGAAATTCTTATCAAATGTAGATTTGGCCTACCATTGGAATTGGCTGGATCGGGAGGTGTTCTTATCGCTATGGATTGCCATCTTTAGTATGATGGGCTTATACCTTATTGGAAAGATTAAATTTTCACATGACAGTGAATTAAAATTCCTCTCCGTACCCAGAACTATCCTCGCTATCATTGTATTCTCCTTCGTTATCTATATGGTACCGGGACTATGGGGAGCTCCCCTAAAATCTATTTCAGCGTTCTTGCCGCCTTCGGCAACACAGGACTTTGACCTGTCGGCAGGAATAGCAGCCGCTCCCGCACACACTGACGGTAAAGTCAAAAAATACGCGGAGATTTTTCACGAACGCGGTACACCAAAAGGATTTGATCCCTATTACGATTATGATGAGGCGCTTGCGGCTTCAAAAGAACAGAATAAACCTGTATTGATAGATTTTACAGGCTGGAATTGTGTCAATTGCCGAAAGATGGAAGCAAATGTCTGGACTGATCCCGCCGTTGCCAAGCTATTGAAGGAAGAATTTATAATGGCCGAATTGTTTGTCGACGATAAAACAGAATTACCTGCAAACGAACAATTCGTATCAAAATACAGTGGCAAAAAAATCAAAACGATAGGAAATAAAAATAGCGATTTCCAAGCCTCAGCTTTCGACAGCAATTCGCAACCACTCTATGTTATCGTCGATGCATCCGGCACCGTATTGGTTCCAAAAACCGGTGCAAACTATAATATTGCGGAGTACACTGCGTTTTTACAGAGCGGAATTGATGCCTTTAAGGCAAAAAAATAACCTTTACACAGCAGAAGGTATCCGCCAAGAATAAGAGCAGCAAACAAGCAATTATTAAATTTGCATTATCTTTAGCTCACGCTTAGATGAATTGCAGTTAAAAAAGCGATTGCTTGTTCTTAATAACGATATTGGCGACTTCTAATAACGGAAATATAATTGTATATACGCTTAAAAATAGCTAAGTTTGAGTACGTATGAGTAACATTAAAAAAATTGCTGTTTTGACATCTGGAGGAGATGCTCCAGGAATGAATGCTGGTATCCGCGCTGTTGTTAGAGCGGGGATCTACAATAATCTTGAAGTATTTGGGGTACGCAGAGGTTATGATGGTCTAGTTAATGGTGAGATTATCCCTATGGATGCTAAATCTGTAGCCAATATCATACAACGTGGTGGTACTATCCTAAAAACAGCCCGCAGCGAGGCTTTCAAAACAATTGAAGGACGTAAGCAGGCTTATGAAAACTTACGCAGCCACGGTATTGATGCCATGGTTGTTATCGGTGGCGATGGTACATTTACCGGCGCATCCAAATTTATCGAAGAATTCGATTTTCCTATCATCGGTCTTCCGGGTACAATCGATAACGATTTGGCCGGCACAGACTTCACTATTGGCTATGATACGGCCATTAATACTGTTATCCAAGCCGTAGACAAAATACGCGACACCGCTGAGTCTCACGATAGACTTTTTGTGATCGAAGTGATGGGCCGCGACTCTGGTCTTATCGCCGTCCGTTCTGGTATCAGTACTGGTGCTGAAGCAGTCCTGGTTCCTGAGTTCGAGGTAGACTATGATGCGATCATGAAAAGACTTGACAAAAGCCGTAAAAATAAATCATCCCGCATTATTATTGTTGCTGAAGGCGACAAAGAAGGCGGTATGGTGGTATCGGAAAAAATCAAGGAAAATTTCCCGCATTACGACGTTAGATTATCTATTTTAGGACATATTCAGCGCGGCGGAAGCCCTACTTGCATGGACCGCGTATTGGCCAGCAGGCTTGGAGTTGCAGCGGTAGAGGCTTTACTACAAGGCCGCAGAGGTGAAATGGCCGGACTGATTTGCAGTGAAGTAAGATTCACTCCCTTTAAGAGCGCTATTAAGCATAACGTAAAAATGAATGAAGATCTGCTGCGTATCATTGAGATACTTTCATTGTAAATGATCTAGTTTATTCTTGACTAACAATAAAAAAAGAGTATACATCGTGATGTATACTCTTTTTTATGCCTTACGTTGCGAGATTTGCCCCAAATTCTTTGGTAAGGCCTGATACCTGAACGGTCATATTCCATAAAGGCATATGAGCATCATATCCTGCACAGTTGTTATTTAAGCAAATTATTGCGGTATTCTTCAGATACCGGCGGCAGCTGAATGGCCTGGCCTGCTTTGGCCATCGAGTCCGCAAAATGATTCGTATTACTGATCGCCTGTTCATACGCCTTAACAACCTGTTCCGATAGGTGTAGGACTTTAGGATCTTTGAGATCAACACGGTATTGATTATTTTCCAGTGTAACATGCTGATAAAAACGATATGCCGCAGCCTTTAATTGGCCCAGCTCCTGTTGCGACAACTGATCGATCCGGGCATTTGGCGGCAGCTTAACATCGATAAATGTCGTGTCTTTAGCCAATTGATCAATAGGGTGATCCAAAGGAATGCCATGCAACGCCTCCAGGTTGACAACAGGAATCCCCTTATCTTGATCGCCACTACAGGAAGCGATCACCGTACCCAAAAATATACCCAAAATTGCTATTTTTTTCATCTTTATAATTTTATAACCACAATAGCACTAGAAATCCCGTTGATCACCATGTTTAAACACCTAGGATTCATCATCCCCTAATCCAGCTTTTACGAGGATACAGCGGTTTCCCGCAATCATTTGCCATAGCAGCAGACGAAGTTAGCGAATTCCCCCTATTTTAACACTACAGCTAGCGCAGTAACGATGAAAGAGCAATTGGATCAGGATAAACATGATTAAAAAGAAACCCCTAATCGCAGACTCAGTTCACCTGAGTATAACAATTAGGGGCTATTCCAATGCCTAATGGCAACTAGATATCAGTTTACTTTAGCAATTCAGCTAACTTCGCTTCCAAAGCCTCACCTCTTAAATTTGATGCGACAATTTTACCAGAAGGATCAATTAAGAAGTTTTGCGGAATACCACGTACTTCGTACAATTTTACCGGAGCGGATTTCCAGCCCTGTAGGTCCGAAACGTGTGGCCATTGTTGTAAATTATCATCATGGATAGCTTTCACCCAAGCATCTTTTTTACCGGGATTGTCTAAAGAAACACCAAACACGGTAAACCCTTTATCTTTGAATTTATTGAAAGCCGCAACGACATTCGGGTTCTCATGACGACAAGGACCACACCAGCTTGCCCAAAAATCCAACAAGACATATTTTCCTCTTAAAGAAGATAAGGAAATATTCTTGCCTGTTGTGTCTGGCAATGTGAAGTCAGGTGCTACCGAACCAACAGCTACTGCTTTCAACTTTTGGATACGCTCAGCCAATTCCTTCCCTTTTTCAGAATTTTTCAATTCAGGAGACAATTTCTCAAAAGAAGTCACATATTCATTGACGTTCTCACCGCTGATATTCTCAGACAACAAATCCAACGTATACCAGCTTTTTGGGTTTTTGTTAATAAATTCAGCATCTGCTTTTTCCATTTTTTCGGAAATCTCACCAGCTTGTTTTTGTAATCCTTCGATGAATTTAGGATCCTGTTTTTGCGTCTCCGAAGCCGCATAATATTGTTGGTTCAATGCCTCGAACGCATCTGTATGCGGCTTCACAAAAGCCTTGTACTGCGTCAGATCGTCATTAAGCGCCGTACCTGAGACCGTTGCATTTTTAAACCCTTTGGTTGCATCGACTTTGATAACGCCTTTAGAAAGATATAACTGTGCTGTCTCAGGTTGCTTTTGACTATTTCTAAGTTCTGCAAAAGTTAAGCCCTCCGGCGAATAGATCATCATACCTTTTGTTGGTGTAGCTACCTGTCCGTTGAACTTAAATTCGCCTTTTACGACCGTTGCTGAATCAGTCTGACGAGTGCCATTCGCAGCATACTGCATAAACACTTTCGCTTTGTCTGACGTCGTGTTTACTTTTCCTGTAACCGTGTAGCTTTCTTGTGCCATTAACAAGGCCGGTAAAAAGCTTAAACCCATTAATATTCCCTTTTTCATAATTATATACTTCCCATAAATGTAAAACATTTCCGTTTCACTGTCGTTTTATTTAACATTATTTAGCAAAGATGTTACCAACGTCCGGAAGCACCGCCACCACCAAAATCACCGCCACCGAAACCGCCAAAGCCGCCACCAGAGCCTCCGCCGAAGCCACCGCCGCCACCTCGGCCGCCACCGCCGCCAAGACCATTCAGCAATGTCCACCAAAAGATATCAGAAGCGCCGCGTCCATTCATCACACGGCCACCACCGCCACCACCTCGTCCACCGCGATTGGAGAAAAGAACAACCAAGACTATCACAATAATAACAACAAACATCACCGAACCTGATCCCTTTCCTTTCGGTTGTTTTGGATCAGCTTTGTACTCACCCTTTGTGTAGGAAATTAATGAACTGGTCGCATCGTCCACTCCTTTGTAGTAATCGCCCTGACGAAAAGCCGGCTTGATATCATTTTCAATAATACGATATGCAATGGCATCCGGGACAGCGCCCTCTATACCATAACCTGTTTGAATGGTCACCGCCCGATCTCCCAGAGCGACCAACAACAGAATACCGTTATTATACTTTTTATTCCCAATACCCCATTTTTTCGCTAAACGAACCGCATAATCAGAAATATCATAGCCACCGGTAGAATTCATCATAACCACTGCAATCTGCGTAGATGCGGAATCCTCAAATGCCAATAGCTTCTGCTCCAATAATTGCTTCTGACTTGCGGTCAATGTGTTTGTATAATCATTGACAAGCCTATTTGATGTTTCTGGGAAATCTTGTCCCAATACTGTGGCTACCGACAGCAAACAAAGCAACATAGCCATAGCAGGGATTCGAACCCGAGAAAATAATCTCGATACAAATTTCATCCTATAATTCTCTTTTATTCATTTTTATTTGCCTTGAGCAGTTTTCATGCAAATAGCGTTCGGTGAATCCCGAAATCGGGTTTATCACGATCTTTATCAGTTTATTTATGAGACAGGGAATCGCTTTTCGGGACTGTTTCTGGTCACTTAACAACTAACGGTCTCCAAAAACAATATCATTTGGAAGCTCATTGATGTCATCGTGTTCACGCGGGAAGAATTTTGCCAATTGTTTACCCGCATGTTCGATCCCTTTGACCAAGCCCTCAACAATACGATCCACCCGAAACTCCGCCACCATAAGATCTTTGGTACTGTTCCAAAAATCACCTTCTACACGTTGGTGAATTCCCTTATCGCCAATAATGGAAAATTTATGGTCTTCAAGCGCGATATAGATAAGAACACCATTTTTCAATGCGGTCTTATGCATACCCAATTTGGAAAAATAATAGGTTGCACGATCATGTACCTCGTCGGGGCAATGATTTTCGACCACCACACGAATCTCACCAGAAGTCTCATTTTCAGCCACATTAATAGCGTGAACGATCTTCTCTTGTTCTTCAGAATTTAATGCCATAGTTTGTATACGTTTGCACTCCAAAACTAGATTACCATACCGGTTATTCCAGATTCAAAGGGTCTAAACTAATTAAAACACGATAAAAAAATGGATGATGTGCTTCTACGAAAGCCGCATCATCCATCATCCTGTTCATTCCTAACAATTTGCTGTTAGAATGATACCGTTGGCGCTTTATCCGAACCCGGGGCCGCAGTAAATGTACCTTTTGCCTTAAATCCGAACATACCCGCCATTAAATTATTCGGGAAGCTACGTACGGTGGTATTATATTGCTGTACCGCTTCGTTGTAAGATCTACGTTCTGTTGAAATACGATTTTCAGTACCTTCCAGCTGTGCTTGTAATTCCAAAAAGTTCTGATTGGCTTTCAAATCAGGATAAGCTTCAACAGACGCCAAAAGACGACTTAACGAACCGCTGAATTCATCTTGAACTTTTTGAAACTTGGCAATATTCTCCTCAGACAAATCATCGGCATTAATCGTCACCGAAGTTGCTTTAGCTCTTGCCTCTACAACAGCTGTCAATGTACTTTCTTCGTGTTTTGCCGCTCCTTTTACTGTATTAACCAAATTTGGAACTAGATCCGCACGACGTTGATACGCATTTTCAACTTGTGCCCATTTTCCTTTAACATTCTCATCTTGTGAGACCATCGTATTGTAGCCACAGGAGTTTAATGATACTAATGCAAATAAACCACATAGGGCGACCAAAAATCTTTTAATTTTCATTGTTCAAAGAATTAAATACTATTCAAATTATACGGTTACACTATCAAAGCATATACCAAGCTCTTACTAAGATAAGAATATTTTTATTTCCAAATCTCCAAATAGCCAATATTCATTAACTTTGTCCCGGTTTTGGGATAAAAACCCAGCCCTCATACTATGCAAAAAGAAATTGAAATTGCGATACTTCCAGAAAGAATCGAGGACGATCAGTATATTCTACAGCAAGGGATCAAAGCCCTGAAAGTCCAACCTCAACAAGTCAAAGGTTATAAAATCCGTAAACGTTCCATTGATGCCCGAAGCAAGCAGGTTGTTTACCGAGCTCGGGTTATTTACTACATTGACGAGCTTCCTGTTCCAGAAATCTACGAAAATAATTTTAAGTCCGTTAAAGACGGAACACCCGTTATTATTATTGGCGCGGGTCCTGCCGGCCTGTTTGCAGCAATACGCTGTATTGAACGTGGTCTCAAACCAATTGTAATCGAACGCGGTAAAAAGGTCCAAGACCGTAGACGCGATCTAGCTAAGCTGAACCGGGAAGGCATCGTAAATCCTGAGTCAAACTACTGCTTTGGTGAAGGTGGAGCAGGAACTTACTCCGATGGAAAATTATATACACGTTCCAATAAGAGAGGTGATGTCGATAAAGTACTCAAACTTTTCGTTTCCCATGGGGCAACGACGGATATTCTGGTGAATGCACGGCCACATATCGGTACAAATAAATTGCCGCATATTATTGAGGCCATGCGCGAGAGCGTCCTTGAATTTGGGGGCGAATTTCATTTTGACCAACGTGTCGATGACATTTTAGAATCTTTCGGTCAAGTACGCGGTGTCAAATTAGCCAATGGTGAAGAAATTAAGGCAGATCATGTCATTGTAGCGACAGGACACTCTGCGCGGGATATTTTCGAGCTTTTTCATCGCAACAATTGGCTGATCGAAGCCAAAGCATTTGCTTTGGGCGTGCGTATCGAGCACCCGCAGGCAATTATTGATCAGGCGCAATACCACTGCCAGGTAAGAAGCGAGCATTTGCCGCCAGCCTATTATAGCCTGGTTGAACAGGTGAATGACCGTGGTGTATTTTCATTCTGCATGTGCCCAGGCGGCGTCATTGCGCCCTGTGCAACAGATTTAGATGAAATTGTTGTCAACGGATGGTCGCCATCCAAACGAAATAATCCACACGCCAATTCGGGCACCGTTATTCAGATCAACCTTGAGGACGTCGCCAATGCACATAAGGATCCATTTGCATTACTGAATTTTCAGAAAGAGATCGAGCGAAAGGCTTTTGCCGTAGGTGGCGGTAAGCTCGTTGCTCCGGCGCAACGCATGGTCGACTTTGTTGAAGGACGTGTGTCTATGGATCTGCCTGAAAACTCGTACAAGCCGGGAACAGCATCTGCAGATCTCACCGAAGTGCTACCTGCTTTTGTTCACGAAGCATTACGCGGTGCATTACCCATCTTTGGCAAAAAGATGAAAGGGTATTATACCAATGAAGCCATTTTAGTAGGTGTAGAGTCACGTACCTCTTCACCGATTCGGATTCCTAGAAATAAAGAAGATTTACAACACCCTCAGGTCAAAGGACTTTACCCTTGTGGTGAAGGGGCAGGTTATGCCGGCGGTATCATTTCAGCGGCTATAGACGGTATTAATTGTGTTGATGCGATCAATTTAAGTTAATATTTTTTGCTTTTCCTCTTGCAGAATACGAATAAATGCCTTACTTTTGTAGCATCAACGCGAAAGTAGCTCAGTTGGTAGAGCACAACCTTGCCAAGGTTGGGGTCGCGAGTTCGAATCTCGTCTTTCGCTCAAAAAAGCTTCCAAAATTTGGAAGCTTTTTTCGTTTTATAGTACTATCTTTTTTTCCAGCCTCCTTCTATAACAAAAGCCGTCGCAACCGATAGCATCTGCTATAGATCCAGTAAAAAGGACACCAATTATACTCAGCAAAAAGGCTATATTAAAATAAACCGAAAACACCCGTTCCAACATTTCTGTAGGCACACAACAGATCACTTTACCAAAAAATAAGCAGGATGCAGACTCATTTCCAGCGTATTCCATAAAGCAGGAATATGCTAATACAAAGAGACAGTCCTATCTATTTGTCGATAGGGGTCTTAACAAGAAAATAAGCGAAGACACTATAAACCCAAGGTTTGTAAGCGTAAGTGGTAGATAAAGACATGTACATGGTCGTACAAACCTACAAAAAGATCGCGCAGATCCTACTGTTTCTATAAAAAGGGCGTTCACCGCATGGGTAAACGCCCTTTTTAAAAGCTATATGATCCTAAATGGATTTAATTTGTTCTTAGGCTTTCTTCTACAAGCTCTTCAACATATTTGCGAACAACTTCATTAGAGAAACGTGTCGTTACGTCAAATGCAAATGCGTGTACCAACAGGATACGGGCAGACTCTTCGCCAATCCCTCTTGCTCTCAGATAAAACAGCGCTTCATTATCAAACTGACCGATGGTACACCCGTGTGAACATTTTACGTCATCGGCAAAGATCTCCAATTGTGGTTTGGTATAAACCGCCGAATTGTCCGACATCAACATATTATTGTTCTGTTGAAAAGCATTCGTTTTCTGCGCATCCTCGCGCACAAAGATTTTTCCATTGAAAACCGCAACGGACTTGTCCTGTGTAATATTTTTATACCATTCGTAAGACTCACAATGTGGTTTCAGGTGGTCTACGATAGTATGGTTATCGACCAATTGATCAGCAGCCGTTAAGTTGATTCCATATAAATGGCTCTCCACATGCTCGGCGTCCAAACGGACATTGATATTGTTACGGATAAACGAAGCGCCTGGAAAATTACAGTTGTAATTATTGTAAAGGCTGCATTTTTCTTGGTATACCTCTGTATGATTAAAGTAACGGCTTACAGATTCCGCGAGCTGCAAATAATAATGTTGCACTTTAGCGTTCTCTTTGACGATAATCTCAGAGACCTTATTGTGTACATTATTTGCGGTGCCCTCTGCAGTAATAAAGCTTTCGATCAATTCAAGCTCTGCATTTGGCTCGACAACGATCAAATTACGTGTTTGTGCAAAGAAATCCTCTTTCCCTGTAGCGACATGAATAATCTGTATTGGTTTATCAAGTACAACTCCCTTTTTCAAATGGATAAAAACACCATTGGTAAAAGCAGCCGTATTCAATGCGACCATAATATTGTCTGACTTATCTGCATATTTAGCAAAATGGGACTCAAATGCAGGCTCTGAAGCGGCTTCATCCATTGGAATAACCGACAGTCCCTTTACATCTTCTAATTCACTTACCGCTAATACATATTGACCATTCACCAAAATAATGCGGTAGGCATCTAGCTGCGGAATCTCACCTGCACTAAAGTTTAAGCCTTCGATATCCACATCGACATCAAGCGCATAAGGCTTATTGATAATACTGTGGATGTTTGTATATTTCCATTCTTCATTCTTAACGGTGGGAAAGCCTGCTGCTTCGAAACGCTCGAATGCAAGTTGGCGGGCCTCCACGAAAAACGAAGGTTCGTCTGAAACGCCTTGCTCTTTGAAAGCTCCCAACACTTGTTGAAGTAATGATTCTGAAACTAATGTACTCATGTTATTTTTTAATCAAATCGCCAAAATTCTCTTCTAATCCTATTTACTCAGGTAAAAGATTAGGCGTTTTGTGTATCATATTCTTTTAACCAATCGTATCCTTTTTCTTCGAGCTCCAAAGCTAATTCTTTAGGTCCCGATTTCACGATACGGCCATTGTACAATACGTGAACAAAATCTGGAACGATATAATCCAACAAACGTTGGTAGTGTGTAATAACAATAAAAGCATTGTCTTTAGAGCGCAATTGATTCACACCATTTGCAACGATACGAAGTGCATCGATATCCAAACCAGAATCTGTCTCATCCAAAATAGATAATTTCGGATTCAACATCGCTAATTGAAAAATTTCGTTACGCTTTTTCTCACCACCGGAGAATCCTTCATTTAAAGAGCGGTTAGCCAAATTAGCTGAAAACTCAACCAATTTTTGCTTGTCTTTTACCATTTGTAAAAATTCCTTCGCTTCCATTGGAGGAAGGCCTTTATACTCACGAATATCATTTACAGCTGTTTTCAAGAAATTGATATTCGATACGCCCGGAATTTCCACAGGATATTGAAAAGCCAAAAACAGCCCTTCACGTGCGCGGTCCTCAGGAGAAAGATCCAATAAATCTACACCATCCAATAGTGCAGAACCTTCACTTACTTCATAGGATTCACGACCTGCCAATACGTTACCTAATGTACTTTTACCAGCACCGTTTGGTCCCATAATTGCATGAACTTCGCCAGCTTTTACTTCTAGGTTTAACCCTTTTAATATTTGTTTGTCTTCTACAGACGCATGTAAATTTTTAATGCTTAACATTTTATTCGTATTGAGTATGGTGCAATGTAGCGTCTTAAACTACATTCCCAATGATTTTTTTTATCTATCCTACTGAACCTTCTAATGAAATTGCCAATAATTTTTGAGCCTCTACAGCAAACTCCATCGGCAATTGATTTAATACTTCCTTTGCATATCCGTTGACAATTAAACCAACAGCTTTCTCAGAGTCTATACCCCGTTGATTCAAATAGAATACCTGATCTTCACCGATTTTGGAAGTAGTCGCCTCATGCTCTAATTTGGCCGTCTTATTTCTATTTTCGATATAAGGGAATGTATGCGCTCCACATTTATCACCGATCAATAAGGAATCACATTGTGTAAAGTTACGTGAGTTGTCGGCATTTGGACCGATTTTCACTAAACCTCTATAACTGTTGTGGCTCTTACCGGCAGAGATACCTTTAGAAATAATTTTAGATTTTGTGTTTTTACCCAAATGAACCATCTTCGTTCCTGTATCAGCTACCTGATGATTACGCGTCATGGCTACAGAGTAAAACTCACCAATCGAGTTATCGCCCTTTAAGATCACCCCCGGGTATTTCCATGTAATTGCAGAACCGGTTTCTACCTGTGTCCAGGAGATTTTACTGTTATCGCCCTTACAGATTCCACGCTTGGTTACAAAGTTATAAATACCACCTTTTCCTTCTTTATCACCAGGGTACCAGTTTTGAACGGTAGAATATTTAATATCAGCATCGCGTTCGGCAATCAATTCAACCACTGCAGCATGCAGCTGGTTTTCATCACGCATAGGTGCAGTACATCCTTCCAAATAAGAAACATAAGCCCCCTCATCTGCAATGATCAACGTGCGTTCGAATTGCCCGGTATTCTGTGCATTGATACGGAAATAGGTAGACAATTCCATTGGACACCTTACTCCTTTTGGGACGTACACGAATGATCCATCGGAAAACACAGCCGAATTCAAGGCTGCATAAATGTTATCTGTTTGCGGAACAACCGTACCTAGATATTTCTTTACCAGGTCGGGATGCTCTTGCACAGCCTCACCAAATGAACAGAAAATAACCCCCTGTTCTTTTAATTTCTCACGAAACGTTGTTTTGACGGATACAGAATCAAAGACAGCATCTACTGCAACTACTCCAGCCAAGATTTTCTGCTCATCCAAAGGAATCCCCAACTTTTCGAAAGTGGAAATCAACTCAGGGTCAACCTCATCCATCGAATTAAGCTGTGGTTTTGCTTTCGGGGCCGCATAGTAGGAAATCTCTTGAAAATCAATTTCCGGAGCTTTGAAATTTTGCCAAGTAGGCATTCTTAACGTCAAGAAATGACGGAAAGCTTTTAATCTCCATTCCAATAGCCATTCAGGTTCATTCTTTTTTGCCGAAATAAAACGAACCGTATCCTCAGTAAGGCCTTTGGCTGCAATTTCCATTTCGATATCTGTCGTGAACCCGTATTTATATTCTTCGAGCTCCAGCTCTTTTAACAAATCGTCGTCTTTAGTACTCATATTGCGCTCTCACGGTTTAACTAATTTGGGAGGGCTTCACCTCCGCACCTATCGAACTGCAAAGTTACAATTTCAAAGCCAATAAAACAGCATTTAATAGCACCTTACGAAGGTATTTTTAATAAAAAAATGACATTTATCACTCCATTTCATTAAAATGAGCACATTTCAATCGATTATGACAGTCAAATGATTTTACATCAATTAAAATTATAACAAAATAACAACAATATAGTTAAAATCTATTAATCATCAATAATTTTGTATATTTTTAAATTTCCAAATATAATTTTGTATATTTACAAATACTATTGATTATTAAGACTTAAGATATGCCCTTTGCACCGGATAAAACAGATTTAAAAATTCTTAAACTATTACAAGAGAATGGTCGTATAACTAATTTGCAACTCGCATCTAGCATCGGACTATCTCCCGCACCAACCTTAGAGCGTGTGCGAAAACTGGAAAACTCAGGCTTCATCAAAAGTTACCATGCTTTTGTGGACGAGGAGAAACTGGGGCTTGGAATCAAATCGTTCATCCAGATTTCGCTCGATTTTCATACCCACAACGCTATACCTGAATTTGTCGCCGCTGTCAAAATGATACCAGAGGTAACCGAATGCCACCACGTCACCGGCAATTGTGATTTCATCCTCAAGGTTTACGTGAAAGATATCAAAGCTTATGAAGGCGTCATCATGGAAAAAATCTCTAAAATACCTTTTGTAAAGACATTCCAAACCATGATGATTATGTCGACCAGTAAAAAAGAACCCATTATTCCTTTAGAATATTAAGCGACGGAATAAGCCCAATCAACAATATCATTACCGGAATCTTGCTCTTGGACGCATTTGCACCATGCGCCGATCACCGGCAATGATGTTTATCCAATTTGATGCGGGACCGCCCAGCACTTGGTAACGCTTAACCCAAGGTAAATCCTAAACCAAACGCCAGTCAATCGGGGTTTTACCATGTGCCGTCAAATACTGATTTGCGCGTGAAAAATGCTTACTACCAAAAAAACCACGATAAACGGACAACGGAGAGGGATGTACTGCCGTGAGAATAAGATGCTTTTTGGCATCAATAAGCACACTTTTCTTCTGGGCATAGCTTCCCCACAACAGAAATACCACATGTTCACAACGCTCGGAAATAGCATGAATAATACTGTCCGTAAAAATCTCCCAGCCTTTCTTTTGATGAGAACCGGCCAAATGTGCCTGTACTGTCAAGGTTGCATTTAACAATAACACCCCCTGCTTAGCCCAAGACGTCAAATCGCCAGCATGCGGCTCAACAAAGCCAGGGATATCGTCCTGCAATTCCTTAAAAATATTTTTTAAAGACGGGGGCAAGGCAATCCCTGCCGGAACTGAAAAAGACAGTCCATGTGCCTGCCCATCATTATGGTAAGGATCCTGCCCTAAAATAACGACTTTCACCTGATCCAATGGCGTCAGCTTAAAAGCATTCATCACCAGACTTGCTGGCGGAAACACTTTCGTTTTCTGCCGCTCTGCTTGCACAAAAGAAGACAGCTGTTTCATGTAGGGCTGGGCGAATAAAGGCTTTAGCACAGGGGCCCAAGAATCATCGTATTGCTTTTCCATAATTCAAACATAGACAAAGTTGCATATAAAGGCAAATTTATCCGGCGCCCCCCTCCTATTCCGCGATATTCCAAAGCAAGATGATTAGAAAACATTGCTTAATCTAAAAGCTGCGTTTTTCTGGAAAAACACATTTTTACAAAATAACAACCTGAACCTTTGCTTAAACGGTGAAATTAACGGATATTTGCAGAATTAAATTGAATACAAATATTTAAACAACGATTTATGTCAAATCTCGTTAGAATCATTATTTGCAGTGCATTGCTTATCGGAACAGTTGCCTTATTCTGGACCGGAAATTGGGGATGGGGAATTTTAGGGATCTTGATCACGATCTTAGGCTTCGTTACTGTATTTTTCCATGAATATATGCTGATTGCGCAATGGCATATGCGTAAACAAAATATGGCCGCAGCTGAAAAATGGCTGGGTAAAATCACCAACTACGAAAAGCAATTGATCCCACAACAGCATGGTTACTACAACATGCTGATCGGACTGATCGAATCACAACGTGCACCTATGCAATCTGAAAAATATTTTAAGAAAGCGTTGGCTTTGGGTCTCCATATGGACCATAACATCGCCTTAGCAAAATTAAGCTTGGCTGGTGTCGCCATGGCGAAGCGCAATAAACGCGAAGCCGAAAAACTTCTTCAAGAAGCTAAAAAAGCAGATAAAAATAAGTTATTAGCTGATCAGATCAAAATGATGAAAGACCAGATGGGCATGATGGACAAACAACAGATCAGATACAATCGATAATATAATCAAAAAAGCTTCGAAGTTATAACTTCGAAGTTTTTTTTTTGTCAAGAGCCAAAATCAATTATTTCTTTAATGAAATAGGAACCTCCAAAAATTCCCCCTCTTCCGTACTGCTCTCAAAGACCAGTTTGATCATAACTGGTTTATCCGTTTTCTTCCAATCCTTTATAACGACCTGAATATCCACAGGCTTATCTTCTTCCAGCAAATAGTGTAGATAATTCTGCTTATCTTCAAATTTAACCAATACATTACCCATCTGAATCGTTGAAAAGAAATGGGATTGTTTCTTCTGATCCAACACTTGCGTGGAAAAGGTGTTCATTTTATATTCCCGAGGATTCTTACTATACGATATAGCAAACAAATTGATCACCAATTCATGCTTAGGCTCATCTACGTGAAATTCCTTTACATCGAATTGAATATCGTCAACAACCAGCAATGAATCTGCTGACTGCGCCTTTACAAACCCGCCTCCAAGGAAGAGCATCAAGACAACAACATATCGAAAAAAAACGTTCATATCATATTATATTTAAAAAAGCCACGATCTTCGTGGCTTTAACTATTATGGTGTTATTATTTTAAAATTATGCACGCAACCGATCGGCAGACCGGATCAGCTTTTCATCTTTACGCACGCCTCCCATGGCTAACGCACAGAAAATAATCGCGATAGGCAACAAGAAGAATCCTACACCGATATTCCCAGCACCCAAAAATTGACCGACCGTAGCTAAATGAGTACTTGCAGAAGAGTAGAGCCATACTGCAAATAAGATAATTGCGACAACCTCTACCCAAATAAGCAAAAGTTGAACTTTACGCTGTTTAAATTTAAATATCGTGAACAGGGGAAGCCCGCCTAATAATACGGTGGCCACAGTCTGGAGAATATAACCAAATCCCCCCTCGTGTACCGGCTGACCCGCAGCAACACTATACACACCGGTCACCTTCACATTCTTTCCTAAACCAACTAAATCGCTATAATTAACATAGGGAAATAGAAACAAGCCAAAAATGACTAATCCTGCTATCAGCAAATAAACAGTTTGGATACGTTGAATCATAGTTTAATTTTTGTATACCAACAAACTTAGATAAATTGATTTTTATATGCAATATTATTGCGTCCGAAAAACAATCAACCTTAACGCTCTTTAAACAGCAAAACAATCAAACCCTATATTTTGTTGCATTTTTTTACACGATACCAAAGGGCTTCATTTTAGAAAGTTTTATCTTTGCGAAAAAAAAATACCATGTTATATATATACGGTGCAACTGCCCACGCAAAAACTGCAGTAGATGTAGCAGAAGATTTAGCAATTGAAATTGGTGGCCTTATCGACAAATCGCTACTCATTGAAGATGTATTCGATTATGAGGTTCAACTTCATCATC
The DNA here is from genome assembly GCF_000988325.1 of Sphingobacterium sp. Ag1. NCBI lineage: Bacteria > Pseudomonadati > Bacteroidota > Sphingobacteriia > Sphingobacteriales > Sphingobacteriaceae > Sphingobacterium > Sphingobacterium sp. Ag1. The sequence goes on along the minus strand of NZ_LBGU01000032.1, from coordinate 97,374 downwards.
AAGTAAAAAGCACGGATGAAGATTTCTTTATTGCAGTCAAGAACCCAGGCCTTCGCCAACGGATTGTATCGGAAAATGCAGACTGGAATTACCAGACCCTCATCCATCCCAAAGCCTACGTATCAAAACGAGCAGAGATTGGTGAAGGAACCATTATCCTTCCCGGCGCATCCATCGCTCCCGATGTACAGATAGGCAACCATTGCGTTATCGCCGGTTCTGCCGTTATCGAAAGCAATACCATCATCGAAGATTTCGTTAATATCGGACCAAATGTCTCGATCGGAGCAAACGTGCTCGTAGGCCGAGGTTCAGAAATTAAAGCAAATACACGGATCGAAGATGAAGAAACGATCCCAAAAGAGAGTATTATTGATTAATTAAATCCCTGCAGAATGAAATTGCAAGTCGTATAGTTTTTTATAATACCCATCAAAAGATAGCAATTCCTGATGCGTTCCGATTTCCTTGATTTCGCCTTTATCCAGCACAATAATCTTATCTGCTTTCTGAATGGTGGACAAACGGTGAGCAATAACGATGGAAGTCCTACCCTTCATTAAGTTGTCGATGGCATGCTGGATCAGTTCTTCCGTTTCGGTATCTACAGAAGAAGTTGCTTCGTCCAAAATAAGAATCCGAGGATCGTGCACCAAAGCCCGTATAAAAGAAATCAATTGGGCCTGCCCCGCAGATAAGGTTGCCCCACGTTCTTTCACATCGTAATCATAACCGCCAGGCAGACGCATTATAAAGTCATGCGCCCCCACTTCTTTTGCCGCCTCAATGACCTGTTCTCTAGAGATCGCAGGATCACCTAAAGTAATATTATTGATGACACTATCCGAGAAGAGGAACACATCCTGCAATACCGTAGCAATGGTATTTCTTAGATAATCGAGCTCATAATCCCTGATATTACGGCCATCCAACAGGATTTCACCTTTATTGATTTCATAAAAACGGCTCAGAATATTGATCGTAGAAGATTTTCCGGCACCGGTCGCCCCAACTAAAGCCAGCGTCTCACCCGGATTAACGTTAAAGTTTACATCCTTTAGGACCCAGTTTTCCTCATTATAGGCGAACCAAACATCGCGAAACGCAATCTCACCTTTGATGTGTGCAGGTTTCAATGTACCCAAATTTGGGGTCTTTTCATCGGTATCCAACACTTCAAAGATACGTTCAGCGCTAACCATGCCCATTTGAAGCGTATTGAATTTGTCAATAAGCTCCCGAATGGGCCTAAAGATCATATTGATATACATGATAAAGGCCACCACTACCCCCGGAGAGATCACATCACCCATAATTTGTTTGGAACCGAACCAGACCAATAATCCCAAAGCAATAGCCATGATAATTTCCAAAACAGGAAAAAAGATGGAGAAATACCAATTGGTCCGAATATGAGCATTACGATGTTGCGCATTAATTTCCTTAAACTTATCCATTTCCTGTTTTTCACGCGCAAAATATTGGATAATACCGACTCCCGTAATGTGTTCCTGCAAAAAGGTATTTAAGTTAGAAACCCATTTCCGCACATCGATAAAAGCAGACTTCATCGCCTCTTTAAACACATAAGTTGCTGCCACCATCAAAGGCATCGGAATTAAAACAATCAATGTCAGCTTCCAATCGGAGTAAAACATCACAACCAGAATAACGACCAACTGCAATAAATCGCCGATAATCTGAATCAAACCTTCAGAAAAAATATTGGAAAGAGTCTCCAAATCAGAGATGGTACGTGTAATCAATTTCCCTAGTGCTGTTCGATCAAAATACTTTAGCCTGAGTTGAACAATGTGGTTAAATACCTGAATCCGAATATCACGGATAACCGACTGCCCCAATGTATTTGTCATTAAGGTATGGTAATAACGGATCAAGGTCTGCAGGATGACCAATGCCAACATCGCAATCAGCATGAGGGACAATCCCTTAGTATCGAAGTTTAAGATATAGTTATCGAGTGTATGCTGGATTAGCATAGGTAAAGCAGGCGCCACGGCAGCCAACAATATTGTTAGAACAACCGATATCCAAAACGCCACATGATATGGCCGCATATAGCGACTCATGCGTTTTACCAAATTGATATCGTAGGTTTTACCCGTTATTTTATCTTGACTCACGTTAAATTTTATATCTATTAAATTCTATAAATAAGGGTAGGCTACTTCTGTTAAATACAGGCCATGTGCCGGTACTGAAACTCCTGCCTTTCCTCGGTTTTTGCTTTGAATAACCTCCTGCATAAATGAAACAGGTTTGCCTTTTATCCCTATTTCCAACGATGTCCCCACAATAGCGCGTACCATATTGCGCAAAAACCGATCAGCGGTAATATGAAAAACCAAATGTTGTTCGGTATGCCATACCCACTCGGCTCTACGAATATCGCAAATATTTGTAAACACCTGCGTATGAGACTTACTAAAGCATTCAAAATCCTGCCTGCCCAATAAAAATTTTGCAGCTTCATTCATCTTTTCTACATCCGGAAGATCGCGCATAAAACATGAATAAGGATAGATGAAAGGATCTTTATGAAAATGAAGATGGTATTCATAGGATCGTTGTGTCGCATCGAAGCGAGCGTGCGCTTCAGGCCCCACTTCGATCAAACGCTTAACGGCCACATCAAAGGGCAATAAGGCATTGAGCGAATGAATAAAACGATCCGCATTTTGTAGAATACCCACAGGTGCTGCATCGAAATGCGCATACAATTGCTTGGCATGAACACCCGTATCTGTACGGCCAGCTCCAGTTGTTTCAACAGGTTCTCGCAACAGGGTTTCAAGCGCTTTATTTAGCACTTCCTGCACGGAAATTGCATTGTTCTGAATTTGCCAACCATGATAAGCCTGTCCAAAATAGGCTATTTCTAAAAAAAAACGTCTTTTATCCATTATATGAAACAAAGGTACGTTTTTCCAAATGAGCATCATTTCTTCGCGGACCGAATTTACTCATTTTCCTCATTATTTAATCCTTACATGACAAAACTAGTTATTTTGCACTTCTTTTTGCTCGAATCCACTTGGCCGGTAATTCGGTATCAGCGGCACCAAAGCCACAGCAAACTCCTACTATCTTCGCCATGCGACCACGGTAAGTCCACAGTGAGTCCACGTTGAGTCCACCTTTTTAAGTACATTCAATGCGGAAGTACCATGGTGACACTATGGTTGCAGCCCGAACTTGTCCCCTAATTGTCCATAACACAAGGCTAAAAAGGCTATAGTAGATCGACCAGATTTTCAAAAGCCATGCCGCGTGATGCTTTCAATAAAACCGTGGCATCAGTTATCGGATTTTCGCTGATTGCTTGTTTCGCTTCGGCAGTAGTTTCATAAAACTCTCCGCTCTCATACCGATGGGCAAAAAATTCTTTTCCTACAAAAACCTTACGATCTGCAGGAATGGATCTTACATTCTCGACAATTTTTTTATGTTCTTCAAAGGATTCTGCTCCCAATTCAAACATATCACCCAATACAATAGCCTTCTTATCCGCTTCAATAATCCGGATATTGTCCAGCGCAGCGGCCATACTAGTTGCATTTGCATTATAATAGTCGCAGATTAGGATATTATGCGCAGTTTTCATAATCTGGGAGCGATTGTTCGTAGGTGTATACCCTTCAATACCCCGATTGATCGACGCAGAAGAAACGCCAAAATGCAAACCCACAGCAATAGCTGCAAGGAAGTTTTCGGTATTATAAGATCCGGTTAACTGGGTATCGACAACATAAGATTCGGTCGCACCCTTCTTGTGCCATTCAATTTGCAAGAGGGGATTTGCCCTAAGAAGCTTTCCAATCACATCATTACCTTCAGAAAAGCCATAGGTGACGATGTTGGCTATCTTGCGGGCGGAAGCCATCTCTTTGAGATGTGGGTTATCTGCCTGCAAAAATAATACCCCTTGATGGTCCTGCAACCAATCGTACAGTTCGCCTTTGGTTTTCTTTACGCCTTCAAAGGATCCAAAACCTTCGAGATGGGCCTTACCAACGTTAGAAATCAAACCATGTGTCGGTTCGGCAATCCCACATAGGAAAGCAATCTCTTCCAAATGATTTGCCCCCATTTCGATGATGGCGAGCTCAATTGAATCATCTATGGCCAATAATGTCAATGGGACGCCGATGTGATTATTCAAATTTCCTTTGGTCGCATAGGTCTTGTATTTCTGCGACACAACAGCATTCAAAAGCTCTTTGGTCGTCGTTTTTCCATTGGTTCCCGTCACCCCAATAACTGGAATATGCAATTGCTGTCTATGGTAATTTGCCAGTTGCTGTAATGTTTTTAAAACATCATCAACAAGAATATACGCTTCTCCTTTTCGGTAGGTCTCGTCATCAATAACAACATATTTAGCACCCATTTCAAGTGCTTTCTCGGCGAAAGTATTCCCATTGAAATTGGCCCCTTTTAAAGCGAAAAATAGACTATCTTTTTCAATTTTACGTGTATCTGTTGTAATATTCGGATACTGTTTATAAATCTGATAGAGTGACTGGATATCCATGTTGAGCAATTTGTTGAACAAACTTAGAGAAATTGCTTTTTATATGCAATACAATTACGCTTTAGCAGCTCATATTATTCGCGACTTTTTCAAAATTTCAAGCAATCAGCGATAGCGAAAATTCGCTCAGAAAACGTAGAAAATGCGGCATAATCCGATTGCCTTAAACCCCACCGATAACGTTTGCGCATTTATTTTCGTGAATTTCCTTTAAGGATGACTTGAATATTGGTATTTTCATTGACCATTTAAACAGTTTGGGAAATTCAGGCGACCGTATTTTCATCCCCTTTTGCATTTTTTATGTCCGATTACTTCAGCAATAAAAAGGTCGACAGACAAAAGAAGGTAGAAAACAGATAAACCTGCAAATCAATACATTGTATGAAAACTTTTTTAGACGACAACTTTTTATTGAACACAAAAGCAGCTGAAGAGCTGTACCACAATTATTCAAAACATCTGCCGATTATTGATTACCATAATCATCTAATCCCAGAACAGATTGCAAATAACGTCAAGTTTGATAATATAAGTCAGGTTTGGTTACATGGTGATCATTACAAATGGCGGGCCATGCGTGCCAACGGTGTCAACGAACATTATGTTACCGGAGACGCTTCAGATGAAGAAAAATTCATCAAATGGGCCGAAACTGTTCCTTATACCTTACGAAATCCATTACACCATTGGACACACCTTGAATTACAACGTTATTTTGGCATAACTGATCTATTATCTCCAAAAACTGCGGCCAAGATCTATGCAGATACCAGTGCTTTGCTGCAACAAGATAGTCATTCGGTACGCGGACTACTCAAGATGATGCATGTTGAAGTCGTTTGCACAACAGACGACCCGATCGATAGCCTGGAATTTCATCAGCATTTTGCGAAAGAGCGTGAATCATTTAAAATGCTTCCGGCATTTCGTCCTGACAAAGCAATGAATTGCGATGACCTGCCTGCATTGAACCAATACATCGACAAGCTTGAAGCAGTCAGCAATATCCAGATAAGCAGTTTAAGCGACTACCTCAACGCCTTGAAAGCAAGGCACGACTTCTTTGCCGCCAACGGTTGTAAAGTCTCAGATCATGGTTTGGAACACATCTATGCTGAAGATTATACCGAAACTGAAATCGCATTCATCTTTGATAAAATTCGTGCAGGCAAAGAAATAACTTTTGAAGAGAACCTGAAGTTTAAATCGGCCATGTTGGTCTATTTTGCAGAATGGGATCATGAGAAAGGCTGGGTGCAACAATACCACTTGGGCGCTTTACGTAACAATAACTCCCGCATGCACCGATTGATCGGTCCAGATACCGGCTGGGATTCTATTGGGGATTTTAGTCAGGGACGTACATTATCAAAGTTTTTGAATAAATTAGACAACCAAGATAAGCTAACCAAGACAATTATCTATAATCTCAATCCAGCCGACAATGAACTTATTGCGACAATGGTTGGGAATTTCAATGATGGTTCTATCAAAGGAAAAATTCAGTTTGGCTCAGCTTGGTGGTTTTTGGACCAAAAAGACGGCATGACAAAACAGATTAATACCTTGTCGAATATGGGTTTGTTAAGTCGTCTTGTAGGCATGTTGACCGATTCCAGAAGTTTTCTTTCTTTTCCAAGACATGAATACTTTAGAAGATTGGTCTGTGACATCTTTGGACAGGACATCGAAAAAGGAGAAATACCAAATGATATCGAATGGGTCGGGAAAATCATACAGGATATCAGCTACAATAACGCAAAAGAATATTTTGAATTTTAATGAATGAACATGCAGGGTAAAGTTTTAAGCTTTGGGGAATTGCTGTTGCGGATCTGCCCGGATATTGAAGAAAACTGGATTGAACAGCATCAATTGCCTTTTTACGTTGGAGGAGCAGAATTAAACGTCGCTACAGCTTTGGCCCTATGGGGCCTGCCATCATCTTATTTATCTGCAATACCGCAAAATGCCATTTGTGAAGGTATAGACTCCTATTTGAACCGTAGAAACATCGATACATCGGCGATGCAATGGGGCGGAGAGCGCTTGGGTATATACTATCTTCCAAAAGGCAAAGATCTTAAAAATGCGGGGGTTATCTACGATCGTGCCAATTCATCTTTTGCAAGCCTCAAAGTTGGCAGTATTGATTGGGATAAAGCCTTGAAGGATGTAAAATGGTTTCACTTTTCGGCAATTTGCCCTGCAATCAGTCAAGAGATTGCAGACCTCTGTCTTGAAGCGGTGCAAAAAGCACAGGAAAAAGGAATTTTTGTATCCCTAGACCTGAACTACCGATCAAAGCTCTGGAAATATGGTAAAACGCCGAAAGAGGTGATGCCTCCGATTGCCAGGTATTGCAATTTAATTATGGGCAATATTTGGGCTGCACACCAGATGCTCGGAACTTCACTAGACGAACAATTCTTAGCAAGCTCTTCAGGATACAGCGAAGAAGAATTACAAGCCCAAGCAGACCGGACCAGCCGGGAAATTGTTGCTTCAAACCCCAAATGCCAGTATGTAGCCAATACCTTTCGTTTTGACCACCATACCAAAGGGATAAAGTACTATACCACATTATTTGATAAAGACCGTCTCATCAAATCTACAACCTATATCGCGGAAGAGATTTTGGATAAAGTAGGAAGTGGCGACTGCTTTATGGCTGGTCTGATTTATGGATTGTATTCCAACCTCTCCCCGGAGGAGACCTTGAAATTTGCAACAAGCGCGGCATTCGATAAACTATTTATCGCCAGCGATGCAACAACAAGTACAGTGGACGATATAAAAAAGAGAATGATAGCATGAATTTAAAAGAGATTGTATTAAATAAAATTATCGAACAAGGAACACTTCCTTTATTCTTCCATCATGATCAGGAAGAAAGTATCGATATTCTACGAACTTTATACCGAGCGGGTGTACGCGTTTTTGAATTTACAAATCGTGGTCCCGAAGCTTTGGCTGTTTTTGAGCAGCTTGTTGCAACAAGAAACCTCGAGATGCCAGACCTCTACCTGGGGATCGGCACCATCAAATCGGTGGACGATGCACAACAGTTTCTCCAGGTTGGAGCGGATTTTATCGTTGCACCCTTAGTGAATCCTTTGGTTGGTTCGCTCGTACATGAGCACCATAAGTTGTGGATTCCGGGCTGCATGACACCGACAGAAATCTACACGGCTCAGCAGCAACAGGCCGCATTGATAAAATTATTCCCTGCAAATATTTTGGGACCAGCATTTATGTCATCTATTCGGGATCTTTTTAAAGGTCAGAACTTTATACCAACGGGGGGTGTAGACATCGAAATAGAAAATCTAAAAGCATGGTTCAGGTCAGGTGTATGCGCAGTAGGGATGGGCAGTAAACTGATTGATCCAAAGGACACCAGCAATTTATTCGAAAATACACAAAAAGCACTTGATCTTGTCTCAAAAGCACGTTAAAACAATAATCGATGCTGTATGCCTTCCAATAACATCGTTAAAGGATGGCATACAGCATTAATTATTGGTCATTTGAAACGATAGGTTCAAGAAAAATAAACAATTAAACCCATTATGATTAATACAGAGAAAAAGGGTAGTTACCGCTGGGTAATCTGTGCCCTCCTATTTTTTGCAACCACAATTAATTACTTGGATCGCCAGGTATTATCCTTAACCTGGAAAGATTTTATCAGTCCCGAATTCCACTGGACCAATACGGACTATGGGAACATTACCGCTTTATTTTCTATTTTTTACGCCATCAGCATGCTTTTCGCCGGACGTTTTGTCGATTGGATGGATACAAAAAAAGGTTTTCTATGGGCGATTGCTGTTTGGTCCATTGGTGCCATATTACATGCTTTTTGTGGTATTGCAACCTCAGGAATTGTCGCTGGCGAGTGGTTTGTTGGATTTGAAGGCGCAAAAGAAGCCATTTCTCATGTGAACAATGTCGGTTTAATCATCAGCGTTAGTGTAAACTTATTTATTTTCGCCCGGTTTGTATTGGCTGTCGGTGAAGCTGGAAATTTCCCAGCTGCCATTAAAGCGACCGCAGAGTATTTTCCAAAGAAAGATCGTGCTTTAGCGACGAGTATCTTCAATTCTGGAGCGACCATTGGCGCCCTAGCAGCACCGCTGATGATACCAGTTATCGCCGCACATTGGGGTTGGGAGATGTCTTTCATCATTATAGGAGCCCTTGGATTTGTCTGGATGGGTTTCTGGATCTTTCTTTATAAAAAACCGCACGAAAATCCGAAAGTAAATGCGGCAGAATTGGCTTATATTCACCAAGATGATCATGAACACCAAACAGAACAGACTGGAGCACCAAAACAGCCTAAAACCACCATCGGGGAATGCCTCAAGTACAAGCAAACCTGGGCTTTTGTCTTCGGAAAATTCATGACCGACGGTGTCTGGTGGTTCTTCTTATTCTGGATGCCAGCTTATCTATCGGCTGTTTACGACATAAAGTCTTCCGATACAGAAGGGCAATTGGCCATATTTGTTTTATATGCGATCACGATGCTGTCTATTTATGGCGGCTGGTTGCCGACGTATTTTGTGGAGAAAAAGGGAATGAATGCCTATGAAGGCCGAATGAAGGCCATGTTGCTGTTTGCTTTCGTCCCATTGGTCGTACTCTTTGCACAACCCTTAGGGCATATTTCCTATTGGATTCCTGTTATTTTAATTGGTTTTGCAGGTGCGGCACATCAGTCTTGGTCGGCCAATATATTTTCTACGATTGGCGATTCTTTTCCAAAACGTGCTATTGCCACTGTTACAGGAATAGGTGGGCTTGCGGGTGGCGTTGGAGCCTTTATTATCAATAAAACTTCGGGCTGGCTATTCGACTATGCGAAAGAGACTCAACTGGTTTTTATGGGTTTTAAGGGGGAAGAAGCGGGCTATTTTATTATTTTTTCTTTCTGTTCCATCGCCTATTTGATTGCATGGATTGTAATGAAAACGCTAGTCCCTAAACTTATTTTAATAAAAAATTAACAAATATTGTAAAATTTACAGTATATTAGCGATATCTTTATAAATATCAATCTAAACCATTTTTAAAAACAATGAGCTTAAACTTAGAAGGTATCTTCTACGAGGAGAAAGACATTCCCGCAGAATTTACACTGGACGAACAGGTCGATCAAAGAGAGTTCCTTTCCAATGGAGAAATGATTTCTTGGACGGGTCAAGTAAACGAGGTATTTTCACCAATCTGTGTAAAGACCAAGGATGGCTTGAAACGTAAGCGCATCGGTAGTTTCCCTGTTTGTACTGAAAAAGAGTCCATGGAAGCCTTGGAAGCTGCTGTAAAAGCATACGACAACGGCCGTGGAGAGTGGCCGACAATGAGCGTTGCCGATCGTATTACCTGTGTTGAAAATTTCACGCAAAAGATGATTGCCAAGAAGGACATTGTTGTCAAGCTTATTATGTGGGAAATTGGCAAATCCTATGCTGACTCTGTTAAGGAGTTTGACCGCACGGTGGAGTATATATACGCAACGATCGACGCATTGAAAGATATCGACCGCGATTCTTCCCGCTTTCAGATCGAACAAGGTATCATTGCCCAAATCAGAAGATCTCCACTAGGAGTCGTTTTATGTATGGGGCCATTCAACTACCCGCTGAATGAAACGTTTACAACGTTGATCCCGGCATTGATCATGGGAAATACCATGTTGTTCAAACCACCTAAACACGGTACTTTACTACACTACCCTTTATTAGAAGCTTTTAGAACAAGTTTCCCCAAAGGCGTAGTCAATACAATTTATGGTCGTGGCAACAAGATTGTTCCAAGTCTGATGCAATCCGGAAAGATCAATGTGTTGACCTTGATCGGTTCAAGCCGTGTTGCTGACGAACTGAAGAAATTACATCCTAAAGTTAACCGTCTCCGCGCAATTCTTGGTCTGGACGCTAAAAATGCAGCGATCATCACCAAGGATGCCGATTTAAATCTTGCTGTTTCTGAAACCGTACTGGGTTCGCTTTCATTCAATGGCCAACGCTGTACCGCACTTAAAATTATCTATGTACACCGCAGCCTGGCACAGGAATTCTTAAAACGTCTTTCTGCGGAAGTTGCTAAACTAAAATATGGTATGCCCTGGGAAAAAGGCGTGTCTTTGACACCTCTTCCAGAGGTTAACAAACCAGCTTATCTGACTGAATGTATTGAAGATGCAAAAGCTTACGGTGCAAAGGTGATTAACGAAAATGGCGGACAGGTAGCCGAATCTTTCTTCTACCCAGCGATTGTTTATCCGGTCAATTCTCAAATGAAACTTTACAGGGAGGAACAATTTGGTCCAGTTATCCCTGTTGTGCCATTTGACGATCTTGAAGAACCTATTGAGTACCTTATTGGCTCTTCACATGGACAGCAGGTCAGTATCTTTAGTAACAATGCTGCAGTTGTGTCGTCTTTAATCGATCCTTTGGTCAATCAGGTAAGTCGTGTCAATATCAATTGTCAATGTCAACGTGGTCCAGATACCTTCCCTTTCACCGGAAGAAAGGACAGCGCTGAGGGAACATTATCGGTTGTGGATGCCCTACGTTCATTCTCGATACGATCGCTGGTCGCGGCAAAGTTCACCGAAGAAAACAAGAAATTGCTGAATGACATCGTTAGTGAAAATGAATCGAACTTTTTAAGTACCAAATACATTTTCTAATAGCATTGTCTATAAAAAAAAGCGACACCGCGGGATGATTTTAGATCATCTCGCGGTGTCGCTTTTTTTTAGAAAATTCAAGGGCCTATTGCGCTCTTTCTTTCTCCTCATTACTTGTATCTTTCTTACGATAGTTGTTTTTTAAATTTCCGAATTTATACGAATAGGTCAATCGAACCACACGACGATCTTGGTATTGCCTGATACTGGAGTCAAAGTCGCCGAAATTGGTTTTCAGGTTCTGATTCCCTGTATTAAACAAGTCGCTCACCGCCAGCTTCAACGAACTACGTTGATCTTTAAATGTCTTTGTTGCCCCAACCTCCATATCCCAACGGGCCTTCATATCGTATACATTATAGTTGAACGGAGAGAAATACCTCAAATTGACATTAGCCGACAGACTTTTCGCCAATTTTAAATTGTGCATTGATGTAGCTTGCAAAAGAAAGGAGGTCCTTTTCAGCGGATGACCACTTACCATGCCATCAAAGTTAAAATGGATGCCTGTAATATTGTTATTCATGCTCCAAATCTTGGATACCGTAACTGGGATGTTCAGATTCAGATACGCCGTCAGATTTTTACCTAAATTTTCACGTATAACCCAGGTCTGTTTCAGCACCGAATCTTGCCCCATGCTCTCTACAATCGCATCCCGCACATCGTTAATACCCAATGTCACATTATAACGTTGCATCAAGGTATAGTTTAGGGTGAATTCATTGGAAAATTGCGGATTCAGGTAAGGATTACCACGTTCAAAGGTTAGTTTATCAATGAAATAATCAAAAGGATTCAACTGTCGATAATTAGGACGGGTGATTTTCCTTGCGTAACCTAAAGAAAGGATATGATTCTCATGGAATGTATATGTCAGATTTGCATTCGGAAAAAGTTTAAAGTAATTCCGTTTCACTTGCTTATTTAAGGTCAACGAGTTCCCGTCAGAAAATGTATATTCTCCCCTCGCGCCGACCTTCAGGCCCCATTTCCCTATGGTATTGTTATAGTCTATGTATCCAGCGGCGATCTGCTCCTTATACACAAAATGATTCGTACGCTTTTCATTATTAATCCAGGAATTGTTCAAAAAGTCTTCAAAGGTTAAGTCGTTATCCGACGTAACGTTGGAATATTTAGCCCCCATCTCAAGCTTGGAAACCTTCGATAGCGGTTGTTCATAATCCAGTTTGGCGACATAGATATCAATTCCGATGGGCATTCTACTGCGTTGGATTTCCTCGGGGGTAATCGCATCCATCTGACCATCAAAATATTGGTTATTATAACCTACGCGTTTGCTGCTTTTGAATTTACTCCAATCCAGGTCAAGGGTAAGTTTTCTGCCATTCGAATCAATTCTAAACTCATTATTTAAATTAGCGGAGTAACGATCAAATAACTCTTTGAACTGTGATGTCGAAATCAAAAGCGAATCCAATGTTGTGAAAGACTTTCCTACATTGGTCTTACTATCGTTATCATTGTATTCGATATTATTCGATCCATTAAACTGAACGGTTAACGTATTTCTGGCCGATGTCCTCTGCTCAACACCAAAGCGATAGGAATGGTTCTTTTCCTTTTCATCCAATATCGACCTTTGGTTAAAATAGGTCTTTTCACCTTTATTCTGAATAACACGATCAAGCAGGAGCTTCCGATGGCTTTTTTCATCCGAATACGCATACGACCCAAATACTGTCGTATTATTCTTCTTATAGTTCAGGGATAAGGAGCTATTCCCTCTGAATTTTTCTCCCCTCCCTGCCGTCACGTTAAAGGTTCCGTTAAAACCTTCCATCCGATTTTTTTTGAGTACAATATTAATTGTTCCCACTGCCCCCTCAGCGTCATCTTTTGCTGCACGAGTAGTAATCACTTCGACGGACTTAATCTGATTGCCATCCGTACTCTTCAAAAAATTCACCAACTGTTCACCCGACATATAGGTTTGCCGACCATCGATGGTCACAGAAACACCAGATTGACCCATCAGCTGTAGATTGTTATTGTTATCTAAACTCACTCCAGGAGCCCGCTGTACAATATCCAAGGCATTATTCCCTGCGGCTAAGGGAGAGTTTTCCACATTTAAAACCAGTTTACCAGGCTTGCTTTCAACCATCGGCCGCTTACCCTCTACGGCGACCTCCTGCAATTTTCGTGTGTCCGCGTTCAGTAGGATCGTTGGCACCTTGTAATCTGACGTACTGATATCAAAAGCGTTGCCCTTATTGGCGGTATACCCAACCATTTTCGCTTCGACATAATAACTTCCAGCTTGTACATCCGAGAATTGGTATTCTCCATTTTCATCGGTAACAACGGCTTTCAAAATAACAGCCGTCTTTGCTTTCATCAGATAAGCAGTTGCAGAAGCCAAAGGCGCATTATTTTCCGCCTGTACTTTGCCGGTAACTTTCACTTGTGGATAGGCAAAGGAAACAATCAAAAAATTTAGGAGTAAGAGGTAAAAATATCTTTTCATTCGTTTATCAAAAAGTGTAATAGCATTTACTTGATTGTTTTAAGTCGGCTTATCACACGAGGTTTAGTATTAATTTTCGATTGGTTACAGCTTCAATATTTGTCTTCCGCCTAGGGGCGGAAGACTTGCTTTATATTATTTCTTTTTTGTCTCTATGGTAACACCATCTTTTTTGACATTGATAATGGTATCCCGACGGATGACAATAGAAGTATCATTTGCGACTACTCCATTACCCTCCGCATCTGCTTCTTCAGTTTCATCAGACTTTTTGGGGGGCAGAGCACATTTCAAGCCGAGTGAGGTGACCACAAACTCGACGTCTTTTACATCCCTTAGATCTTCGCTATACCGATCACGACATTCGTAAAATGAAATATCCCTTAATTTATCTTCCAAATTATCATTGATGATCAATTTGGTGCCTACCGGGAGAAACAAGGTAACATTCACTTCCTGATCCCGATAACGCTCGCCTTCATTCAACTGGAACGCATTGTCAAATATCAATGACGTACTATCCTGTCTCAAGGCATAATTAATTTTACCAGCTCTGTCCGTTGCTACTTTATACGTACTTCCTTTAGCCGAATACTCATAGCGTACATAAGGTTCCTGTAGGGAGTCTAAACGTTCAACTCGAATACGAATATTACGTCTCAGGTAAGTAGAAAGGTTTTCGCTTTTGATACCCAAACCGCTTTTTACACCATTTTTCAAGCGGATTACCCGAATATCATTTTCGTTTAAATAATAAACAGCCTGTTTTTGCAGCGGTTTCTCTTCAACAATTGTACTGGATTCTTTAAACTCCTTTGCTACCGATGTAGCGTAGTAGATAATAGCGCCTATCGATGCCAACCAGACTAAAAACAAGGTAGTTGTCAAATAATTGTTCATTGGTTTTTTATCGAAGAGTACTCGGAGAAGCAAATAAAACAATCCGGCAAAAGGGATAAAAATGGCCAAGAAACCCGCAATCAAGGCAAAAGGTACATCGCTTGGATCCATGAGGTAAAAAGGACCCGAATCGTCCATGACGTCAGGAATTACGTTCACAATAGCCAAAGCAAAGAAAATTAGCCCAATGATCAAACCAATGAGTGTCAACCCGACGATAATAACAAAAAATACACCGATAACTTTTACAACAACCTGCAGCAACTTAGCAACACTATCGCCTGTACGGTCTATTCCCCTCGAAAACGAATCCTTTACGCCACTCATTTCTTCATCGAAAGAACGTTTGAAATTCTGAATGTTCGGTGCTTCACCACGCATTTCCATTTTATCTGCACGGGTTACAGCGAGCGGCATTACGATCCATAGGATAACATAGACCAACACACCCGATCCGCCGATCACAACAAATAACGCAAAGAGTAGTCGTACCCATTTTGCCTCAATACCAAAAAAATGGCCCAGTCCGCTACATACTCCACTGAAAACTTTGTCATCGGGATCGCGCATCAGCTTCTTTCCTACTTTAAAGCCATCTGCATTTGGCTGGCGCTGAAAAGACGCATAACCATCCTGATCCTCAGACTCAAAATCGCTTACGCTCCCCATCTGCTCAATGACAGCATTCACATCATCCATATTCAGAACTTCTTTGCTCCCCGCCTGAATCTTTTCGGTAAACATTTCAGAAATACGATTTTCGATATCTTCTAAAATCTCCTTACTATCTTCCGATTGTCCAAAGTGCTTCTTTATATCAATCATGTAGGAGCGAAGCACCTCATAAGCATCTTCTTCAATATGGAAGACGATACTATTTATGTTGATAATTATTGTCTTATTCATCGTTATTATCTTTAACTGGTTTAGTTGAATCATTGTTTCTACCCACCAATGACGTGTTTACAGCAAACACGAGCTCATTCCAGGTAACATCTAGTCTTGAAAGGACTTCTAACCCTTCTTGGGTGATTTCATAATATTTTCTAGGCGGACCTGAAGTTGACTCCTTCCATATATAGCTTAACAGGCCATTATTTTTTAGACGTGTTAAAAGCGGATATAAGGTTCCTTCCACAACCAATAATTGAGCTTTCTTCAGTTCGCTGATAATATCGGAGGCATAAATTTCTCCTCGAGAAATTATGGATAGGATACAATATTCAAGTATCCCCTTCCTCATTTGGATTTGTGTATTTTCAGCTATCATAACAATACAAAGATATATGTATTTTATGGTACCATGCAATACATAGTACCATATAAAACAAAACAATATAACTAAACAACTGATTTACAGATAAATAATTTTTAAATAAATAATATTTTTATTTCTATCAGGAAATTTTTGGATATTTATCGCCATGATTAAAATCTTATTAGACTATAAGTGGTGTTTTATTTGGGCCATAATAGTTATTATTTTATGCACCCTCCCGGGCAATAATTTTGATGCAGTTCCCGCCTATCCAGGTATGGATAAATTAGTCCATTGTGGGATGTTCTTTGTTTTCTGTACGCTGCTATACAATGGTGTAATCCAGCAATTCCATGGTAAACCGACCCGTTGGATTCCAATCTTTGTCGTTTCTATCCTTGGTTTTTTATTTGCAGGACTGACAGAATTACTCCAACTCTATATTTTTACGTATCGCAGTGGTGATTGGTGGGATTTATTTGCAGACAGCATCGGAATCGGCATGGCAGGATTTGCCTATCTGCTAAACTATGTGAACCGACGTCGCAAATAACGTGTTGAATTCGTTTTGACCTGGTCATTACTATTGAAGGCATGGCCTGCTCGTAATAGTGGTTCCCGTAATTATTGAATTCGCTTTATCCGGACGGAGAAGGGTATAAGTTATGGGATAGACTTGCAAACTAGGCCCTTGCCAAAGTAGCAACAGATATCCGGCAATCAACTGCATCTAAGAGTGTTAATGCGGCTGAAACAACCGTTGCTCCCGTGGTCAATACATCGTCAACCACAAGGATGTGTACATTAGCCGGCAACATAGTGGGCTTGTAATCGAAAATATCACTTACATTGTCGTACCGGTCGAGCCGCCCCTTACCCGTTTGGCTCATTGTCGCTTTCTTCCTGACCAAAATATCTTCACGCAAAGGGATTCCCATTGCTCTGGACAACCCTCTTCCGAAGTAAGTGGATTGGTTGTAGCCTCTTTTTCGGAGTTTGCTACGGTGCAAGGGAACAGGAACAATACAATTGATATCCTGATAGGCCTTTATTTTGATTAATTTTAAGCCGTATAGATAACCAAAATATTCAGCAAGAAAAGGTTGGTTGTTGTATTTGATCTGATAAATGAGGCGCTCTACGCGACTATCCTTTTGCAATAATAAGAAAGAACAGGCCTCTTCCACCGGAGCCTTCCCCCAGAGCTGTCTTGCGGTATCATTATCCGAATATTCGTGAAAGTTAGTATAGGGCAAATGGAAATCGCATTCTGTACAGACAAACTTTTCCTGATATTTTAGCACACAGCCGCAACAGCCACATTCCCTTGGAAAAAATATGGCTATAAAATCGCTAAAAACCTTATTTAATTCGGATTTCATCTGGTTAATTCCCTATTAAAGATAGGAACTATCCTTCAGATTATGCTTCGGATTCCTCTTTTTCCTTATCCTTGATAGCTAATTGTCCGCAGGCTGCATCAATATCTTTGCCACGGCTCCGTCTGACATTCGTGATGATACCTTGGCTTTTTAAATAATTTGCAAATACCTCGATTTTATCTGCTTCAGCATTCAGGAAATCGGCCAGTGCGATAGGGTTGTATTCAATCAGGTTGACCTTACAAGGAACGTGTTTACAGAACTTGGCCAGTTCTTTTGCATCCTCCAACTCATCATTGAAATTGTTAAAGACAATATATTCAAATGTAATGGGGTTCTTTGTTTTCGCATAAAAATATTTGAGGGCTTCGGCCAGTGCCTTTAGTGAGTTCTGCTCATTGATCGGCATAATTTCATTCCGCTTTTTATCATTTGCAGCATGTAAAGAAAGCGCTAAATTGAAACGTACCTGATCATCACCGAGTTTCTTAATCATTTTTGCAATACCGGCAGTAGAAACGGTAATCCGCTTGGCAGCCATGTTCAATCCATCTGGGGCAGTAATGCGCTCAACCGATTTCATCATATTGGCATAATTCAACAAGGGCTCGCCCATTCCCATATAAACAATATTTGTCAGTGGCTGTCCATAATTTTCTTCGGCCTGCTTGCTGATAAGAACGACTTGATCGTAGATCTCATCGGCATTGAGGTTACGTTTACGATCCATATAACCCGTTGCACAGAATTTACAGGTCAAGCTACAACCAACTTGTGAACTAACACAGGCTGTCATACGCTCCGGAGCTGGTATTAATACCCCTTCAATGATGTTGTTGTCATACAGCCAAAAACTACTTTTAATTGTTTTATCGGAGCTGATCTGAGATTCTTTGACTGTAACTGCATTGATCGTAAAATTCGCTTTCAGCTTCTCACGAAGGGGCTTACTCAAATTACTCATCTGATCAAAATCTACGCAAGATTTCGCCCAAATCCATTCATAAATCTGCTTCGCACGAAAGCCCTGCTCCCCCAACGCGGTAAGTTGATCTTTGATCTGATCCAAAGACAAACTCCTGATATCTATTATTTTACTTTTTTCAATCACGGTACAAAGATAAGAATAAATAAGTGACAAAAAATCCCGTTCTAAGAAATAGAACGGGACAACTGTTATGTATGTGTTTTAAAATAGGTAGGAGCGAGGTTCAATTAGCCATGAATGGCTTCTTTACTTCCGTACGACTGAATTAGCTTCCCTTCAAATTCCAACCACTCCTTCCAACGCTTTTCTACGTCGACGTCTACGGAATATTTGCGTGCAAAATTTAAAAATGTGGTATAATGATTTGCCTCAGATACCATTAAATCATAGTAAAACTTCGCAAGATCTTTATCTTGAATATTTTGTGAAAGCACTCTAAAACGTTCGCAGCTACGGGCTTCGATCATCGCTGCAAACAATAAACGGTCAATAAAAGCCATATTTCTACTGCCGTCTTTTTTAGAGAATTTCATCAATTGACCGACATAATCATCTTTTCGTTCACGCCCCAAGGTATAGCCACGTTCTTTGATGATATCAATAACCATCTTAAAATGTTCCATTTCTTCGATAGCAATTGCTGTCAGCTCATGCACTAAATCTTCGTGTTCTGAGTTGTTGGTAATTAAGGATATGGCATTCGAAGCAGCCTTTTGTTCACACCAGGCATGATCTGTCAAAATTTCCTCCAAATTTCCTTCTGCGATGTTTGCCCATCGCGGATCTGTCAACAACTTTAATCCAAGCATCTTACTCTCTAAAATGATTTACGTCACAAAGGTAACGAATATCTCAGCGTTAAAAAAATGATAATCGCTCTTTAGGCATCTTTATGAAGAGCCTTTCGAATTTCAGGTGCTATTTTCTCACCAAAAATCTCTATAGAACGCAGCATTTCTTTATGCCCAGGTGCCCCCACATCCATATGTGCAGAGAAACGTGTCAATCCAAATTTTTCCTGTATTTGCAATATTTTATCCACGGCATAAGCAGCATCCCCAACAATGAGGTGCCCTCTCGAAGACCTTCCGAAGTCATATTGAGTCCGTTGATATGGCGGCCATCCACGACTTGCACCGATACGATCCATCTGGGCCGAATAAATCGGATAGTAATAATCTGCTACCTGAGCGCTGTTGTCGCCAAAGAACGCATGCATATGTACCCCAACCTGAAAGTTAGCCATATCGTGTCCATTATCTTCATAAGCCTGACGATACATTTCAAATAAATGATCGAAGCTTTCATACATCCCGCCGATGATGGCGAACATGACCGGTAAACCCAGCTTTCCGGCACGGATAACAGAAGATGTTGTACCACCTACGGCAACCCAAATCGGCAATGATCCATTTTTAGGCCGAGGAAAGACCTCTTGATTAATTAACGGCGCTCTAAAATTTCCACGCCAAGTTATCGGATTTTGCTTGTTCAATCGAAGCAAAAGCTCTAGTTTTTCCTCAAACAACTCGGAATAATCTTTTAGATCATAACCAAATAAAGGGAAGGATTCAATGAAGGATCCTCTTCCAGCCATCAGCTCAGCACGTCCATCGGATAAAAGATCGACAGCCGCAAAATCCTGAAATAATTTAACCGGATCGGCAGAACTTAATACCGAAACTGCACTGCCCAATTTAATATTTTTGGTAACGGTAGAAGCCGCCGCCAAGATAATTTCGGGTGCTGCAACCGCATAATCTGCACGGTGATGCTCCCCTATTCCAAAGAAATCCAATCCTACTTGATCCATAAGCTTGATCTCTTCAATAATTTCTTTCATTCTATCTTGTGCTGCCTGGATTTGACCTGTAACAGGATCTATCCTCGAGTCGCCAAACATTCCTATTCCTAATTCCATTTTTATCTATTTTATAAGTCATTCAAAAGTAACACCTTCTTTCCCTGAATTATTTGATCTAGGATAAGAAAATGATACCGCAACATACCCTGGATCACAAAAAAATAAAGAGCTGTCTATTTGGTCGCTTACTTGATCTGACCATCAACAAAGTTATACTAGGCTCCTCGGCTAAAAGAGTGCAACAGTATTCTTCGCGACCTGGTCTGCATTGCCACTAAAATGATGCCCGCCGGACAGGTATTTCTTTGTGAAATTCTTAAGTGTTATCTTCTGTATCGGGAAATCAGCTTCATCATCACCAAGAATAACGCCCGTTTTGACTGCACCCATTCGATTGATTTCCGCGATCACGTCCAGACTCCGTTTTGTATTACTCCGACCCAAAATATCCGCTATATGAATCTCCAAATCTGTTGACACAGATGGTTCCAGCAGGACAACACTCTTGAGGTTCTTCTTAATGACGGGATCCAGGCGATTAATAATAAAAGGAACCGCGTCTGCGCCAAATGAATACCCCACTACAAAAAGATGCATATTTTGCCGTGCTAAGAGTACGTTTTTCAGCGTATTCGAAACATCGGCAGCAATCTCACTCGGGCTTTTCTTCTTCCAGAAATAGGTTTTCGAATCGATCGCTGCCACAGTATATCCTACTCCAGCAATCAGCTCACAAAGCTTGTTAGAGAATGAATTAAATCCACCATCGCCACTCAGGTAGAGCACTAACGGTAAAGTAGCTTTATTGTTCCAATATTTCATGTCAATCAAACGTTGTTGTGCAAACGCATGAAACGCCATGCTAGCAATTATAAATAAAGTGGCTATTTTTTTCATTTTTACACGATCTACATGAAAGCTATTCATTCGGTTTCATCACTTTGACCAGTGCTACAGGAAGTTGTATGAGATCAAAATCGTCATCAAATATAAGGTATTTATTTTCCCAAAATGTCGCATACTTCTCTTTAAAGTCGCGCAGGCTATGATAATGTTTAAAGTTGCCCAATCGTGTTGAGGCAAATTTCATAATCTTTTCTGCGGGACTATCTGTCGCCCCCAACCCCGTCATTGGTACCATGCCCAAATTTAAATAGACGTATTTTTGAGCCTTAGCATACGCAATAAGCTCGACAATCAATGCGTCCATACTCCCGCCCGGCGCGTCAAGCGACTTCCGGATCATATCATAGGTGCACTCATCTTTGGCATAATCGGGAATAATATTCAGAAAGGCTACGATAGTATTCTGCTCATTTTTCAGTACAATGATATCTTGCAAAATAAGCTCATTTTCATCAAACGTCCCTTGCGAAAAAACCATTTCTTTTTTATCAAATGCGCTCAACCATTCATCAGATATCACTTTCAATTCGGCTATAACTTCTTTCTTTTGCGGTGCCTTCAAAACTTCCGTAGCAAAACCCTTTTTTTGAATTGCATTCAGCCCGTTACGCAAAGACTTTCGGTCTTTGCCCTCCAACTTAAATGTATCGAGTTCCAATACCGCCTCTTGTCCAATGGTGATCTTTTGCTTGCGCAGGGATGAAAAATGAACCAAACTATTTTCGTCAACGCGGTAATAAATGGCCTTTAATCCATTGGCATAACAATATTGATCAAATTCCTCGACTAGCTCTTCCTTATCCCCCTGTTCACAGACAGGTTCATCCAATACAATGGCAAATTCATTGGCCAAGCGATAGGCGGTAAATCCCTCGCATACTTCGGAGAAGAACAGACTCTTATCTTTTCCCAATTTAAAGAAATCCATGGGAGACTGTCCAAATTCGCGCAATAATTGTTCTGCACGTTCCAATTCAGAATGACTGGAGTCTTCATCTGCCAAGAGACGGGGGCGAGCTAACGCATAGATTAGGAGAAACCAGCAAAAAAGTCCAAGTACCTGGGTGATCCGCAGAAATTCTTGACCAAAAACAGTTTGGGGCATCAATTCATCATCGGCAAACAAGAGGAAACTCCGTGCTGTATGATAGATGGATTGTCGCCAGGTGAAGTCAACACCGAAATGCTGTTTATCAATGAAGTAGAAGCTCATTACGTCAAAAAGGCATATGGCTAGGAGAGCGACAAAAAATGTGATAAACCCAATTCGCACCCAGCGAATATTACTCTTGATCCGATATTGCTTATAGCTCATGGCCAGTAAAATCAAGGTCAATAAAGCAACCGAAGCTTCTTCATAGTCCAATGCCTTAAACACGTGCCCAAAAAGCGACAATGCGCTAAACACTACGGCGATCCAAAACGCAATTCGGAAACCTTTGATCAAGTAAGCCGAGGTTACCAACAGCCCTAAGCCCAACACTAACACCATAAATTTGGAAGCGTGAATTGCTTCTAAAGGCAAATAGAAACGATCAAGTTTCATCCGGTCGGCCAAAGGAGGCGTCAATACAGATACGAGATTTACCATGCCCAAGAAGAAGATAAGCAGCGCTGGGCCAATACGTGCCAGCAATTGCTTCCCACGCCATGCAAAAGCCAGAAGCCCCAGTACTAAAGGTAGCCAAAATTCGAATGCCCGATAGAGAATTGTAATGCCCAATCCTTCTGCCTGCGAGTAGCCGTAGGCTTTAAAAATATACAGCATAGTCAACTCTACGGCCCCAAGTCCCCGTAGAAAAGGAGAAACAATCATCAATACCACCGAAACAGTATAGGCAATAGCCGCAGCCTCGAAAGAGTGGTCCAAACCAAGGGCATACATACTTACAAAAGCATGGGCAATACCGCAGCATTCAACGACCATCGATGCCAGCATGGTACCCAACAAATATTTTAGCTTGACCTCTCCTGAAAATATTTCATCGATATTAGAGGCTACAGCAGGAAATTTTAGTTCAACCCAGCGATAGATGCCTTTGTGTGTTCTAAAAGACCAAACGAGCCAAAATACGACACCCAGAAGCAGCCCCAAAACCACCAATGAGATCCAGGCATCACCAAAATTTTTATTGTGCCAAATCGTATACAATATAACAGGTACTCCGATCAGAAAGACCGTCAGTAGTCCGACATAGCCATACAGCGCCCCTGCTTGATGAATTTGCGTCGTATTCAAATTTCTTTTTCGCAACTGCGTTGTGGTATATGCCAAAGAACTAATCCCACCCGCAGGCAGAAACACACTGAGTAAATTTCGCTTCAGGAAAAGATCAATGGCGATTCTCAGGTTAATAGAGAGGCCTATCGCTTTAAAACTCTGCACATACATCAATCCCTGAAGTACAATATAGACGAGAGTAATTCCTACGCCGACCAAAACCCAGGTTAGATTGGCCGCACGCAAATGTGGAATGATGGCAGCAAGCTCTTTTCGTTCATTTCTAAAAAATACAAAGGCCAACAAAATAACCAAAACAGCTATTAGTTCCTTCCAATAGGTCTTTGGTGAAAAATGTCGAATCCGTTGCGCAATAGTTTTGGCCATATAATCGTTTAATGATGAATAACCTTGAGATATAGTATAAACACGAAATAAAGCTAATCGTTTGAAAATGACTAATTGTTAATTTTTCGTCAATTCTTTTCACATTAATCAGTAATTTTCCGGCATGAAAGAGAAAAAGGTTTTGTTCATCGGACTGGTATGGCCAGAGCCAACATCTTCAGCAGCGGGCTTCCGTATGATGCAATTAATTGAGACGTTTGTTAATCGCTCTTATCAGATTACATTTGCTTCTGCTGCTGCCAAATCGCCGTATAGTGCACCTTTACAATCTCTCGGGATCCGGGAACAGGCCATCGTGCTGAATAGCAATAGCTTTGATGAATTTATTGCTCAGCTTAAGCCCGACATTGTTGTATTTGACCGCTTTATGGTAGAAGAGCAATATGGTTGGCGTGTTGCACAGCATTGTCCAGATGCACTCCGCGTACTTGACACGGAAGATTTGCATTTTTTGCGTCAGGCGAGACAGACATCTGTCAAAAATAACGGTGATTTTTCCTTTCAAGCGTTATTTACCGATACCGCCAAACGGGAAATTGCCGCGATATTGCGCAGCGACCTCTCGTTGATCATTTCCGAATCCGAAATGAAGATTCTTATCGAAGAATTTCGCATTTCACCCGATATTCTTTATTATCTCCCTTTTCTTGAAGATGAGATCACTGCAGCAGATGTGGAGCAATGGAACACCTTCGAAGAGCGCAAGAACTTATTATTTATTGGAAATTTTATTCATGAGCCCAACTGGCATACGGTACAATACCTAAAAACACAAATCTGGCCGCAATTACGGAGGATGCTCCCCAAAGTGGAATTACACATTTATGGCGCCTACGCAACCCAAAAAGTACTTCAGTTAAACAACCCAAAAGAGAATTTCCTGATCAAGGGCCGAGCGGAATCTGCTCGTCTAACCATGGAAAGTTACCGTCTACTGGTGGCTCCAATACAATTTGGTGCCGGTGTGAAAGGGAAGTTTATCGACGCCATGCAAACAGGTACACCAGCTGTCACCACGAAAGTTGGTGCAGAAGCCATGAAGGGCAATTTGGATTGGAATGGATTTATCGAAGACGATCCCGAAACGTTCTGCCGAAAGACTGTTGAGCTCTACGAAAATGAAGATCTTTGGAAAACGGCCCAAGAACATGGTATCCGTATTATCAACGAACGTTATGAAAAACGAAAGTATCAGTCCGATTTTATGACTAATCTATCTTTATTAAAAGTACAGATTGACAGGCATCGTCAACAAAACTTTATTAGTCAGATATTATTGCACCACACGATGCAGAGCACGAAATATATGTCTTTATGGATCGAGGAAAAAAATAAATAGATCCTTAGTTAACTTCCCGCCACCAAGGGGCGTATACGGTATCTAATTTATTCAAATGGATCATTTCCCCTATTTTTGGCGTAAGCAGTGTGATCTGTTCTTTGTTCGCCGTCTCGTAAAATTTCTCCATGGGCTCTTTCCAATCGTGCATCGCCAACGCGAATTTAGAAGAATGAACGGGCAAAACAGCTTGGGCTTTCAGATCCTTCGTTTCAGCAGCCCATTCATCAGGTAACGAATGTATATAATGCCAGGCGTCATTATACTGTCCATTTTCCAAGATCGCTAAATCAAAAGGACCAAATTGGTCACCTATTGTTTTGAAGTGCTTACCATACCCGCTATCTCCCCCCAAGAAAATGCTGTACTTAGCGGTTTTTAACACAAAGGATGTCCACAAGGTATTATTCCGTGTAAATCTACGTCCCGAAAAGTGCCTTGCGGGGGTGAAGGTTACTTGAAAATCGGGCGCCAGTTTTACCTGGTCATACCAATCCCCCTCGATGATCTGATCGTACTTGTATCCCCAAGATTCAAAATGCGCCCCTACTCCGAGACCACAGATCACCTGACCGACTTTATCCCGCAATTTCACAACAGTCTCATAGTCCAGATGATCGTAATGATCATGCGAGATAAACAAATAGTCAATTTTCGGAAAAACCATCGCCGCATAGTCGACCGACATCTTAAATGCTTTATTGCTCCCTGGGACGGGAGAAGCATTTGGACTGAATACTGGATCCACCACTATTAATTTTCCATCTAACTTCAATAGATAGGAGGAGTGACCAAACCAAATCAGCACATCATCTGCGGGAAGATGTGCTAAATCGCATTCCATAGCGGGCAATACACTGATCGGTTTTAAGTGGGGGTTCTTGTTGAAAAGGAAATCCCACAACAAAGAGACCATATTCACATCGCCTTTCAACGATGGTGTTACTTCGAGGTTATGAAAAATACCATTTTTAAAATTGGGGGACTGTTTCATACGTTCAACCCGAGCTCCCTTGAAACTTCCACCAAACATTGGATGAACAAAATAATAAAGCACGCTACTGATGAGCGCAATCAATAGCGTCGCTAATACAATCCATCCGACCGTTTTCATTAGAAGTTATTCTTCCACATCATCGACTCCACCGGACGGATGGTCTTGCCATTGTATTTTGCATTACCTTTGGTGTTATAAAATGTCTCGATATCGCCTTCTACAGCAAAATAGATCAATTGTCCAATTGGCATTCCTGCGTAAACCCGAACAGGCTGAGCAACCGAAATTTCCAAGGTCCAGGTATTACAGAAACCGACATCGCCCTTTCCTGCAGTTGCATGGATATCTATCCCTAAGCGACCAGTACTCGATTTGCCCTCTAAAAAAGGAACATGCTTATGTGTTTCGGTATACTCTTGCGTAACACCTAAATAAAGGGTGTTGGGCTCCAAGACGAAACCTTCTTCCGGGATTTCAAAATGCTGAATTTCATTGTGCTTCTTGGCATCAAGTACACGGTCTGCATACGTTGCCAAATATTTCCCCAAATGCACATCGTAGGAATTTGTTCCTAAACATTTACGATCAAATGGTTGAATGACAATGCTGCCATTTTCAATCTCTTCGAGAATTCTTTTATCAGATAAAATCATGTGTATCAAAATAGCAAAAGCATCAGGCCACGCTATACAAATTCAAAAATACAGTTCTCCCACTAATTTTACTTCATTTTTCAAAACAAAAATCTGCGATTTGTTTTTTACATTTGGGTATGAGTCTAGTGTATCTACGTGAAATTGATAGCCAAACCAAATTTGCAATTTGGCGAATTGAGGAATCGGACGACGATTTACTGTCGAAACTTCAATTGGATGAACGTGAAAAAGCGAAATTAGGGTCTTTCAATAAAGGGAAAAGACGGTTACATTGGCTTGCCACCCGTGTGCTGTTGCGCACCTTATTAAACACATCCCGTTATATAGATTGTCCATCTGATGCAAATGGCAAGCCTTATCTCGCCAATTTCCCCCAAAAAATATCACTTTCACACTCATTTGATTATGCCGCAGCTATGATCAGCACAAAAGGAGAGGTGGGTATCGACATGGAAATCATCAAAACAAAAGTAGAGCGCATCCAACATAAGTTTCTAAAACCTGCAGAGCTTGCATTCATCGCACAGGATGAGAACCGATATGAGCAGCTTTATGCTTGCTGGTGTGCTAAAGAAGCGATTTATAAACTTCAGGGGAATGCCGGCGTCTCCTTCTTGAATAACATGACGATACAACCATTCGACTATCAGTTGCAGGGCATATTAAAACTCGAACTCCACAGCGATCAACATACACATCTATATGACGTGCATTACGAGAAGTTCAATGAATATATGCTCGCTTACGCTGTAGAATAGGTTCTTTAAAAAAATAATTTTTCTCAATTTCAATGAATTAGCACACAGACAGCACTTTTTTTTTGCGTTTTTTGAAAAAGCTTCTATATTTGCATCATCGAAAACGATATGGCCCGTTCGTCTAGGGGTTAGGACGCAAGATTTTCATTCTTGAAACAGGGGTTCGATTCCCCTACGGGCTACAAAAAGCGACTTCAAAAGAGTCGCTTTTTTTATTTAAAGCCTATACCATTTATGTTCCCTAGCCTCCTGAAAAGCGTAGTACATATCCAGTGTTATCCCCTTCAAAAGGATACAACCTAATCTAGTGGCCTTTCTCTTCAAAATTTCCAAGTCGCATCCCCTTTGCGAAGAACGTCAGCTCAGCTTCGCTAAACAGCAAACCAGCATAAGGAAAGTAGAAACTTCCGGTTTACGCCATTAAGCACCGTCGCACTTCAAGCAAAAAAGTCACTCCGGAAAATGGAGTGACTTTCAGATCTGCCAAATTGTATATTAGACTATACTTGATGTTGTATTATAGCTAATTTCGGATGTATTTTATAATCCTTTGACATATACTTCTGCTATAGCAGATGAAGGCGGACGATTACTTGCTGTTACCGTACATTTTAAATAACGGGCTTTTGTCGTCGGAACATTCACGGCCAACGTCGATTTGGGACTGTTTGTTCCGAAATCAATCTTCCCTATTGGAACATATGTTTTATTGTCATTACTAGTCGAAAACTCAACGACTTTTAAGTCATTATTCCATAACCTTCTTGTTAATTCAATCATCATCACATTATATTCCTTTCCAAAATCTATTATGACATAATGCGGTAATGGGGGTTCTCCTCCCATCCAGACATTATGCCAGTAGGTATCGGGATTCCCGTCCAATATATTTTCCTTTTCACCTCCGCCAATCCATTCGGAAGAAGCCGCAATTACTTTCCAGCCACTACGGGGGATATCTGGCGGTTGAAAGGACACTGGAACCAATATTGTCGAAGCATCGGGGTTAATACCATTTTTTGAAACAGACTTAATCCGTAAAGGCAACGCATACTCCCCAAATAAATTGGTTGTTCCATCAATAAGTCCTTTTTTCAGAATAGTGTATGAAAAACTCGTTTTATTCTCCTTTTCAGCAATTTTATAAGGCGCAGGTAAAAGCTGATAGGCCGCTTTTGGTAGTAATTTCAACTTCTTATCGTCTGATACCGTTCCGTTGTAATTATCCAAAATCACGGGATCCACTTCAATTTCATAGTCAAGATTCCATTGATTGGGATAATTGGTGACCAATGTCGCTTTTCCTACGACCTGTTCAGCTCCTGTGGGGCTCAGTTTGATCTGATCAAGCTGCAGACCCGGTGAAGTGAATTCCAAAAATGGGTCTTTAACGTTAGGAATCAACAATGTCGTTGCCATTTCAGGTTTCAGCGCATGTAACACCCCTCCCTCTGCTTCAATGCGGCACGGAAGCACATATAATTCCTTATATTTTCCTTGCAGCACTTTTATGCGCTCAGTGTCAAAAGCAACTGCAATATCCTGCAGATAATCCTTTTTTTCAAAGGCTAGTGTTGTATTTGCAATTTTATAGCAGTCAGCAGGAAGCAGCTTATAATTTGTCCCTTGCTGCGCGTTATAGGCTGCTAGGTACGCTTCGTCAATCTTGAAGTTTATCTTTGCTTCCTGTTGCCCAATTCCAGCCTTAACAACAGTTACATTATAATCAAATTTTCCCCAGTCAAATACCGTTATTTTATTCTCTTTGAAATCTCTGAAATAAATGGTGTCGTCGACCATGTTGTTCATTCGATCATCCTTTTGACATCCATTCATCAGGAAAAGTGTCAACAGGAGAACACAATAGGATATATAATTTCTCATCGTTTTCAGTATTATTTAATAAGTACTACCATCCATAGTTCTGTGTAATGTTGATCATCTCGCTCAGTTGCTTTTGCTGTATCGGGAAGAAATAATGTTTGGCCTGAAAACTTCGCTTTCCAGGAAAAACATCTTTGGTCCGTTCCCAAGAGGATTCATAAGAAGTTGCGGCAACATTACGGGTATAATAGGGCTCATTCATTTCTTCCTCTGCAATCATCCAGGTTCTCAGATCGGGGTAACGATGGCCTTCAAATGCCAATTCGACCATTCTTTCTTTTCGCAGCAATACCCGCAGGAGTTCTTTATTTCCCCGAACCTCTGGATAAGCAACTTCCAAGTCGTTCAAGCCGCTCCGTTTACGCACCAGATTGATATATTTTAACGCCTCCACTTCATCACGAGCAGGTTTTTCATTGCAAGCCTCCGCGTAGTTTAGATAGATCTCAGCCAGACGATAATAGGGCCATGCAAACTGCCCCCAGTTACCTGCTTCGATATCATTTGTTGGGTCACTCATTCTCCGCCACAAGTAGCCTGATTTTACGCAGTCCCCTGTTTTCGTATACGAAGATGTTCCGCCATCAAAGAATGTCACCTGTCTGGGTTGAGGTTTTGGATTGGTCCAATACATTCCATTTGCCAAAATGGATGCGTAGAAACGTGCATCCCTTCCGACACAACTGTTGTGCGCCTTAAAAGAGGCAAAATTGTCCAAGGGATGCACATAGTTATCTGTAAACCCCGTTTCTTGGTATCCTGATTTTTCATCAATTATAGGCTGTCCATTGCTACTGTAACCTGTAATCGGGTAGCGTCCTGAACTTGCCATCGGATAGGTGTCGACCAGTTTTAGCGAAGGTGCATAACCGCCCCAGCCCATCGTCACAACTCGCGGTGGAGCCGTACGGACGTTATAATTGAAGCCGTCATCAGACCATCTTCCCCAAATAATTTCCGAATTCCACTTATCAAAATAAATACCCATATAGGATTTAATTGCACGTCGAAAAGAGTTCGTCTCTTTGTTATCTTGGTAAAGTGCATACACATTCAGATCAATCAACGCTTTGGCAGATTTGGCCGCAAGCTCCCATTTATTGGGATCTGCTGTTTGTGGGAATAAGAATTCACCGCTTTTATTCCTTATTCCTATATAAAGTTTCGCTCCGTTAAATAGTGGCCTAGCCATATACAGCAGTAATTCAGATTTTGCGGCCATCACAGCCCCTTTTGTCAATCGACCATACCAGGCTTGATCAGTTATTTCCTGTGGCAATACGGCACTTGCTTTATCAAATTCAGAAAGTATGAAATCCACATTTGTCTGCAAAGACATACGATCTACTGTTGTTGGATCAATTTTACTATCGGGAGCACGATCGCCCCATACAAATACAGGTCCATATCTTTTTAAAAGCAGATAATAAAAATAGGCTCTTAAGAAACGGGCTTCGGCTTTCATAATATCTTTAGTAGCAGCACTCAATTCCACATTTCGATCAATATTTTCAATGAAAATGGTTGCCTGATTAATCCCTTTATAATTCTGTTCCCAAGTTGTATAATCCTGGGTTGTCACGCCCCATGCCCCATTCGCAAAGTTAAGCCACGGAACCCAGGCTACCCATGAAAATAAGGCTTCATCACTCAGCGGAACATTTCCGCCTTCACCATTGAACATATCATGTTCTATAGGCAAATAGCCATACACCTGAGCCAGATACTGTTCCGTGGTTTTCCGTTTATTAAAAACCTCTTCTAAAGTCATTTGATTTTCTAGATCCACGTCGAGATATTTGCTACATGCCCCGAGGGAAAATACCAGTAATAGGCAGGAAATCGAGTATATATACTTTTTCATCATTATCTTTCAGATTAAAGTGTCACACTTAAACCAACATTAAAAACACGCATTTGAGGATAGCTGCTTCCTGACACTGTTTCCAGTTCAGGATCCCACAACTTGAACTTACTGAACGTGAACACATTTACGCCTTGCGCATAAATACGCACGATTGACATTTTCCATTTTTCCGTGAGCTGCTTTGGCAACGTATAGCCCAATTCTAGATTCTTCAAACGGATAAAGCTCATATCGCGTTGCCATAAAGTGGAAGCTTGAGAGTTATTGGCAATATTAAATGAGAGCCGGGGATAAGTTGCATTTGGATTAGGGTTGTCTGCACTCCAGCGGTGATCAGCGACATCCGAATAGATCTGTCCATAGCCCCAGATGTTGCCAGTCTGACCATATAGAGGTCCTCCCGCTATAATCCGGGATATTTGTCCGACTCCATGGAAAAAAGCCGATAGATCAAATCCCTTCCAAGATACACTGGCGCCAAATCCATAATTCCATTGTGGCATATCTGTATCACCTATCGCTACTTTATCTTCTTCTGTAATTTCGCCGTCGCCATTGATGTCCCGATATTTTACATCACCGGGACGTATCACATCGCCATAGCGTTGAATCGGGCTATGCGCGATTTCCTCTTCTGACTGAAACAGCCCCAAAGCAATTAATCCGCGCTGCTGTCCCCAACGTTGTCCTATTTCAGACTGATATGCCCATCTCGGAATTGGCTTGTCATCAAATAATTTTTTATTTCGATTGTAAGTTAGATTACCCCGGACCTGTATGCCGACCTCCCCCTGGCGATGATTAAATTCCAAGGATCCTTCGGCTCCTTTATTTTGCATCTGTCCAATATTAACATAGGGTTTTACATTAATTCCCACGATGGAAGGCACACTTTCCTGAAGAATGTAAATTCCATCACGCTTCTCCGCAAAATAATCGGCCTGTATGGTCAATTTGTTGAAAAGGCTTAACTCAACCCCGATGTTACGCTTTAATGCACTTTCCCAGGCAACCAGTGGATTCCCCGGATAACCGGTTGCTATACCCTGAAGATAATTTTTGCCACCAATGCCGAAAGAATAGCCACCATCGAGCTTCATTTCTGAATTGTAAGCAAATCGACGTGAACCACCGATTTTATCGCTACCAATCCGACCAATTGACCCCCGAATTTTCAGAAAGTTAACGACAGGCAATAGCGACTTAAAGAACGCTTCATTACTAATAACATAGCCCATAGCCAAGGAAGGAAAGAAACCAAAACGTTTCTTTGGCGCAAAGTTCTCAGATCCATTGTAGCCAAAGTTACCTTCGATAAAGTAACGGTCCTGGTAGGAATAGGTCAAACGTGAAGCAATCCCCGTATTGCGATAGGGGAATGCTGCGATATAATCCCGTTCTGGAAAGTTATTTGTCCGCTCGCGCATGGAGAATAAAAATAGGCCTCCGACGCGATGCTTGTCACCAAACAACTGGTCATACATCAGGGAACTTTCAAAATTAGTCGCACGCTCTCCCGAATGATAGTCGGCTAAAGCAAGATAATCGCTGCCATTACCGTTATCTTTTAAAATAAGATTCCCTTCGCTGTCCCGCGGTTTTGTTTTGTCAACATAATAGGTGGTTGGTGCCTTTCTTTTGTCTAATGTCGAAGAGTTCTTTGCATCCCAGGAAAACTTAACATTCGCTTTTAAACCGGGAGTTATCAACTCCGAAAAATCTTGCGTGATACCAATCAACGACTGCGCATTATTCCAGAAATCCTTCGAGAATCCAGTGGTATTGAGCGAATAATATGGATTTTGTCCTCCTTGTGGCTGTGCATAGGCGCCATTTGAAAATTGGGTAGGTGTTGCCACTGGTGTGGTGTGGAGCACAATATCATACATATCACCCAAATTTACACCTAATCGGTTTTTTGTTTCGTATTGATTGGAGAGGTTTAGGTTTACTTCAGTCGATCGAGACAGTCTAATATCAACATTCGATCTAAAATTAATCCGGTCAAAATTCACAGATGGATCATAATTCGATGTCTTTCGAGGCTGAAAGATACCGTTCTCTTTCATATAAGAACCCGACACGTAATATTTAATAAAATCTCCTCCTCCGGTCACATTTACATTCAAACGTTCATTTGATGTTCTCTTTTTAAAGATCTCTTGCATCCAATCCACATTTGGATAGACATCTGGATCTACTTTATTCACATATTTATTTATCTCTTCTTGTGTCAATGGGGCTTTTCCAGAAACTTCAAAATTGATATCGTTATAATAATCTAACCATTGAGCAGCATTTGCCAATTTCGGTAGGACAACAGGCTCCAACATACCGCGCTCAACACGTGCATTGATACTCGGTTTAACACTTTTCTTTCCCCTTTTTGTTGTAATGATCACAATACCATTTGCTCCTCTTACGCCATACACGGCTGTGGCAGTTGCATCTTTCAAGACAGAGAATGACTCGACATCCTCGGGGTCTACGAGGTCCATTGGACGTTCGATCCCGTCCACCAATACCAGTGGACCGGTCCCACCTGCAAAACTGCTCACCCCACGTATCCAAAATGACGTTGCAGAGCCGGGCTCTCCCGAACCTTGAACCGTAACAACACCTGCCATCTGTCCCGCCAATGCGCTGCTGATCTTAGCAACGGGAGTTTTTAACTGTTGCGGGGAAACGCTACTAATTGCACCCACCACGCTAATTTTACGTTGCTTTCCATAAGCAACAACTACAGCTTCCTCCAGATCGCTTACCGCAGGCTCCAAAGTGATCTTCAGCTGATTTGACGCACTAATATTCTGCTCAAACGACTGAAATCCTACGAGCGAAAACTGCAGCACCTTATGCTGATCTTCAATTTCCAAGGCAAATTGCCCCTGCGCATCGGTCTTCGTTCCAATAGTTGTCCCCTTAACCGCAACCGTAACACTTTCCAATGGCGCTCCCTTACTATCAGACACAACCCCTGTTATTCTACGCCGCTGCAAGAACACCGCGGTGCTGGAAGCAACTTGCGGAGAACCCACCTTGGCCATAATCAATACCGTGTTCAGATTCAATTCGTAAGTCAGGTTTCTTTCCGACAGAAACTCTTGTAGGACCTCTTTAAAGTTTTTGTGATTTGCTTTAATGGTCACTCTTTTTTGTTTGTTAATCAAACTGTTATTGTACAAAAACTCGTACCCCGTTTGTTTTTGAATCTCATCCAGGACGTCCACCAAACGTCCATTTTTTATATCCAATGTCACTTGTTGACCAAAGCTAGATGCATGAACATGCACCATGGAGATGATGAGGATTAGTATGCATACTTTCATCCTGATAAATGCTTTTACAAAGAATTTTTGTGTAAAAAAGCAACTTTTGCTATTCCTTTTATACATTTGTATAGGTTTGGTGTTAAATGATTTATAACTCAATTAGGTTTATTTAATTGCTAAACTACGATCGGGAGTGTTGCGAGCACTTCCGATTACTTTTAGCTCAAAGTCTCATTGTTACATAACAAGGACCCTCCCATCCTGAATTTTAAATTTATAATTGGATATTTTTTCCAGCTGCCGGAGTAAATCCGAGAGCTTTTTGGTCCGCTTTATCATCCCCGTAAATTTATCGGTGGACGATGAATTCACCTTCACTTCTTTGATATCATACCATTCGCCCACTTTTTGCAAGACAGTCTCAATATTATCTTCTGTGAAGCGGAAGAAGCCATCCCGCCAAGCGAGAACCTCCTTTAGGTCGGCTTCCTGTACAGCAATTTGTTTCGTAAGCAGATTGGTTTGTGCCTGCATTCCAGGACTTAAAATCTGCTGATTATGCCCCGCACTTACAGCAACCTTACCTTTGATTAAAGTGGTCAGGATTTTAGTTTTGCTGAGATCAGAGGCAATATTGAATTGCGTTCCCAATACTTTGACCTGGGTTTGTTTCGTCTGAACAATAAAAGGTTTACTACTGTCATGGGTGACATCAAAATAGGCTTCCCCATCCAAGAATACCGTTCGGGTATGTTCATCAAAATGTGTCGGATAGGTCAAGCTCGCGCCCGAGTTTAGTTGAACTTGCGTGCCATCAACCAACTTCACGGTCAATGCGCTACCTTTTGGGCTGAGGAAAGTTCTCAGCTCGGACCTGCCCTCGCCATTATTTTTAACTTGATATACTACTGTGCCATCAGTTGCCTTAACGATGCTCAGACCGTTTTTGTCCAAGGTTTCAGGGTGATCTTCTGAAATTGAATATTGATCACCATTGGAAAGTTTAAGTATAGGCGCACCGTTTTCTGGCAAGGCGATTTCCCTTGGTGAGACGGCTTGTTGAAAAGTTGTTTGCTTCGCGCTTTGTTGGACCAGAAACAGAATTGAAAAACAAAAAACAACAATTGCGGCCGCAATCCCCCCCAATCTGATATAGTGCAGCTTTAATTTTCTTTCATCTCCTATCTCTTCTTGATGTTCCCCTATTCGACTTGAGATCTGATTTAAAACCTGATCCCTGTTAAATAGCTCCGAGCGTTCAGGAATCCTTTCGCCCATACGTTCAAAAAGATCAGAGAACTCAGTTTCTTCCAGCTGATCTAATTGATCTAGCATCTCCTTCAATTCCGAACGAGAGATTGTATTCCTAAAATAATGGGTTAGCAAATAGCGTAGTCTTTCTTCTTGCATGGTCAAATTGGTTCGTACTTTCTAAGTATTTATTTCAGTACACCGCAAAAACAGAAAAGGACTACACGAAGAAATATTTTTTTTATTTTTTTTAGATCCTTATGAAATTGTTATAGGTATAAAATTTTCAATGGAACTTCAGTCCAACTGCTTAGCATATCGATAAGCAGTTAGGAGAATATCCATCAATCAATGAAATCCTTTTCAGAAAAAATAGAAAAATAAGGATAATAGCGGATTTCGTCCAGAACGGACTTGTTTTAAATGTTTCGATGCTCTGGCAAGATGGTTTTTTACCGTGTTTTTAGAAAGATTGAGTTCCGCTGCAATTTGATTGTGGGGTATTCCTTCAATTCGGCTTAATGTAAAAACGAGTTTTTGTTGTTCAGGTAGTTGAGCAAGGTAATTTTCAATTTCATCGGCAAGTTCCTTTCGTTCTATTAAACCATCGGCCCTATCCGAATGATGTTCAATATGGTAATATAGAAGCTCAAAGGCCGAATGAGAACGTTTGATGCTTCTTAGTTTATTGAAACACTCTCTTTTTGTCAATACGTAAAGGAACGGCCAGAGATCCACATCCTGTTTTATACTTTCTCTATTGGTCCACAGTTTCACGAAAACTTCCTGCACAACATCCTCGCTCCAACCTGTATCTTTCAGCAAGTGGAAAGATACATCGAAAATGCGGTCTGCATATCGTTCGTAAAGTTTTGGTAAAACAGCCTGCTTCCCTATAGAGAGCGCTTGGATCAAATTGGCTTCATCATTTTCTTTTCTCATAACTAAAGCTCCCAATCTTCAGTTTATTGGTCATTGTGCTTTTCAGGTAACAATTAGATTACAAGGCCAAGTTAACAATTATTTCTACATATTTATTTTAAAAAATCAAGTATATTAAATTTTCCCAAAGCGATCTTATCGTTAATAGATCGCTTTAGGTTCAGATTTTTCCTGTGCTTCTTTGTAGCGCAATACCTGCGATAGCATAGCTGGATTTTCGATTACTTTGGGCCTAAACTTTGTACTGTTCATATACGTTAAGATAGAGCCTAACAGCTGTTTCGCCACGGGTCTGTTGGCTAGATCTGCCTCCAGATCAAACGAAGCAATCATCAGTTTGCCCGCTCCGACTGTCCCTTCAAAAAGAGAGGCTAATCTCCTATTATTAGCAAAGTTATCAATGAGCTCTACAACTGCATTCCCGCCTTTGATCTGATCCGTAATTAGCGTAGTCGATTTAATTTGGAGATCCCACCATTGCCAGTCTGTGTGATTATCTGTTGGGAAATCGGCAAATACAGGGTGTTTAGGGTCACAAAGTAGGCCCATGGTACCGGCCTGTTTTGGAAAATGTACTGGGCTCCAAAAAACAGGAACGAACTTTCCTTCAATGCCGTCTATTTTCTTCCAATCGGGATTTAAAAGCACCTTTTTCCCTTCTTTCAGTAAGCGCATCGCTTCCGCCAGTTCGCGCGTATAGCTCACTTCCCCAAAATCAACTGCGACCTGTTGAGGGTATACCCAAATATTCCAATGATTTTCATAGGATGTACCTTCCAGTTTAAGTTGAATTGTCAATTTCTTCGCCCGTCCAATTGCTTGTAATGGTACCTCAAAATGTCCCACATGGCCTTGATGCCCCTTTTCAATGGTCGACTGAAAATGTCCTTGTGCGATTATTTTTCCCCCATCCTTCAGGAACCAGCTAATCCCCTGATTCTTCAAAACCGCCTGACCATAATTACTCACATCGATAGAAGCTTCGAACGTTTCATTGTTGGTATATACAGCTTTCGCAAACTGGAGCAAAGGCACTACAGGAGCGCTAAATTGTCGAAATTCGGCCGCAGGAAGTATATCTTTACTGTCCCAAAAAGCATCTAATAATCCTACCAGCGCCGTTCCCTGACCTGGGAAATCATGAAGATCAAGGAGCTGATAACCGCTGATACCGGGTGTCTTCAATGCTCTTTCCATCTCCTCCTTATATAGAATAGAAGCCAATTTTCCTGAGGACATCGTATATGCTTTGGCCTTATGTAATAATCCCTTTTGTTTCAGATCTTCTGCTACAGAAATGAAGTTTAGCGGTTTTAGAACACCTTCATATTTTTTGATTTCGGCGAGATTGGGATAGACAGCATATTGTCCAATTTCATGCGTCACGACCGGAATCGAAATTCCTTCCAAAGCATTGCTATAATTTTTATTAAAGGTAGGTGCTTCACTATTAAATACACCTTGTCCCCGCACCCAGCCCCTGGCCGTCCACTGGGTGATCAGATAATCATCATAGGGCTCTTCCTTCACACCATGCCCTTGCTGGAATGTAAAAGAAGTTGCCGTATAAAGATGCCGTCTGTCTTTCTCCTTTAGGTGTTTTACTAAAGCATTCAGCGCGTTGAAATCACCACTCAATTCATTACCCATACTCCAAAAGCAAAAGGATGGATGATTTCCATAGGTCTCTATTATTCGATCGGCCTCTTCATACAGAAAATTCATCACGCCCTCATCTTTACCAATATTATTCTCCCAGATCGGCAACTCAATCTGAAGATAGAAACCCAATTCGTCGGCAACAGCAAAGGCCGCCTCGGGAGGACACCATGAATGAAACCGCAGATGATTTAGTCCCCATTCGCGCGCTGTCCGAAAGACTTTCCGCCAACCGGCCTTATCCATTGGCGGATGTCCTGTTAACGGGAAAATACTGCATTCCAATGTTCCTCTCAAAAATAAAGGCTCACCATTGACTTTTAGCATTGTCCCATCAGTAGAAAGCTCACGCATACCTATTGAGGTACGCAACGTTGATACGGCATCTGCAGCTTTCAACTCCACACCGATGTCGTACAAATGCGGCGAAAATTCGCTCCAAAGTTTCAGTCTATCCCCAAGAAGGTAGCTTAGGTTGATCGTTGAATCCCCCCGCGAGAGCTGAATAGTTTTTTCAACTGGTGGTAGGGAACCCCTATTGTCTTTTACCGCTATTTTCAGTTTACCGACAACGCCCTTTGCTAGTTTGTTTCGGAGATTGATCTGCAGATTGATTTCCTTCTTCGCTAGATTAGGGCTAGCATACACCGACTTCAGACGCACCGCATCATAGGCCTGAATAGCAATCTTTCCAAGAATACCATTCCAAATAATTTGGGTGTGATCGGTATAAGCATGCGCCATATCATCAACGCTGATGGGGAGTTTTTTTCTGTTATCTACGCGAATTGTCAACCGATGTTTCTTCCCAGCTTTCAGAAGTGAGCTTAAGTCAAACTCATGCGGACTGACAAGGCTACGTTGATTTTGGACCACTGCTACCCCGTCGATCCAAATCATGGACTCCCAAAGAACACGCTCGAGGGTTAAGATCATCTCCTTACCAGCCCAACCTGCCGGAATTAAAAGTTCCCGTGTATACCATGCTGCTCCCACATAACGATGTGCTCGCGTTAAATGCGAAAGTTGAGGTTTGGCAAGAGCAGGTGTCAACGTATTTAAGGCTCCTAAACCCGCATCATCTGTTGTTCCTGGTAATTTAATCGATGTTTCGAACGATTTACCAGCCCAGCCCTGCTCAATACCGACATCTTCGGGATCAAGCCGAACTTTCCACTCACCTGCAAGGTCAAGCTGATTTAGTCCATCTGCCCAGGCCGTGTAACTTTGAAATAGAATGACGAATACTATGATATAGCGATACATACGAAATTATTTCTTTAAAGAAGTTTCACTTAAGAAAGAATGCATGATAGCCTGGCTCCCTTGGTGATTGGGATCCAACTGCAGAACTTGCGATAAATAATCCATTGCCAGAGCACGATCCCCATTCCCCAAATACCCCAATCCCATGACATACAGACAATGTATTTTATTCTTATCATCCAGATTTTCCTCCCAAATATCCATATCAGGTAAGGAAACTGCAAAATAATCTATTTTAAAAGGCTTGTCAATATATAACTTTCCATGATCTATTAAGCATTGAAAGCGTTGTTCAGCTCGCCCTGGATCACCAAGCTCATGCCAGGCTAAACCTTGATAGAATATCTTATCTGGTTGTGGATCATTATAGAAAAGGGCTTGCTGGGGTTCATCAGCACCTTCTGTTGCTTTATAGAAATAAACCTTAGCTTCTTCTTCCCGACCCAATAAACGATAGACAAGCCCTTTATAATAGTGAATGTCGTTTTCCTCCATGGTAATCAGCTTACCTTCACCAAGATTATGTGGGTAATAATCAATTGCCTCTAGCAAGGAAAGCGCCTGCTGCAGTTCACTCTGCAGTATCGATTTTTTGGCCAATTCCAGCTGAGATATCGTGTACTGACGAGAGACCTTTCCTTCTCCTCCTTCCCAGGGCTTAAACTGCCGCGAAGCAAGCAACGTTTTCGCGCGCTCGTATTCGCCCAACAGATTAAACAGGGTGATCCGCTCCAAGAATAGATCATCTCTAAGCGTCACCAAATCCGGATATCGATCGAGTAACGCCAACCTCTCTTTGTAAGGACGGCCCTCCTTCTTGTAGAGCTGATGAAGCTCCATGAGTAAACGTGCATCAGTTTCATCCAATGAAAATGCCCGCTCCAATAAAGTCACGGCATCTTTCTTCTTGCCTATCCGATTATAATAAGCTAAGGCCAGATTGCGAAAAACGGTAGGAAACTGTCCATCCAACTGGATCGCATGCTCCCAACAGTCTGCCGCATCCTGATGCTGTCTTTTTCCATACCAAAGATTGCCCAAATAATACGAGGCCTTTGCGTCAGCATCATTTAAACCGATGGCATGTCGGAGAATTGCAATCTCTTCCAAACGATTTGGAAAACAATAGGTAGGATCCATAGTCATGGCCTGATCACAGTAACTCTTTGCCCTGTCGCGCAAGCCTAACTGGGTCGCAAAATAACCTAACGTATAATATACCATAGGGTAAACTAAGGTTACATCTTCAATGTTTTTTTCCAGCAGTAACGATGCCTCTTCATACAGACCGGCATGCGCAAAATCCAATGCGTACTCTATCACACTATGAATATTAACCCGCGCTAAATCGAGAATAGGAGAAAAAATGGATTCTTCTTTATTTAACAGGTACCATTCGAATCGACAACCCATATTAAAGGGATCCAATTCCATTGATTCCTGAATAAATGCTAAAGCGGCATCTTTTGCCCCAAGTTTTCTTAAAATAGAGGCCTTCAGCTGTCGTCCTTTGTGGTGATACCAGTTTCGGCTCAATGAGTGATCTATTTTTTCCAAAGCAGCTTTCCAATCGCCTCTCTTCGCATCAATTTGTGCCAAACCAAAATAGCCAGAATCCTTCCAGGCGGCATTCCAGGTTGCTTTGTAGAAAGCTGCATAAGCTCCATTCAAATCCCCAGATAGTTGCAGAGCTACACCTAGGTTGTAATAAGGTTCTCCATCATAAGGATTGGGATTACGCTCCGTAGCGCGTGCGATAGCGGTCTCAAAATAAGGAATCGACGCATTGATCTTACCGCTTCGCAACAAGAAAGCACCCATTGCATTATTACATCGGATATCGTTCGGTTCACGTCGCAGCGCTTCCTTATAATAATCCAATGGATTATAAGTTGCATGTCGGTACTGTTCCAAATGCTGTCCCGTCAAAAACAATTCTTCGATAGAACGAATATCTTCGGGTAGCAATGCTGCCTGTGCTGGTTTGGGCATATCTTTAGCATCCTTTGCCTGCTCTTGCTGGTAGACCAATATTTCATGGTTATTTTTATCATACACAGTCAATAGGAGTTCGGTTGGATCACCGTCCAATCCAGCAACACTTTGGGTATAAATATTCCGAGGAGAACAGTCCGCTTGCTCGTCCAAATAGATTTTACCTACCGTATTGCGTAACAAAATACGTATACCTTCATACGTCCCCGTTGTATATAAGACAATGTGAGCTGTCTGCTCCCTAACCTCCATATTGAGCACCACATCTTTTGTTGCATTTTTCACCTGTCCGACCTCTGCGTAAGGCATAAAATACTGAGACCAGGATTTCACTTCATAAGGTTGTAACCAAGCAAAATCAGGCTGATTATCGGTATATACACCGGCCATCAATTCAATATACGGTCCATTTTCATCGGTCAAGTTTCTATCCCAGGCGACACCAAAATCACCATTTCCCCAGGTCCACTGTTTTTTCCCGGGTGAAATGTGATGATCGGCCACATGCAACATCCCCGCATTGGTCGCACCGGCCTCATAGCCGCCAACGAAATTGTATTTCGATTGAATGGCCATATAGGAGGTCGGAACAGGAATATTCTTGTATTGCGCTATATCAACACCAGCTGAGTAATCGTACTTGTAGTAAGTCCCCCGAGCAATTGGGAAAGAGGAAACCTCTCGCTTTCCATGATCAAAAACGGCATTGACGTCGGGAGGGAAGACGGAAAAATAGTCATCATTCACAACAACAGCCGGATTGGCCCACCACAGAAAGGTTTGTGACAATGCTGTCCGATTATACACCTGAACCTTGATTTCTAGATATGCTTTGTCGGGATGCAATGTAAATCCCTGCATGGCCTTCATCCGAAACATACGTTCGATTTCGTTGCACCAAACCGTAATGCTTCCATCGCTGTTGTATTCGATTAAATGCTCTGTTGGCATAAAAGTAGTCGGTCGATGATGCTGTGGCCAATTAAATTCAATCCCTCCCGAAATCCAAGGGCCAGTAAGCCCTACCAAAGCCGGCTTGATCACTTCATTATAATAAACAAAATGTCGTTCTCGGACTTTATCATAAGCCATATGAACCCGCCCACCTAAGGCTGGAAGAATCATCACCTTGATATATTCATTTTCAAGAAATAGCGCTTGATAGATCTTATTTCGCTTCTGATCGCTAATTTTCTCTATGATCGGATAAGGATATACTACCCCTGAGCTACCTTGATATACGCGTTTTTCAGCAAATATGGGATTTTTCTCCATTATTCCAATCTCGTATGTTGGAATAGCAACCTGCTCCTCCCATGCTTTTACAATCCCTTTCTGGTCTACTGTTGATTTTATGAGATAACGAGTTAATTCTGTCATTTTCTTGATACGCTAATAGGTTTATATAGGTCGAGTTGATTTCGTTGATGATCCGGGTGCCAATTATCCTTCCAGTTCTTGTTCAATTTCTTCTAAGCTTTTTCCTTTGGTCTCTTTCAATCGGCTCCATAGAAACAGACAACCGATAAAACAGACTCCACCATACAGCCAGAATGTACCAGCTGCACCCAGGTTTTGATTCAGTAAAGGAAACGTATAGGTGAGCACAAAACATGCAATCCATAATAACGATGTTGCAATCGCCATGGCCTGCGCCCTTACAGCGGTAGGGAATATTTCGGCGATAATTACCCAAGTTACAGGAGCCAAGGTCATCGCATACACCGCAATTCCGGCCAGTACAAGGAGAAGCACAAAAATGCCGCTGCAATTGAAATAATAACATGCTCCTAAGGCAATATAAATCACAAAAAGGCCTGCTGATCCGAAAAGCATCAATGCGCGACGACCAATTCGATCAACCAGATACATGCCAATGAATGTAAAAATGACATTGATCACGCCAGTGATAATAATATTGAAAAGCATCCCCGAAACCGTATATCCAGCAGCTGTAAAGATTTCCTGGGCATAATTAAAAATAACATTAATCCCACACCATTGCTGAAAAACCGCAATAAAGCTTCCTAGCAACAACAACCGTAGCAGCTTCCCCTGAAATAAATTTCTCTTTCGGGATTTAGCCTGACTTAGTTCAGCCGCCTCGGCAATAGAACGTATATTTTCTGCTGCATACTCATCTCCACCCATGCGTAAAAACACACGTTTTGCCTGTTCGTGCTTCCCTTTTGTATATAACCAGCGCGGACTTTCAGGAATCAGGAAAAGTAGCAATAAAAAAATGACCGCCGGGATCGCTCCGGCCCAAAACATCCATCTCCACCCCTCTTGCGCATTCCAGGTTTCTAGCATAGATTCTCCGGCTAAAACCGGCTTTGCAATGAGCCAATTGACCACTTGTGCTGCAAGGATGCCCAGTACAATGGTCAATTGATTGATCGATACAAATTTCCCTCGACTTTCTGCGGGGGCGATCTCTGCGATATACATCGGTGCCAAATTGGAGGCTACACCGATACCTATCCCGCCCAAAATCCGATAGATAATAAAAGTGTCCAGTTCGGACGCCATACCGGTTCCCACTGCAGACATTATAAATAAAATTGCAGCAGTATAAATCAGCGGTTTTCTGCCATAGCGATCGGCCAATCCCCCCGAGAGCAGTACACCAACAAAGCTCCCCACAATCGCCGAAGACATGGCCCACCCCTGCAAGGCAGGATCGGATTCCAAATGAAAATAAGCCTCATAAAATGGCTTTGCACCACCAATAACTACCCAATCATATCCAAATAGAAATCCACCAATAGCGGCCACAAAAGTGATCAATAGCAGATAGGTCGTCGCAGTCTTTTGCATAAGAGTTTACATATTTAGATTTACTTAGGTAAAATTAATGGAATACTTGGGGAGAATCATGTAAGTGAACACGATAAACATGTAAAATATTACTATTTTTATACGAATAACCAAAAA
Source organism: Sphingobacterium sp. Ag1 (assembly GCF_000988325.1). NCBI lineage: Bacteria > Pseudomonadati > Bacteroidota > Sphingobacteriia > Sphingobacteriales > Sphingobacteriaceae > Sphingobacterium > Sphingobacterium sp. Ag1. Next base: position 52,866 of record NZ_LBGU01000032.1, on the reverse strand, counting down.
TAAGCCCGATTTATGAAACAAAACGAAGATGTCATCGCTGAAGGATTCAAAGGAGAAAAGGCAATTGTCCTTCCCTATGCCGTATGCAATTACCTGGAAGGCAACAACATCACATCAAAATTACACATCACACATATCGGCTATTATCCCAATGCTAAAAAACACTACCGTGATCGTCAAGAAGGATGTAAGGAATATATTCTGATTTATTGCGAAGATGGAAGCGGTTGGATAAAACAGGATGAAACAACGCACAACCTTAAAAGAAACGATGTATACATTATCCCGAGAGATAGCGCTCATTGCTATGGCGCAAAATCAAATGATCCCTGGAGCATCTATTGGATTCATTTCGACGGCACAGATGCAGTTCTTTTTCAACATATCATGGGCGAAGTGATTCATATAGATGACGCGGATTCAAACAAACATGCCAACCGCATCCAGCTCTTCGAGAGCGTCTACAAAAACCTGGAAATGGGGTATAGTCCAGAAAATTTGGAGTATACGAGTTTTTGCTTTCAATATTTTTTAGCGTCCATTCAATATCAGGCTCAGTTTAGAGAAAGCAACCGAATTCAAGTAGACAATATCATACAGGATATCATTATATTTATGAAAGACAATCTGGAGAACAATATTAATCTGGACGATATTGCAGCACATTTCAACTATTCCAAATCACATCTTATTAACTTGTTCAAGCAGAAAACCTCTTACCCACCGATGGTGTATTACAATCAACTCCGCATGCAAAGGGCTTGCTCCTACCTGCAATTCACACTACTTAAGATTAAGGAAATCGCATTCAAACTTCACTTTTATGACCCCTTTCATTTTTCAAAAGCGTTTACACGGGAGATGAAAATGTCGCCACAGGAATATCGCAAAAAATATCAAAAATAATGTCGGTCAAAGCTTTCAGATCCAGATTCATGAGCCATCTTAACACTTGCCGCAAAACGATTGGCGCTCAATCCGAACATCTTTTCTTCGTCTTATTTTTACCTCTTCATCGATACTCAAACCTGACAATACACGGCTTATGGCGTTTCGCGAAGTACCGTGGCATTATTCAAAATTCGGTGTCCTTTTCGCTAAAAATGCAGAAACACCTTCTTTGAAATCTTCTGTTCCGAAAAGATGTCCGAAAGCATCCATTTCCACCTTATTCCCGTTTTGTTGTTTATCTTCAGCAGCGTTAATAGCAGTAATAGCATTTGCCACTGCAACGCGAGAACGCGTAAATATCTTATGGAGTATTTCCTCCGCCCGGGCAATGAGTTTGTCCTGTGCGATCACCTCATTGACCAATCCCAGTTCATAGGCTCGCTGCGCGTCAATCATATCACCCGTTAAAATCATTTGCATAGCCTGTCCTTTTCCGATCAACTTGGGCAGACGCTGCGTACCACCATAGCCCGGAATCAGGCCCAAAGAAACCTCTGGCAGGCCCATTTTTGCATTGTCAGACGCTATACGAATATGGCAGGCTAAGGCCATCTCCAGCCCTCCGCCTAAAGCATACCCATTTATTGCGGCAATAACTGGCTTGGGAGAACCTTCAATAAGGTCCGAAAAAATAATATGTCCTCGTTCACTGAGCCACCGTGCCTGAATTACAGATAAATCCATAAATTCCTTAATGTCTGCTCCTGCAGCGAATGCTTTAGGCCCAGCGCCTGTCAGGATAATACCTCTTACGTGGTCATCGGCATTGAAATGCATGAAGATATCTTGCAATTCGTCAAGGGTTTCCTGATTCAAAGCATTCAGCTGGGGTTCGCGGTTAATGATAACGTAGCCGATGCTATCTTTAATCACATAGTTTAAATTTGAATATTGGACCATAATTGCTAAAAATTAAAATGTAAGGATGCTGTAAAGGTATCAGAAGGTATGCCTTCACCACCACTATAGCTTAATCTCTTTTTATACTCTAATCTAATCAATTTAAAGATATTATCCACCCCTACTAGCCCTTCTACATATGGTTTGTTACGCACTGCTTTTGTTTGGACAATACCATTTTTGTCCGGTTCAAACTGAATATTTTCGGGCGTTACAAAGGGGTTGTTGACATCACTTAACTTTCCATAAAAAGCCTTAAATCCCGTCACTTCGCGCCACTTTAACCTTCTGAACAAAGGAATTCTATTAAAAAAGAAGCCATTCCAATTGTGGTAATACGTCAATTTCAAAAACTGATCTGAGACAAATTCCGAGGTAGCCATCAAGTCGAAATTGACCAACGGTCCCTGCTTATCTCTATTGACCTCTGGAAGTTCCAGTAAAGTATATGGCAGATGTTTTCCCCAAATTCTTCCTCCCGAAAATTCAAAATCGGCCTGCCCCGCCGGAGATAAAAATAAACGCTTGAAAATACTGAACCGCAACGCATCATAATTATAATCTGCGCCCCAAAATCCTTTCAGGCCTTTATTATATTGCAGGGTAAAAATGGGATATTTATTTTCTACGGTTCCTCTGTCGAGATTATGATAAGTAAATTCTTCATTCGGAGCCCAACGCAAAATCAGCTGTAGATCATTTGTATTCACTTGGCGAACTGTATCAGGTGAAGGTAGGCTATTGCTATAAAACAGATCACCGCGAGGCTGCCTACGTGTATGTGTAAATGCCGATCCTATACTGACATGATTACCGAACTCGATAAGGTGATCAATGCGATAAATATCATTAAACTGCCACTTATTAGGCTTGTTTTTTCCGAAAGAACGGAAAAAACCATCGCCCTTCAAAAACCCCAAACCACGTCCGGGTTCCATGACATCATGCTGTACAGTAAAGCGTAAATAATTAGCTGGAAACTGAACAATGCGTTCTCCGTTTAAAGTAAATGCTGTACTCAGGTAGTACTTTAGCTCTTTATCCTTATCGCCGTAGGCTGTATATCCTTCAATGTAGGCTTTTTCCGAAAATAAACGCGTCGTCCGACCACTCAGGCGCACACGGTTTCCTTCGTAATTATTCCGGCTATAAAGATATTCCAATGGTCCAAATTCAACCTTTCCTGCGTTGTAATATCCCTTTGCCAACAAATAACCCAATGCAACTAACTGGTTAAAAGAACGCATATGCTGTACCGAATCAACTTTTTGATACGCCCCTATTTCTGCACGGCTTAACGGGCTTGGTCTAACCCCTACTATGGGTACATGCGGGGCGGATTGGAGGAGATACCTTTTTTCAACAGGTACTCCGGCAAAATTCTCATTCGAAATAGAATCCGTACGATGCCCGAGGTATTGGGTTTCCCTGCGACCATACAATACGTCCGACTTGCTCCCGCCAAATAACATTTTCAGATCTGCACGAACGGGAAGCATACTGCCGTTTTTAAATTCACTATAGCTTAGATCTATCTGCACGTCATTTATCCAATTGATATTTGCCGTACGTCCGATATTCAGTGTGGCGCGGTGAACGGCGTACCTTGTATCGTCTGAGACCAGAAGGTCACCGTAGAAGAGCAGATCGATAGCCGATTTACCTTCAAATTGGAGCTCAATATAATCCTTCCCTTCAATTTGGATCGTATCTTGAATTTTGTATCTGTAAAACGCTGTAGCCCCCGTCGCAATTGGACTTAAGACCCCTTTGTTCGCGACCTGAATCGTATTATCATAGAGATCAACATCGCGGAGTATGGTCTGAAACCGAGTTTGCCAATTATCATTGTTAAAAAACCGTGGATTTAATTCGGTCTGATTGTGACTGATGATAAGTTTTTTACTGCGATTCGGATTATGGGAAGAATAGACGTTGGCATAGTTTTCCTCCAAATAGAAGGGTGCAATGGTCTGCCCCCGAAAAGCTGTCGAATCAATGTTTTCGAAAAGAAAGCGAAAGGGCTTTGGAAATTTTTTTGCTTTATCTTCAGGATTCACAAAACCGAATTGCGTCTTTTCATATTCATCAAAACGAATCTCAGGAATGCGGGTGTAATGGTTTTGTGACCGATGCGCAATAACCTGTTCGATCAGTGCTATAGCGGGGTCTTTGGGTTTCTTGTTTTTTCGATTGACCACCACTTCCTCTAATGTATTATTCGAGGCAATTAAATGCACGGTGAGTATGGAATCCTGTAAACGCCGAACATCTACTGTCCGCCGCTCATACCCCACTGCTCCAAATATAAGTTGTTTGTATTTTTTGATATCTGGGATCTTGAAATATCCAAGGGTATCGCTGCTGCCGCCACTATCTTCCCCTAGCCAATTGATTGAAACCCGTGAGATGCCTTTTCCGGTCTGTGCGTCGACAACCTTTCCACGAATAAAGCCCTGTGCATTTACTTTTCCGCCAATAAAGAAGAATAGTAACACACTTAAAACACAAATCGAAAAAGATTTAACACACACTTTAAACGCCATCTGCCAATTGATAGGATTTCTTTTTTACAATATACAATTTGTATGCAAGAGTTATACCAATAAAAATAAAAAAAGCACAGCTAAATCGCCATGCTTAAATAAACAACATGTATTTTAACAGAAACCTTCAGTTTTAACCTGCTTTAATTACAACGTTAATTATTGAAGGTTCCTATTGCCATTGAAGAATCCACAGGTTTAACAGAAACTTTATATTAATTTTAAAACACAGTCTGGATATACCCCAATTAAAATGGTAAGCACTACAGCAAGGAATAATACAAATGAATAATTCCATTGCACATTGACACAGGATTCTTCACTGTCTCTAAAGTACATCGCAACAACAACCTTCAAGTAGTAATACACGGCAATTCCTGCATTGATTACAGCCAATACAAGCAAAACAATATGATAATTTTCCATAACAGAAGAAAACATCATAAACTTACCGATAAATCCAGCTGTCAGTGGTATACCCGCGAGAGAAAGCATTGCTATCGTGATGGCAAATGCGAGCAAAGGATTTCTCTTGCCCAAGCCATTGAAAGCTTCAAAATGTTCGGAGCCGGTCGTTTTCTTAACCAGGATTAATCCCGTAAAGGCGACAATGGTTGCCAGCGAATAGGCGAGACCATAAGCAAAGATACTATTAGCCGAAGTAGATCCAACTGCTACAATCGCAAATAACATATACCCCGCATGCGAAACACTTGAATAAGCAAGCATACGTTTGAAGGAAGACTGCATTAATGCAGAAATATTTCCAACAAATAAGGTGAGAATGGCGATCACTAAGAAAACCGGAGTCCAAAAATCTTGCAGAGGCAATAGACTATAACTGAATAAACGTAACAATCCAGCAAAAGAAGCAACTTTAACGACGGTGCTCATATAACTGGTAATCAATATCGGAGCCCCATCATAAACATCTGGTGTCCAGAAATGAAAGGGAACAGCGCCCACTTTGAACGTCAGTCCCACAATGAGAAGCAATATACCCCCATAAAACAAAGGCGAAATTGTCTGCGGGTTATTGACAACATAGTCTTTGATTTCACTTAAATCAAATGATCCTGTAGCACCGTACAAAAGGGCAATACCAAACAATAGAAAGCCCGTAGAGAAAGCCCCCATCAAAAAGTATTTTAATGCAGCTTCATTTGATGCTTTGTCTCTTTTACGTATACCCACCAAAATGTAAAGCGCTACAGACATAATTTCAATACCTAAAAAAAGCATTGAAAAATTATGATAACTATTCACAAGAACAGCACCTGTGAGGGAGAAAATTAATAATGAATAATATTCCGCAATTTGCCCCTCCTCATCAAAATATCCCTTTGAGATAACAAAAATGCACAAGGTAACTGCGATACATAAGATTGAGAAAGCAATAGCAAAATGATCAAAATGAACCATCCCACTATAGAGCGGTCCACTGGTCGAAGTCCAGTCATTCCATAAAAAACCAATAGCGACCAAGAAGCCAAGAATAGAAACAGGCAGTAGCATAGATTTCATCTTGAATAAACCAAGATAAAGGACGACTAATGCTAATATCGAAAGTGTAATTATTGCACCCATACAATTAAATATATCTATTATCTGCCTAAAAATGTACTTAAAACTTCCACGGAACCTGCAGAAAGGTTCAATAGGAAATTAGGGAATATACCAATATAAAGGATCAAGACGGAGACGACTGTCAATACAATAAGTTCCGTTCCTTTTACATCTTCAAATTGTACAGTTTTTTCGGTCGTTTCCCCCAACATCGTTCCTTGGTAAAGCCTAAGGATATAAACTGCGCCCAGGATTAAGGTTAGCCCCGCGAAAACGGCAAACCAAAATCCATATTGAAAAACGCCTTTCAATAACAAAAACTCCCCAATGAATCCATTCGTTAATGGTAAACCCACTGCCCCCATACAAATAATCATAAAGAAGATCGCCAAGCGCGGTGCCTTGCTTGCTATTCCGCCAAGCGCTGTGAGACTACGTGTCTGTGTGCGCTGCTGTATAATATCCAACACATAAAAAAGCCCGATCACAGAAATACCATGATTTAACATTTGAATAGTTGCACCACTCAGGCCATTCGTATTCCATGTGAAGACACCGGCGCTAATTAAGCCAACGTGGGCTATTGACGAATACGCGATCAATCGCTTCACATCGTCCTGTTTAATTGCGATGACGGAAGCATAAACGATCCCGATAACGCATAAGATCATCGCAAAATGCCCGTACAAAGCGACACCAGCTGGTGCGATAGGCAATAGCCAACGCATTAAACCGTAAACCCCCATTTTGAGCATGATACCTGCCAACAACATCGTGCCTGCCGCTGGCGCATTTGTATACGTATTGGGTTGCCAAGTATGAAAAGGAAAAATTGGTATTTTGATGGCAAAAGCAACAAAAAATGCCCAAAATAACCAGCGCTGCGTATTTTCCCCCAAATCTAATGCAATAAATGAAGTCCATTCAAAATCACGGTTGGGCACTTGTTGATAGAGATAAAGAATACCGACCAACATGAACAGACTACCCAAAAAAGTATAAATAAAGAATTTTAAATTGACGCGAATACGGTCTCCTTCACCCCAGAGTGCACAAATAAAATAAATCGGAATCAAGGCAATCTCCCAACCTACATAAAAAGTAAAGGCGTCCAAGGCCATAAACACGAGCAATAAGCCCGCTTGCATAAAAGCCATTAATGCATAAAAGTTTCCTTTATAATCCTTTTTAAAGGTTGTAGCAATAATTAGAGGCATCAATCCATTCGTCAATAAGATCAACGGCAAGCTAATTCCGTCAATGCCGATATGAAAATGAATATGCAAGGAAGAAATCCATAGCCAATTTTGTTCAAATTGCATTCCGCCATTTGTGTCAAAAGTACAGAGGAACGGAATAGTCAAAGCCAAAGATAGTAATGATAAAATCAAGGCAATAGACTTTGCAGCATTGGTCTTTAAGAACGTTAGAATCAATGCGCTTATTAACGGCAATAAAATAAGTAAAAACAAGTTATCCATCGATTATACCAAAATTAAAGACTCAACAATCCATAGATGAAAATGGCAATCACCCCAATTACCATCATCAATAAATAAAAACCAACATTACCATTCTGGAGCAACCGCAATACCTTTCCCGTATCAAATGTTGCCTTACCGGCACCGTTAACAACACCGTCAATACCACGTTGATCCACGACATTTCCGAAGAAAGCCGAGAGCCAATTGATCGGACGTACAATGATACTATCGTAGAGCTCATCCACGTAAAACTTATGGTAAGAAAGATTACCCAAGAAACCACGCGTACCTTCGCCCTCTTCCTGTAACTGTTGTCGTTTGACGTATTTATTAAAAGCCAAAGCAACCATAATCAATACCCCAACCACAGAAACGCCCATTAGTAAATATTCCGTACTGTGTTCCAAATGATGAGTTGCAGGCATTATCGCTTTTCCCTCTGAAAACACTGGTGTCAGGAAATCCTCAAGCCAATGATTACCACCCAAAACAGCTGGTAAGTTGATCACTCCTCCAACCACAGAAAGTATAGCCAATACGATGAGTGGCACTGTCATACTCTTTGGAGATTCATGCAAATGATGCTTTTGCTCTTCCGTACCACGGAATGTTCCAGAAAAGGTCATAAACAACATCCTGAACATATAGAAAGCCGTCATTAATGCACCAATAAAACCCAGACCCCATAAAACTGGACTCGCAGCAAATGCCACTGCCAATATTTCGTCTTTGGAAAAGAAGCCGGAGAAGGGTGGAATTCCTGCAATCGCGATTGTCCCCATCAACATCGTCAGATAAGTAATAGGCATTGCTTTCTTCAAGCCGCCCATTTTTCGCATATCCTGTTCTTCACTCATACCATGTATAACAGAGCCGGCCCCCAGGAATAGTAAGGCTTTGAAAAAGGCATGCGTCAATACATGGAAAAACGCTCCCGTAAATGCTCCGACACCAAGGCCAAGAAACATATAACCCAATTGTGAAACGGTGGAATAAGCCAATACTTTCTTAATATCATTTTGTGTCAATGCTATCGCAGCAGCCAATAGGGCTGTACAAATAGCGATCACAGAAATGAGCTGCAAGGTAAACGGTGAAAGGACAAACAGGACATTGGAACGTGCAATCATATAGATACCGGCCGTAACCATCGTTGCCGCATGAATCAGGGCCGACACGGGGGTCGGGCCAGCCATGGCATCTGGCAACCAGGTAAACAAAGGTATCTGCGCCGATTTACCTGTTGCAGCAATAAACAACAAAATGGTAATGCTAACGACTGTGATATCACCAACAGCAAAATTCTTGGCCGCAGGAAATACAGTCGAAAATTCTAAGGATCCAAAAGTGCCAAGTATTAAAAATACCGCAAGTAGAAAACCTAAATCGCCTATTCTATTCATCACAAATGCTTTTTTTGCCGCATTTGCATACGAACTATTCTTATACCAAAAGCCGATCAATAAATAAGAACATAGCCCTACACCTTCCCAGCCGATAAACATGACCAGATAATTAGATCCCAATACCAATAGCAACATAAAAAAGATAAAGAGATTCAAATAGGCGAAGAACTTACCAAATCCATGATCATGATGCATATAACCAATCGAATAGACATGGATAAGGAAACCAATCCCTGTAACGATCAGGAGCATGATGGCACTTAGTGGGTCTACCAAAAAGGACAGACCGATCTTGAGATTGCCCACCGCAATCCAGTCAAATACATGTTGTTCTATAATACCTGCTTGTCCAGCTTGTCTCGCTTGGTAGACTTCGGAGAAAAGAATACAGCTGCATACAAAAGAAATAAGCACTACAGCGCTGCCAACAGCACCTATCATACCTTTGGAGAAGGCATTCCTACCCAATCCGTTCACAATAAACCCGATTAAGGGCAAAAGGGGAATCAACCAAACTAATTCACTCATCGTATTTATTTCTTAAGTTCTACCAACGAAGTTTATTTAAGGAATCGATATCCACAGACTTCGTATTCCGATATACCATAATAATAATCGCTAGGCCTACGGCAACTTCTGCCGCTGCCAATGCCATGATAAAAAAGACAAAGACCTGTCCGGACGAATCGCCATGCTGTACTGAAAAAGCAGCTAAAAGAAGATTCACCGCATTCAGCATCAATTCAATAGACATCATAATAATGATGACGTTACGGCGAATAAGAACACCGATAACACCAATAACGAAAATAATCGCACAAAAAATCAGATAATGATTTATTGGCACCCCCTGCAACTGTTGAACAACTGTTTCCATTAGATTTGTTTAGGTTCTTTCTTAGCTAATAATATTGCTCCAATCATTGCCGTCAATAACAATAATGATGATAACTCAAAAGGAAGCAAAAATTCGTTAAACAACACCTTACCCAGATTCTTAACCAACCCGATTTCTGGATTAACAACAGTCAAGGGATTAGAAATATCAAATACACGGTATACCCCGAAAAAAGTCACCAATAGGCAACAACCGGCTATAACGCCCATAAACTTAACCAGATTGGATTTCATGGGTTCGGTATCCTTGTTCAGGTTGAGCAGCATCAGTACAAATAAAAACAACACCATGATGGCTCCCATATATACGATGAAATTCACCACAGCCAAAAACTGTGCATTCAAAAGAATATAATGTATTGTAAACGTAAAAAACGTAATGACCAGATACAGTACACTGTGTACAGGGTTTTTTGTAAAAATGGTCAGCAGCGCAAAGAAAATAGACAAGAAGGCTACAAAATAAAATACTGTCATAATTTCCCGGTTTAGCTCTTTAATTTGGTAATATCAAAAGTTGGTTCCACCAATTTATCTTTTCCATAGATAAAATCCTTACGGAGATAATCTGCTGTCACATGCGGTCCATCCAGATAGATCGCTTCTTTCGGACAGGCCTCTTCACATAGACCACAGAAAATACAACGCAACATATTGATTTCATATACCGACGCATACTTTTCCTCGCGATAAAGATGTTCTTCACCTTTTTTCCGCTCGGCGGCAGTCATTGTAATCGCCTCTGCCGGGCAAGACAAAGCACATAATCCACAGGCTGTACAGCGCTCACGCCCTTCCTCATCACGTTTGAGCGAGTGCTGCCCCCTAAAATTTTTCGAATAAGGTCTTATTTCCTCCGGATATTTAATGGTTGGAATTTTCTTAAAAAAATGCCTTAATGTAATGCGCAAACCTTTGATAATAGCCGGAAAGTAGATTCTTTCCGAAAATGTCATCGGTTTTTGTTCAATTACTTTTTTACGATTGGTTAGTTGCATAAAAAGTCCTTTCTTATGAGAAATAAGTATCTTTAATCAATGTAAATACACCTGTGAGTACAATATTGGCAATGGCCAATGGAATCAGCATCTTCCAGCCCAGATTCATCAATTGATCGTAGCGGAAACGTGGTAAAGTCCAACGCACCCACATAAAGAAAAAGATAAACAGCAATATTTTAATGAAGAATACCACTACCCCGATGATCGTGATCATATTGGCCGACCATCCCAGATCATTCATAAAAGGGAAATTATAACCGCCAAAATAAAGTGATGCCATGAGCGCCGAAGAAACAAACATATTGATGTATTCGGAGAACATATAAAGGCCCAATTTCATGGAAGAATATTCCGTATGGTAGCCACCGACAAGCTCTGTCTCACATTCCGGTAAATCGAAAGGAACCCGATTACATTCGGCAAAAGCACAGACCATAAAAATGATAAAACCCAACGGCTGTGCCCAGATATTCCAATTGACAAAACCCGACTGCTGCGCAACAATTTCCTCTAGCGTCAATGTGCGCGTGACCATCAATAAAGCGATCAGTGATAACCCCATGGCAATTTCATAGCTGATACTCTGTGATGCTGCACGAATTGCCCCCATAAGCGAGAACTTATTATTGGAAGCCCAACCGCCCAGCATAATACCATATACACCCAATGCAATCACACCAAACATATACAACACGCCGACATTGATACCTTGCGCAACTTGCAAAGAAACCGTACGGTCTCCTATTTGCAATTCCTGTCCCCAAGGAATCACGGCCGAACTGATACAAGCGGTTATAATTGCTATCGTAGGTCCTACGATAAAAAGTACTTTATGCGCGCCCGCAGGGATAATTTCTTCCTTAAAAAAGAACTTACCACCATCGCAAAGCGGCTGTAAGATCCCAAAGATACCAGCCCGATCGGGACCATAGCGATCCTGCATAAAACCTGCAATTTTTCGTTCTGCAAGTGTCGAATACATCGCAATCACCAAGGTGATAACAAAAATAACAGACACCAGTATTAATTTCTCTATGACAAAAGACCACTCCATGTTTGTGATTATTTCAATTTTTCTGTTCTAGCCAACTGTTCGCGATTTTGTTCCTGAAGTATCGGATTTTCCTTAATGACTTTTGGCGGATTAAATAATTCATAATGATTGGCAGAAATAACAGAACGCGGATCGATTTCTGTCGGTTCCTCTAAGATCCAATCGCTCGTTTTTTTCTGATCAAAGCGGCAGGTATTACAGATAAACTCTTCCACTTCACCAAACTCATCCTTCCGTGCTGTCACCCGAATGACCTCCTCACCTTTATACCATAAGGTTACTTTGCCCGAACATGTCGGACAATCACGATGTGCATCGACAGGCTTCGTAAACCACACCCGATTTTTAAAACGAAAAGTTTTATCTGTCAAGGCCCCCACAGGACATACATCAATCACGTTGCCAGAGAAATCATTATCGATTACATTTTCGATATAGGTCGATATCTCGGCATGATCACCACGACCTAAGATGCCATGTACACGTTGATCAGTCAACTGATTGGCGACATAAACGCAACGGTAACATAGGATACAACGGTTCATATGCAATTGGATCTTGTCCCCCAAATCAATGCGTTCGAATGTCCGTCGATCGAATTCGTAACGTGTATTGGCACTGCCGTGTTCATACCCAAGATCCTGCAATTTACATTCACCAGCCTGATCGCAGATCGGGCAATCTAAGGGATGATTGATCAATAAAATTTCAACAACGCCCTTTCTTGCTTCCACCACCTCTGGCGAAGTAATATTTTGTACTTCCATACCGTCCATCACCGTCGTACGACAAGAAGCCACCAATTTCGGCATTGGCCTTGGATCCTTTTCAGACCCCTTAGAGACTTTGACCAAACAGGTACGGCATTTACCGCCACTGCCCTCCAGTTTGGAGTAGTAACACATTGCCGGAGGAACTATATCGCCACCGATTTGTCTCGCTGCATTTAATATGCTTGTCCCAGGAGCAACCTCTACCGGTATACCATCGATGGTGACCTTAAACTTTATATCTTCCGCTTCTGCCATGATATGATTAATTTATCGTTACAGCTTCTATTATGATACTATTGGTTGTAAAGGATCGGCATAATGTGCCAGTCCATAATTCCGTGTTTGTGACTCTTCCGGATGAAGGATATGCCATTCAAATTCATCCCTAAAGTGTCTTATTGCTGCTGCCACAGGCCATGCTGCCGCATCCCCTAATGGACAGATTGTATTGCCTTCAATTTTCCGCTGCACATCCCACAGCAAATCAATGTCTGACATCGAGCCGTGACCGCTCTCGATCTTATGCAGCACCTTCTCCATCCAACCTGTTCCTTCACGACAAGGCGAACATTGACCACAGCTTTCATGATGATAAAAACGCGCAAAATTCCAGGTATTACGCACCACGCACTGATCCTCATCAAATACGATGAAACCACCCGACCCGAGCATTGTCCCTGTTTGGAAACCACCATCCGCCAATGACTCATAAGTCATCAACCGGCTATTTCCTGCCGCAGTTTTCAAGATCAAGTTAGCGGGTAGGATTGGAACCGAAGAGCCTCCAGCTACGACAGCTTTCATTCGTTTCCCATTGGCAATACCACCACAATATTCATCCGAGTAAATAAACTCTTCCACAGGAAGACCAAGTTCGATCTCATAGACCCCTGGTTTTACAATATTTCCGCTAGCGGAAATTAATTTTGTCCCGGTACTACGCTCCACGCCGATTTTAGCATATTCTTCACCGCCCAAATTGATAATGGGCACTGTGGTTGCAATAGACTCCACATTATTCACCACTGTCGGGCAGTTATATAAACCTGCTATTGCCGGAAAAGGAGGCTTAATACGTGGGTTACCTCGCTTACCTTCTAAGGACTCTAATAAAGCTGTTTCCTCCCCACAGATATACGCACCGCCTCCAGGTTGAACATGGATCTCCAGATCATAGCCCGAACCTAAAATATTTTTACCCAAAAAACCTTTTTCCTTGGCTTCAGCAATAGCACGCTCCAGAATTCTGATCTGTGGCATCATCTCTCCACGCACATAGATATACGATGTATGAGCTCCTAAGGCGAAGCTGGATACAATCATTCCCTCAATGAGCGCATGTGGGATGTGCGTCATCAAATAACGGTCTTTGAATGTCCCTGGTTCAGACTCGTCGGCATTACAGACCAAATAGCGTGGCACGCCTTCAGGCTTAGCCAAAAAGGACCATTTCATCCCCGTCGGGAATCCAGCACCTCCACGGCCACGTAACCCAGACTTCTTAACCTCTTCAACGACCTCCTCAGGAGACATGGTCTTCACTACTTTTTCAACAGCAACATAACCACCTTTTTGTCGATAGACCTCAAAGGTATTGATGCCAGGAACATCGATATGAGTCAACAAAAGTTTACGTGCCATATTATTCTGTTTTAGCTTTTAAATTATCAATCAATTCGTCGACCTTATCTTCTGTCAGATTCTCATAGAATGTATATTCAGGTCCGATCTGTAAGACTGGTCCAAAACCACAGGCGGCCAAACATTCTACACCACGCCAAGAGAAAAGCCCGTCGCCTGTAACCTCGCCTTCCTTTACCCCCAGCTTTTGCGCTAAATGCCCCATGATACGCTCTGCACCGACCAAACAACAAGGTCCTGTACGACAAATCTCCAGTACATATTTCCCTTTAGGTTGCAACAAAAACATGGTATAGAAGGTTGCCACCTCATACACCTCAATAGGCAATATATTCAGGTAAACAGCCACCTTATCCATCGCATCTGCGCTAACCCAGCCGTATTCCGCCTGAACCAAATGTAAAATGGGCAATAAGCCTGATTTCTGCTTTCCTTCGGGGTAACGGCTTACCACTTCTCCAAACTTGGCTAACAATTCTGGAGAAAAGTTTACATTTTCATTATGTTGTTTTACACTAAGCATCTAATTCTCCAGCTATAACGTTAAGACTACTCATATTTATAATGGCATCTGAAATCAGCATCCCTGCGCTCATTGGCGCAAACATTTGATAATTGACAAAAGAAGGTCTCCTAAAATGAAGACGATAAGGTGAACGTCCACCATCATGAATCAAATAAAAACCAAGTTCACCATTTGCACCTTCGACCGCATGATAGACTTCGGCTTTTGGAGTGTCCACCTCACCCATGACGATTTTAAAATGGTAGATTAAAGCTTCCATATTGGTATACACCTGTTCTTTCGGCGGTAAATAGAAATCAGGAACCTCTGCATGGAAAACGCCTTTAGGTTCTTTTTCAATTTTCGCTAATGCCTGCTCTATAATCCGAAGTGATTGCCACATTTCGGCATTTCGAACCATGAAACGGTCATATACATCGCCTGTCGTGCCAACAGGTACGTCGAAATCAAACTCATCGTATGAACAATAAGGGTTCTGAACACGCACATCATAATCGACGCCTGCGGCCCGCAAAATAGGACCAGACCAGCTATAATCCAAGGCGTCTTCCGCTGTGACAGCAGCAACGCCTGAAGTCCGCTCAATAAAAATGCGGTTACGAACAAACATTTCTTCGAACTCCCGTAATACAGGAGGATAGCGTTTCAAAAATTCCCGTATTTTCTCGAAGGCAATTGCATTGAAATCTCGCTCAAATCCGCCGATACGGCCAATATTAGTCGTTAAACGCGCACCACAGATTTCTTCGAAGATTTCATAGATAAACTCGCGCTCTTGCATCACATACAAGAAGCCCGAAAAGGCCCCGGTATCCACACCTAAAATGCCATTACAAATAATATGATCAGCAATACGGGCAAGCTCCATGACAATAACCCGCATATACTGTACCCGTTTAGGAATTTCGATCTTGAGCAGCTTTTCTACCGTCATATGCCAGCCCATATTATTGATTGGCGCCGAACAATAATTCAGACGGTCGGTCAAAGGCGTGATTTGATAAAAAGGCCGATGTTCAGCAATTTTTTCAAATGCACGGTGAATATAACCAATCGTGGAAACTCCGCTAACAATTCGTTCGCCATCGATTTGCACGACATTCTGAAATACACCGTGCGTAGCCGGATGTGTGGGACCAATATTTAGGGTAATCAACTCATCCTGTGGATCATTATCATCAAAGACAGGTTGATTAGCTGTTATCTTGCTTATAAATTCGCTCATATCGTATAAATTAACGGCCGAAATACAAATCTTTCTTATCTACGCGATTTGGATCCTCTAAAGGATATTCCTTACGCATTGGAAACACCTCCATATCATCTACATTCAAAATTCTTCTCAAATCGGGATGTCCTATAAAATTGACACCAAAAAAATCGAAGGTTTCACGCTCCATCCAATTTGCACCTCTCCAAACGACTGTTGCCGTTGGAATCTCAGGATTTGGTCCATGCAAAAAGACCTTCACGCGAATTCGGATATTATAAACGAGACTTTGAATATGATAAACTACAGCAAATTCCTTTTCTAAATGCGGATAATGTACCGCCGTAATATCCGTGAGATGAATAAACTGCAATTCGTTATTCGATTTTAAGAAACGAAGTACATCAATCACGTCTTCCGTATCAACAACAATGGTCAATAGATTGTGTGCATCTTGAATTTCTGTAATCTTTCCCGGAAAATTTCCTTGGAGCTTATCCAATAAAAAACTGTTTTCCATCATCTATTTATTTGTATGTATTCCGTACTTTTCAAGCAACGCCTTGTATTCGGGTGTATTTCTCCGGTTCAATGATTCATTCTTCACGATGTCCTGCAGACGTAAGACGCCATCTAAAATTGCTTCTGGGCGGGGAGGACAACCGGGCACGTACACATCAACCGGTATAATTTCATCGATACCCTGTAAGACAGAATACGTATCAAAAATACCACCACTCGATGCACAGGCCCCTACAGCGATTACCCAGCGTGGTTCTGCCATCTGTACGTAGACTTGCCTTAGTACTGGCGCCATCTTTTTAGCGATCGTTCCCATCACCAAAAGCATATCTGCCTGGCGGGGTGAGAAACTAGGGCGTTCGGCGCCGAATCTGGCCAAATCGTAAGTAGAGCCCATTGTTGCCATAAATTCGATACCACAACAGGATGTCGCAAAAGGCAAAGGCCAAAGCGAATTAGCCCGGGCCAAACCGATAGCTTTATCCAAACTCGTCGCAAAAAAACCTGCGCCTTCTACTCCCGGAGGAGCTTCTGCCAATTTTATATCACTCATGAAAAGTCGATTTATAGGTTTAAGTATCATTGACCCAAGGAGCCAACGACCAACGGGACGTTTAGTCCCAATTCAATGCTTTCTTCTTGATGACATAGATAAAGCCCAACAAGAGCAATCCCATGAAAATAAACATCTCAATCAAGCCCTGCAATCCCATCTCCCGGAAGTTTACAGCCCACGGGTACATGAAAATGACTTCAACATCAAAAATCACAAACAGGATGGCCACCAAGAAATACTTGATGGAGAAAGGCTGCCTGGCATTTCCGACAACTTCAATCCCCGACTCAAAAGCCCCAAGTTTGTTTTCGGTACGGACCTTTGGCCCGATAAGATGTGTAATAATTATGGTACCTACCCCAAATCCTACAGCAACTAGAAGCTGTATAAATATCGGCAAGTAGTCTATCGGCATACTATTGGCTTGCTCCATCTCAATTCAATTTATATTGGTAACTGTCTCTAAATATAGAGATTCCACGGTAAAAAACAAAACAAAAAAGGCGTAGATATTACGATCTACGCCTAATTTAGAATGATTTTACTTAAGCCTATTTGATCCCTTGTAAATAGCCTTTAACAGCTTCATTCGTTGGATCTATTGCCAATACTTTCTGGAAGCTCTCCTTCGCTTTAGGAAGATCTTGCTTCACATAATAGTAAAGGCCGATATAGGTATTCGCATCGATTAAATAATTTTTATTTTTCTCTTGCGCACCACGTTGATTGATTGTTTCAATCAATTTTTGGAAGGATGCTACGAAATCACCTTTAGGCTGCTCCAGATTGTCCGCAGTTAAAGCTGCAAAAGCCTTGTAATAAAGCGCATTGATCAGATATTTATCCAGTGCTTCTTTATTGTCTGTCGTTTCAATAACGGATAAGAAAGTCTGTGATTTTTGCAAATCGGCAATAGCTTTGTCTCTCAATTCTTGATTAACGACAACTTGCTCTTCGTTTTTACTAGCGGCATCTTCTTTAGCACCAATTTGATAGTAAGCTTCTCCAGCATAGTAATTTGCATCATACAAATATGTTTTATTGTCTTTGTAAGAAGCAACTAGCTCGAATAGAGAGGCCGCTGTCTGCAATTCTTGCTCCTGATATTTAGCAAAAGCCAACTCGGCTGTTTCACCCAAGAGCTCTTTGTCCAAATCAATTGCTTTCTTAATATCAGCGATACCTTTTTGAATATTTGCTGTATTTTCTGCTGTCAATACCGGAGCCGCGGCTGCTGTGCTATCCGCCCCGCCAGCGGCATGTTTCGGACTGTTAGCCGCAATTTCAGACATTCCTAGGTACATATAATCCAATGGAATTACACGGTCCTTTTCCATTTTGCTGAACATCTGGTTTAAGTAATCCAACGCTTTTGGATAATCTTTCGCTTTTTGGAAGGCGATATAACCCAAATAACGGTAGATCTTTGGATCTACAGAAGGATTTTTAGCTAATTCCTCAGAAACCACTTTCAAATCGTCGTATTGACGTGCATATACCAAGAAATCGGCGTAACGGATTTTAGCTTCCAGTGAATTATCGCCTGCAACTTCTAGATATTTTTTGTATTGCTCAACACCTTTTTTATTTAACTCGACATATTTCTCGTCAGAAGTGCCCGGTAGTCTAGACCATTGGTTGTATGTTTCAGCCAACTCACGGTAAGTAGGTGCGTAAGCCGGAGTTTCTGCTGCGATAGCTTCCAGTTGCGTGATAGCCTCATCAAAAGCTTGCGCACCGCGTACGATCACCGCCTGTCCAACTTTCGCTTGTACTGAATTTGGGTCGATATCAGTTGCTTCACCATAGCTTGTATAAGCCAATGAACCTTCTTTTAAACCACGATACGCATCACCTAATGCGATAGGAACGGCAACGTCTTTTTTGTTTTTCTCTTTCGCCTGTGTCAGGTATTCCAACGCTTTTGCATAATCAGGCTCAGGAGCATTAATATAAGCACGACCGATTTCCAATAATGGCTCGTAATCTTTTTTACCTAATTTTGCTGTCGCCAAAGCGAATTTAGATTCAGCGCTTGCTTTATCCTTTTTCATTAAGTCAACATAACCCAAACCTACATTATTGATCGTAGCCTTTGGATCAGCAGCCAAACCTTGGTTGAAAATCGCAGCGGCAGAATCCGCTCTGTCGTTTACCAAATAAATTTGACCCAAATAGAAATAATTATCTCCATTCTTAGGTTGCTTACTCACTAACTGTTGAAGGATAGTTTTCGCTTTACCATAATTCTCAGCCTCGATGGCTGCTCTAGCATCTTTCAAACTTTGTGCACTTACTGTGCCCACAGATCCGGCCAATAAAAGACTAAATAATAATTTGCTGTTTGTCATAATCTATTTTTGTACTATTTATTATCTATTTAATATAACTTTCATCTCTAATAATGATCTCCCGTCCAGGCATGGTGGCAGGAACCAATCCCGCCTTTAATACGATGCGTTGTCCACGATCACCTGTCAAAAAAGCACTGAAGCCCAAACCTAGGCCCATATTCGGCTGATAGTTCATAATGTAGACAGGTCTGACAAAAGGATATAAGCCATCAGCAATAGTCGATTGAGATGGTTTATAAAAACTGACCTTTTCGCCCTCCTTACCCACACTTCCGATGCTCAATGTACGAATTTTATCCAATAAATTCGAATTTTTTTCGATAGCCTTTAAATACCAATTGTAGCCAATGACGCCCACTGTATTCGCTTGCTCGCTGACATATTTCATGACATCTTCACTATCCTTCATTGCAGAAACAGCCTTCGGATCAATTTTGTTCAATTTGAAATAGTCTTTCAAATAGCGTAGAGTACTCGAATTGGCATTATCAAAGATCAACCGTTGTCCAGCTAAGTTACCTTCCAACAAAGACTTAACGTCGTTTTGTGGCATTATAGTATCAGCGCTGTTACGATTATTAATCAGTACAACAGCATCCGAAGCCATTTGAAATATCTTTGGCTGAATACCGCGCTTCTTAAAATAGCTATCTTCCTCATTGCTCAATTTCCTAGTCAATACAACCACATAAGCCGAATCAGACAGCAATGCATTTACAGCTCTAATTTCCGGTCTCGCCATCAATTCCAAACTTGAATTTGGATAAGAACTTTCAAAAACATCCGCTGACTCCTGAATAATGGGCAATACGGTCTGATCAACAATCACCGGAAGCTTCCCTGTAAGAATGTCCTCACCTTCCTTTGCACTCTTCGTTTTATTTTTGCAAGAGACAAATACGCCCATACAGATGCCCAGCACCACAAGAACCATTTTATATTTTCTCATACGATACATCATAAAATAAGACAGTTTAAATAAAGAATAGTTTAACTTTTGAAGAGAGTTTTGGCTGTAGCTAAAAGAAAGAGGCGATCAATTAAAATTATTTTGCCAAAGTCGTACAAACCGCATAAACGAATACAGAATCAATACGACACCAAAAATTGTTTTGTAAGTTGGATTAATCTCAATGGGGAAATTATCCCAGAATATAATCAATAGGCCCAAAACAAAGTAAAAGCCAAACATAAAAAGTCCTAAAATAGACAGAAACCGCTTCAGAGGCGATTTCTGTCTATAATTTGAACTATTATTCGAATTAAAATTTGTCATTCTAATTTTGAAGGTTCAATCGAATTGGTAAAGTGTACGCTACGCGAACTGGACGACCATTTTGAATACCAGGTTTCCATTTCTTCGCTTTTTTAAGCAACCTTACAGCTGCATCTCCAGTACCATATTTCAAATCGCGTTTGATATTGATGTCTGTCAAGCTACCATCTTTTTCTACAACGAAGGATACTTCAACGACACCATTTACACCATTTTCAGTTGCCGCAGCCGGATACTCATAGTTTGAAGCAATCCAAGACATAAATGCTTGCATACCACCTACAGGCGTTGGTTGAACCTCGATGGCATTAAATGGAAGAATTTCATCTCCATTACCATTTGGATCTCCTTTTGCAGCACCCGTGATCGCGCCATCTTGTTTCTTCGAGCCAAACTCACCACGTGCAACGGAAGTACCAGTCGGGCTACCTTTCAAAGTAATACGTGCTGGCGTTTTATTTGGATCCTTCAACTCTTCCTGAGAAGCAACTTCTTCCACAACTTTGTTTGCAGGAGCTACTTTAGGTTCAGGGAAACGAACCAAATCCTCTTTTGGCACATCCATAGCTACTTGCTGAGGTTTTTCTTCCGGTTCTTGCGGAAGCGGCTCCTCTTCTGGTGGCTCTGGTGGTTTGATTTCTTCAAGGTCTTCCAAAGTAACCTCGGTTACTGCTGGAGGTGCTTCAACTGCCTTTTTCGGAAAAATTTTATCTCCGAAAAGACGAAGAAGACTTGCTAGCACTACGAAGCCGATAACGACGAGTAGACCTCTATTAGTCGCTTTAGGCGCAAGTTTACGAAGCTCGTAAGCTCCATATTCCTTGTTACGGCCTTGAAAAACGACATCAAGCCATTCTTTTTTAAAAATATCTAATTTTGACCCTATCATTTTATTTTAGTTTTTTGTGTCAATCTAATAACTAATCATTATAGATATTGTCACGTTTTAACACTTCCACTTCCTCTGGTGTAATCTTTCCGATCATATAGCGTTTTACGTCTACAATTTTCATCTCATCAAGAATATCAACAAGATTACGTTGCGTACATTTATCACTAGGACGAATGATTACAATCATGTCTTTACCGCCTGATACGCGAGGTACATAAGCCTTTTTTTCCATCAAGACCTTACGAATCCCATCTGCACCGTAACCAGCAACAGTTGGACCTTCGATCGGACGAGCTACTTGACCATATACCCAAGAGACTTTATTGTCAGAACCCAATAAAATTGTAAGGGAACGATTATCTGCTGTAAGCAATTCATCGTTTTGTTGCTCCTTAATTTTATTTTTGTCTGGCATAGCCACATCCATTGCCTGCGGTTTATTTAAGGACGTGGTCAACATGAAGAAGGTGATCAACAAGAAAGCCAAATCCACCATGGCTGTAAGGTCAACCTTACCACCATTCTTTTTGGATCTTACTTTCCCGCCTTTGCCTTTTTTACCACTATCCTGATTTAATTCTGCCATTGTTTGTTCTTATTAAATCGTCAATTATTTCTCCTCAGCACGCATGCCTGTTATGAAACTAAATTTGTTTTGCTTTTGATTACGCAATGTTTCAATAACTAAATTAACCGAAGGATATTTTTCATTCGCATCTGCTTTGATAGCCATTTTTAAAGGTCCGGGGTGCACGAAATTTTTATCGGCGGCCTCTTTTTCTTTATTTACTTCCTCAGCTGCTAGACGGGTATTTTGAACCCAGTAATACAACTCATTTGAAGTATTTTCTGTACTATCAATTGGGATACCAGTTTGCACACCTTTTTCTGTACGCTTACTTCCATCCAAAGCCAACAATGCTTTTAACTTAGACATTGGTACACCGAAGTTTTCCATCAATTTGAAACGATCATAATCTTCTTGTGAAAAGCCAACGCCATACTTTGCTGACATTCTTTCCAATGCTTTTACGCGAACCTGTTGATCAGTCGTACCGAAGAAAACTTTACCTTGATCGCCTATTGTGATCATACCTACATTTGAATCAGGTAACTTATCTTTCGTAGTCGATGCTGGGGTATCCACCGTCAATGCTTCCGGTTGGCGCGCTGTCGCCGTTAAGACGAAGAACGTAAGCAGTAAGAACGATACGTCACACATCGCTGTCATGTCGATCGACGTACTGGCTCTTTTTACTTTTGCTTTACCCATTTTAAATTCTTCCTTTTAAATTAAAAACTCAATCTTCTATCCTATGATGCTTTTGATTTTTGATTTCCATAAAATAAAATCAAAAACTTTCATCATAGTTCTTATTTGTGGTTTGCAGCGTATGTTTGTACGATTGAGAAACCAGCTTCGTCGATAGAGTAAGTTAATTTATCGATTTTTGCAGTAAAGATGTTATACAATACAATAGCGAATGTTGAAGTCGCGATACCAGTTGCTGTATTGATCAAGGCCTCAGAGATACCGTTTGCCAATTTAGCTGAATCTGGAGCACCACCTGTAGCCAATGCCGAGAACGCTTTGATCATACCTGTTACTGTACCTAATAGACCACATAATGTACCGATAGAAACTAATGTAGCGATAACGTTCAAGTTTTTCTCTAACATTGGCATTTCTAATGCTGTAGTTTCTTCGATTTCTTTTTGAATTGCGATAGTAGCTTTTTCAGTGTCAACGTTAGGATCTACTGATACTGCTTTGTATTTCAATAAACCAGCTTTAACTACGTTTGCTACTGAACCTTTTTGTTTGTCACACTCAGCGATTGCTGTGTCGATGTTTCCACCATTAATCAAAGTTTGGATTTTTCTCACAAAGTTTCCAACATTTCCTGTACCAGATGCTTTGTTAATAACGATTAAACGTTCTACTGAGAAAACCCATACCATTAAGAATAAACCAAGCAAAACAGGTACGATAGCCCCAGCATGGTAAACCATTCCTAAGTAGTTACCTGGATTTGGAGCATTTTCAGGATTGTTGTCAACGAAGTTAGTTGGATTACCCATCACAAATTTCCATACACAGAAACCCACGATGAAACAGATGATGATTGCAGCTTGAGCAAAGAAAGATCCTCCGTTGTTGCTCTCTTGTTTTGCAGCAGTTTTAGGTGCGTTTGCCATTTTTCTAATTTTTAGTTTTTTACTGTTGTTTAAATATATAATGTTGTTTAAATTATATGCACTCTTAGTCGCTTTTGAAATCAATTTTGCAAAGCAAATTTAATATTTAATGTCAAATTTAAAATATTCCTCTTAAATACATAAAAAAAATCAAATTTGTTTTTTCAAACTGAACACACCATTAATCCGTGTTATTTTTCTCAGCAGTTCCCGTTATATAATCATTATTACTCTATGCTAAATCGCTTATTCGCAATAATTATTTTACAATGAAAGCCATTTTTTTTTTGATATGCAAGAAAATCAAGGATTTTAAACGACAAAAAGTAAGTGATTACTCATGTTTTGAAACAATCAAACGCGCGTCATTAAAGGTATATTTCCCTAATAAACAACTCGTTAGATTTACCACAATTATCCCTGATATACTTGTTTAACCACCAACTAATTTCACGCGATACCCCTCTTTAAGTAACAAATCATAGATCTTTTGTTTAAACTCGCCTTGAATGATGACCTCGCCGTCCTTCACGGTTCCGCCAACTCCGCACTTCGTTTTCAACAATTTACCTAAACTTTCCAAGTCTTCCTCTTTCCCAACAAATCCCGTTACTAACGTAACAACTTTCCCTTTTCGCATTTTCCGGTCAAGCTGCACTTTTAAATTTTGCTGATTTACAGGTAAAGTATCTGCTTCCTGAAAAAAATCAGCCAGCTGATAACTGAAGCTGTCATCTGTCGAATATACAACGCCCTCGTAGGACTGTTTTTTATTTTTACTCATGATCTTAACAAATTATCTTTAATGCTTTTGGCATAATGGAAATATCCAGTTTATCGCCAAGTTCGATGGGTTCACCGTCTACGTGGACCGGTGACACCTGATCGACTTCGATCTGTATGTTCTTCCCTGGAATAATCTCAACGTAGCTGGATTGATCTGCTGATTTATTAAAAAGATGAAAAATCATCTTGGGCAAAATATAAAGTGGAAATTTGTGTACGATACAGACATCCAAAATACCATCGTTAACGGAGGCTTGTGGCGCGATATAGGCATTATTCCCATACTGTGGTGAATTTGCCACACTGATCATAAAGGCTTGTCGTTCGTATACCTTTCCATCAATAGTCAATTTATAGTGCGCCGGCTGGTATTTACTGAGCACATTAAAAACTGACTTCATATACCCCAGAGGTCCACGAATATTTTCATTGGCAAAATTTTCACTCACGGATGCATCAAAGCCCAAACCAGCTATATTAAAAAACCTTCTATTATTAATAATACCACAATCAACCTCAATCGATTCAAAACGATTAATCCGGCGGATAGCGGCAGCCTCATTCATGGGAACTCCCAAATAAAGTGCTAGGCCATTACCAGAGCCCTCAGGAATAATACCCAACGGAATGCCCGATCCAACCAAAGCAGAGCCCAATTCATTGATCGTACCATCACCGCCGACCGCTATGACAGCATCATATCCTTCCTCAATGGCTTTCAAACCAATTTCGTAAGCATGGTTGGGTCTTGCGGTCTGTTGAAAAGTGGGGTCAAATTTCTGAAGATCAAGCACATCGAGCACCTGCTTTTTAAAAGAAGTTTTATTTTTCCCCCCTGAAATAGGATTAATAACAAACAATATTTGTTTACGTTCTGACATATCCAAAGATAGCGGAAATTACCAATTTCTTAAAATAATGTAATCTTTATACCTGTCGGCACGTTTTCACATGCTTTTAAAAGTTAAAATATAAATTTGATTTTAAATACTCCCTAAAGTATTGTAGCTTTGTCGCACAAAAAATAGAATGTGGACTGATTTGCGTGCTGTTGCGTTACAAGGCAACGACAAGGAGATTGCAACCACAGTAAAAAAGTGCTAAAAACCCTTCGCTGTCACGGCTCTTATCACTTTGCTGTTATTTCATTCTAGCGCAAATCCAATATTAAAAATTACGTAAAGCATGGCTTATTTATTTACGTCAGAATCTGTTTCTGAAGGGCATCCAGACAAAATTGCGGATCAAATTTCAGATGCATTAATAGACAATTTTTTAGCTTGGGACGAAGATTCGCGCGTCGCTATTGAAACGCTGGTAACAACTGGGCAGGTTGTCCTTGCTGGGGAAGTTAAATCAAACATATACCTCGATGTTCAAAAAATAGCCCGTTCGGTAATCCAAAAGATTGGCTATACCAAATCTGAGTATATGTTCGAGGCGAACTCATGTGGTGTCCTTTCGGCGATTCACGAGCAATCTGCTGATATTAATCAAGGAGTAGACCGCAAGACAAGACAGGAGCAGGGTGCGGGTGACCAGGGGATCATGTTCGGTTATGCCAATAACGAAACCGAAAATTTTATGCCTTTGGCATTAGACCTTTCGCATCGCTTACTTTATGAATTGGCCGAGCTGCGTCGCGAAAATAACGAAATTAAATATTTGCGCCCCGATGCAAAATCTCAAGTTACCCTAGAGTATAGCGACGATCACAAACCAAAAAGAATTGACGCCATCGTCATCTCTACGCAACATGACGACTTTGACACCGAACAAGCCATGTTGGATAAAATCACACATGACATCAAAACAATCTTAATTCCACGTGTTAAAGCACAATTGAAACCCGAACTTCAGTTGTTATTTAACGATGAAATTAAGTTTCACATCAATCCAACCGGAAAGTTTGTTATCGGCGGACCTCATGGAGACACCGGTCTTACCGGCCGTAAGATCATTGTCGATACCTACGGCGGCCGAGGTGCACATGGTGGTGGTGCTTTCTCAGGAAAAGATCCATCAAAGGTGGACCGTTCTGCAGCTTATGCAACCCGTCACATCGCCAAAAACTTAGTGGCAGCGGGTGTTGCAGATGAAATTCTCGTACAGATTTCCTATGCAATTGGCGTAAAAGATCCAATGGGAATCTATGTAAATACCTACGGCACGAGCAAAGTCAACCTGACTGATGGCCAGATTGCGGAAAAAATAGCCCACTTATTTGACATGACGCCATATGGAATTGAAACCCGTTTGGGGCTGAGAAATCCAATTTATTCAGAAACTGCAGCCTATGGACACATGGGAAGAACACCAAGAAAAGTAACCAAGGAGTTCGAAAGCTCGACAGGCGAGAAAAAGCAAGTCGAAGTTGAACTGTTCACTTGGGAAAAACTGGATTATATCGACAAAGTAAAAGAAGAGTTTGGTTTATAAGGGCCAGACGTCCATCAAAATAGAATGGGGCTGTCCAAGTTTGGATAGTCCCTTTTTTATACAACTTTATACCCTCCCTTCACAGCGCCTTCTCAGCACTCTATTCTTAAACAGTTTGAACCGACTTTTATACCCAGGCTATTGGTAAAATCACGCAGGTTTTGTATCTTAAAAGTTCTAAACCGTTTCAATCATGAAAAGACGCAATTTTCTTCTGGCACCAATGGTGCTCGTAACTGCCCCAACATGGGCAAATAATGTTCAATCGGATGAGGATATCCAACCAACCACCATTGTCCACGTTGTGAATTTTTGGCTAAAAGAAGATCTCAGTGAAAAAGAAAAAAAGAATTTTGTTGGATTTTTTGAGGAACTGCGTAAAATCGACGTCATCAAAACACTTAACTATGGAATTCCAGCCCATACAAACCCGCGACCTGTCGTAGACAACAGCTTTGACTATACGTTGATCGTCACTTTCAAAAACCTTCAAGATATTACCCGCTACGAGACACATCCGATTCATTTAAAAGCGATCGAAAAATATCAGCATCACTGGACAAAAGTCATGGTGAAAGATACTTCCATCATTAAATAAGGCCCCGTGCCTTAATTTCCAAATATTTATTGATGGAGTTGATGGTCAGATTTTCGGGCGCTGTATAGATGGTCTGAAAGCCGTTGCGAATCAGTTCTTGTACAATAAGCTGTTTTTCATAGATAAACTTTTCAGCAATGACCTGGTTGTAAATATCAATGGTTTTTTTGGGGGCACTCTTGGCTAACTCTTCAATTTCCACATTTTTAAAAACAACGATGACGATGATGTGGCTCCTATTCAACATCGACAGATAATTTATCTGACGTTTTAAGGAATCTAAGGTCTCAAAATTGGTATAGACAAAAATAAGCGACCGCTTGTTAATATGTGCATTGGCATAACTATATAATCTTCCAAATTCAGACTCCTCAAATTTGGTCGACACCTGATATAGTGCTTCCGAAATCTTATGCATTTGATTATTCCTCTTTTCTGCAGCTATAAATGCATTGATATCTTTTGAAAAGGTTAATAATCCGGCTCGGTCCTGCTTTAAGATGGTCGCATTGGAAAGAACAAGTGCAGCATTAATGGAATAATCCAATAAGGTAAGACCGTTGAATGGCATACGCATTGCCCGGCCCAAATCAATAAATGAATAGATCGGCTGAGACTTCTCTTCTTCGTATTGATTGACCATCAGCTTCTTTACTTTTGCGGACGCCTTCCAGTTCATATGCCTATAATCGTCCCCCTGCACATACTCTCTAACATGGTCAAATTCCATGGCTGAACCAATGCGTCGAATACGCTTTATACCCAGTTCATTTAACCTGTTACTCGTTGCAAGCAGTTGATATTTTCTAAGCTGAATATAGGATGGATAACAGGGGATTTCCTGTTCCTGATTCGTAACAAACCTTCTTTTGAAAAATCCGAAACGCTTAACCAAAGCCATACAACGACCAAACTGATAAATTCCCCTTTGTGTGGGCCGCAAGGAAAACGAAATTTCTGAGCGCTGAAAGGCGGGTAAAGTGGCTTCAAAATCCTTGTCCCGAATTTGAAGCTGTACCGGGAACTCCTCCAAAATATCCACTTTTGTTGCAAATGGATAAAAAGAGCTCACCATAAGCTTCATCGGGTTTTCATCTCCGTTGGATAATTTTTCAGGATATATCCGTGTGATTTCAATTTTACCCTTTCCTGAGAATAAGACAATAAAATCAAAAGCCAAAACAGCCAACCAGATCCAAAAGACAATCCAGGCCACAATCAACAATCCTTTGATGAAAAAAGAAAATGTAAAGAGTGTAGCCATCCCCAATAGGGAGTAGAAGAATTGATTTGTTAGAAAGAGCTGTTTTAGTTTCTTCATTATCTAGGAATTTCTACAGAATTAATGATTTGGTCGATGACATAGGCGGTGGTAAATCCTTCCATTTCCCTTTCTGGAGTCAACATGACACGGTGACCCAGCACGGCGGACGCTACCCTCCGAATATCTTCAGGAGTAACAAAGTCCCGGCCTGTCAACGCAGCTGAAGCCTTTGCTGATTCCAGCAAAGCAATAGAAGCCCGCGGTGATGCACCTAATGTCAAACTTGGATTCGTTCGTGTTTTTATAATAACTTGAGCAATGTAAGTTAGCAACTCCTCGTGAACAAAAATAGACTTGATCAATTTCTGGAATTCTAAAATTTCTGTGGCCGAAACTACAGCCTGAACCTGATCCTCTTTATTTTGTGCTTTTTGAGCATGATGCTCCTTCAATATTTCCAATTCCTGTTCAAGTTCAGGATAGTTCACATTGATCTTAAACAAGAAACGGTCGAGCTGAGCTTCCGGCAGTCGATAAGTACCTTCGTGTTCGATGGGATTTTGAGTCGCAAAAACAACAAACGGCCCCGGCAATTGATAGGTTGTTCCATCTACCGACACCTGTTGCTCCGCCATGCTTTCAAAAAGTGCTGCCTGCGTCTTTGCCGGAGCACGATTGATTTCATCGATTAAAACAATATTTGCAAAAATAGGCCCTCTACGAAATTCAAATTCATTACTTTTCAAGTCAAGTATCGACGAACCGGTTACATCCGAGGGCATTAAATCCGGTGTAAATTGAATCCGCTTGAATTCACTATGAATCGTTTTGGCGATCAATTTTGCGGATAATGTTTTCGCCACCCCGGGTAAGCCCTCGATCAAAGAATGCCCTGAGGCCAAGATCGAGATTAAGAGCATGTCAATCAATTGATCCTGCCCAACGATGACTTTTTTCACCTCCGACTTTACCTGCGTCATTTTATCGAATAAAACCGAGACATCTATTCGGTTTTCAAAAGATATATATTTATCGAAGTCACTCATATCATTTTTGCTTTATGTTTAAACTCTTCTATTGTATCATTAATCAATTTGAGATCAGCCACATCATGTTGTTTAGCATCTTGCATACGAACAATCAGCCTGATTAAAGACTGTGTCTCTACGAGCGGAACTCCAGCCCGCTCAGCCAGTTCTTCACTGAACTCCTCTTCCCGCAACATCAGCGTGTCCAAATGAAACCGCATCCGAAGATCGTGCAGGAAGTAATCTATTTTTTTTGCGACCATATTACCTGGTGCGCCATTTTCATAATATAAAGTGGCAATGGTTCCACAAAAGTCCTTCGAGAGATTCGGTTCTGGGCTCACGACCGCCACAGCCCGTTGCTCACGTCTACTTCGAAACACAAGCAAAAGGACTAGCCCCGCCAACAAAACATACCAAGCTTGCCTAAGACCATCGTTCATAAGCAATACACGCAAAGGTGTCCGATATTGCTCCAGATTCGCTTTAAAATCATACCAAGCGATCGGCTTATCATTTAGATAAGATAACGACTTAGCAACATAGGCATATTGCGAAGCGGAATTCAGCAAGTAATAGTTTCCAAATAAATCAGGGGTCAGGTGCAGATAGAATGTCCCTTTACCGAATTGAACGGCTATGAAGTTCGGTAACGTAAATTCCTTATAGGTAATCGCGCCCAAAATGGTCGCATGTTTAGGAAGTTTTTTGAATACTTCGCCAAGATCTGATTTACTATAATGAATTTTATTGTTATCGTTCATCAAGCGCACACGCAGCTGGCTTTTTATATTCACACCTTTTTTAAAACCATAGAAGTTATCTGTTTTCAACCCGAGGGAATCCAACAGGTAAGGATCAATATCCTCGGCTACAATCATTGCTTTCCCACCCCGGTTTACATAATCCAGTAATTTATCTTCCGCTGCTTCACCCATCGAAAAATAGGAGGTATAAAAAAATAAGTTAGCGTCGGTTTTCTTTGTACTGTCTAAATATTCATACAATGGTCGCTCAATCGTTGTGTTCTTTTGATCAATGATATGCTTTAGTTCTTGACGTAGCACATAAGCGCCAAAAGGATTTTTATCTTTTGCATCAAAAGTCCGATCCCAGATAATCGGTTTCTTACTTGTTGCATCGATAAGGGCTATTAACACTAACACAACAGTCAATAATATCAATCCAAATTTTACCGATCCCTTCATTTAATTTGTTTTTGATATTGGTGAAACAATTGCTGATATTGATTAAAATTGTCCTTTGTTAATTCAAATTGGCCAAACCAGACATAATCAAATATTCTTGTACATTCCGCAAATCCGCGACGGAGCTCCTCGTTTTGAATCTCCTGTGTAAATTCAGCATTCGTTTTGCTCAGCTTCCATTTGATATGATCGGATTGCGCTAGTTTCTGAATATTCAATAGCTGTAAGTACCGGATACCCAATGCATAATTCCTTTGGGCAATAGCCTCCTGAATATAAGGTTCCAGGTTACTATTCATTAGGTTTCGCTCCACATACGCTAAAACGTCCAGTTCACTCTCCTCTTCACTATGCTTAATAAAATATTGTTTTCTGTTATAGAGCACTTTATAAAGAATAAACGCTAATGCGATGACAGCTAAGAAGGCAAATACATAGCCAAATTCTTCCCGAAATTTATAAGGATTATCGGGCATGATACTTCCGATCCAATCGGCGAGCCGGGCAAGGATGCGTTGCAATACGCCCACCCGATCTTTAATATTTTCAGAATAAACAAATTCGTCCGTCTCGTAACGTTTGATAATATCCTGATAAGGATCCATTTTAAACGAACGTTCTTCGGTATATTTTGGGATCGAATCAAATAATGCTGGGTCCCACAGGTCAATTTCGTCTTTTTCCTGTTGGCCATTGGGTGCCTTTACTGCAGAATCAATGCGGAGAGAATCTGCTCCCACCAAAGTAGAATCTATTTGCACATTAAGTGAATCAATCCTACCGCTGTTGGAGTCCGTGTCCCTTGGCTTGGGATCACAGGCATACATAACCGACAAACAGGCAATGCAGAAAAAAGACAAGAGTTTATTCATCTTTTCCTCCTATCTTTTCGATCATACCATAAATACGTTCTCCAAATTTGAGATCTTTGGCTGTTTCATAAATAATACCATTGGCCAAAACACCGGACATATAAAGAAATAGCGTAAATAGTGTGATAAATAAGCCTCCAAATGTCATCAGGAGTTTTCCCCAGGATGAGTCAAAGAAAGCGGCATCTATTCCGAGGAAGTTGAATGACAAAAGCCCCATGATAACCAACGGCACAATGGAAATCATCATGACAGCCATTTGAAAAATAAAGTTCACAATGTAGGTTGCGATACCGTATTGAATCAATTTTTTGCTCAACATGACATAGGCATCTGTAAAACAGCTTCCCAGATCCGAATAACCTTCCCGATAAAATAGAAAAGAGCAAAACAACCATATCCCAACCATCGAGCCCAATATACCAATGGCAAAACTTCCAATAAAAGGGATAAATGCACAAATCGCCGCTACGATTGCCAGTGGGATAAAGACAACGATTAAAGCCAATATCATGGCAATCAAAAACATAAAGTATTTACCGAGGTTAGATCTGAAATTGCTGAACACTTCCGATCCTGAAAATGCTGTGCTTTTACGTTCTTTGAGTAGCATAAAATACTCAATGGAAATACCATAAACGTACAATCCCAAAGCAATCAATGCCAAAATGAGTAATCCAGCCCAAGTAAAAGCATCAATATCCTCAAAAGAATCGCTATTGGCCGAAAAAGTGATTTTTGTAGAGAGAAAATAGTAAACTAAAGCAATCGCTGCTAGGGGAACCGCAGATAAACCAAAAATAGTAGAAACAAAGTGCTTATAGATCAATTTAAAAAGATCTATGAAACTTTGGATAAAGTCTCCCACCTTACGTTCTTTTTGAAACTCAAAATCTATTTCCATTGAAATCGTTTTGCTAGTCGATAAGGATTAATAACATAAAAATAAAGGATAGCCAGCACGGATAAAACGATGATCAATAAGCATAACCAAATTGACGCATTATAATACCGTGTCACAAAACCTTCCAATGTACCGGCTATAATAAAAAAAGGAATCGTGCTGACTAAAACTTTCATCGCAATCTTTGCAGTACGAACAAAAGATGTCAAACGTGTAAACGATTTGGGAAATAGAATGCTATTACCGATGGCCAGTCCACATCCCCCTGCCACAATAATTACCGAGATTTCAATGGTACCATGAATCCAAATCGCCGACATGGCTTTCCCCATAACGCCATACTGGAAAAACATATGGTGAAATGCACCAAGCATAATACCATTGCTAAACAGCACATAACCTGTCCCTACACTGAAAAATAGTCCAGCAGCAAAGGCCATAAAAGCAACCCGCACATTATTAATCGTAATCCAAATCGCTGATCCAAAGTTGCTCCCCTTTCCATATACCGCAGCAGGATCACCCGCTTTTATACTTTCTATCGTCGAATCGACATAGTAGTCACCTAAAATAAGCCGAATAAAATCCATATCGTATACAGACGATACAAAACCAATGACTGAAGCCAAAACAAAAATTAAGAAGGAGTACAACAAAGGTCTACGGATTGACCAGATTGCCTGCGGTATCTCTTCATTGATAAAAGATTTAAACTTATTATTGGAAGCTTTTTGATCTTTATAGATTTTCTGATGTACGGTCACAGCCAGTTCATTCAGGTAAGCCTTCACCTTACTTTCAGGGTAAAAAGTTTGTGCATAAGCCAGATCATTGGTGAGCTCAATGTAATTTGAGGCCAGTTCATCTGGATCAACCTGCATATTAATTGATAAATTATTTTCAATTAACGCCCATTTTTCTTTATTTCGTTCTACAAAGGATGCTTCTCTCATTAATTTTTTTAACTGGCTCAACCAAATATATGAAATATCCATCATTGAAAAGCACAAATTGGAGCTAAAATGACCCAGATATGCTATATTGCTATTAAATTCAAATAATTTACATATGAATAAGCTTGAGATAAATACAGCACAAAATGTAAAAATCGAATATAATCTTGCCAGTCTTGGTTCAAGAATGATCGCTTTTGCAATAGATTATTTTATTATAGTCTGTTATTATTTCTTTTGCTTTTTCCTATTGGACAGTATAAATAGCACCAGCGGAGATCCTTATCTCTTTTATGGTATTATGATGGCATTGACGTTGCCCGCGTTTTTTTATACATTGATTACCGAAACTGCCTTTGGCGGTCAGACAGTAGGCAAGAAGATCATGAAAATAAAGGTCGTTAAACTTGACGGTTCGCGGGCCAACTTTTATCAATACTTGTCCAGATGGAGCCTATCTATCGTAGATATTTGGATGACGATGGGCGGTGTCGCCATTACTTCGATCGTTTTATCCAAAAATGGACAACGCATTGGAGATATTGCCGCGGAAACTTCGGTTATAAGCCTCAAACCTACTTTAAAATTGAGCGACACAATCTACGAAGAGACTTTTGACAATCATCCAATTTTATTTCCGCAGGTTATCAAATTGAGCGACAAGGATGCCAATTCGGTCAAAGAGATCTATCAAACAGCTTTTGACAGAAGAGATGTAGGAATTTTAACAGCTTTGGTACAGCGTCTTGAAGCGGTTATGGAAGTCAAACATCCTGAAAAAATGACTCCCAACGACTTCGTGCTGCAGGTCATGAAAGATCACTATAGTATGTTTAAGGACAAATAGTTTTTACGCTCCTAGTTGATTCTGCATTCTCTCGGTTAAAAAACGGATATCGATCGGAGCTCGTTCGGTGTTTCTTCGCTTGCAACCGAAGAAGTACCGAACGAGCTCCGAACAAGCACCGAAGAAGCACCGAGTAATCTCCGAAACTGATCGCTATGTCTTATCCATTTTTACAGGTAATTCTTAATGTGATTCCGATTTTTCGTTCATAAAAAATGCCCTCAAAAAGTTGGACACTTTTTGAGGGCACAGCAAAATAATTCCTTTTTTATACTGAATATTATGTTACGCGGTCACTGAAGCCGCAGAAGTCTGCACCTGACGGTCGACTTTCTTTACTAAGCCTTGCAATACATTGCCTGGGCCAACTTCTACAAAAGCTGTTGCACCATCGGCCAACATATTTTGTACCGTCTGCGTCCATCGTACAGCGCCAGTCAATTGCGCAATCAGATTTTGTTTTATAACCGCTGGATCTGTCTGTGGTTTGGCATCGATATTTTGATAAATCGGACAGCTAGGCGACAAAATATCTACAGCTTCTATAGCCGCTTGCAATTCCACTTTGGCAGATTCCATCAATGGTGAGTGAAATGCTCCACCCACATTTAGCTTTAATGCGCGCTTAGCACCAGCCTCGGTCAATAAAGCACAAGCTTTATCCACCCCTTCAATAGATCCCGAAATCACCAATTGTCCGGGACAGTTATAATTCGCTGCCACAACAACGTCATCAACTTTAGCACAGATATCTTCCACTATAGCATCTTCCAGACCTAATATCGCAGCCATCGTTGAAGGCTGAAGCTCACATGCTTTTTGCATCGCATTGGCGCGTTGTGCAACCAATTTCAAGCCATCTCCAAAGCTCAATGCTCCTGCTGCTACCAAGGCTGAGAACTCACCCAATGAGTGGCCTGCAACCATATCCGGTTGAAAAGACTCTCCCAATGCTTTTGCCAAAATGACCGAATGTAAGAAAATAGCCGGTTGAGTTACTTTGGTCTGTTTCAACTCCTCGTCTGTACCGGAAAACATAATATCCGTAATACGGAATCCTAAAATATCGTTAGCCTGTTCGAACAAAGCTTTCGTTTCATCATTTAAGTTATACAGGTCCTGCCCCATTCCAACAAATTGGGCTCCTTGACCAGGAAATACATATGCTGTTTTCATCCCTTATATTTTTTATTCGTTTATTTGTCTGCTACCATAGGTATTGAATCTGCCTTTTGCAGTCAATGGTTGATGAGAACGAATTCCCCTAAGCGCAAACTTAGATAAATTGCTTTTTATATGCAATATAAATTCATTTCAGCCAGCTATTATTCCTATTCTTGGCCGATCGATCCACTACCTCTTACGGAATATTGTAGGGCCTTAAATTCAATCTTCGGGAACAAAACTAAGCGACAACATCTTCTTCGGATCAAATACATCTTGTGCTATTTCCAGCAACTCTGTACTCGTCAAGTGCTGAATCTTTTCAATGACTTCATCCAATAAGATAACACGATCATAGTCCATCACATTTTTTGCCGCTGATATAATCATGCTCATACGGTTCTCTTCTGTTAGGGCAATTTGTCCGATGAATTTTTGCTTTGCTTTCTTAATCTTCGTCTCGGAAAGTGGCTGTTCACACATCTTAGCAAGTTCTTTAAAGACAAGTTTTTTAGCCTTCTCCACTTTTTCCTCATCTGTACCAAGGTAGATACTAAACAAACCTGTATCCGAGAATATCGTATAGTTCGATTCTATCGTGTAGGCAATTCCATATTTCTCCCGAATAGACAGATTCAGAATAGACCCCATTCCCATGCCACCAAGCATATTGTTCAAAAGCAATAGCCCTGTCTTACGCTCATCACGATAACCATATGCCAAAGATCCAAGCATGTAATGAACCTGATTAATTGGTTTTGCAACAGCAATATGCTGTTCAATAATCGGATTGACATCATTTCTGATCCGCATAATTCTATTTGCTGGAACCCCACCAAAGATCTTGTGCAGCAATTTCTCAACCTCTTTGAGGCTATAATTGCCGGTGATACCGATAACCATTTCATTGGTATCGTAATTTCCCCGCATAAAATCGTCGATATCGTTCTTTTGTAATGCAAGGAGCTGATCCTCCAATCCCAGAATATTGTGTCCCAATCCGGAGCCCTGAAATATAAGGTCTTCGAAATCGTCAACGATTGACTCTTCGGGACTATCCAAGTAAGAAGCCATTTCATCTACGATTACAGACTTCTCCTTATCCATTTCTGTTTCGGGGAAAGTGGAGTGAAAAAAGATGTCCTCAAAAAGATCTAATGCACGATCTAAATAAGGACGAAGTATAGACGCATGGACGCAAGTATATTCCTTCGTTGTATAGGCATTCAAATCTCCCCCAACCGATTCCAAATGATTTATAATCTGCTGTGTAGAACGTCTTTCCGTCCGCTTAAATAGTAGATGCTCAATAAAATGGGCAACACCGAACTTCCCCACAGTCTCATCCCGAGACCCGGCGTTGATTACCATGCATACATGTGTAACCGGTAAATTCTGATATTGAAATACTACGCGTATTCCGTTTGAAAGTCTAATAATTTCGTATTCCATGCAGTACAAACTTGCTGTAGCTTCTTTTAGTTTATCTATTTTTGCGCGCCCACTAACCTTAACCATCTTCTCCGACAAAAAATATATAATCTATCATTTTTTGCCACTTTGCTCAATCTTCAAACCGTAGGGTCACATGAAGCCGTCACAAAACTAGGCATTTTTAAACGCAAAACGGTCATAGCGAAATCACTATGACCGTTTTTATATCCTATCGCAATAAGATTATTCAAATTACATGCGCGGAGGTCTCATCCCCCCTGGGAATCTGTTCTCGCCTTCAGGGTTTCCCATGGCGAATTTTTGGAACTTGTATGTAAACAAAATCATAAAATATCGTCCCAAACGGTTGGTACGGCTATCCGTAATCATAGATTCACTCACTGTCCGGGAAACATTCGTTTGCTGATTCAATAAGTCAAATGCTTGTAAACGTACTGTACCACGTTGTTGACTCAAGAACTTCTGCTCAAGGTACGTATTGATGACAAACGGGTTTGCATTGATACCGGCTCCATAACCACTATTGAATTGCTTCGATAGATCCGCTCCGAAAATGGTTGTTTTTGTGATGTTAACAGAGCCAATCAATGTGGGTGTCCAAGAAGAAACATTCGTCGTACGATTTGTCAATGAATTCTCCGTATGATTAAATTGGTAGCGTACTCCCGGATTGATTTCCAAATTCTCCGAAGGGTTGTATCTAAACATTAAACCTTGATTTAATACAATATTCCGGGCGACGTTCTTTTGACCGATGTTATCATCTTTCTCCGTGGAAACATATCCAATATTTTTATTGTAGGACACCCCTCCCATTAACATAATATTATATGTTTTTTCTTTCAATGACTTTCCGTAATGATAAAAAGAACTCACATTAAATGGTTTATCGCTTGTTTCATTCAAGTAGCGGGTTTCAGAAACTAACGTAGAATTTGTTTGTCCAGTTTGATAGTCCATTAAATCATCAAAATAGCTTTTGCTCAAGCTCACAATCTTGTTGTTAGTCAAGCCGGCATTAACAAACGCAAAGAAGTTATTTCCTTTTTGAAAATCATTTTTACGGAACCGTACATTCAATTGATGGCTAAATTCCGGATTCAGATTGGCGTTACCGATTACGATACTGGTCCGGTTTGTACTCATATCAAAGGGCAAGATCTGCGTTACTGAAGGCTCATTCGGTGTTCCCGAATAATTGACAGAGATATTGGACTGTCTCGAAAATTTATACTCAAAACGTGCAATAGGCATCCAGTTCATATTGTTGCGATGAATTGGAACGACTAAGCCTGAACTGATCGCATCTCCTCTTAATTGGGAAGGTTGAGCTGCTGCTCCAATGGAATAGGTTATTTTATCGCCACTATACAAATAGTTTGCGCCTATTTTATGTGTTGTGAAGGAATAATCGTAATTGTAATCAAAATTCAACTTCGGGTCCTCCGCAATTAAGTTTCCATCACGATCGAACCCCTGCTGTTTGTTCGAATTATCATACTTATTTTTGTTGAAATCATAGGTAAACTCTACTTTTCCTTTCTCGGAGACAGGTTCAGTATAATTCACCGAAGCGCCTCCATTCCAACTTTTATTATTTGCTTCCAGAATCGTCTTCTCATAGATCGAATCTAAGGGAGCATTTGCATTGTTGGGATCGGCCAACAACCTATCTAGAATGGCATTCTGATCTTTCGTTGTTTTTGCATTATTGAAGTTCATGTTTACAAAAACATTCCTTCCTTTATCATTAAATTTATGATTATACAACCCGCTAATCCCAAATCGCGGTGCAGTGGAATTGGCAACAATATCTTGCGCCTGAGAATTATTAAATACACTACTACGATACGTGAGCGAATTCGTACCTGTCGTTGCATCGCTCTTGTCGTAACCAAACTGAGGTGATATTTTGATATAATCTTTCGTTGTAGGCTTCCATTCGACATTTGCTTCGAAACGATGGCTATCGCCAACCGTGTTCGAATTGGATGTCACACTGTCCGTCTGCATGATATTAGGCAGTGTATTTTCCTGAAAACGTTGGGATAGCGTTGTATTGTTGCTATGGCTAAAACTATAGCTACCGTAAACAGTCAGTTTATCATTAAAGTCTTTGCGGTAATTCAGTCCTATGGAACCAATTTTTGTCAAACCGTCCGATCCACCAAACATGCCGCCACCGCGACGGCCACCGCCACCTTGGCCACGACGTGCACCACCGCCTACAGTACTAAAATCGAATAAGGGGGCATTGGTATTATTCAAATTCCCCAGCACCGAAATTTGTTCACCTTCACGCATTCCCATCCACATCCCTGTAGCTTGGTAACGGTCTTCGGTTCCCACGCCTGCTCGTAGTGTAGTCATGTGTCCCGTATTGTATTTGGGGTCAATCTGGATATTTAATACCTTTTCCGAATCACCGTTTTTATTGCCAGTGACATTGGCCATATCACCATAATCATCAATGACCTGCATCTTTTGGATAATATTTGCAGGTAGATTTTGGGTAGCAGTCTTTACATCTCCACCAAAAAAGTCCTTACCATTAATACGAACCCGTTTTACGGATTCACCTTGTGCCGTTACATTACCGTCTTTATCAACCTCTACGCCTTGCAACTTCTTCAAAGCGTCTTCCGCAACGGCGCCATCGCGGAGCTTTAGATCTTTCATGGTGTATTCCAGGGTATCACTTTTAACAACGACAGTAGGGACACCATCAACCACAACTTCCTGCAGCATCTGTGAATTCTGTTGTAAAGTTAAACTTGGAATTATATATTTTGACTCGCCTTTGGGAATACTAAATTCCTTTTCAAAACGCTCGAAGCCTAAGTTTGAAACGGTAATTTTAAAGGTATCGGATTTGATCTTATCAAAGATAAAAATCCCCGCCATATTGGATCCTGTAGTCATGGAATCCAACTTTGATGTCAACTTCACCGTTGCACCGGCGACAATTCGATTCTTGTCATCTTTCAAGATTCCCTGCACGCTCTTCGTCTGGCCATAAACGGTCCATCCCATCAGCATACTAAACAAAAAAAGCATAAAGCCTCTCATAACACGTATTTTTATATTTCTATAATTGATAAATCTTCGACACTAAAATTATTGCTCAAGTTTAATGTTGAAACCATATGGCCTACACCAGAACAAACTTTTGTTTTGCCAATGAAAATTACTTCAGCATTAATAGTTCAGTGCTCTAAATCTTTACAAAAGAAGACATTATTAGTGTTAATTAATGTAAATGGCCAATATTCACACAGAAGTTACAATAGATTAGTGTAAATTTATTTGTATTTTCGGCTATTTTAAGGGCGGAACATGTTATTATCATATTATCAGGAGCAGTGGATAGAGGCGGGTTGTGACGAAGCAGGCAGGGGTTGTTTGGCGGGACCTGTTTTCGCGGCAGCTGTAATTTTCCCAACAGACTATTACCACGATCTCCTTAACGACTCCAAACAACTTAGTGAGAAAAAAAGGATGATATTGCGGCCAATTATCGAACGCGAAGCTCTCGCATTTGCTGTTGCTAGTGTTTCGGCTGAAGAAATAGATCGCATAAACATCCATAATGCAAGCTACTTAGCCATGCACAAGGCGCTTGATCTCTTAAAGACCAAAGCGGAGTATATCATCGTTGACGGAAATAAGTTTATTCCCTATCAACAGATTCCGCATACATGTATCGTCAAGGGGGATGGCAAGTATCTGTCGATCGCAGCCGCTTCAATTCTGGCCAAAACTTATCGGGATGAATATATGGACAACATTGCTGTGGATTATCCCCACTACGACTGGCTCAACAACAAAGGGTACCCAACAGTTAAACACAGATCAGCTGTATTGGCGCATGGGTCTACGCCGCATCATAGAAAGAGCTTTAGAATAACCGACCCGCAGCTCAAATTATTCTAAAGCTCAAACAATTCGAAAAGAAACAGCAGCTAAGCCGCTGTTTCTTTTTTATTCCCTTTAAAGGAGAAATATATCGCCGTCCCTATTCCCAATACAAGAACAATAGACGAGATTAAAGTCAATAAATTACCCAATTTGTGTGACTCTGGATCAAAAACAAACTCTACCTTATGCGTTCCCGCAGGTAACTGCAGTGCCCTTAAGATATAGTCCGCACGAATAATTGGCGTTTCTTTTCCATCCACATAAGCTTTCCATCCTTTATCGTAAAATACTTCAGAAAATACAGCAAAAGCGTCATTGGCAACTGTATATTCATATTGCATTTTATCGGGATGGTAGGAGGTCAACTTAATCTCCCCTGTCGTTGAAGCAGTCGATGTTTTAGCCTTAATCTCATTTTGATATTGTTGATTCACAAAGGCCTCCTTATGTGGATCAAAAGAACTAATTGCCTGCATTTCTTCGGCGTTTCCTTTCACAAAACTTACCCGATCTACAAACCAAGCATTCCCTGCAGCTGTACTTCTTCTTACAATTCGTTGTGACTGATTCTGAGGATCTGTCGTAATCAAATAACGCACGTTGAACATATCCAATACATCTTCGTTAAGGGCGCCATTAAATTGATTTTCCAAAATTTCCTGGAAACGCATTAATTTTGCTGCATGGTATCCGCCTAAGGATTTATGGAAGTAGGACGGCCGGGCATCCGAAAACGGATCCGAAGTCAAGTCAAGCACGCGGTAGCTTGGATCTTTATCCATTAAGATCAATTGATCCACTTCCCGTTGTTGGAATACTTGCTGTGCTGTAGCCCCCTTCTCCATAAAAGATTTATCATTCAAGAAGCGCTTATCTACACTCCATAAATCAAACAGGAATAAGACGAGCAAAGCCCCTAATAATACACCCTCGCTCAGTTTTTTCTTTAAAAAGACCCAAACGAATCCAAAGGTCAGCAAAACAATGAAAAAAGAACGGTAGGCATCTTTACTCGCGATATCTTTGCGATCCAGAACCAACTGGTTTGCCAACTCTGTCGCAAAGGCCTTATCACCGATTTGACGCTCTAACATTTCTACCAAATTGCTATGCCCCGCATTTCCAAAATTCAAAAAGAGATCCGGCATTATGGCAATCAACAGACAGACTCCACCGACTCCAATAAAAGTATATAAGATTTTTTTATCTAAGTTTGGTATCTCCTTAGCACGTGTTAACAGTTCATTTAATGCCATAATCGCCATCATTGGCACTGTAATAGAAACCACAACAAGAATAGATTCAACAGCCCTAAACTTATTGTACATGGGGAAATAGTCAAAGAACAGATCCGATACAAGGGTAAAGTTTTTTCCAAATGACAAAAGCAATGCTAAAATGGTTGTTGCCAAAATCCACCACTTGAAGCGATCCTTGACAATAACAAGGCCCAACACAAATAGGAAGAAAACTCCTGCCCCAAAATACCATGGTCCCGAAGTAAAACGTTTGTCGCCCCAATAGGTTGGCATGCCTTGCGCCATCTGGCCAGCTTGAATCTCCGACGCCCCTCCTCGTTCCATTAAGAACTTAGCGACATGTGATTTCTCGTCCAATTGTCCTCCAGTTGAACCACCATAGGCATTCGGAATTAAAAAGGTAATGGTTTCACCAATCCCTTGGCTCCACTCATAGGCATATTCTTTATCAAGCCCTTTCTCTTTAGCATTGTTGTTATCAACCTTCGTGATATTGGCATGCCCACGCGTACTTAATTTACTATATTCCCAAGTCGGCAATAAAATAGATGCATTTACCATCAAAGCGATGACCACTGCAATAATCTGCCTTCCTGAAGCTATAAAAAAACCTTTTAATTGCTTTTGTTTAAGTGCATCGATGAACGTGAAAATCACGTATACCATGAGGACAATCAACAGATAATAGGTTGTCTGTAAGTGATTGACGCGAATTTCCAGCGAAAGAAACAACGCCAATAATACAGGCCCCCACAATTTACTTCCCCGGTAACACATAATAACCGCAGCAATAACAGGCGGAATAAATGCGATTGCATTGGCCCTTGTTATATGCCCAGCTTCAATATAAATAAAATTATAGGATGTAAATGCAATGGCTATTGCGCCGACTGCGGCAAGCCAGGGTTTGATCCGTAAGACACTAAAAAGGAAATAAGCCCCCAACAAATAAAATAGCACCGTATCCATTGGGCTCGGAAAGGCGAACTTAACGGCTTTTAAGAAATAGGTACCAATGTTATTCTCATTTTCTTGCCAAATTTGATAAGTCGGCATTCCGCCAAACATCGAGTTAGTCCATAAGGGCGCTTTACCATCCTTTGCCTTAAAATCAAATAATTCCTTCTGCGCCGCCTGCGCCTGTACCACATCCGACTGCGCCAGTGTTTTTCCTTGCCAAACAGGGGTAAAATAAAAAAATACGAGCGCAATAAATATCGCAATAACGATCAAATGTGCTGAATTCGCCTTAAACCAATTTTTCATCCGTATAAATTTGTCATTTTAAGGTGATGAATATATCTAATTTATTCAACTTACCAAATAATCGTTCATTCATAACTTGCTTTTCGTTGTATCTATGAACACATTATATGCGGTTTGATAAATCTCGATGATTTCATTTACCTTCTTAGGTTGTTTAAAAGTCTTAAAAGCCAAACTTAGATAAATTTGTTTTTATATACAATTATAATTATCGCTCAGTGTCCTGTTAACAGCAAGGTGTTAGCTGTATTGACTCGGCAATCGATCGCTCTTCCTTTTAAATACATAAATAGAAGGTATCTAGAAAAACCGGGCCAAGCCTTTGGGCACTCAATAGCTGAAATGTTGCCTTAGCGAGGGACACATAAAAAAGGGAGCAAAATTTTTTGCCCCCTTGTAATTAAGATCTCATTTTTACCGCCGTTCCCGTTGCGCCCACCATCATCATTCCTCCTGTTCCTACCGTCTGGAAGTCCAGTCGAACCCCAACGACCGCATCAGCGCCCAAGGCGCGTGCACGGTCTTCAAGTTCACGCAGCGCTGCTTCACGGGTTTCCTGGAATGCGCGTTCATAAGAGTTGGATCTTCCGCCAAAAAAATCGCGGAAACCCGCCATCATATCCTTGATTGCATTTGCCCCCAGAACCACTTCGGAAGAGACTATTCCCAAATAGCGTTCAATTTGGTGTCCCTCAATAGTAC
This sequence comes from Sphingobacterium sp. Ag1, assembly GCF_000988325.1. Taxonomy (NCBI): domain Bacteria; kingdom Pseudomonadati; phylum Bacteroidota; class Sphingobacteriia; order Sphingobacteriales; family Sphingobacteriaceae; genus Sphingobacterium; species Sphingobacterium sp. Ag1. Next base: position 8,449 of record NZ_LBGU01000032.1, on the reverse strand, counting down.
CTGTTGTTGTCAATAACATATTTTATTCTCCTTTTTGAATTAACTTATTAATATTGGATAGCTCACCAAAAACAACCAAAATATCACCCTCTTCCATGATCGTTTCCGATGCGGCAATTCCTGAAGCTTCTTTTTGTTCTTTAGTCACACCATCCTTTTTCATTTCTGTAATTTTCACGGTGGTTAAGACGATCACCTTGTATAAATTCGTCAGGTTCGCTTCACGCAAGGTCATCCCCACGTAACGCGCCGGAACTTTAGTCTCGACAATAGAGTATTTATCCGAGACTTTAAACGAATCGACGATATCAATATTGTCTAAACGCATTGCCAACCGCTCAGCAGCCTCTTCTTCCGGCATGATATATTCATTGATTTCCATGGCCTCCAACACAGTTTTTTGTAAATCTGAAACAATTCGACCAATGATGCGTTTAACTTTCAACTGTTTTAAGAGCGCCACGGTCATGAGCGAAGCTCCCTCATCCTCTCCTATTGCAACAATGACAGCATGAGCATCTTTAAGCGGTAATGACGATACCGCTTCTCGGTCGGTGGTATCTAGGCATACCGTGTGCGTTATCTTGTCCTTTAATTGTTCAACGATACTGAGATTTCGGTCGGCACCAATCACCTCATGCCCGAGTTCAGTAAGATGTACCCCTAAAGAACGTCCAAAATGCCCCAATCCTAAAACAATATACTTCATATCTCAAACTAAAATAAATTTACCTTTAATTCCAAGCTATCTTTCAATTTATATGCTCATATTCCGCTGATAAAGCCATCAAATTTAGCCAAAACGGTCACTTGTCTGCTTAAAACAAGATTTTTTCTTCCGGAAATACAATATTTCTCCGGGTTGTATTTTTAATAAAAGCTACCAATAGCGTCAACATCCCAACACGTCCAACAAGCATTGTCAACGCAATAATTAATTTCCCCCCCGTACTGAGCGACGGTGTAATCCCCAAACTTAATCCACATGTTGTATAGGCTGATAGTGATTCAAAGAGGAGTGCTTTCATACTCTTATCGGGATCTGTAAAAATGAGCACAAAAAAACTGAATCCAACCACAAAAAACGACAATAAAATAATCGCAAAAGCCTTGTTAACAGACTCGCCTGCTATTCGCCTTTTAAAAATCTCTATATATTCTTTTCCTTTAGCCAGCGAAACAATATTCAACAGTGAAACAGCAACTGTAGTTACCTTTACTCCCCCACCAGTAGATCCGGGGGAGGCCCCGACCCACATCAGCAGCATAATCAAAAAAACAGTTGGTGGCCCAACAAAACTCAAATCAACACTATTGTAACCTGCCGAACGTGCCGCATTGGCCATAAAGAAGGAAGTCGCCCATTCCCCATCGATTCCCTTTTCAAGAGAAAGTGTATTCCCTCGCTCTAAGAAATAGAAAAACAAAGTGGCACCTACAATAATAATCGCATTACAGACCAGCACCAATTTAGAATTAAAGCTAAAGCTCCATGCTTTATGCTTATAGTTTTTCTTTGTGATCCATCGGTGATAATAAAGCAATATGGATTCTTTCATATAGGTGTAGAAATTCAATACTATTCCAAACCCCAAACCGCCCAGAATGAAAAGCGAGGACAATGCCAATTGGAACGGATAATTGAATTTATAGGCTTCATGGGTAATTCCTCCAGATAAAATCGAAAATCCAGCGTTACAGAATGACGAAATGGAATGAAAGATCGAAAAGAAAACCATGCTCCCCAAATTTGGAAAATTAGCACTTTCCAAGGTACTAAAGATCAGTATTGCTCCAAGCAATTCAAACAGCAGCGTAATAAAGATCATGGTCAATAGGGTTTTAATGACGGAGGCTACTTTATTTTCACCTAAAATTTCACCAAACATCAATTGATTCTTAAATGAAAATCCACCCGAAAAAAAATAACCAAAAAAACCTGTAAATGTCATAATACCTAATCCTCCAACCTGTATCAAGACAATGACCACAGTTTGTCCGAACATGCTAAAATTTGTTGAAATATCGGCAACCGACAAGCCCGTGATACAAACAGCGCTTGTTGCCATAAATAAGGCGTCCACAAAACTTAACGGAGCTTCTACCGTGGTCCGCGGCAACATCAAGAGTACCGTGCCAAGCAGGATAAGAGCGAGGAAACTGATGACAAATAATATGGTCGGATTAAAATAAAAATTATCAAAGAAAAGTGTGCTCTTCGACAGCTCCGCGATAAAAATTAGATAGATTCCGAGATAAACCCACTGTTCTCTTGAAAAAACAGCGAGTGCTCCAAACCCTGCAAAACGGGCAATAAGAATAAATACAAAGTAAATGAGAATAACCAAGCCCGAGTAATGCTCCACAGCAATTTTTTTGAGTGCGTAAATGGAGGATGACTCGCGGAGAGCAATCATGAAAAAGAGCACAAAGAAAAGATAATGAATTGTTTTACCCAGCAATTTCCCTAGTGCAGGATCAGTAACATAGCCTACATTAAATATAACGATTGCAGCACAAATCATGCTCACATAGAACATGATTTTGTCTACAAGCCCATTTTTATATTTGAAAACAAATCGGATAAAACTTAAAATCGAATCTATCATAATGTCTCAAACTAAGATAAATCTGTCAATAAATACAAATTATCTCCGTTGTGTTTTTTGGCGCGCCGACTAAACCAAGGCAACCTTTTCACGTGAAACGGATCTTTAATTTCCCGCCCCTTCTTTCTCGAGTTCCTTTTCAGCCTTTTCACGGTCACGCTTCCTTTTCTCTTCAATCTTTGCCGCCTCTTTGGCCTCATCTTCTTTTTCTTCCTTCAGCAACTCCTCAGGCGTTTTGTGCTTCTTAAATATACTTGAAATCATTTTCTTGGCCTTGCTGATTCCCCCAACGACTTTTTCAACTTTTCCAGCTGTGTTCATTAATTTAGCTTCCCGTTCTGGACCAAGGCCGACACATTGCTTAATTCCAACCAACAAAGTCTGCCACATCGCTTTAAAAAATGGATGATTGGGGTCCCTGCGCTTATTGATATGCCCTACCGTATATTTACCGTATAAATCCGGATTGCCCGGATTAAACAACACCTGATTAATCATAAAAGACAGCAGCCCCTTTTTTTCTCGACGACCATCATCACCTGGCTCCGACAGGATATTAACTTTGAGATCATCATAATCCATTTTAAAGGTCCCTTTACTACGGTAATCGTTGGCCCATATGTCAAATGTAATCTGACTGAGATTGCCCGATTTAACCTCAACATTTAACAATGGCCGGATCATTTTATTAACGACTGTTAGATCCATTTTCCCAAGTGTGCCCTTGTAGGTATAGGCCCCAACTTTAGAGGTCATATCAAAAACGAAGTTGGTAGAAAGCTTGCCTGCGTTCATAAAATTGCTGCTCAAATTTGCACGCATGAGCTTCTGCTTAAGCAATTTTGTCGAATCATTTGTCACATTCAATATCGTACCATACGTGTGATCAAAAGTAATGGTACCGATTTGACTATACTCATCACTCATTTCAGCATACGTAATTCCTATATTATCTAAAATCAATGAATCAATTCCCAAGCGTGTCGACATCTGCATTAATTTCATGTGCGGAGCATTTCCAATCTGACTGGTGGGTGGGCTTTTATAATGTTTATCACTATAAATCGAAAGAGAACCATTTTTTAAGCGTGCATTTTGTGCATATATTTTCTTATCACGGGATAGCTCGGCAAAATTGAATCCCGTCAAAAGCAGAGTATCCATTTTCAGCACCATATAGCTTCCACCTTCACCTTTCTTTCGGTAATATGCAGCCTTATTCAGCGTCGGCTGATAAGCAACTTTAGTCAACAGGACATTGCGATTTTTACTATTGATTTTCAACTGATCAAAGTTTATCTTATAAAACCCGTCTGGAGTTTTATAGGTAAAACCAGGCACCTCAATATCAATCATTTTCGTATGATAAAAGCGCTGCTTATCTCGCTCAGAAGTCGAATCGATTAAAACGTCATCTATACGAACCTTGACCTTCTTGACTTCGAAATCTTGATAAACCCCTTTTTGGACCTGCGTATATTTAAAATCGATATCATTCAAATTGACAGCCCGAACCTGAATTTTTTTCAGATTATCCTTTATCTTTTCATACAATGGTTTTTTAGGTCCCCTACTCACCGTATCGTTATAACGGTGTACCTCATTGATGACATGAATCGTTGGTGTTTCGACAGTGATATCATTCAAAAAAAGTTCCTTTTCCATCAATACCCTCCGGATACCAAAGCTTTTTATTTTCAGCCTATTGATGGAAATTTCAAAGCGGTTATCTGGTGCTTTTTTGACCAACTCCAACTTTTTATATACGGAACTGTCTGAGACGAGCTGCAGATTGTCTATTGTTATATTGCCTAATAATAGGTTGACGTGGATATCGTCGTATGTAATAGTATACAAATTGTCCGTTGCTTGAGACACCAGCTGCTTGATTTTAGTATCTAAAAGGGGCTTCCACTTATTGCTAAAATACCAAATACCACCAGCCAACGCCAGTAGGATAAACGCTACAATACCAAGAATCCATTTGAAAATAGGCTTCATAAAGTCACAATCTCTTTGTAATTTCGTCTTTATTTTATTGAATAACAAACAAAATTAAGCCCATTTTGTTTGAATTATGACTAAATAAGGTGAATATGCTGCGTAAAACACAACTATTTTTATTTTTTGTACCGCTATCTCTACTTTTTTTAGGTTCCTGCACCAAAACAAAGCATGAAACGGGCTTCTATTTTTGGAAGACCGTATTTCAGTTAGATACCGCAGAAAGCCGATCCTTAAAAGAAATTGACGCGAAATCTATCTATGTCCGCATCATGGATATTGATTTCGATCCATCTGGTGTACAAGCCATTCCTATTAGCCCCATTACGTTTACGCAACCTATACCCAAAGAACAGCAATTGATTCCTGTAGTATTTGTCAACCAACGTGTTTTTGCAGAGATGGATAGCCTGCAGATCAGGGGATTGGCAAATAAGATTGTTCCGTTTGTGACGGCTAAAATACAACAAGCCGGGAAAGAAAAATTTACCGAACTCCAACTGGACTGCGATTGGACAAAGACATCCCGTGATAAATTTTTCTATCTGCTCAGCTATTTGCAGCAATTACCGGCATTAAAAGATGTTATCGTGAGCGCTACGCTGCGGCTCCACCAAGTCAAAAATACGGTCACCAGCGGAATTCCGCCTGTGAAAAAAGCCATGTTGATGTGTTACAATATGGGAAATCTCAGACAATTTGGCAATCAGAACTCCATTTTAAATCAACAGGACCTCAAGACTTACCTAAGCGGAACATTACGCAATTATCCGATGGAAATGGATATTGCATTACCGCTATTTCAGTGGTTTGTCGTTTTCAGAAATAATAATTACATCGGTATTTCAAAGCATATCAACGAAGAGGATATCAAAGACTCGGCCTTATTTACCCATAACCCCAATACGAACCTCTATATTTTAACAAAGGATCTCCCAAAAGCAAACCTTAAAAAGGGAGATGTTATACGTTTTGAATCCATCAATCAGGGTGAGCTCCTACAAACGGCAAAATTTTTGAAGGGAGAGCTGAAAGGAAAAGAACACCGGATTATTTTTTATCATTTAGATCAAGCTACACTAGCAAACCATGGCAATGCCGAATTACAAAAAATTATTGCTGCTTTCTAGCACTACATTAGCTTTCTTCTTTGGAGAGATTGCAACCAATATCGCCTGTGGTCCTGAAGTGGATCCTTACGACAATCAAACGACATATTATCTCCCCAATCTGGAGGACAATGGATTTTCTGCCTTTCAATTCATCCCCTACCAATTTCTTTATACGGAGGAAGCACCAGTCAAAGAAAGTTTAATTAATGCCGAAACTTGGGTGAAGCACCTCGGTTCACAGGTCAAGGTTAAGGATGTCGAGCAATTGATGTACAACAGCAACGCTGCAACCGCTAATTTAGCCAGCAATCAACAAAAATCGGCTTGGACCAGCCTGCCAGATTCCATTAAAGGAAATACGTTCTTAAGCACATTGATTGACGGAAAACATGAAGCTGAACGTGCTTATTTTATGTTCACCAAAAAGCAGGAACCCATTACGAATATTCAACATAACTATTGGGATCCGGATACCCGAAATTTCAAAGAAATCACACAATTAGCTGAACTCGCCGAACAGCAGATCTCCAAGTACCCCAAAAATAGCTTTCTCTATATCCGTTATGCATATCAAGCCGCCCGTTTATATCTATTTGGGCAGGAATACGCCAAGAGCATGACGATTTATGAAAAGTACCTGCAATCTGCTAAGGGAGACGAAGCTATCCTCAATTGGGCACTATCCAACTATGCGGGGGCTGTCCGCAAAAATGGTGATCCTGCAAGGGCAGCTTATCTCTTTTCCAAATTATTCACCGCCAGTCCGGAAAGGCGCATCCTCGCGTATGCTAATTTCCATTATATTACAGCCAGCGATGCCGAGATATTTCAATATGCAAAAAATGATGCCGATAGATTCAACATCAATGCTATCATTGGCTTCGGGACAAGTGACTATGCCCTGAAATATCTGAGCGACTGCTATCAGCTCGATCCTGCCAATACCGTAAATGCGGTACTATTAGGACGCGAAGTCAATAAGATAGAAACAGAAATGAACGAGTCTTTTTACCTCAGTAGCGATAATTATAATTACTACAGTAAAAATGACGATAAAGGAAAGGTTAAGCTACATCTGGATTCGCTCCGCAATTTTGCGCTAAAACTTTATCGCGACAAAAAATATGTTCAACCCCAATTGGGCCTTATTACTGCTGCCTACCTAAGTTGGATGAATAAGGAAAATACTTTAGCAAAAGAATACCTTGCTGGAATAAAAGAGACTGACCTCAGTCCAAAATTGATTGATCAGCTGCAAATTACCCGATTGCTCACGCAATTAACGGACTGGCAAAGCAGTAAGCAGCTGGATGAAGTTCAATTGACCAAAACCTTATCGTGGTTAGAAGAAAAAGCAAAACTAGATGGTAAAGAAGATATCCGCAAGCAAAACTGGGGTTATAGTGCTTTTGAATACAGCAACTATAGTTTAATCTGCCGGAACGTTCTACAAAATCTTGTTGTAAAACACTATTTGAACACACAAGACACCGCTATGGCTAGTTTAGCTGCTGTAAAGGCCGATGCTTTTTACAACTATGGCTTTGTGAAAGACTCATTGGAAGATAATATGCAGTGGACAACAATGCACTTTTGGGAAAATAGCCTTACACCTAAAACCCTGTTAAAAATAAGGAATTTATTGTCGGACAATTCCCAACAGAACACCCTATCTAAATTCTTATTGAAGGATATTAAACATTTCAATAAAGATTATCTCACCGAATTACTGGGTACAACTTATTTGCGCGAACTGGATTTTCAAAAAGCAGCAAAAACTTTAGCAGCACTTCCTAAAGACCATAAAATAAAGGAAATTAAAAACTGGTACAGCGCGGATGAAGATGATATCAAACCCAACCCCTTTGTTGTGACGATAAATGACTATCCCAAAAAATACGGAAAGGAAAATACAACCAAACTAAAATATGCTGAACGGATGGCGCGGTTGGAAAATGCGATAAAAACGGAAAAAGATAATCAGAAAAAAGCGGAGTATTACTTTCAAATGGCTACAGGTATCTATCAGACAAGTACCTACGGCAATGCATGGTCGATCGTATCCTACGATTGGTCATCGACAGATAACCACGCTCCCTCGACACTCCATTGGCAACGAAACTACCTACAGACTAAATCGGCTAAGGAATGGTATAGCAAAGCGCGCGCGCTCAGTTCCAATAAAGAATTCAAGGCTAAATGCACTTTTATGCTGGCCAAATGCGAACAAAAAGATTTTGTTTATACCAATGAATCACGTTGGCAGTATTATGATTCACCCTTGAAAAATCCTTTTTACCGCTTTTCAATGCAAAATAGGTACTTCAAAGAATTGAGCACACAATATAAAGATACACCATTCTTTACCATCGCGTCAAAAGAGTGTACCTATCTTCGCGACTTTTTAAACTTGACACAAGCGATACAATAAGGGCTGCCGCCTAACTTGCTTTATAAAAATATAGCCCCTTCCTGATGTAAGAAGGCGCTATATTTTTATAAAGATTAAGCTCTACTATCTTCGTTATGATATATACTGAGGTAGCTATCATAGCGGGAACTCTCAATATCGCCTTCTTCCACAGCCTCCATAATGACACAACCGGGTTCATTGATATGCCTGCAATTATGAAATCGACATTGATTCATCAACGCGCGCATCTCTGGAAAAAAATGGGATAGCTCCTGTTTTTCTATAACCACAATTCCCAACTCACGAATACC